>NZ_LOYC01000009.1:0-695159 GCF_001524725.1 Burkholderia sp. MSMB1072
GAGCAATACCCGTTCAGCTATGACGACGCGCTGAAGACCGAGCTCGCGCCGTATCTCGCATGCGATCCGCAGACGAGCGCCGCGCCGCTGTTTCGCGCGTATCTCGACGGCGTGGACCGCACGCCGGCCGGCACCGTGAACTTCCTCGTCGCGCTGAACCAGCGGCTTCAGCGCGACATCGGCTATCTCGTGCGGATGGAGCCCGGCGTGCAGACGCCCGCGCAGACGCTCGAACTCGCGTCCGGCTCGTGCCGCGACAGCGCCTGGCTGCTCGTGCAGCTGTGCCGCCATCTCGGCATCGCCGCGCGCTTCGTGTCGGGTTACCTGATTCAGCTCACCCCCGACGTGAAATCGCTCGACGGCCCGAGCGGCACGTCGGTCGATTTCACCGACCTGCACGCGTGGTGCGAGGTCTACCTGCCGGGCGCCGGCTGGATCGGCTTCGATCCGACGTCGGGCCTGCTCGCCGGCGAGGGGCATATTCCGCTCGCGTGCACGCCGCAGCCGACGAGCGCCGCGCCGGTGGAAGGGCTGATCGACGAGTGCGAAGTGTCGTTCGAGCACGAGATGAGCGTGACGCGCGTGTACGAGTCGCCGCGCGTGACGAAGCCGTATACGGAGTCGCAGTGGGATGCCGTGCTGGCGCTCGGCACGCAGGTCGACGGCGCGCTGGCCGCCGGCGACGTGCGGCTCACGCAGGGCGGCGAGCCGACCTTCGTGTCGATCGACGATCGCGACGGCGCCGAGTGGAACACCGATGCGCTCGGCCCGACCAAGCGCGGCTACGCGACCGAACTCGTGCAGCGGCTGCGCGCCGAATACGGAGACGGCGGCTTTCTGCATTTCGGGCAGGGCAAGTGGTACCCGGGCGAGCAACTGCCGCGCTGGGCGCTGTCGATCTTCTGGCGCGCGGACGGCCAGCCGGTATGGCACGATCCGTCGCTGTTCGCCGACGAGCGCGAGCCGTTCGCGTATACCACCGACGACGCGAAGCGCTTCATCGATGCGCTCGCCGCACGGCTGAACCTGACCGGCGAATTCATCCGGCCCGGCTACGAGGACGTCTGGTACTACCTATGGCGCGAGCGTCGGTTGCCCGTCAACGTCGATCCGTTCGACGCGCGCCTCGACGACGAGCTCGAACGCGCGCGGCTGCGCAAGGTGTTCGAGCAGCAGCTCGACAGCGTGGTCGGCTATGTGCTGCCGATCAAGCGCATGGAGGATGAGCCGGGCCGCGATGGGCCCGGCCTCGACGGGCCGCGCTGGCAGACGGGCCCGTGGTTTTTCCGTGACGAGCGGATGTATCTGGTGCCCGGCGATTCGCCGATGGGCTATCGGCTGCCGCTCGATTCGCTGCCGTGGACGGCCCGCGCCGACTATCCGTACCTGGTCGAACGCGATCCGTTCGCGCCGCGCGATGCGCTGCCGGACGCCGCCGCGATCCGCGCCCGCTACGCGGGCACGGCCGACGCGCCGCGCTATCTGGCCGGCGTGCATCGCGAAGCGTCCGCGCCGACCGTGATGCAGTGGCGTGCCGACGGCGCGGCCGCGAGCGGGCGGCCGGGCGCCGTCGACCCGCATCGCCGCCCCGAGCGCTTCGAATCGGCCGCGTGGATCACGCGCACCGCGCTGTGCGTCGAAGTGCGCAACGGCATCCTGTACCTGTTCATGCCGCCGCTCGCCGCGCTCGAGGATTATCTCGACTTGCTCGGCGCGATCGAGTCGACCGCGCACGCACTCGGCGTGAAGCTCGTGCTCGAAGGCTATCCGCCGCCGCGCGACGCGCGACTGAAGCTGCTGCAGGTGACGCCCGATCCCGGCGTGATCGAGGTGAACATCCATCCGGCCGCGAGCTTCGACGAACTCGTCGACCAGACCGAATTCCTGTACGACGCCGCGTGGCAATCCCGGCTGTGCAGCGAGAAATTCATGGTCGACGGGCGGCACGTCGGCACCGGCGGCGGCAACCATTTCGTCCTCGGCGGCGCGACGCCGGCCGACAGCCCGTTCCTGCGCCGCCCGGACCTGCTCGCGAGCCTGATCGCATACTGGCACAACCATCCGTCGCTGTCGTACCTGTTCTCGGGGCTGTTCATCGGGCCGACGAGCCAGGCGCCGCGTGTCGACGAGGCGCGCAACGACCAGCTCTACGAGCTCGACATCGCGTTCGCGGAGATCCAGCGCAACAAGCTGCTGTTCGGGCAGGACATGCCGCCGTGGCTCGTCGACCGCGTGCTGCGCAACCTGCTGATCGATGTGACGGGCAACACGCACCGCAGCGAGTTCTGCATCGACAAGCTGTATTCGCCCGACTCGTCCACCGGCCGGCTCGGCCTGCTCGAACTGCGCGCGTTCGAGATGCCGCCGCATGCGCGGATGAGCATCGTCCAGCAACTGCTGCTGCGCGCGCTGGTCGCCCGCTTCTGGGCCGCGCCGTACACGACGCCGCTCACGCGCTGGGGCACCGCGCTGCACGACCGGTTCATGCTGCCGGCATTTCTTCAGATGGATTTCGGCGACGTGCTGGCGGAGTTGCGCGACGCCGGTTTCGCGTTCGATCCGGCGTGGTTCGCGCCGCACTTCGAATTCCGTTTTCCGTTGTTCGGGCAGATCGCGGTGAACGGGATGCAGCTGTCGCTGCGCGGTGCGCTGGAGCCGTGGCACGTGATGGGCGAGGAGGGCGCGATCGGCGGCACGGTGCGCTACGTCGATTCGTCGGTCGAACGGCTCGAAGTGCGCGTGACGGGGTTGAACGACAACCGGCACGTCGTGACCGTCAACGGCCGCGCGCTGCCGCTGCAGCCGACCGGCACCGTCGGCGAGTACGTCGCGGGCGTGCGCTACAAGGCGTGGTCGCCGCCGTCGGCGCTGCATCCGACCATCGGCGTGCATGCGCCGCTCACGTTCGACATCGTCGATACGTGGCTGCAACGCTCGCTCGGCGGCTGCCGGTATCACGTCGCGCATCCGGGCGGCCGCAATTACGCGACGTTCCCGGTCAATGCGTACGAAGCCGAGAGCCGCCGGCTCGCGCGCTTCGTCGAGATCGGGCATACGCCGGGGCGGATGGATGTCGCGGCCGCCGCGCCGAGCCGCGAATTCCCGTTCACGCTCGACTTGCGGCGGCCGTGATCGATCGATGACAGGGCGGACGACGATGCGGGGTTCGCGACCTCCCGGTGGCCGCGCCGGAATGCTAGGATGCGGGCAGATTGCGGCCGTGCGCCGCGGTAGCTCGCCGCCGGTGCGGCGGCGCGCATGTGCGGTTGCACCCTGACGACGGAACGACATCGTGCCGCCCATTGACCTTGATCATCTCGCCGCTCTCGACGCGATGCCCACGCTTTTCGATTCCGGCGCCCAGCCGGACGCCGCCGAACTGGCCGCCGCGCTCGCGGCGCCGGCGGCCGCCGGCCGTTACGACGAACTGCGCGGCAGCGCGGCCGGCCTGAACGCGCCCGCGCTGGCACCCGCGTGGCGCAATTTCTTCACGTCGATCGGCAGCGACGGCGTGGCCGACCTCGACCGCCGCGCCGACGCGCTGCACCGGCGCATGCGCGAGAACGGCCTGTTCTACCAGTTGCACGAGCAGCGCGCCGGCGACGGCGCGGTCGGCCCGTGGTCGCTCGACCTGCTGCCGCTGATCGTCACGCCCGAGGACTGGGTCGCGATCGAGCGCGGCGTGCTGCAGCGCGTGCGGCTGCTCAACGCGACGCTGGCCGACCTGTACGGGCCGCAGACGATCCTGCAGCGCGGGCTGTTGCCGCCCGCGCTCGTCACCGGCCACCCCGGCTACCTGCGTGCGATGCGCGGTGCGTGCGTGCCGGGCGATACCTGGTTGCACGTCGTCGCGTTCGATCTCGCGCGCGGCCCGGACGGCCAGTGGCGGATCGTCGCGCAACATACGCAGGGGGCGGCCGGGCTCGGCTACCTGCTCGAGAACCGGCTGATCGTGTCGCGGCTCTTTCCGCGCGGGTTTCGCGGGCTGCGCGTGCAGCGGCTTGCATCCGCGTACCGTGCGCTGCTGCAGAGCATGCAGTCGCTCAGCCCCGCCGCGAAGAATTCGCGGATCGTGCTGCTGACGCCGGGGCCGCACAGCGCGACCTATTTCGAGCACGCGTATCTCGCGCGCTATCTCGGCCTCACGCTCGTCGAAGGCGGCGACCTGACCGCGCGCGACAACCGCGTGTTCCTGAAGACGCTGAGCGGCCTCGAACCCGTGCACGGCATCCTGCGGCGCGTCGACGACGCGTGGCTCGATCCGCTCGAATTGCGGCCCGACTCGATGCTCGGCGTGCCGGGGCTGTTGCAGGCCGTGCGCGCGGGCAACGTGCTGCTCGCGAACGCGCCGGGCTCGGGCTTCCTCGAATCGCCGGCGATGCTCGGCTTCATGCCGCGTCTCGCCGAAGGCTTGCTCGGCGAAACGCTGACGCTGCCGGCCGTGCATTCGTGGTGGTGCGGCGAGGCGGCCGCGTGCGACGACGCGCTGCCGCAGCTCGCGCGCGGCATCGTCAAGGCCTCCTATCCACCCGACGTGCAGGAAGGCGGCGCATTCGAACCGGTGATCGGCGCGCGGCTTACGCAGGCGCAACTGGCGGAATGGCGCGCGCGGATTCTCGCGCGGCCCGACCATTACACGGTGCAGGCGGATCTGCCGCTGTCGCAGGCGCCGACCTGGCCGCGACCCGATGCGCCCGACGGCAACGGCAGCGCGCGCATCGTGCCGAAGCCGCTGCTGCTGCGCGTCTTCGCACTCGCCGACGGTGCGCAGCGCTGGCGGCTGCTGCCGGGCGGGCTGTCGCGGGTCGGCACGCGCGACACGCTGTTCAACGCGCCGATGCCGCGCGGCGGCAGCACCGTCGATACGTGGGTGATGACCGAGGGCATCGTCGATTCGACGACGCTGCTGCAGACGCACCTCGGCCCCGACGATCTCGTCGAGCGGCCGCGCGCGATCGCGAGCCGTGCGGCCGAGAACCTGTTCTGGCTCGGCCGCTACACCGAGCGCGCGACCAATCTGATGCGCCTGGCGCGCGCCGCGCTCGAACGGCTGCGCGGCGAAGACGACGTCGACAGTCCCGCGCATCTGGAGCTGATCGATACGTTGTGCCGCGATACGGGACTGATCGCCGCCGATGCGCCGAATGCCGTCGATGCACCGCGCGCGTTCCAGTACGCGCTCGCGACGTCGCTCACGCGCGGCGCCGACCGCACGTCGGGTATCGCGTCGTGCCTGTTCGGGATGCGCGGCGCGGCCGCGGCGATCCGCGAGCGGCTGTCGAGCGACCAGTGGCGGCTGATCGACGACGCGACGCAGCTGTTTGCCGACAGCGCCGACCATCCGGAAGCCGAGGAGCAGCTCGGCAACGAAGCGCTGCAGCTGCTCGAGCGGCTCGGGCTGCTGCTCGGCGCGATCACCGGCGCGCAGACCGACAACATGACGCGCGACGACGGCTGGCGGCTGCTGTCGATCGGCCGGCAGATCGACCGGCTGGACTTCCTGTGCAGCGTGCTGAAGTTCGCGTTCGACGAGGGCGCGGTGCACCGGCAGGACGGCTTCGAACTCGTGCTCGAACTGTTCGACAGCACGATCACGTTCCGCTCGCGCTTTCAGCGCGGCTTCGACGTCGCGCCGCTGCTGTCGCTCGTCGTGCTCGATACCGACAACCCGCGCTCGCTCGGCTGGGTCGTGCAGGCGCTGCGCGGCCGGCTGACGAAGGTCGAGCGCAGCGAGGGCTACGCGCTGTCCGAGCTGGCCGAGGCGATTCCGGACGTTCCCGCGTGGTCGCTGCACGAGCTGTGCGAAACCGATGAAGATGGCCGGCACGGCAAGCTGCTCGCCGCGCTCGACACGACCGCGAAGGCCGTGTGGGAGCTGTCGAACCGGATCGGCGAGCGCTATTTCAGTCACGTGCGCGAGGCGGGCAGGACGCTATGGTGACGACGAAACACGCGGCGAAGACGCCGCCCACGCCCGGTTCCGAAGTCGCGCAGCCGGCAGCGGTCACGCCGCCGGCGCCGGCCAGATTGACCAAGCCGGGTTCGTCGAGCGCGCCGATCACGCCGGCTGCCGCCGCACCGGGCCGACTGCTGCGCGTCACGCACGACACCGAATACCGCTACGCGGCACGCGTCGAATCCGCGCAGCACCAGGCGCGCCTGCAGCCGCTCGCGACGCCGCGACAGCAGGTGCTGTCGTTCGCGTTCGACATCGAACCTTCACCGGAAACGATCTGCACCGAGATCGATGCGTTCGGCAACGCACGCGCGTCGTTCGCGCTGAACCAGCCGCACGACGCGCTGCTCGTGCGCAGCCGCAGCACGGTGCGGGTGAGCGCGCCCGTGTGGTCGCGGGGCGCGCGCGGCGCACCGCCGCCCGCGATCGCGAACCCCGAGGCCGAACACGCAACGGCGTGGGAGGCCGTGCGCGACCGCTTGCGGTTCCGCGCGGGGCAACCGTACGACCCGGCGAGCGAGTTCGTGTTCGCGTCGCCGCACGTCGCGTGCGACCCCGAACTCGCTGCGTACGCGGCCGCGAGCTTCACGCCGCAACGGCCGCTCGTGCAGGCTGCGTGGGACCTGATGCGGCGCGTGCATGCCGATTTCGCGTATACGCCGAACAGCACCGACATCACGACGTCGGCGCTCGACGCGCTGCGGTTGCGCAAGGGTGTCTGCCAGGATTTCGCGCACGTGATGATCGGCGCACTGCGCTCGCTCGGGCTGGCCGCGCGGTACATCAGCGGCTACCTGCTGACGCAGCCGCCGCCCGGCCAGCCGCGGCTGATCGGCGCCGACGCGTCGCATGCGTGGGTCGACGTGTACGACCCGGCGTGGCCCGAGGACGGCGGCTGGTTGCAACTCGATCCGACCAACGATCGTGCGCCGGGCGACGACTACGTGATGCTGTCGGTCGGCCGCGACTACGCGGACGTGACGCCGCTGCGCGGCGTGATCCGCGGCGGCGGGGCGGATCAGGAGCTGAGGGTCGGCGTGACGGTCGAGCCGCTCGACGCGGCCTGAAGGGCCGCCGGGCGTGGCTCGCGCGCTTTAAGTCTTCGTTAATACTGCACGCCTAGCATGGTGATGCCGGCGAACGGCCCGGACCCCGGTCCGGTGCGCCGGCGGCACGCGCGGGTGCGTCGACGTCACGGCGCCGCGCCGTCGCGCGGCGCCATTTCCATGCAACGGCGGCAGATCATGATCAAGCACTTCGACTACACGCTCGGTAGCGAGACCATCGAGCTTTGTGCGAGCTTCGGCGCGGGCCCGGCGTTCCGCCGCGTGCTCGTGAGCCGTGCGGATTCGATGGAGACGCTGGTGGTGCTCGATGCGCGCGGGCTGTCGGGCCTGTTGAAGGTGGCAACCGAGGAGCCGGAAGGGCTGCTCGACGACGCGATCCGCAAGGTCGGCGACGAACAGCTCGTCGAGCGGGCGATCAGCGGCAGGACGATCGTCGAAGCCGCGTTGTAATGCAATAGGCGGCTGCGCGAGCGTCGAATCGAGGAGTATGCTGCGGGTCCGATTCGCTCATTCTTGCATGTTCGATGTCCACGACCCATGCCGCCAATCCCGATTACCGCCGCTATACGACGATTCGCGTGATCGCGTATCACGGCATCCTGCAAAACATCACCGCGCTGTTGGCCTTCGTCCCATTCGCCAGGGTGGTCCTGCGCGACCAGTCGCTGGCCGCGCTTTCGTCCTGGTCCTGGCAGCTTTGGGCTGTGCAGGGTGTGTCGTTCGCAGCGATGCTTGCAAGCGTCGTGGGGCACGTCGCGCTTGCGTTGCGTCGCAGTTGGGGGCGAACGCTGAACGTGGCGGTCTGGATCGCGTTGAGTGTCGCGATACTGATGCTGTCGTCGTGGATCATGGTGGTCATTGCGCTGCCGCTGGGTCTTGCGACGTTCGTGCTGATGTACAACCGGACGAGCAATGACTTTCTGAGCCTGCCGCACGCCACGACAACGCCGACGGCTCGGCGTTTCGCGTCCGTCGGCCTGCTGGCTGCGTCGTCCACGCTGCATTACTGGGCGATCGCGTACGCGACGATGCGCACCGGCACGTTTGGCTACGTGTTGCCGAATACGCCGCCGATGGACTTGCTGATTGCGGCCGCGGCAACGCTGCTCCTCGGCACCGCCGTTGCGCCGCGTGGGCAGCGCGCATGGTATTGCGGCATGTCGTTGATGACGTCCGCCGTCGCGATGCTGTTCATGCTGTTGAGCTACGTGCCGGTGGCGACGTCGCTGATTCGCTACATGCCGCACGAATATTCACGTGTGACGATTCCGTGGAGTCTGATCACGCGGTACGCGGTTCTCACGTTCTGCGTTGCGCTGGTGTTGATTCGCGTGACGAAGCCCCCGAAACGTAGTGACTGGGAACAGGGCCTCAATCCCGACGCGCCTGCGGATTCGACGCGCCGGGAAACGACTCGCTGATACCGAGCCGTTAGCTCGCGAACCGGTCCGTCGCCGCGACCAGCGCTTCCAGAATCCCCGGTTCGTTGTATGCATGCCCGGCGCCGGGCACGATCTCGAACGTCGCATCCGGCCATGCCTTCGCCAACTCCCATGCGGTACGTGCAGGCGTCGCGACGTCGTAGCGGCCCTGCACGATCACGCCCGGAATGCCGGCGAGCCGATGCGCGTCGCGCAGCAACTGGCCTTCCTCGACGAAGCCCTTGTTCACGAAGTAGTGGTTTTCGATCCGCGCGAATGCGAGCGCGTAGTGGCCGTCCGCGAAGTGTGCGGCGAGCGTGGGATTGGGCAGCAGCGTGATCGTGCGGCCTTCCCAGACGCTCCACGCGCGTGCGGCTTCGAGCTTCGCGGCTTCGTCGTCGCCGGTCAGTCGACGATGGTAGGCGGCCATCAGATCGCCGCGCTCGGCCTCCGGAATCGGAGCGAGGAAGTCTTCCCAGTGATCGGGGAACAGCCACGATGCACCTTCCTGGTAATACCACAGCAGTTCGGCGCGACGCATCGTGAAGATGCCGCGCACGATCAGCGCGCTCACGCGTTCGCGGTGGGTTTCCGCATACGCGAGCGCCAGCGCGCTGCCCCACGAGCCGCCGAACACCAGCCATTGCTCGGCGCCGACCATCTCCCGCAGGCGTTCGATATCGGCGACCAGATCCCACGTCGTGTTGTTCTCGAGGCTCGCATGCGGCGTCGAGCGTCCGCAGCCGCGCTGGTCGAACAGCAGAATGTCGTAGCGCTCGGGATCGAACAGGCGGCGATGGTCGGGGCCGCAGCCGGCGCCGGGGCCGCCGTGCAGGAACACGGCGGGCTTGCCGGCCGGGTTGCCGCAGCGCTCCCAGTAGATGCGATGGCCGTCGCCGGTGTCGAGGTGGCCGTGGGCGTAGGGTTCGATCGGTGGATACACAGGTAGGCTCCGGGTAAGGGGCGACAGCGGGCGGACGAAGCGCGGGCCGATGTGCGGGCAGGGTACGGTACTGCGGATGTTGCTGCGCCGCAAAATTCGTTGCGTGGGCATCGGACCGGCCACCGCCGGACAAGGCTTGTCATTATGCCCATTCACCGCGTCGGACGTTGGCCCCTTGTGGCGGGGCGTCCTCCGCTGGCCGTATTTGCGCTCCGGATTTTTGAAGCAATTTCATTCCGATATTTTTCATACAAAATCCCGGCGGCGGCTCGGCGGGCCAATCGGGCGCCGGCCGATTCCCGTTCCTTTACCGTGCCAACGGACACCAGCCGATGAACCATCGCGTCACGCAGTTGACCGGGTTGCGCGCCGTCGCGGTCGCGATGGTCGTCGTCGGTCATGCCGAGCATGTGCTGCCCGGCGGCTATACGGGCTGGTACGCGCCGTTGCGGCTGATCGCCGACGGCAGGCTCGGCGTGCTGATCTTCTTCGTGCTGAGCGGTTTCCTGATCACCAACGTACTGCGCGCCGAGTTCGCGCGCACCGGCGGCGTCGCGCTGACGTCGTTCTACGTGCGCCGCGCGTTGCGGATCTGGCCGGCTTGCTACGTGTATCTCGCGGCCGTTGCGATCGTGGCCTTCACCGGCTGGTTCGACGTCGATCGCCGGCAATGGCTCTATGCGGCGCTGCACCTGTGGAATTACTCGGCGTGGTTCGGGCTGACCGGCGACAACGCGTTGCATCCGGACGGTGCGTGGTACCTCGGCCATTTCTGGTCGCTCGCGCTCGAGGAGCAGTTCTACTGGTTCTGGCCGCTGCTGTTCGTGTTCGGCATGCGCCGCGCCGGCACGCGCTGGCTGGCCGCGCTGATCCTGATCGTGCCGCTGGTGCGTGCGACCACGTATTTCGTCGCGCCGGCGCTGCGCGGGCAGCTCGGGATGATGCTCCACACCGGGGTCGATCCGATCCTGATCGGCTGCTATGCGTCGCTCAACCGCGAACGGCTCGAAGCGTGGGTCGGCTCGTGGCGCGGCGAGGCGCGCATCGTGACGGCGCTCGTGTTCGTCGTGCTGCTCGGCATGCCGCTCGCCGAACATCGGCTCGGCGGTTTCTGGAATGCGACGTACGGCGTGACGCTCGAAGCCGCGTTGATCGCGATCGTGATCGTCGTGCTGAATTTCCGCAGCGAGTTCTGGTGCGCGCGCTGGTTGCGCGCCGGGCCGGTGGTGTTCGTCGGCACGATTTCGTTCAGCCTCTATCTGTGGCAGCAGCCGTTTGCGAATCCGAATCTGCCGGTCGCGCATGCGTTTCCGCTCGGCATCGTGTGGGCGCTGATTGCCGCGACCGCCAGCTATTTTCTCGTCGAGAAGCCGTTCCTGCGGCTCAAGGATCGCTATTCGGCGCGCGAGGCGCGACGCGTGCGGGACGACGCATTGCGGATGCCGGCGCCGACCGATGCGATCGGGCCGAAGGTGGTGGAGTAGGTGGGCGGGGCAGTGTCGCGCCCACGGCGTTACTTGAAGCGTTTCATCGCGGCCGGCGAATACCAGAAGTTCCGGAACATGTCGATTCCATAGGACTTGCCGTCGTAGTGGACGATCGTGCGCGCGGTGCGCTTGCCCGTATCCGAGTAATCGCCGTTCTTGCGTTGCGTCTGCGCGATGTGCGCCGTGATCGACAGGTCGGCGAAGCCGTGGCTCGACGTTTTCTCGATGGCGATCGTCATGCGGGCCTCTTCGCTGCGCGCATCGCCTGCACCCGGGCCGCACGCGTCGCCTTCGACGCTGACCCAGCCGTACAGATTCGTACCGAACACCGGGCGGATACGGCTGCCTTCGCGCACCCACAGCGTCAACTCTTCACTGGCGTTGGCATCCGGGCAGCTCGGCCCGCGTGCACTGCTGGTAAACACCACGCCGAACGCGCGCACGTCGGGCGACAAACGGTAGGGCGCCGTGTCGATGCGATAGCTGTTCTCGCCGATCTCGGTCGCCGCATCCTCCTCGACCACCGACCGATCGGCCGCCACGACCTTGCCGCCCTCGACGAGTGCGATCACCTGCAGCTTTTTGCTTTCGTCGGGATTCTTGCTTTTCGGCAGCGAATCGAACGCGACGGCCGCGATCGTCGTTTCCGGTGCGTTCGGCATGGCTTTGCACGCCGACGCGACGACGAGCCGGTCCGCATCGCGCGTGGCGATGCGTGCGCTCGCGATGCCGGCCCAGCGGGCGATGGCCGTGACGGTAGCGTCGCTGCAAGACTGGCTGTCGGCGGCGTGGGCGATGGGGGCGGCGGCGAGCGCCAGCAGCGGGGCAAAGAGCAGGATTCTCATTGTCGTGATAGGAGATGTTGTTTTCATTGATATGCGTGGGAGTCGCTTACCGACCCATTGCCGCCACTCGATCTGCTCAATAGCGTTCATTCACCGTCCCGACCGGCATGCGCAATTCCCGCTTAATTCTCAATGAGCGATTCGCTGACGAAGACGTTATAAGGCGTGATTTCCAGATTCAGACTTTCAGGGATGGGTATGCCGTTTCCGCAATAGTCGATTTCGACATCGGCTAGATGACCTGACTCGTCGGCAAAGAGCAGAATCTCAATCGACCCCCAACCTTCCGGTTCCCTCCGATCCCGGAAATCCGCTTCAAACACCATGCGATAAGGCTGTCCACTCGAAGCGACGGCTATGGGAGGAACTTTATCGGGCGTGGCCAGCGACAGGCCAAAACTGTTGCATCCACATTTACAGATTCTGAGTATCTCTGCATTCGCGAACTGCGCCGCAAGCGCGTCTCGATTTGGAAACGGGCAGTGCTCAAGGATAAACGAAACCCAATAGGCTGCCTGGTTCAGATCGTTTGGCATATTACGTCCTAGCATCGCGGCTTCCGGCTTCAACGCGTCAATTGTCAGCGATTCAAGCCGCTCTGTCGAACGTCTCAATGTGGCCGGTAGCCGCCCCCCATCATCGCCGCCGACAACTGGCCAGACCCTTTCCTTACAAAGAGGTAGCATCGAGGCAATCACTTCGACGGATCAAGACCCTCACCGCGCGCAAGAGGTGATGGTTTATCGTCGGAATCAGTGTTGCCGGAATCTGATGAGGGCCTGCGGTCCGAAAGTCGGCTGCATGCATGATGTGGACCAATCCGACGTTGAACTGAACGAACGCTTCAATGGTCTGGTCGTTCCGCATGGCAGCTTTCATTGCGTCCTCGTCGAACCAACGCGACGAATATAGTGTGAACGTCGGTGCGTCGACCGGCGGAAGCGCCCGGAAACCCGCATGGACAAGCCAGTCGAATTGCGCCCGGTTCACCTGGACGATATTAGGCGTGCCGTAAAGGCCGGTACCGCTGCGCTCGAGATGGTCAATCCACCAGTCGTTTTGCCATCGCTCGTAACCGAGCAACGCACCCTCTAAGCGCACCATGTTCTCGCAGCCGTCTCCTTCCCTGTTGAGATTCTGACGGAAAAATTCAAGAGCCGGGATGCGCCACTCCTCGCCTTTGAGCGTATACAGAATTTGTCCGATTCGACGCGCCGGGCGGCCTGGACGAGCCGGTACCTCGCTGATGATTTCCTGGGAATGCAAGACGCCTTGAGCCACATACTGGTCGAAGCGAGCCTTCAGTACGACCGACGGCGGCCATTCGCTGTTGAATTCAATGAACCCGAATGGTTTGCGCCCTTGCACCATCAAAGCCAGCTCGTAACCTGTATGGACAAGGTACGGTATGGGAATGCGAGTCGTCACATATTTCGTGAGAAAGGTTTCACGCGAACCGTGGTCGAACTCGATCGCGAAGGCGTCGCATACGGCGGCGACCTCTGTCGGCGTCAGAAGATAGCAGTCGTCAAGTTCCGCGTCCTCGGGCGCGTCCGGGTCGACCACTCGCCGCAGGTGATCAAGGTCATCGGTTTCGAATCGAACCTCGAGACATGGATACAGAAGATCCGGATCGATCGCGGACAGAATGAACGAGGTTCTCGGATATTTCATGGCAATTTCCGGTGCGTCAGCTCGAAGCTTTTTCGACGTACGCCAATCCTTTGAGCAAGACGAGACTGCCATGTCGTTGCTCGACGCGCGTGCTGATTGTCGACGATCTGCTGGATGATGTCGAATGGCCGGTCTTTGTTATCGATATGCGCCGGGTCGGGATCCTAAAGCCGGGGGATACTGATCGCTACCGCTCTCCAACTCCAGCAACTAGCCAAACGGTGAAGTTCTCGGGACCGGCTTCATCAGGCGGGGAACCCAGTCGATCACGAAAGCATTGGCCGTGGCAAAACCAAACCTGCGATTTTCGAGGTCCCTCAGCAGTTGTAACACTGAACCGCACGGATCAGTTTCGGTCTTCTCTATCGACTGCCCGCAAAAGCAGCATAGTCCCCAAACGATAGCCATAAGCGCTGAGAATCTCCATTAATTAGCATCGACGCTCCCAACGGAGAGTCGCCACCAAGGCAATGACAGGTCGATTGTCAACGATCGAGGCAACCCCGTCGACTGTCCGTTCATGGCCGAATGCCGACAACGTGTTCCACGCCCCAGGAATTTGCCAACGACAACAAAAAAGGCCCTTGCGGGCCTTTTTGTAGACGAAGTTGCGGACGACGTTTACCGCGTCAACGCCGTAAACCCATCCAGCAACCGCTCGACATCGGCCGCCTGAATTGCGCCCATCGTCGAGATGCGGAACAGCTCCTTCGACAGCCCGCCTTGCCCCGCATAAATCACGAAACCACGCGCCTTCAGTCCGTCATGCAGCGTCTCGTACGTGACGCCCTGCGGCAACCGATACGCCCGCAGCACGACCGACGACGCGCCTTCCGGCAGCACCAGCGGCATCCCGCGCGCAGCGAGCCCCGCCTGCGCCTGATCCGCAAGCGCCTTGTAATGCGCATGCCGCGCACGCCAGCCGCCAGCCTCGTCAAATTCGCGCAGCGCCTCGACGAGCGCGTAATACGCGTGCACGGACGGCGTAAACGGCGTATTCCGCTGATCCTGCAGCTTCGCAAGCCGACCGAGATCGAGATAGTAAGTCCGGCTCGCAGCCTTCGCGAGCGCGCTGCGACGCACGATCACGAACGCCGCACCCGGCACGCCGTGAAGGCACTTGTTCGCGGTCGCGGCAACGGCGTCGATGTCGCCGCCCGCAAAGTCGATCGCTTCCGCGCCGAAGCTGCTGACGCCATCCACGAGCATCTTCACGCCACGCGCGCGACACACTTCCGCAATCGCGCCGAGGTCGTTCAGCCGGCCCGTCGTCGTTTCATGATGAATCACGGCGACATGCGAGTACCCACCCGCATCGAGCTTCGCACCGATCTGCGCGAGATCGGGCGCCTGCATCCATTCATGCTTGAGCACGTCATGCGCGATCCCGTACTGCGTGGCGATCTGCGTGATCCGCTCGCCGTACACGCCGTTCTCGATCACGAGCAGCTTGCCGTCCTGCGGCACGAGCGCCGCGATCATGCTCTCGACGGCGGCGGTGCCCGAACCCGTCATCAGCACGGCGGCCCATTCGGCCGGATCGAGTTCGTACGCGGCGACGAGGCGCGCACGCGCTTCGTCCTGCAGGTCGAAGAACTCGCCTTCGCGATGGCACAGATCGGGTTGCAGCAGGCTGCGGCGCACGCGTTCGGTGAGCGTGACCGGGCCGGGGTTCAGCAGCAGCATCAATGAGCTCCTTCAACGTGGGCGTCGGTCTGCGCGGCGCCGATGTGCCGCATCAGACGGGTCTTGACCTCGACCGGCGTGACGGTCGGGCGGGGCAGGCCGTCGGGCACGCCCGTGCGGATCGCCACGCGAACGAATTGCGCACCATTCCCCGTTGCGGCCAGCGTCGCATCGAGCACGTCGAGCGTATCGCCTTCGACCGCCGATGCATACCCGCATGCGGCCGCGACACCCGCGAACGACACATGCTGCGACACCGTTGCCTGGCCGCCGGTCGATTCGTGCGCGCCGTTGTCGAGCAGCACGTGCGTGAGGTTGGCCGGGCCGTAGGTGCCGAGCGTCGCGAACACGCCCATGCGCATCAGCGCGGCGCCGTCACCGTCGACGGCCACCACGCGCAGGTCGGGGCGCGCGAGTGCGAGGCCGAGCGCGAGCGGCGTCACGCAGCCCATCGAGCCGACCATGTACAGTTGGTTCGGGCGATCGTCGAGCGCGTAGAGTTCGCGGCCGCAGAAGCCGGTCGACGCGAGCACGACGGTCGAATCGACCGGCGTATGCGCGATCACGCGCTGCAACGCGTCGTGGCGGGTCGGCCATGCATCGGCCGACCCGGCGCGCGACGACGATTGCGCGGCGACGTGCGCGCGCGGCTTCGCGGCCGGGTTCGCCTTCAGCTCATACGGCGCGACGCTGCCTTTCTGCATCACGAGCGCATACGGGCGGCCCGTCGCGTCCATGTGCGCGACTGCACGGTCGAGCGCCGGGCCGACCTGTTCGGGGTCGGTCGGGAACGTCTCCCACGGGATCTCCATCGTGTCGAGCATCGCGGGCGTGATCGGCCCCATCAGCGCGTGCTGCGGCTCGTCGGCCACGCCGGGCTGGCCGCGCCACGTGACGATCAGCAACTGCGGCAGCCGGAACGTCCAGGTCAGCGACGTGAGCGGGCTCACCGCGTTGCCGAGCCCCGAGTTCTGCATCATCGCGATCCCGCGCTTGCCGCCGAGCGTCGCGCCTGCGATCAGCGCGACCGCGTCGCCTTCGTTCGCGGCCGACACGTAGTGCAGCGTCGGGTCCTGCAGCACGTAATTGATGAACGGCGTCAGGTACGAGCAGGGCACGCCCGCGTACCAGTCGAAGCCGCGTTCGCGCGCGGCCTCGACGAACTGTGCCGCTTCGATCATTGCGCGCCCCCGTTGCCGGCGCCCGGTTCGGACAGCGGCGTCTGGCCGTGCGCGAAGTCGCCCGCGCGACGGAAGTCTTCCAGGTCGTTGACGCCACGCCAGTGGCCGTGCACGTACTGCACCTCGATCTTCTCGCCGGCGGCGATCAGTTCGTTCAACAGCGACGGAATGTCGAGCGTGTCGAAATCAGGACGCGCCTGCAGCGTCGCGAGCATCGCCTTCAGGCGGTCGACACCGGCGCCGCGCACGTTCAGCAGGCCGATCCAGCGGCCGTGCGGGGTGCCCGCGGCGACGTCGCTCGACACGCGTTGCAGGTAGGTCTTCTGGCCGAACAGGCCGCGATCGTCGGCCGCAGAGCAGAGGGCGAAGTCGCGCACGCTCTGGTTCGACGGCTCGGTCAGCGACGAATCGACCACCACGCTGAACTCGGCCTCGCTCTCCGCGAGGTCGCGCAGGATGTAGCTGCGGAACAACAGGTCGCCGTACGAGATCACGGTGTCGCCGGTCAGGCGTTCGGCCGCGCAGGCGAGCGACGCGAGCTCGCCCGTCTGCGCATGGCGTTCGTTGACGACGAGCTTGATGCCCGACGTGTCGATTGCATCGGCGCGGTAGCCGCCGACCACGGTGATGTCGTTCACGCCTTGCTTCTTGAAGCCGTCGACGAGCCAGCGCAACAGCGGCTTGCCGGCGACCGGCAGCATGACCTTGGGTTTGTCTTCGGTGACGGCTTCGAGGCCCTTGCCGCGGCTCGCGGCGAGCACGACCGCCGCGTTCGACGCGCGCGACGACGACGACAGGTAGATGCGCTCGGCCGCCGAGTACTCGTCGGCGTCTTGCAGGCGGAAGATCTCGTTGACCGACGCGACGCGGTCTTCGACGTTGATCAGCGTTTCGTTCTCGTGGATCTCGCGCGCGACGGCCTGCATCGCCGACGCGGACGCGCGGATCAGGTGGTTCGCCCAGATCACGGTGCTGATGCCGGCCTGGCGGAACACGTCGGTCGGCGTGCTGTAGTACTTGGTCGGCACGATCACGAGCGGCGCCTTGCCGCTCCATTCGCGCGCGAACTGCAGGATTTCGTCCGGGCGCGACAGCTTGCTGTGGATCAGGATCGCATCGGCGCCGGCTTCGGCATACGCGTTCGCGCGGCGCAGCGCCTCGTCCATCCCCCAGCCCGCGATCAGCGCCTCGACGCGCGCGACGATCGAGAAATCGGGATCGGTCTGCGAATCCTTGCCGGCCTTGATCTTGCCGCAGAACTCGTCGATCTCGGCGAGCGGCTGGCGCTCGCCGTCGATGAAGCTGTTCGTCTTCGGGAACTGCTTGTCCTCGATGCAGACGCCCGCGATGCCGCGCTGTTCGAGCTTCTTCACGAGGCGGCGCACGTTGTTGAAGTTGCCGTAGCCGGTGTCGCCGTCGAGCAGGATCGGCAGGTCGCTCGCGTCGGCCATGAACTCGAGCACGTCGACCACCTGGGTCCAGCTCGCTTCGTTGTTGTCGCGCACGCCGAATTGCGCGGAGATCGCGAGGCCCGACGCCCAGATCCCCTTGAAGCCGGCCTCGCGGACGATCCGTGCGGACAGGCCGTTGTGCGCTTCCATCAGGAATTCGAGATCGCTGCTGACGAGCATGCGGCGCAGGCGCGCGCTGCGCGATTCGGTGAAGTTGGGTTCGCGTGCGTTCATCGTGCGGCTCCGGCGGTGGTGCGTTGAATCAGGGGAAGAATGTCTTGCGTCGCGCGTGCGACGTCGTTCGGGAAGTCGATCTCGATCCACGGCGAGCCGGTGACGTCGGCGACGTCGAACGAATGGCCGCCTTCGAGCAGCAGGTCGCGCACGGCTTCCTCGTGCGGCATGTTCGCGCGGCCGCTGTCGACGTAGCCCGCGACGATCGTCGCGAGGCGGCGCGCGGTGCCTTCGGTGAAGCGGAAGAAGCCGACCGATTCGCCGATCGTGTCGTAGTCGAGGTCGACCGCGAGCTGCTTGCGCAGCTCGACCGGCACGCCGTTCTTCAGGCACAGCTTGACGGGCTCGTCGCCGGCCTCGAAGTCGCGATCGATCAGCAGGCGATCGACCGGCTTGTCGGCGTCGGCCACCAGCGCGTGCAGGATGTTCTCGTCGTACAGCACGTCCGCGTCCATCAGCAGCACGTCGCCGCCGCGCGTCATCGCATCGGCGACGGTATGCACGGTCAGCACGCTGCCGAGGTCGTAGCGGTCGTTGATCACGATCTCGGCCTGGCGGCCGAGGCGCTTCAGTTCCTGCTCGACCTTCTCGTGCTGAAAGCCGAGCCCGAGCACGATCTCGTCGACGCCCGCGGCGTCGAGCACGCGCAGATGGCGCTCGAGCAGCGAAACGTCGTCGAAGCGCAGCAGGCACTTCGGGAACTGCGCTTCGGGCGGTTGTTGCAGGCGCAAGCCGAGGCCTGCCGCAAGAATGATGGCTCGCATGGGTTCTCCAACCAAAAAGCCGGCGATCTGAACGATCAGTCGGCGAGCGGCTGCGGCGCATGGCGCCGCTGCCAGTTTCTTTCACTGAAATGCAGATAGAGCAGGCCGGGCAGGCCGAGCGCGAGTTCGCGCGCGCGCTTCGCGAGCGACAGCGCGAGCGCCGCGTCGGGCGGCAACCCAACCAGCGGCGCGAGCAGCAGGTAACCGCCTTCCTGCGCGCCGAGCGAGCCCGGGATCGCGAAGGCCGCCCCGCGAATCGCCTGGCCGACGCTTTCGAGCAGCAGCGCATCGAGCCAGCTCACCGGGTGCCCGAGGAAGTGCAGCGCGAGCCACACTTCCGCGGTGCCGACGATCCAGCCGGCGAGACTCAATGCGAAGGTCTTCGCGACTTTCGCGCGATCGCGGTACAGCGCCCCCACCGCGTCGTCGATCGCGTCGGCGCGCGTGGCGAGCGACGACCAGTCGCGCGGGCCGAGCAGCTTCGACGCGATGCGCAGCCCGCGGCCGAACAGCCCGCGCCGCTGCGCCGCGTAGAACGCGACGGCGAGCGCGCCGAGCACGCCGGTGGCGATCAGCGCGGGCGTACGCAGGTGCGCGACCGACTCGTGCGTCGCATACAGGCTGAACGCGGCGATGCCGATCAGCGCGAAGGCCATTTGCGCGAGCGCCTGCATCGTCGTGCTGACGGTCACGGCGGCGGCCGCATCGGCCATCCGCGTGCCGCGCTGCGCGAGGTGGCGCACCATCAGCACCGGGCCGCCGATCTGTCCGGCGGGCAGCAGGCTGTTCACCGATTCGCCGACCCAGCGCGCGCGCAGCGCGTTGCCGAGTTCGGCGCCCGGCTGCCCGCGGCGGAACATCACGGAGATCGCGACCGCGTCGATCGCGAGCGGCACGACGTGGAACGCCGCGACGAGCGCGAGGCCCCAGCCGGCCGCGAGGAACGTGGACGCTACCGCGCCGATGCCCTGCCAGGCCAGGAGTGCGATGAAGAGTGCGGTCCCGAGGGACAGCAGGATGAGGCCCGCGCGTGTCATGACCCGCTCGTGCGTCGCGTCGCCAGTTGCTTGAACACCTGGCGGAAACCGAAATACGCGATCGCGTCCTTCATGTTCGAGATGAAGCGCTTCCACGGCCGCATGCCGGGGTTCGTCACGTATTCGAACGTGAGCGACACGCGCATCTCGTTCTGGCCGAGCGGCGTGATGCGGTGGCGCAGCTTGTCGCCGTCGAACAGCACGATGCCGCCGTCGGCGATCTGCACGGAGCCCGGTTCGTCGGCGACGTCCGGGTTGCGCGTATGCAGCTCGTAGTCGAGCCGGCACGACGATTCGTCGATCACGCCGATCAGCAGCGTGTAGCGGCGGCCGTCGTAGTACGACGTGTCGTAGTGCCAGCCGATGTGGTCGCCGGGCTTCGTGTAGTAATACAGCGCGTACGCGTGCGGATCGTCGTCCGGCGACAGCATCAGCTTGTCGCCCGTGATTTTCTCGAGGAAGCCGATCAGCGCCTTCGACCGATACAGCTCGGCGATGTACGGCGCTTGCTCGTCGATCGTATGGCGGCTCACGCTGCCGCCCTGCTTGTGGCCGGGCAGGTAATTGCGGTTCAGGCTGGCCTGCATCGCGCGGGCGGCGTTCGCCAGCTTCGCGTGCGCGTCGGCCGGCAGAAACGCGTCGAGGTAGAGGAACGAGCCCTGGCGCGTGTAGTCGCCGCGCAGGCGGTCGAGGTCGAGCCGGCCGACGCAGTCGGCCACGGTGCGATCGGGATCGGCCGCGGCCGCGCGCACGGGCGCGGGGCGTGCCGGGCTCAGCACGGAATCGTCGCGCGTGCTAGGAGTCATTTGGAAGCCTGGATTTCGGTTGGGTTCTGCGCGGCCGGGTTCTGCGGGAGGTTGCCGCGCCGCACGATGCGCCACCAGTCGATCACGACCCAGGCGGCAAACAGCGGGGCGCCGATCGACGCCGCGAGCAGGAACGGCTCGACGCCGTCGACGAGCGTCACGATCGGCAGCAGGTACAGCACGTCTTCCGTCTCGAAGCCGCCGGCGAATGCCTGCTTGGTGCCGGCCTTGCCGGCGATCGATTCGATCCGCATGCGCAGGAAGAAGATCAGTGCGACGGCCGCGCCGGCCACCGCGCCGAGCAGCACCGGCGACGCGGCCATCTGGCCGCCCTGGGCGACGATGCCGACGCCCATGCTGACGAACAGCGCGACCGTGACGAGCGCATCGGCCGCCAGGTCGTAAAAATGACCGATCTTGCTGGACTTGCCGCTGATGCGCGCGAGTTCGCCGTCGGTGTGGTCGACGAAGTTCGACAGCACGATCAGGAACGCGCCTGCGTTGCTCCAGCCGAAGCCGCCGTGCGCGAGGCACCAGGCGCCGGCGAGGCCGATCAGCAGACGAACGGTGGTGAGGTGATTCGGAGTGACCGGCGTATCGACGAGCGGTCGGACGAGCGAGCGCGCGAGCCGCGCATCCCAGGTGCGTGGCGGGGGTGGCTCGGGGCGTGTGGCGGTTTTTCTTTGGTCCATCGGCGAAATATATACGGAATTGTAATTTGTTGCTTTTTATTCGATCAATGTCCTGACATACGGGAGTGTTACCGCGTCTTGAAGGCATCGGCCGGTCCAGAAACGCACGTGTGAACGGGGCGGCCATCCGGGCGGCCGACCTCGTCTTCCAGTGTGGTTTGCCGCGTGCGGCTGTCAAGGCCGGATGGGCCTCGCAGGCGGATCGCGCGGGTTTTTCGCGCCGGTTGGCCGACGTCGCGCAGCGCATGCGATCTTGATCTCCGTCAGGCCCGGAAAAGCCGCATCGGGCGACAATCGGCCGCGCCGGACGGGTATCGGCGATTGCCGAACCGGAGCTCGTCAATGTCGGTGAAATCTCGTCGATTGATGCGCGACGGTCGGCGATCGCGAACCAACGATTCGCCCCGATGCTTTCGCACGCCTTTCGCGTGCATTCGGCGTGGGCGGATCGCCTGTCACAGAACGCTCGTTCGATACCCGGCAAATTCGGCAAGGATCTTTTGCATCCAGCGGACATTTCGCGGCGATGGCCTCTGCGATACTCCGGCCGTGCCCGTGGTGCCGGGCCGCCCCTCGCGGCCCCAAGGGCTTCGCGTCGCTCAGGAGACACCCCCCGCGACGTCAACGACAGACCAAAGCGTCAGATAACCAGCCATGTCTTCATCACGCATCCTCGCTCCCGCCCTGCGTTCGCTCGTCCGCACCGCCGACGAAGCCGCCGCGCTGATCCGTCCCGGCATGACCGTCGCCATGAGCGGCTTCACCGGGTCGGGCTATCCGAAGGCCGTGCCGGCCGCGCTCGCCGCCCACATCGACGCGGCGCACGCGCGCGGCGAGGACTTCCGGATCAACGTGCTGACGGGCGCATCGACCGCACCGGAACTCGACGGCGCGCTCGCCCGCACCGACGGCATCTCGATGCGGCTGCCGTACCAGTCCGACCCGACGTTGCGCGACAAGATCAACGGCGGCGAAGTCGACTATCAGGACGTCCACCTGAGCCACGTCGCGCAATACGCGTGGTTCGGGCTGTACGGCGATCTCGACGTCGCGATCGTCGAAGTCGCGGGCATCCGCGAGGACGGCCTGCTGATTCCGTCCGCGTCGATCGGCAACAACAAGACGTGGCTCGAACGCGCGAAGCACGTGATCCTCGAAGTGAATGCGCGCCAGCCGCTCGGCCTCGACGGGATGCACGACATCTACTACGGCACCGCGCTGCCGCCGCACCGCAAGCCGATTCCGCTGACGAAGAGCGACGACCGGATCGGCGAGCCGTATCTGCGCTGCCCGGCCGACAAGATCGTCGCGATCGTCGAGACCGACGCGCCCGATCGCAGCAATGCGTTCACCGCGCCGGATGCGACCTCCAAGCAGATCGCGCTGCAACTGATCGACTTCCTGCGTCACGAAGTGAAGCGCGGCCGCCTGCCGGAAAACCTGCTGCCGCTGCAGTCGGGCGTCGGCAACATCACGAACGCGGTGCTCGCGGAACTGAGCTCGGCCGGCTTCTCGAACCTGACCGCGTACACGGAAGTGATCCAGGACGGCATGCTCGACCTGCTCGACGACGGCACGCTGAGCTTCGCATCGGCCACCGCGCTGTCGCTGAGCCCGGCCGCCGTGCAGCGCTTCGCCGACGAAATCGCGACGTTCCGCGAGAAGATCGTGCTGCGTCCGCAGGAGATCAGCAACCATCCGGAACTCGTGCGCCGGCTCGGCTGCATCGCGATGAACGGGATGATCGAGGCCGACATCTACGGCAACGTGAATTCGACACACGTGATGGGCACGAAGATCCAGAACGGCATCGGCGGCTCGGGCGACTTCGCGCGCAACGGCTACCTGTCGTGCTTCATGTCGGCAAGCACCGCGAAGGGCGGGGCGATCTCGCGGATCGTGCCGATGGCGAGCCACGTCGACCATACCGAGCACGACGTCGCGGTCGTCGTCACCGAGCAGGGGCTGGCCGACCTGCGCGGCCTGTCGCCGAAGCAGCGCGCGCGCAAGATCATCGCGAGCTGCGCGCACCCGGACTACCGGCCGATGCTCGAGGACTACTTCGAGCGCGCGTCGCGCGACAGCTTCGGCAAGCACACGCCGCATCTGCTCGCCGAGGCGCTGTCGTGGCACGAGCGCTACGTGCGAACCGGGACGATGAAGGCCTGACGCGGCCTCGGACGGGCGCATGCGCGCTCGTCAATCCATCGCCGCATGCGCGACGTCGACGCTCGCCGCCTTCTGCGGCGGGCGGATCAGCAGCAACAGAGGGATCATCAGCAGCGTCGCGACGAACATCAGTTTGAAATCGTTCAGGTACGCGATCATCGTCGCCTGCTGGTTGATCGTGCGGTCGAGCAGTGCGATGTCGACGCGGCTGCCGGCGATCGCCTGCACGGCCGGATCGAACGGCGTGACGTGGGCCGCGAGGTCGGCATGCGCGACCTGCGTATTGCGCGTCATCAGCGTCTGCACGATCGAGATGCCGATACTGCTGCCGATGTTGCGCATCAGGCTGTAGGTGGCCGTGCCGTCGGCGCGCAGCTCGGGCGGCAACGTCGAGAACGACAGCGCGCTCAGCGGCACGAACACGAGCCCGAGACCGAAGCCCTGGATCACGCCGGGCCACACGATGTCCGCTTCGGACAGCACGACCGTGTACTGCATCATCTGCCATAGCGCGAGCGCGGAAATCGATAGCCCCGCGAGCAGCAGCATCCGCGCATCCACGTATTTCAGCAGCCGCCCGACGAACAGCATCGCGATCATCGTGCCGGCGCCGCTCGGTGCGGTGACGAGGCCCGTCGTCGCGACCGGGTAGCCCATCAGGTTCTGCAGCATCGGCGGCAGCAGCGCGCGCGTCGCATACAGCACCGCGCCGACCACGAAGATGAACAGCGTGCCTGTTGCGAAATTCGGGTCGCGCAGCAGTTCCGACTTGAAGAACGACGCCTTGCCGACGCTCGCCGTATGCGCGAGGAAGAACGCGAAGCCGAGCGCCGCGACGAGCGCCTCGATGCGGATCTCGTACGAACCGAACCAGTCGAGCTGTTCGCCGCGGTCGAGCATCGCCTGGAACGCGCCGATCGCGAGCGCGAGCGTCGCGAAGCCGAACGCGTCGAATTTCACGTGCGGGCGCGGCGCGCGCGCCGGCAGGAAGGTCATCACGCCGGCGAGCGCGAATGCGCCGATCGGCACGTTGATGAAGAACACCCAGCGCCAGTTGTAGCTGTCGGTGAGCCAGCCGCCGAGCGTCGGGCCGAGGATCGGGCCGACCATCACGCCCATCCCCCAGATCGCCATCGCCTGGCCCTGTTTCTCGCGCGGGTTGATGTCGAGCAGGATCGATTGCGACAGCGGTACCAGCGCGGCGCCGAACACACCCTGCAGCAGCCGCGCGCCGACGATCTGCACGAGCGTCTCCGACAGCCCGCACAGCGCCGACGCAACCGTGAAGCCGGCGATCGACACGATCAGCAGCCGCTTCACGCTCAGCCGGTCGGACAGCCAGCCGGTGAGCGGTGTCGCGATTGCCGCGGCGACGATGTAGGAGGTCAGCACCCACGTGATTTCGTCCTGCGACGCGGACAGCGTGCCCTGCATGTGAGGCAGCGCGACGTTCGCGATCGTGCTGTCGAGGGTCTGGATCAGCGTGGCGAGCATGATCGACAGGGTCAGCATCGGCCGGTTCAGGGCGGACGAGGCGGGGGCGTCGGCGGCGGGGTTCAAGCGGGTGTCTCCGTGGGGCGGTCGCCGTGCGCGGCGATCCGGTATGGCGCAAATTATAAGCATGCTCATTATATAGCCGCTTATTGCCGAGTCGCCAGCGTCGGGTCGGTTCCGGCTTGACCCTATAATCGCCGCATGGACAAGACCTACGAGAACCGGATCGGTTACCTGATCGCCGACGTGGCCCGCCTGAACGGGCGCCTGTTCGACCGGCGCGCGAAGCGCATCGGGCTGACGCGGGCGCAAAGCCGCGTGCTCGCGTACCTGACGTGGAAGGGCGAGATGAACCAGGCGCGGCTCGCCGAATGGCTCGAGATCACGCCGATCTCGCTCACGCGGCTGCTCGACCGGATGGAAAGCTATGGGTGGATCGAGCGCGTCGCGAACGACGACGACCGCCGCGCGTTCGTGATCCGGCTGACCGACAAGTCGCGCGAGATCTTTCCGCAGATGCTGGAGGTGGGCGATACCGTCGCCGACGACGGGCTGCGCGGCTTCACGCCCGACGAGCGCGATACGCTGGTGCGCCTGCTCGGGCGCGTGCGCCGCAACCTGATCGACTGCGGCGGCGAGTGATGTCGGTGCGCGGTCGGGCGTACCGGTTGCAACCACAAAAAAGAGAACACTGAGAGATGACCGAGGCACGAATGGGCCGGAAAGCCCGTATTGCGATTCTCATCGCGCTCGCGCTGGTATTGATCGTCGGGGGCGGCACCGCCTGGCTCGGGCACGACGATGCGCCCGGGACGTTCGACGCGGCGATGGCGAAGGCGAAGCGCGGCGATCTGGACGGCGAATTCAGCGTCGCGCTGATGTACGAGCACGGCGACGGCGTCGAACGGAATCCCGCCGAAGCCGCGAAATGGTACCGGCGGGCCGCCGATCAGGGCGACGCGGCCTCGCAGAACAATCTCGGCACGCTGTACGAAACCGGTATCGGCGTCGAGCAAAGCCGGGCGGAGGCCGTGAGCTGGTATCGGCGCGCGGCCGCGCAGGGCAATGGGGATGCGTTGTGCAATCTCGGCCGCGCATACGAGGACGGCGAAGGCGCGCCGCAGGACAGCGCGGAAGCGGTGCGGCTTTACCGGCGCGCGGCCGAACAGGGCCTGCCGAGAGGGCAACTGTATCTGGGGCTGATGTACGACGCCGGGACCGGCGTGCCGCAGGATGTCGCGGAAGCCGCCAAATGGTATCGGCGCGCGGCCGATCAGGGCGAGCCGCAAGCACAGAACGCCCTCGGTTACCTGTACGACAGCGGGCGCGGCGTGATGCAGAGCGACACCGAGGCATTCAAGTGGTACCGACTCGCCGCGGAACAGGGCGACGCGAACGCACAGAACAATCTCGGCCTGATGTACGAAAACGGGCAGGGCGTGCGCAAGGACGACGCCGAAGCGGCGAGATGGTATCGGCTCGCTGCGGCCCAGGGTGCCGCGACATCGCTGTTCCGGCTGGGCGTGCAGTACTACGCGGGCAGCGGTGTCGCATCCGATCCGATCGCCGCGAATGCGCTGCTGAGCCTGGCTGCCGCCGCAGGCGAGACGCGCGCGCAGCAGTACCTCGATCAGGGCGCGAAGCTCACCGCGCCGGCCGATATCGAGAAAGCCGCCAGGCTGCGGGCCGAGATGAGCCGGCCGGGCAAACTGCTCGACGCGCTCGATCGCTACGAGGAAACGGCGCAACGCAGCGACGGCGGCTGATTCCACCGGGCTTGTCTGCGTGAAGTCGAGCGACTATCTTGCAACTTCAAGTTCACTTGAGGTCAAGCATGAGCCGACTGGACATCGCAGACGTGGCGCAGCGCACGGGATTGCCCGCGTCGACGCTGCGCTACTACGAGGAAAAGGGGCTGATCGTGCCGATCGGCCGGCACGGGCTGCGGCGGCAATACGACGCGTCGGTGCTGGAGCGCCTGGCGTTGATCGCGCTCGGCCGGGAGGCCGGTTTCTCGCTCGACGACATTCTCGCGATGGTCGGCGCCGACGGTCGGCCCGCGATCGATCGCGCGAAGCTCGATGGCAAGGCCGACGAGCTCGACCGCACGATCCGCCGTCTCGGCGCGGTGCGCGATGCGCTGCGGCATGCGGCCGTGTGCCCGGCGGCGAACCATCTCGAGTGCCCGTCGTTCCGGAAGCTGCTGCGTATTGCCGCGCATCGTCATCCGGCACGCCGCGCGAAGGCGGAAAGCGCGTAGGCGGCGAGCCTGCGCGACGGGGGCATAGCGGTAGCGATTCGACGGGAGGGTGGTGACGTGGCGAGTTCGACGTGCCGGATCGTCCAAAGGGGATGCCGTTGATGCCGCCTTCGACGTCGGCAACACCGTCGACACATGACTCACCCCGCGTAATACACGCGGCATTCCATCTCGCGCCCGCGCACGATCCGCTTGCCGACGAGCGCGCCGTACGTTTCGGTGAAGACGGTGCGCTGGTGCTCGCACTGCACGGCGTCGTAGAAGTAGAGCGAGACCCAGTCGGTCGAGCGCCCGGCTTCCGGCGTGCGCATCGCGGCATGCTGGCTCAGCACCGTGAAATGCCAGCCGCCCTTGGTCATGTGCATCACGGGCGGCGGCACGTAACCGTCCGCGTTCAGGCGCCGGTGCGTGAGCCTCGGCAGCACGCCGGCGGCCGCCTTGTTGCGGTACTGGCGATCGATGTAAAGCAGCAGTTCGACGGGCGGTTCCGTGCCGGGATCGGTGTTTTGCATGTGACCTTGCCAGCGCCGGCGGCGGCTCAGCACGTCGTCGAGTGCGGCGCGGATGCCGGCCGCGCGTCGCGGGCCGACGCCCGCGATCGTTTCTAGCTGGCCGTTGCGGGCCGCGCGTTCGAGCTCCTCCAGCGTGTCGATGTGCAGTGCGTCATGAATGCGCAGCGCGAGCGCGTGGCCGATGCCCGGCACCGCTTCGAAGGCCGATGCGCGCTCGGCATCGCCGCGCAGGCGATCGAGCTGGCGCCAGCGCCCCGTCACCAGCAGCTCGGCGATCGCCTGCGCGACGCCCGCGCCGATGTCGGGCAGCGCGCCGAGCGCTTCGACGCCGCCGGTTTCGAATACGCCGCGGATGTCGCGGTCGAGCGCGTCGACCGTATCGGCCGCCGCACGGTACGCGGCGACCCGGTACGGGTTCGCGCCCTGGTCGACAAGCCACTGCGCGGCCTCGCGCAGGCACGCCGCGATGGGCCGGTTTTCCTCGTACGTCTGACTGACGGTCGACTGCATGGCGAGGGACCCGGAAAGCACAAACGGAATGGGCGCGACGAGTGGCGCGCCGGTCGGCTGTCAACCATCGTCGCGACGCGCGATGAAGAAAGTTTGATGCGCGCCAATGACAAACGTAGCACAGGCGCGCAGCGTACGGTCGTGCCGGAACGCGGCATGACCGTGCGTTGCGCTCGGGGCGGTCAAGCGTCGAGAAACGACTGCGCGTTCTCGGCCTCGGCGGCCGTACGCAGCGCGGCGAGCGCCCGTTTCTCGATCTGCCGCACGCGCTCGCGCGACATCCCCGCATCCTGCGCGATCGCGTCGTAGGTGTCGGGCTCGGCGCCGCCGAGGCCGAACCGCCGGCGCAGCACGTCGGCCTCGGTCGGCGTGACCGACCGCAGCAGCGACCGCACGCATTCGCGCATGCGCGTGTCGGCCAGTTGCTCGAACGGGCTGGCCGAGGCCTGATCCTCGATCAATTCCACGAGGCCGGTGTCCGCGTCGGGCAGCGGCGTGTCGAGCGAGACCGGCTCGGCGGGCAGCGCAAGCACCGCGCGCAGTTTGTCTTCGTCGAGGCCGGTTTCGACCGCGAGCTCGGCCGGCGTGGCCCGCCGGCCCGTGCGCTGGCGAAAGCGCAGCGCATGCCGCTGCACGCGCTGGTACTGATCTCCGACGTGCACCGGCACGCGGATCGTGCGCGCGCGATCCGCGACCGCGCGCGCGATCGCCTGGCGAATCCACCAGGTCGCATAGGTCGAGAACTTGAAGCCGCGCCGGTATTCGAATTTCTCGATCGCGCGCATCAGGCCGAGACAGCCGTCCTGCACGAGGTCGGACAGGTCGACGCCGCGGTTCAGGTACTTGCGCGCGATCGACAGCACGAGCCGCAGGTTCGCCTCGAGCATCGCACGCGTCGCGTCGCGCACCTTCTGCTGGCCGTCGCTCAGTGCGGCTGCGAGCGCGCGCCGGGCGACCGCGTCGAAGCACGCCGCGTCGACCGCCGACGGATCGTGGGCGGCGGCCGCGAGTGCGCGTATCGTACGGCCCGCGTCGTCGGCGGCCGGCGCGACCCACGGGAGCGAACCGAGCAGGGCGGCCACGTGGTTGCGCGCGTCGCGGTATTCGGCCGAACGGCTGCCATGCGCATGCAATGCGCCGCGCAGCGTTGACACCGCTGGGTGCAGCGCATCGTAGCGGGCGGGCGCGGGCGCACCGGCGTCGTCGTCATCGGGCGAGCCGGTCGAGCCGGCGCTGCCCGTCGCGCGATGACGCTCGAGCAGCGCGTCGACCGCGGGCGGATAGCCGGCGATCGCGTGCAGTACCTGATGGCGGCCCGTTTCGATCTCGCGGGCGAGCACGATTTCGCCTTCGCGCGTGAGCAGCGGCACCGCGTGCATGCGCCGCATGTAGAGCGCGAGCGGATCGGTCGACGCGCTCGTGCCGCGCGCGAGGTCGCCGAGCATGGCTCGGCCTTCGTCGAGCGCGTCGCGATCGACCTCGACCGGCGCCGCGCCGGCGAACGGCGCAGGCACGGCCGGCTCGTCGAGTACCGCGATGCCGATGTCGGCAAGCGCGGCGCGCACGACGTCGAGCGCGTCGGGGCTGTCGCTTTCGGGCGGCAGCGCGTCCACGAGGTCGGCGTGCGTCAGATAACCTTGCTCGCCGGCAAGCGCCAGCAACTGGATGATCGGATCGAGCGGTGTGTCCGCCCGGGAAGTGGGGCGTGGCGTAGTCATGTCGATGGCGGCGCGAGCCGCGTTCCTGTCTGGGCGGGCCGAAGCTCGCCGGTTTGCGGGTGCCGGTGGATCGCGGACGCCCGTCCGCGCCGGTCAGCCCGACATCGTTCAAGTTGAGGGCATTTGGCCCAACTTCAACGTTGGCGCCGCGGACGGGTCAGCACGCGGCGTGCCTGCTTCGCCGTCCGGGAGAGGAAACAAAAAGTAACCGATCATACGCGCGGAAATCTGCAGGGGACGTAAGCTAGAGTCAGGCGCGCGCCCGGCGGCGACGCGCGAATTCTGCCGGAGTACGAGATGAACCCCATTTTCGCCGCGAGGCCCGCCGCCGTCGCGCTGGCCGCACTGGCGCTTGGCGGCTGCTACTACACGAGCCCGTACGGTTACGCACCTTATTACGCGCCGGTGCCTGCCGCGGTGACGCAGCGCGACATTCCGGTCGCAACGGCCGCATCGGCGCCGGCCCAGTCGACCGTGCCGCAGGCGCAGGTCGACACCGACACGGCGGTTCCCGTGTATGTCGCCCCGGCCTACGTGCCGCCGCCGTATCCGTATCCGTATTACTACCCGGCGTACTACTCGGGCTGGTACGGGCCGCCCGTGACGATCGGCTTCTGGGGCCGCTGGGGCGGCGGATACTGGGGCGGGCGCGGCGGGTACTGGCATCGTCCGTGGGGCGGCGGTCATTGGGGCGGCGGTCACTGGGGCGGCGGCCATCGGCACTGACCGGCGAGCATCGGCGCGACGCGGGAGAGCATCATGAGGAACACGATTGTCCGAAGTCTGTGCGTCGTCCTGGCCGGCCTCGCGGTCGCACCGGGCGTTGCCGATGCGCAGAGCAGCGCTTACACGAATTCGCCGGCCGAGCTGTATGCCGGGCCTGCGCCCGATTATCCGGTGGTCGCGCAGATTCCGCCCGGCACCGCGCTGGACGTATTCGGCTGCCTGAGCGACTACACGTGGTGCGACGTCGCATTGCCGGGCGTGCGCGGCTGGATCGATGCGCAGTTGCTCGACTATCCGTACCAGGGGAGCTACGTGCCGTTGCTCGAATATGGCGCGATCATCGGCGTGCCGGTGACCGGGTTCGCGATCGGCGCGTACTGGGATCGCTATTACCGGCACCGCCCGTGGTATCCCGACCGCGATCGCTGGGCGCATCGTCCGGAGCCGAGGCTCGGCCCCGGCGGCGTGCCGCCGGCGCAAGGGCGTCCGCAACCGGGCGTGCCGATGCAGGTCGCGCCGGGCGGCCCGCCGCCCGTGCACGACACGCGGCCGTCGGCGACGCGCGGCGGCTGGAACGGCGCGAACCGCGTGCCGGCGCCGGCGGCACCGGCACTGACGCCGCAAACGCCGCCGACGCCGATGCCGGGCGGGATGGGTAACGCGCGTCCGGCCAGCCCGCCGACGCCGATGCCGGGTGGGGTGGGTAATGCGCGTCCGGCCAGCCCGCCGACGCCGATGCCGGGCGGGGCGGGTAATACGCGCCCGGCCAGCCCGCCGGCGCCGACGCCGATGCCCGGTGGGGCGGGTAATACGCGTCCGGCCAGCCCACCGCCGGCGGTGCTGCGCCCGCCGCCTGCGCCCGGCGGAGAGGGCCGTGCGATGCCGCCGCCGGTACGCCAGGGTGGCGGGGGCGGCGGTTATGCACGGCCGCAAGGCGGCGGAAACGGTGGCGGCAACCACGGCGGCGGGGGCGGCGGCCCCGACGAACTCCGTCACTGACAGGGTCGGCGCCGCGGGTGCTCCGGGCGCCGGACGAAAAAAAACCGCTCCGGAGAGCGGCTTTTGGATCGGGCAAGCGGAGCGAGGTAAGGCGCTACCGGTCGCCCGTAGCCCGCGGCATCAGTCGTCGAGCAGCGACAGATCGCGCACGGCGCCCTTGTCGGCCGACATGACCAGCTTCGCGTACGCCTTCAGCGCCGCGGACACCTTGCGCGGACGCGGCTGCGCGGGCTTCCAGCCCTTCGCGTTCTGTTCTTCGCGGCGGCGCGCCAGCTCTTCGTCCGACACCAGCACGTCGATCGTGCGATTCGGAATGTCGATGCGGATCCGGTCGCCGTCGCGCACGAGGCCGATCGCGCCGCCCGCTGCCGCTTCCGGCGAGCAATGGCCGATCGACAGACCCGACGTGCCGCCCGAAAAACGGCCGTCCGTCAGCAGCGCGCACGCCTTGCCGAGCCCCTTCGACTTGATGTAGCTGGTCGGGTAGAGCATTTCCTGCATGCCCGGGCCGCCCTTCGGGCCTTCGTAGCGCACGATCACCACGTCGCCGGCCTTGACCTTGTCGTTCAGAATGTTCTCGACCGCTTCGTCCTGCGATTCGGTCACGTGCGCCGAGCCTTCGAACACGAGGATGCTCTCGTCGACGCCGGCCGTCTTCACCACGCAGCCGTCGAGCGCGATGTTGCCCGTCAGCACGGCGAGGCCGCCTTCCTTCGAGAACGCATGCTCGTACGAGCGGATGCAGCCTTCGGCGCGGTCGAGGTCGAGGCTCGGCCAGCGCGTGTCCTGGCTGAACGCGACCTGCGTCGGGATGCCGGCCGGGCCGGCCAGGTAGAACGTGCGCACGGCTTCGTCCTGCGTGCGGACGATGTCCCACTGGTCGAGCGCATCCTTCAGCGTCGGCGCGTGCACGGTCGGCACGTCGGTGTGCAACTTGCCCGCACGGTCGAGCTCGCCGAGGATCGCCATGATGCCGCCTGCGCGGTGCACGTCCTCGATGTGGTACTTGTTCGTGTTCGGCGCGACCTTGCACAGCTGCGGCACGGTGCGCGACAGGCGATCGATGTCCTTCATCGTGAAGTCGATGCCGGCTTCCTGCGCGATCGCCAGCAGGTGCAGGATCGTGTTGGTCGAACCGCCCATCGCGATGTCGAGCGTCATCGCGTTCTCGAACGCCTTGAAGCCGACCGAGCGCGGCAGCACGCGTTCGTCGTCCTGCTCATAGTGCTGGCGGGTCAGCTCGACGATGCGGCGCCCGGCGCGCTTGAACAGCTGTTCGCGATCGGCGTGCGTGGCGACCACCGTGCCGTTGCCGGGCAGCGACAGGCCGAGCGCTTCGGTCAGGCAGTTCATCGAGTTCGCGGTGAACATGCCCGAGCACGAGCCGCAGGTCGGGCACGCCGAGCGTTCGACTTCGGCGACGTCGGCATCCGAATACGACTGGTCGGCCGCGATCACCATCGCGTCGACGAGGTCGAGCTTCTTCAGCTCGACGGTCTTGGTGACCGGGTTCGCGAGACGCGTCTTGCCGGCTTCCATCGGGCCGCCCGACACGAAGATCACCGGAATGTTCAGGCGCATCGCGGCCATCAGCATCCCCGGCGTGATCTTGTCGCAGTTCGAGATGCACACCATCGCGTCCGCGCAGTGCGCGTTCACCATGTATTCGACCGAGTCGGCGATGATGTCGCGGCTCGGCAGCGAATACAGCATGCCGTCATGGCCCATCGCGATGCCGTCGTCGACCGCGATCGTGTTGAATTCCTTCGCGACGCCGCCGGCAGCCTCGATCTCGCGCGCGACGAGCTGGCCGAGATCCTTCAGGTGCACGTGCCCGGGCACGAACTGGGTGAACGAGTTGACGACCGCGATGATCGGCTTCGAGAAATCGTCGTCTTTCATGCCGGTGGCGCGCCACAGCGAGCGCGCACCTGCCATGTTGCGGCCGGCGGTAGAGGTTTTGGAACGGTAAGTGGGCATGGTGATGGCTGAAGAAATATCGCGGGAAAAGGGTGGGGGCTCGGGAATAAAGGCCCCTCTCGCGCCCGTGCGAACAACCTCTTGAGCTGCGCCCTGGGCAAACTTCGCGATTATCCCACAGCCGCCGGGCCGGCGGCGCCGGCGGGAGCGGGCGAGCGGCGCGCCGCGCCGGGGGCGGCAGAATGCACGAAGGCCACCAAGCCCACCAAGCCCACCAGGCACGACACCCGATGCAAACCATTGCCGGCGCAACCGGGCGGCGGCTTCATCGCCCGTCCCGCCGACGATGAAGCCGCACCGTGCCGCCCGATCGCGCATCAGTCGAGCAGCGTCAGGATCTCGTCGTACAGCGCCTTCGGAATCCGCACGCCGTTCGCGATGCTACGCGCGCGGGCGTCGAAGCGCCGTTGCGACGGCAGCCGCGCGCCCTGCGCGACGATCGATTCGAACATCCGCTCACCGCGCGCGAGCCCCGCGTCGAGATCGTCGCCGAGAAACACCTTCGGATCGAACGCGATCACGAGTTCGCCATGGCAGGGCGTCGCGCCGACGCCTTCGTCGAAGTCCATCGATTCCCGGCTCGTCATGTCGCCGATCAGCGCCCCGCCGAGCAGCTCGACCATCGCCGCCAGCGCCGAACCCTTGTGGCCGCCGAACGTGCGCATCGCGCCTTGCAGCGCGGCCTTCGGGTCGGTGGTCGGCTGGCCGTCCGCGTCGATCGCCCAGTGCGACGGAATCGCCTTGCCCTGTTTCGCGTGCAGCTCGATGTCGCCGCGCGCGATCGCGCTCGTCGCGAAATCGAACACGAATGGCTCGCCGTCCGGGCGCGGCCACGCGAACGCGATCGGGTTGGTGCCGAACACCGGCTCGCGGCCGCCTTCCGGCGCGACCCAGCTATGGCTCGGGTTCATCGCGATGCCGACCAGCCCTTCGGCGGCGATCGCCTCGACCTCGGGCCACAGCGCGGAGAAGTGATAACAGTGGTTGATCGCCATCGCGGCGATGCCGTGCTGCTTCGCCATCTCGACGAGCACCGGCAACCCGGTCTCGAAGCTCAGCAGCGAGAAGCCGCGATGCGCGTCGACCGCGACGATCGACGACGACAGCCGGCGCAGCGTCGGCACGGCCTGCGGATCGACCTTGCCCTTCTTCAGCGAGCGCACGCACACGAGCAGCCGGTACACGCCGTGCGAGTGGCACTCGTCGCGCTGGCCCTGCGCGATCACGTTGGCGATGGCCCGCGCATGCGCGTCGGACATCCCGTTGTGCGTCAGCACGCGCAGCGCGAGCGCGTGGACTTCGTCGAGCGACAGGACGACTTCGGCGGTGCGCTCAGACATGGCTCACCTCGCGCGGCGCGGGCACGCCGTCGATGCGTTGCGGCACGTGCAGCGGATTGCTGCTGCGGATCGCGTCCGGCAGCAGCGCGTCCGGCACGTCCTGGTACGACACGGGGCGCAGGAAGCGCTCGATCGCGCGGGCGCCGACCGACGTCGTGCGCGTGTCGGACGTCGCCGGGAACGGGCCGCCGTGCACCATCGCGTGGCCGACCTCGACACCCGTGCCGAAACCGTTGACGAGGATGCGACCGGCCTTGCGTTCGAGCGTCGGGCGCAGCGCGGCGAACAGCGTCGCGTCGCCGTCGGCGAGATGCGCGGCGATCGTCAACTGGCCTTCGAGCGATTTCAGCACGCGATGCAGCGTGTCGGCGTCCGGGCAGCGCACGATCAGCGACGCAGGGCCGAACACTTCGTCGCGCAATTCGCGGTGCGCGACGAATGCGTCGGCGGACGTCGCGAACAGCGCCGCGCGGGCCTGGTGACGGCCGCCTTCCGCGCCTTCGGCCAGCAGTTCGACCGCATCGTGGGCGCGCAGCGCCGCGACGCCTTGCGCATAGCTCGCGTGGATATGGGGTGTCAGCATCGTTTGTGCGGCCGCCGCGCGCACCGCATCGGCCGCCGCGGCTTCGAACGCGCGCAGCGCGGGGCCGTCGATCGCGAGTACGAGGCCCGGGTTCGTGCAGAACTGGCCGGCGCCGAGCGTGAGCGACGCGACGAGCTGCGGTGCGATGGTGTCGTGACGGGCCTCGAGCGCGGCGGGGCACAGCAGCACGGGATTGATCGAGCTCATTTCCGCATAGACGGGGATCGGCTCGGCTCGCGCGGCCGCGATATGCATCAGCGCCACGCCGCCGCGGCGCGAGCCGGTGAAACCGACGGCCTTGATGCGCGGATCGGCGACCAGCGCCTGGCCGATCTCGCGCGACGCGTCGAACAGCAGCGAGAACACGCCGGCCGGCATCCCGCATTCGCGCGCGGCCTGCTGGATCGCACGGCCGACGAGCGCCGACGTGCCCGGATGCGCGGAATGCGCCTTGACGATCACCGGGCAGCCGGCCGCCAGCGCCGACGCCGTGTCGCCGCCGGCCACCGAGAATGCGAGCGGGAAGTTCGATGCGCCGAACACGGCCACGGGCCCGACCGCGACGTTGCGCAGGCGCAGGTCGACGCGCGGCAGCGGCTTGCGCTCGGGGCGCGCCGGGTCGATACGCGCGTCGAGAAACCCGCCGTCGCGCACGAGCGACGCGAACAGCGCGAGCTGGCCGACCGTGCGGCCGCGTTCGCCTTCGATGCGCGCGCGCGGCAGCCCCGTTTCGACGACGCAGCGCTCGATCAGGTCGTCGCCGAGCGTCATGATGTGGCGGCCGATCGCGTCGAGGAACGCGGCGCGGGCGTCGAGCGACGTTTCGCGATACGTGTCGAACGCATCGTCGGCGAGTGCGCACGCCGTTTCCAGGTCGTGCAGGCTCGCGCCGCCGAACGCCGGTTCGAGCGGTTCGCCGGTGGCGGCGGCGAGCGCGTGGAAGGTGCCGTTCTGTCCGGCGACGGCCGATTGGCCGATCAGGAGCTGACCTGTGAGTTGCATGGTTTTCCTCGGGAAAAACGGGGCCGGGCGTGCTGCGCCCGGCCGATGGAAGGGGAAAGGGCGCGGGCGCGTCAGTCCTCGTCGTCGTCGAGTTGCAGCTTGTCGGCGCGCACGCCGGTGTGGGCGCCCCAGTAGTAGATGACGAGCGCGACGGCCGCGACGACGACCGTGTCGTACGGATGCGCGAGCCGGCCCGTGCCGCCGAAGCCGCCGAGATACGACAGCACGATCATCGACGCATAGAACGCGATCAGCCACGCGGACGAACGCACTTGCTCGGCAAGGCTCAGGTGCGCGGTCGGCACCCAGCGGCGGCACGCGAGATAGATCGCGAACATCGCGATCTGCAGGCCGAGCAGCCAGGACACCGTGCTCCAGCCCGACCAGTAGACGATCAGCGCGGCGATCACGAACGACGCGGGGCCGGTGATGCCGAACGCGCTGGCGCGGAACGGCCGCGGCAGGTCGGGCGCGGTGCGGCGCAGCGCGGCGACCGACACGGGCGCGACCGCATAGCTGAGCACCAGCGCGGCCGACACGATGTTGATCAGCGCTTCCCACGACGGGAACGGCAGCGTCCAGAAGATCGCGAGGCCGAAGGTGAGCCACAGGCCCGCGCGCGGGATGCCCGACGCTTCGTCGACGCGCGTGAACACCTTGAAGAACGTGCCCGTCTTCGCCCAGCCGTAGACGACGCGCGGCGTCGCGTTCATGTAGATGTTGCCGCAGCCGCTCGGCGAGATCATCGCGTCGGCGACGACCATCACCGCGAGCCAGCCGACGCCGAGCGCGAGGGCGATGTCGCGGTACGGCAGCGAGAATGCCTTGCTCACGTCGTGCCAGCCGGCGGCGAGCATCGCCGTCGGGATGCTGCCGATGAACGCGAGTTGCAGCAGCACGTAGATCAGCGTCGACAGCAGGATCGACAGGATCAGCGCGATCGGGATCGTGCGCTGCGGATTGCGCACTTCGCTCGCGACCGACACGATCGGCGTGAGCCCGAGATACGCGAAGATGATGCCGCCGGCCGACACGGCCATCTCGATGCCCGGCATGCCGAACGGCGCGAAGCCGTGCACGGTCAGGTTCGCGGGCTTGAAGAACACGAACAGCACCGCGATCACCGACAGCGGCACGATGAACTTGAAGAGGCTGATGATGTTGTTCGCCTTCGCGAACGTCTTCACGCTCGAATAGTTCAGGTAAAAGAAGAAGCACAGCAGCGCTGCCTGCACGAGCCAGCCGAGCGTGGTCGGGTCGCTCGACCCGACGACCGTCAGGCCCGGAAACCATGCGGCCGCGTACTGGCGCGCGGCGACGACTTCGATCGCGATCAGGCTCGAGAACGCGATCAGCGTGATGAAGCCCATCAGGTAGCCGAGCAGCGGGCCGTGCGAGAACACCGGGTAGCGCACCACGCCGCCGGCGCGCGGCAGCGCGGCGCCGAGTTCGCAGTAGACGATGCCGAGCAGCAGCACCGCGAAGCCGCCGAGCAGCCACGAAAAGATGCCGGCCGGGCCCGCGATCGTCGACACGTGACTCGCGGCGAACAGCCACCCCGAGCCGAAAATGGCGCCGAGACCGATGAACGTGAGATCGGTCAGCGACAACTGTTTCTTGAACTTGCCGTGACCCGCGCCGGGGTGCGCGGAACGGGAAAGCGGGACGGACGGGTGAGCATTGCCTTGGCCTGGCATGGGCGTGTCTCCTGGGGAATGTCGGTGCAGGCGCACGTGGCGCGCGCTCCGACGGAGCAGCGCACACGCCTGCCGGCCGGCGTCGCCCGGTTCGAACGACCGGGGCGGGCCGCGGCCCGTTCACGCGCGGCGCGGGCTGGCGCCGGGGCGAACGGGCCCGCGGGCCATGCCGGACCGCGGACGGCGACGCACCGGGCAAACCCGCGCGCCGCCGCAGGGGCGTCGATCAGAGAGCGACGTCGGGCAGCGCAGGGCGCGTTTCAAGCGCCTTCGCGACGATGGCCTTCACTTCCGCGAGCGTGTCGCCTTGCAGCGCGAGGCGCGGCGGACGCGTGACCGCGCTGCCGCGGCCGACCAGTTCTTCGCACAGCTTGATGCACTGCACGAGGTCCGGGCGTGCGTCGAGGTGCAGCAGCGGCATGAACCAGCGATACAGCGCGAGCGCTTCGTCGAAGCGCTTTTGCTTCGCGAGGCGGAACAGCGTCTCGCCTTCCTTCGGGAACGCGTTCGACATGCCCGACACCCAGCCTTCGGCGCCGACCGCGATGCTCTCGACCACGACGTCGTCGAGGCCCGCGAACAGCACGAAGCGATCGCCGACTGCATTGCGCAGGTCGATGAAGCGACGCGTATCGCCCGACGAATCCTTGAAGCAGACGATGTTCTCGCAATCCTGCAGCGCGATCAGCACGTCGGGCGTGACGTCGTTCTTGTAGATCGGCGGGTTGTTGTAGACCATCACCGGCAGGTCGGTGCTCGTCGCGACCGCCCGGAAGTGCGTGGCGGTTTCGTGCGGCTTCGCCGAGTACACGAGCGCGGGCATTACCATCACGCCGTCGACGCCGACGCGCTGCGCCTCCCGCACCGTGTTGCGCGCGAATTCGGTCGTGAATTCGGCGATGCCGGCGATCACCGGAATCTTGCCGCCGGCCGCGTCGCGTGCGGCCTCGATGACCTGGAGCTTCTCGCTCGTCGACAGCGACGTGTTCTCGCCGACCGTGCCGCAGACCACGAGGCCCGACACGCCGTCGTTCACCAGGTTCTTGACCACGCGGTGCGTGGCGTCGATGTCGAGGGAAAAGTCCGGCTTGAACTGGGTGCTGACGGCCGGGAAAACCCCGGTCCACTGAATGGCTTTGCGGCTCACTGAAATCTCCTACGTTCGTATCGGTCGGCCGACGGGTGTGTCGGTGTGGCAACCAGTATCGCCGCGCAAACGCCCATCACGCTTGAGTCGTATCGCGGAGCAAAATGACGAAATCGGCACAACGGCCGGCGGGGGCGCGAAGGGCGTATCGCACTATGCCGATTTCGTCGTCGTCCTCATCGAAAAGCCACAAGCGGACGGACGCGCGACGGAGGAAGCTATGCTCCTTTCCCCACTTCGGACAGCTCATGATGAAGCGCATCCAGATCATCGATTCGCACACGGGCGGCGAGCCCACTCGGCTCGTCGTGTCCGGTTTTCCGTTGCTCGGCAACGGCACCATGGCGGACCGACGCGACGTGCTCGCGCGCGAGCACGACCGTTACCGCACCGCGTGCATCCTGGAGCCGCGCGGCAGCGACGTGCTGGTCGGCGCGCTGCTGTGCGACCCGGTAGCGGCCGACGCAGCGGCCGGCGTGATCTTCTTCAACAATAGCGGTTATCTCGGGATGTGCGGGCATGGCACGATCGGCGTCGTGCGCACGCTGCATCACATGGGACGCATCGCGCCCGGCGTGCACCGGATCGAGACGCCGGTCGGCACCGTCGAGGCGACGCTGCACGACGACCTGTCGGTCAGCGTGCGCAACGTGCCCGCGTATCGCCACGCGCAGGGCGTCGAAGTTGACGTGCCGGGATACGGCCCCGTGAAGGGCGACGTCGCGTGGGGCGGCAACTGGTTCTTCCTGGTCAGCGACCACGGGCAGCGCGTCGCCGGCGACAACGTCGCGGCGCTCACCGCGTATGCGTCGGCCGTGCGCGAAGGGCTCGAACGCGCGGGCATCACCGGCGCGAACGGCGGCGAGATCGATCATATCGAGCTGTTCGCCGACGATCCCCGGCACGACAGCCGCAGCTTCGTGCTGTGCCCGGGCCTCGCCTACGACCGTTCGCCGTGTGGCACCGGCACGAGCGCGAAGCTCGCGTGCCTCGCGGCCGACGGCAAACTCGCGCCGGGCGCCGTGTGGCGGCAGGCGAGCGTGATCGGCAGCGTGTTCCACGCGAGCTACGAGCTGGCCGACGGCGGCATCGTGCCGACGATTCGCGGCAGCGCGCATCTGAGCGCGGAAGCGACGCTGCTGATCGACGAAGACGATCCGTTCGGCTGGGGCATCGGGTCGTGAGCGAAACGAAGACCGACGTCGTGGTGATCGGCGCCGGCATCGTCGGTGCGGCGTGCGCGCACGAACTCGCGCAGCGCGGGTTGCGCGTGCTCGTCGTCGACGACGCGAGCGGCGGCGCGACCGGCGCGGGCATGGGGCACCTCGTCGCGATGGACGACAATGCGGCCGAGCTCGCGCTGAGCCATTACTCGATCGAACTGTGGCGTGCGTTGAGCGGCGAGATGCCCGACGGCTGCGCATACCGCAACTGCGGCACGCTTTGGCTCGCGGCCGATGCGCACGAGATGGATCTCGCGCGCGCGAAGCAGGCGACGCTCGCCGCGCACGGCGTGGCCGGCGCGCTGATCGACGCGGCGGCGCTCGCGCAACTGGAGCCGATGCTGCGCGCGGGCCTCGGCGGCGCGCTGAAGATTCCGGGCGACGCGATCCTCTATGCGCCCGTCACCGCGAACTGGCTGCTGCAGCGCGCGCCGCGCGTCACGCTGCGCCGCGAGCGGGCCGTCGCGGTCGATGGCCCGAACGTGACGCTCGCGAGCGGCGACGTGCTGCGCGCGGAGCGTGTGGTCGTCGCGAACGGCGTGGCGGCGCGCACGCTGCTGCCCGAATTGCCGCTTCGCCCGAAAAAGGGCCATCTGCTGATTACCGACCGCTATCCGGGCCAGGTGTCGCACCAACTCGTCGAGCTGGGCTATGCGGCGAGCGCGCATGCGAGCGACGGCACGTCAGTCGCATTCAACGTGCAGCCGCGGCCGACCGGCCAGTTGCTGATCGGCTCGTCGCGCCAGTTCGACACCGAGGATGCGCAGGTCGAGCCGCCCGTGCTCGCGCGCATGCTGCGCCGCGCGGCCGGCTACCTGCCGGATCTGGCCGACCTGAACGGCATCCGCGCATGGACGGGTTTTCGCTGCGCGAGCCCCGACGGCCTGCCGCTGCTCGGCGAGCACCCGGCGCGGCCGGGCGTATGGCTCGCGGTCGGGCACGAAGGGCTCGGCGTGACGACCGCGCCGGGCAGTGCGCGGCTCGTCGCCGCGCTGATGGCCGGCGAGCGGCCGTCCATCGATATCGAACCGTATTTGCCGGGACGCTTCCTGACCGCGTCCCCCGTAGCCGGAGCGCTGACATGAAACGACCCCCACGCGCACTTCGTTCGCCGTTGGCCGGAGTGGGCGCTTCGGCGCTTACTCCGGTTCCATGCAAGGCGCCCCCCACGGGGGCGGTCAGCCTCTTTGGGGCGGTCCGGCGGAGGCTGACATGAAACGACCCCCACACTCACTTCGTTCGCTGCCCCCCAAGGGGGCGGTCAGCCTCCTTGGGACGGCCCGGCGGAGGCTGATCATTCATCTGGACGGCCGCGCGCTGACGGTGGCCGACGGTGCGACCGTCGCGGCCGCCGTCGCGGCGAGCGGCGACGACACGACGCGCGTGTCGTGCACGGGCGCGGCGCGAGCGCCGTTTTGCGGGATGGGTATCTGTCAGGAATGCCGGATGACGATCGACGGCCGGCGCCGGCTGGCGTGCCAGACGCTGTGCCGCGACGGCATGCAGGTGGAGCGCACGCGATGACACAGGAACGATTGAGCGTCGACGTCGCGATCGTCGGCGCGGGGCCGGCCGGGCTGTCGGCCGCGCGGGCCGCCGCGCGCAGCGGCGCGACCGTTGCGATCGTCGACGACAACCCGCGCGCGGGCGGGCAGATCTGGCGGCAGCCGGCTGCGGCCGCACCGACGCCGGCCGCGGCCGAACGCCTCGCCATCCTGCGGCAGCCGAACGTCACGCATCTCGCGGCGACGCGCATCGTCGCCGAAACGCAGCCGGGTACGCTGCTGCTCGAGGACGACGAGCGCGGGTTGCTGCTCGATTTCCGGACGCTGATTCTCTGCTGCGGCGCCCGCGAGCTGCTGCTGCCGTTCCCGGGCTGGACCCTGCCCGGCGTGACCGGTGCGGGCGGCTTGCAGGCGCTGATCAAGTACGGGCTCGACGTGCGCGGGCAGCGCACGGTGATCGCGGGCAGCGGGCCGCTGCTGCTGGCGAGCGCGGCCACGGCCCGGCAGGCCGGCGCACGCGTGTCGCACGTGCTCGAACAGGCCGCATGGAGCGACGTGGCCGGCTTCGGCGCGGGGCTGTGGCGTTGGCCGTCGAAGCTCGCGCAGGCCGCGAAGCTCGTCACGTCGGCGTATCGGCCCGCTGCGCACGTCGTCGAGGCCTTCGGCGACGTGCGGCTCGAACGCGTGCGGATTCGCCAGGGCGATCGCGAATTCGACGTCGACTGCGACCGGCTCGCGTGCGGCTTCGGCCTCGTGCCGAACACCGTGCTGCCGCGCCATCTCGGCTGCCGGGTCGAGAACGGCGCGGTGGCAGTCGACGCGCATCAGCGTACGAGCCGCGACGGGTATTTCGCGGCGGGCGAATGCACGGGCGTCGGCGGCAGCGAACTGGCAATGGTCGAAGGCGAAATCGCGGGCTACGTGGCGACCGGGCAGACCGCACAACTGGCCGAGCTCGTCGCACGGCGCGCGCACTGGCAGGCTTTCGCGGATGCCGTTCGCGAGCGCTTCGCGATCCGGGAGCCGATCCGCCGGCTCGCGCGGCCCGACACGCTGCTGTGTCGTTGCGAAGACGTGCGCTTCGACGCGGTCGCACGGGAGCCGGGCTGGACGGCCGCCAAACTGCAGTCGCGTTGCGGGATGGGCGCGTGCCAGGGCCGCGTGTGCGGTGCGGCCGCGCAGGCACTGTTCGGCTGGGCGCCGCCGGCGCCGCGCACACCGCTCGTGCCTGCACGGGTCGGCACGCTGATGCTCGACGGTACGGGCTCCTGCGGCGGCGCATGACGCGTGCGGACTGGCGAATACAGGAGTGCGCCGGCCGGACGCGATACCGAAGCGGCAAGCCGCCGCCGTTTCATCGGCCGACTGCGTGCGTGGCGAGGTGCTGGCGGATCAGCGACAGGTAGCGATCGCCGACCGAGAAATCGCGGGCCGCGCGCGGCCGGGCCGGGGCCGGCCGCAGCGTGGCCGGCGCGCTCATGCCCAGATACCGGCACACGGCGGACGGAAAGGGCTTGCGCGTATGCCCGAGCTGACGCGCCGCGCGCTCGACGCGGGCATCGCCGACCTGGGCACGAAGCCACGCCAGCACTTGGCGATCGGTGTCGTTGACGATACGGACCAGATGTTCCATCGCGCGCCTCACTGTTCATAAATACAGTACTGTAAATATAACCAGTAGTTGCGGTAACTGCAAGCGGTGGCGCGCCGACCGGCCGTTCGGCCAGGGTCAGCGCCCTGGTGCGGCGGTGCGCGCGATCCGCGCGTCGGGCGCGGCCGACGCGGCACGGCCGGTATAGCGCGCGTCGGTCAGCGTGCCGAGGAACGCGACGATGTCGTCGATTTCCGCGTCGGTCAGCGCGGGCGGCGTGCCGGGCCGGCGGTTCATCGGCGTCGAGTTGACGTTGATGTTGCCGCGATAGGCGGCCGGCACGTCGTCGAACGTCCTGGCGCCGTGATACCAGAAGCCGGGATCGGTCGAGCGCGTGTTGTAGAACGCGACCGCGTCGCGCAGCGTCGTGAACACGCCGTTGTGCATGAACGTCTGCTTGACCGCGACGTTGCGCAGCCCGGGCGTGCGCAGGTAGCCGCACCATTGCGTCGGTTCGGGCCAGCGCAGCCGTCGCGCCGTGTCGCACAGCCCGTTGTCGAAATGGCGCGGATCGCGGTTCGCCGGCAGCGCGCGGTTGCGCGGCACCGCGATCGCGTCGTAGCCGAAATCGGTGAAGAGCGAGCGTTCCGGGCGGCTCGACGTGTCCGACAGCGTATGGCAGGTCATGCAATTGCCCTTGTCCGGATTCCGGAACAGCGCGAGGCCGCGCATCTCGGCCGGCGCGAGCGGCGTGCGCGTGCGCAGGAACGCGTCGAAGCGCGACGTGAACGGCGCCATCTCGTCGCTCTGCAGATAGGCTTCGACGGCTGCGCCCAGCGCGCGCACCAGTTGCTCGGGATCGCGCCGCACCGGCGCGCCGAAGCGCGCGGCGAGATCGGGCGCAAGTTCGGTGGCATCGACCTTGCGCAGCAGCGCGGCCGGCGACCGGTTGTTCATCTCGTTCGGATCGAACAGCGGCCCGCGGATCTGCTCGGCGAGCGTATCCGCGCGGCCGTCGCTGAACAGGCCGCCGAACGGCGACGGAGCCGGCGCATCGTCGTCCTGGTAGAAGTGGCGGCGCGGCACGTAGCGCACGTACAGCAGCGACGGCGCATTGCGTCGGCTGAAGCGCCCGGGCCGGCTGCCTTCCGGCACGCCGGGCCCCGCGAGCGATGCGGCCGACAGCGTTGGCGCGAACGCGCGGCCCGGATCGTGGCAGCCCGCGCACGACATGCCGCGCGGCTCGGATAGCCGCGGATCGAAGAAGATCCGGCGGCCGAGCGCGACGAGCGTCGGGTCGGGCGCGAAGCGGGCGGTGGCCGCGTCGATCTTGCTCGTCACCTGCGGCGTGCCGTTGCCGATCGTGTCGACGACGCGCGAAGGCGGCGCGCCGGGAAGCAGGACCGTTTCGGCCGGCGCGGCGTGGGCCGCGAGCGTCAGGCCTGCGAGCACGGTCGCGGCAAGCATGTGCAGCGTCTGCCGGCCGCGCCCGCCGTGGCCGTCGCATCGAACTGCTTCCGTCACGGCGCGATGAACCCCGTCTTGTCGCAGGCGAGCGTCGTGCCCGACTGGTCGCACGACGCGAGCCGCTTGCCGGCCGCCGAATACGCATGGAACACCCAGCCCGTCGCCGGTGCCGGTTTGCGCTCCATGATCAGGAAACCGAAGCTGTTATTGTGCGACAGCCGCTCGATCACGGCACCCGGCGCGGGCGTCAAGCCGGCCGGGAACGGGTCAGGCAGCGCGACGTCGAGGTTGTCGCCGCCGTTGCCGGACACGATCGTCGCCGGATGCCCGGACGAGAAGTTGATCGCCTGGAAATCGTGCACGTGGCCGTGCAGCGCGACGTGCACGCCCGGCGGGTAGTACGCCTGCGCGTTGAGGCTCGACATCACCGACTGCAGCGCGAGGTTGCCCGGCGCCGGCGTGCTGCCGGCGATCGGCGCGAACGCGAGGATCGGGTGATGGTTCGTGAAGATCGTCGTCGTCATGCCGGGCTTCGACGCGAGCGATGCGACCGTCTGGAACTGCTTCTGGTAGATGCCGAACTGCGCGTCCGTCGTCTTCAGCGGGGTGCGGCCGACCTTCGCGGTGTCGAACACGATCACCTGCGAGCCGCCGCCGAGCGAAACCGCGTAGGGTTCCGAATAGTTCGCGTTGTTGTCGTTGGCCGGATCGTCGCACGAACGTGCGGCCGAATACGGGCGCGGGTCGAGGAAGCGGAACCAGCCCTGGCCCGCGCGCGCGCATTCCTCGTGATTGCCGCGCACGACGACCCACGGCGCCTTCGCGAGCAACGGCGCGGCCGGGCGGAACAGGTCGGCCTGCCACGTATCCCAGCCATAGCCCCACGGACTGTCCTTGCAGCCGGCGATGTCGGGCGGGCATGCGTTCTCGCGATAGTGGTAGTCGCCGACGTGCAGCACGAGATCGGGCGACAGCTTCGCGACGCTGGCCGCGATCGTGTCGAGCGGCCAGACCGCGGCGTCGTTGCACGCCTGCCATGCGTTGTCGGCCTTCTTCATCCGGCAGCCCGTGTCGGCGATGATCGCGATGCGCTGCGGCTGCGCTTTCGGCAGCGGCAGCGTGCGGCCCGCGACGCTGGCCGCCTGCGCGCCGGCGGGCAACGTCGCCTCGCAGACGGACACCGGGAAGCTCGACGGTTTCGAATCGGCCGGGTCGCTGGCGGTCGGCCGCTGGGCGACGGTCGCGGCGCCCGCGCGCAGCGTCATGCGCGACAGCTTGCCGTCGACGGTCAGTTGCGGGCACGGCGAATCGCCGGCCGACGCAGGCGTGTAGTTCGTGATGGCGCGCGCGATCGCCTGGTTGGCATCGCCGATCTCCACCCATGCGGCCTGGACGTTGACCGACGCGCTGGCCGGATCGTCCGGCGTATCGATGTGATTCGAGCACGCGGACAACGCGGCGAGGGCAACAAGAGGAGCGCAGCGCACGAGCAGCGCGCGCGTGATGAATCGTCGCATGGGAGGGGCGGCACCGTAGGAAAGTCGTCAACGATACGCAGCGCGAATGTAAGAAATATGAAAAACGGGGCGTGACGGGGCGCACGCCGGCGGCCTTGACTTCAAGCCGGCTTGAAGTGGCACAGTCCGGTCCGTCATCAATGAATCGGAAGGGGATCGACGATGGAAGCCAACCGGCCCAACGAAGCGCAATCGGCGCTATGGAACGGTCCGTCGGGGCGCGCATGGGTCGATGCGCAGGCGTCGCTGGACCGGATGTTCGCGCCGTTCGAAACGCTGCTGGCGGATGCTGCTGCTGCGGCGTCTGCAAGCAGCGTACTCGATGTCGGCTGCGGCACGGGGGCGGTCACGCTCGCGATCGCGCGGCGGCTCGGTGCGAACGCGCAGTGCACGGGCATCGACATTTCGGCGCGGATGATCGACGCCGCCCGGGCGCGCGCTGAACGCTGCGGCCTGCACGCCCGCTTCGTGTGCGCGGACGGGCAGACGCATGCGTTCGAGCCGGCGAGCGTCGACCTGATCGTGTCGCGCCTCGGCGTGATGTTCTTCGACGATCCGGTGCGGGCGTTCGCGAACCTGCGGCGGGCGGCGCGCCCGGGTGCGCAGATGCGGTTCGTCGCGTGGCGTGGCGCGGCCGACAATCCGTTCATGACGACGGCCGAGCGGGCGGCCGCGCCGCTGCTGCCGAACCTGCCCGTGCGGAAGCCCGGCGCGCCGGGCCAGTTCGCGTTCGGCGACCGGCAGCGGATCGCATCGGTGCTGTCGGACAGCGGCTGGGCCGACGTTGCGATCGAGCCGGTTAACCGGGCGTGCGTGCTGCCGGAGTCCGCGCTGGACGACTACATTGCCCGGCTGGGCCCGGTAGGCCTTGCATTGCTGGAGACGGACGACGCGACGCGGCGGTGCGTGATCGACACGATGCGCGCGGCGTTCGAGCCGTACGTGCATGGCGCCGACGTGCGTTTCGATGCAGCGTGCTGGCTCGTGACGGCGCGCGCGCCGAGCGCATGATGGGTAGCGTGACGGCAGCGGATCAGGGCGGGGTTGGCTGCCGGTCGGCCCCGCACGTGACCGTGCCCGCGTGACGAAGCCGGTGGCGCGACGCGCGGGCGTCAGCGTTTCCGCGCGCGCAGCATCAGCCACGCGCAGCCACCGGCAACCAACGCGAGTCCGAGCAGGACGGCCTCGGCGCCGAGCGCGAAACCGGGCGGCATTTCACCGCTGTTCGGTACTGGCGACAGGTTGCCGCCCATCGCGACGGCGCCGCCGGCGAGCAGCGCCGCGCAGACGATCCAGTAGACCTTGCCGAGCGGCGCCGCGGCACGGATCCGCCACAGCGCGATGCCGGCGCCGCCGAGGTACAGCACGGCGAGCGTGCCGAGTGCGATGACGTCGACAGCGCGGCTTTGCAGCAACCCGCTCACTCGGCCTCCGTCGCGTGCCCCGGCGCGCGGCTCAGCAGGTGCGTGCGTGTGTCCGCGGCGAGCGACACGTAGCGTTCGTACTGGCGCAGCACGTCGGCGATCACTTCGTCGCCGCGCAGGTATTCGACGTCGTAGCCGAGCCGGCCATCCTCGAAGAACGTGACGATCCCGTACACGTGCGCCCGCGCGGCTTCCGGCTCGGCCGCCTCGCGCATCAGGAACGCGGCCGCGGATTTCGCGGTGACGCGCACGCCATACACGAAATCGCGGTGTTCGGCGGTCGGTACGGTGAGCCGCACCGCATCGTCGCCGTCGCGCTGCACGTGCGCATCGACGCCGCTCGCGCGCAGCTCGTCGGCGACCTTGCGCAGCGCGGGCTCGACCGTCTCGGCGACGAACTGGCGCGCCTCGGCCTCGGTCGTCTGCCGCAGGATGTGCGTCAGGCGATGGCGCCAGTGCTGGCCGGTCCAGAAGCTCGCCGCGGGCGCGATGTCCTGCGAATAGTGCGCACGGTCGGCCGCGAGCCCGCGCCACAGCCCGTAGCACAGCGCGAGCATGATGAGGGCGACCGGCAGCGCCGCGATCAGCGTCATCGCCTGCAGCGCGCCGAGCCCGCCCGCGACGAGCAGCACCGCGGCCGTCACGCCGAGCAGCGCGGCCCAGAACAGCCGCTGCCAGACCGGCGAATGCGCGTTGCCGCGCGTCGCGATCTGGTCGATCACGAACGCGCCCGAATCGGCGGACGTGACGAAGAACACCGCGATCAGCACGATCGCGACGATCGACAGCAGTTGCGGAAACGGCAGGAAATCGAAGAAGCGGAACAGCAGCGCATCGACGTTGGTCGCCGTCTGCGCGAGCGCGCCGGCCGCGCCGTGCGTGTCGAGCCAGATCGCGCTGTTGCCGAACACGGTCATCCACACGAGGTTGAACGCGGTCGGCACGAGCAGCACGCCGATCACGAACTGGCGGATCGTGCGGCCGCGCGAGATGCGCGCGATGAACATGCCGACGAACGGCGACCACGACACCCACCACGCCCAGTAGAGAATCGTCCAGCCGCCGAACCAGCCTTCCTCGCGCGGCGGCGCGTAGGCGTACGTGCGGAACGACAGGTCGACGAGGCTCGACAGGTACTGCCCGATGTTGTCGCCGAGCGCGCGCAGCAGGAATGCCGTCGGGCCCGCGACCACCACGAAGGCGAGCAACAGGAACGCGAGCAGCAGGTTCAGCTCGGACAGCCGGCGCACGCCCTTGTCGAGGCCGGTCGCGGCCGACACGCCTGCGAGGATCACGACCACCGCGACGAGCCCGATGCGGAACAGGTTGCTGCCCGTGTCCCACCCGGCGGCCGTATGCAGGCCCGCGCTCAGCTGCATCACGCCGTAGCCGAGGGTCGTCGCGATCCCGGCGACCGTGCCGACGAGCGCGAACGCGTCGACCGTGTGACCGATCCAGCCGTTAATGCGCTCGCGCAGCACCGGATACAGCCCCGAGCGCAGCGTGAGCGGCAGGTTGTAGCGGAAGCCGAAGTACGCGAGCACGAGCCCCATCAGCCCGTAGATCGCCCACGCATGGAAGCCCCAGTGGAAGAACGTCATCAGCATCGCCTCGCGTGCGGCGGCGGGCGTGCCGGAATCGACGGTCGGCGGCTTCAGGAAATGCTGCATCGGCTCGCCGACGCCGAAGTACATCAGGCCGATGCCCATGCCGGCCGCGAACAGCATTGCCGTCCACGACACGAAGCTGAATTCGGGTTCGGCGTCGTCGGGGCCGAGCCGGATATTGCCGAAGTCGCTGGCGGCGATCAGCACGAGAAACACGAGGAAGCCGGTGACGGCGAGCACGTAGAACCAGTCGAACCGTGCGATGACCCATTGCTGGCCGGCGGAGAACAGCGCGCCGGCTTCGCTCGGGTGCAGTGCGCACACGACGAGTAGCGCGCCGATGACGGCGAGCGCGGGCAGGACGACCTGCGGCTTGAATGTCGTGCGGGGCGAGGGACGGGAATCCGGCATGGCGGGCATCCAGTTGTGGGCGCAACGAAGCGCGACGCCGCCCGGCGCGCACGTCGCGCGTCGGACCCTGATACGGCGTGCGTCGAGTGTACCGCGGTGTCAGGACTGCAAGAAGGGGTATGCAGAAGGGATGAACCTGACGGATTGTAAGGTATCGCGGCGATCGAGAAAACCCGCGCGATGGGCGCGGCGGGCCGGCGAGGAGGGGAAAACGCCGCGGCGAACGCGTATCGGGCGCCCGGACGGCGCGTGCGGCAAGCGCATCGTCCGGGCCGGAGACGGCGCGCGGAAGGCGCCGTCGGCCAGGTTTAGAACGTGACGGCGATCCCGGCCATGCCGACGAACTGGCCGTGCGTCGTCGACGGCGTGAGCTGCTGCGAATCGCCGACGATCGGCGCCGCGTCGACGATGTGGCCGGCGCCTTGCGCGCCGAGCGTCCGCCCGCTCGAATGCGTGTACGCCTGCAGCGCATAGAGCGTCGTGCGTTTCGACAGGCTGTACGACTCCTTCAGCGAATACTGCTGATAGCGGGCCGCATTCGCGACGCCGTTCGCCTTCGACGCGAGCGTATACGCGAATGCGCCAGCCACCGAGAACGTCGGCGTGAAGCGATACGCGGCAAGCGCGCCGTAGGTGTTGAACACGGCCGTGTCGGTGAAGGTCGAGCCGTTGCCGGGCAGATACTTCACGTTCGAATAGTTGAGCCCCAGCGTCAGGTCGCCGAGCGTGTAGTTGCCGGCCGCCGCGACCTGCTCGACGGCTTTCGCGGTGAGGTAGCCCTGATTCAGCACGGATACCGCGAAGCTGCCCGACGATGCGGTGGCCGGATTCAGGAAGCCCGCGGACGAGCCCGAGCTGTTGATCCGCAGGTAGCCGGCCGCGATCCCGATCGGCCCGTTCGCGTAGCGCAGCGCGGCGCTGAACGTGTTGCCCTTGCCGGTCGCGCCGGCAATGCCGCCGAATGCGTACATCGCGCTCGCGCTCAGCCCGGCGAAGGTCGGCGACGTATAGGTGACCGAGTTGTTCACGCGAATCGTCGTGTCGAGGCCGTCGATGTCGCCCGGATGCGCGCCGGTGGCGCCCGTCAGCCAGCTGCTCGAGGCGTACGGGCCGACGAACAGGAAGTAGGGCGTGTACTGGCGGCCGGCCGTGACCGTGCCGTAGCGAACGTTGCGCAGGCCGACGAAGGCCTGGCGGTTGAATATCGTGCCGGCGGCGGCCTGCGCGCCCGTATTCAGGTTGAAGCCGGCCTGCAGGTCGAAGATCGCGTGCGTGCCGCCGCCGAGATCCTCGTCGCCGCGCAGTCCGAACTTCGACGCATACAGGTTGCCGTCGCGCATGTAGACGTTCGAGTGTCCCTGCTGGTTGTTGACGTACGCGAGCGAATCGTCGACGACACCGTACAGCGTGACGCTGCTCTGCGCGTGGGCGGCGGTCGTGCCGAGCGATGCGGCCGATAAAATCAGGATTGCATAACGGTTGGCGGATGCTTTCATTGTCGATCTCCGGGTCTCTTCATCTTTTCAAGGGGCGGGAGGTTGAATGCCTCCTCTGTGGCAGGGGGCGGGCCGCGCGAACGGCCCGCCCGATCGGGTTTGCTTCGGCTTGGGCGGTTCGGCGGTTCAGTGGTCGAACGCGACGACGAGGCGGCGCCACGCACCGTCCCGCGCATCCTGCTCGACTCGCGCACCGCGCACGGCAACCGGGCCTTGCAGCGACGCGGGCAGCAGAAACTCGACACGATCGGCCGGGCGCGCCGGGCGGCCGTCCCAGCGGACCGACACGCCGAGCACGCCCGACGCCTCGCGGCCGGTCTCGATGCGCCACAGGCCGTATTCGCCGTCGCGCCATGCTTCCGTCTCGCCGTCGTCCTCGACGCATTCGCCGTACGCGACGCCGTCCTCGATCCGCGGTGCGACGAGGAAGCCGCGCGTATCGGCGCGCGCACCGAAATGCTGTTGCGCGACGTTCAGCGGCAGCACGCGGCCTTCGCGCAGCAGCATCACCGGCGTGTCGAGCGGCGCGGGCAGCGTCACGTTCGCGCCGCCGTCGAACGACTGCGCGCTCGCGCAGCACGTCCAGCGTGCGCCCGCCGGCAGGTAAACCGTGCGTTCGGTCAGGCCGGGATCGACGACGGGCGCGACGAGCAGCGCGTCGCCTAGCATCATGTCGTCGCATGCGTCGTAGCAGCGCGCATCGCCGGGGAAATCGGCGAAGGTCGGCCGCAGCACGGGCTCGTAGCGCGTGGTCGACAGCCACAGCAGGTGATAGAGGTACGGCAGCAGCCGGTAGCGCTGCTTGATCAGCGACGCGATCTGCGCGGTGATCTCCGGGTACATCCACGGTTCGTTGACGGTGCCGTCATCGTTCCACGAATGGATGCTGAAGCGCGGCATGAAGATGCCGAACTGCACCCAGCGCAGCAACAGTTCGGGCGATGGCGCGGGGCCGGAGAAGCCGCCGATGTCGTGGCCGATGTTCGACACGCCCGATAGCGCGAGCCCGAGGCCCATTTTCAGGTTGTAGCGCAGCGTTTCCCACGACGTGTAGTTGTCGCCGGACCACGTCTGCACGTAGCGCTGCATGCCCGCGCCGCCGGAGCGCGACACGAGGAACGGCCGGCGCGCCGGCGCATGCGCGCGCTGTGCGTCGCGCGACGCGCGCATCATCAGCATCGTCTGGAGCACCTTGGCTTCGCGTGCAGGAAACGGCTGGCCGAAGCCGTGCGCGATCGCGTCGGGCGACCAGATCTCGTATTCGTTGTTGTCGTTCCAGGTCGATTCGATTCCGTATTCCAGCAGCGCCGACGTGACCTGCTCGCACCACCATCGGTAGGTGTCGGGCTGCGTGAAGTCGAGATACGCGCCGACTTCGTCCCAGAACTGTACCCATGCGGGTTCGCCGGATGCCGAGCGGATCAGCAGCGCGCGCTGCGCGGCTTCTTCGAAGGCAGGATGGTCGCGCAGCAGGCACGGCTTGATGTTCGCGCACAGGCGGATGCCGTGGTCGCGATAGTGCTGCACGAAGCCCTTCGCGTCGGGAAACTTGTCGCGGTTCCAGTTGAACACGTAGCGCTTCGCGCCGATCGACGTATAGCCCGACGACAGGTGGAACGAATCGCACAGGATGCCGTGCGCGTCGCACTGCTCGACGAACTGGTTCATCTGCTGCTGGGCGTCCGGCGCGTCGGTGTAGCTCATCGTCGAGCCCGAATAGCCGAGCCCCCATTTCGGCGTGCGCGCGGGGCGCCCGGTCAGCCACGTGAAGCGCCGCGCGGCCGCGAGCGGCGTATCGGGCGACGCGATGAAGTAGTAGTCGAGATCGCCGTGCTCGGCGACGAAATAGCGATAGGGCCCGTGATAGTTGTCGAGCTCGCGGCCCATGTCGAACGAGCAGTCGGACAGCGTGTCGTAGAACAGCCCGAACCCCTGGCACGCATCGGGCGACCACGTGATGTAGAACGGGATGTGCTTGTACAGCGGGTCGGTGTGCTTCGCGCTGTAGCCCATCGCGTCGATGTTGCGCATCTCGAAGCGTGCGCCCGTGCGGTCGAGTTCGCCTGCGCGTTCGCCGAGGCCGAATACCTTGTCGCCGCGCTCGCGGGCGACGTAGTGATACGCGCGTTCGTCCCACCAGCCGAAGTTGTACGCCTGTGTCGGGCGGTCGGCGAGTGCGACGCGCCATGCGCCATCCGCGCCGCGCATCGACCACGCGCAATGGCCGCCTTGCCGGCGCACCGCGAGGCGGATCTGCGCGGTTTCGATGCGCACGCCGTCGTCGTCTTCCACGAAGTCGTAGTGGGGCAGCGCGAAGCCGCTCAGATCGAGGCGGTCGCGCCCGTCGAGCGGCACGTCGTCGAGGCCGGGCGCGATCGTCCACGTGCGCGGGTTGCGCGCCGTCGCGTCGGGCAGCACGCGCACGCGCACGATATCGTCCTCGAGCACGAAGATTTCGAGAGTCGCGCCCGTATCGGAGGCGAGCAGCACGCGGTTCGCGTGGTGACTGGCGACGCGGAACACGGGCGGATGAAGGAGCGAAGTCATGAATGCGATTCCTGGTGAAAACGGATGTCACGCGTGCTGCGCGAGCAGGCGTTCCTGCTTCGACTGCCCGCGGATCAGCACCGCGAGCAGCGTGACGCCGACGATGTCGAACAGGCCGAGGCACGCGAACAGCGGCGCATAGCCGATCTTGTCCGCGAGCGCGCCGACCAGCAGCGAGAAGCCGAGGCCGCCGATCCACGCGGCCATCCCGGCGAAGCCGCTCGCGGTGCCGACTTCCTCGGGATCGAACACGTCGGCCGACAGCGTGTTGACGAGCGCGGAGATCATCTGGTGCGCGAAGCCGCCGACGCAGAACAGCGCAATCGCCGTGTACGGCGACGACACGAGGCCGATCATCGCGGGCCCGAGCATCAGCACCGCGCCGAGCGCGACGCCGGCGACGCGCGACCACACGAGCGGCAGCTTGAAGCGATTGGCGAGATACGGCGACAGATAGCCGCCCGCGATGCCGCCTGCGTCGGCCGCGAGAAACGGCATCCACGCGAATACCGCGATCTGCGTGAGCGGCATGTGGCGCTCGGTCGCGAGGTACAGCGGAATCCAGAAGCTGAAGGTCTGCCACGCGGGTTCCGCGAAGAAGCGCGGCAGCGCGATCGCCCAGAAGCGGCGCGCGGTGACGACGTCGCGGATGCGGCGCTTCGACACGGGCGGCATCGTGGCCTGGCCGTCGCGGATCAGCGTGCGCTCCCGCGGCGTGATGCGCGGATGATCGGCCGGCGACCGGTACTGCGTGTACCAGAGCGCGGCCCACACGAACCCGAGCGCGCCGGTGACCATGAACGCGGCCTGCCAGCCGAACCGCATCGACAGGAACACGACGAGCGGCGGCGCGATCGCGGCGCCGAGCGACGTGCCCGCGTTGAAGTAGCCGACCGCGACGGATTTCTCGCGATCGGGAAACCATTCGGCCACGGCCTTCATCCCGGACGGAATCGCGGCGGCCTCGAACAGGCCGAGAAAGCCGCGCAGGATGCCGAGCGAGAGCCAGCCGGACGCGAAGCCGTGCGCGACGCCGACCACCGACCACAGCATCGCGAACAGCGCGAAACCGAGCCGCAGCCCGATCAGATCGACGATGAACCCGCATACCGGTTGCATGATCGTGTAACCGATCTGGAAGGCGCCGACGATGTACGAATACTGCTGCGTCGAGATCGCGAACACCTGCTTGAGCTCGGGCGCGAGCACCGCGAGGGAATTCCGTGCGAGGTAGTTGAGGATCGTGCCGAGACATACGAGCACGATGATCCACCAGCGCAACGCCTTGACTGTCTTCACTGCTGTCTCCTGTCAGGGAGGGCGGGCGCGCGGCGCCCACCTGGTCCATGAGGGCCATCCGTCCGGATGGCTTGTTTCGTTTTGTTCGTACGATGTCCGATCTTGATGTGCGCCGGTTTTACCGGTTTATATCGAAATCATGGTGTTCGAGCGAACATTTCGTCGTCTTTAAGCTGCAATGTTATCTGACGACTGATCATTTTCGAACATCCTATGTTCGATTGCGAATCCGGTCAACGTGAATCTGCATTCGAACGAACGTACTCGGGGTTTTCCCGATGAACGGTGGCGACCGGGCGCGCGGCAGCGCAGGCGGTTGCCCGTCGAAGGCCCGTGCGGCGGCCCGGACGATCGTCCGGACGGTCGACGTACGCCGCAGGGGGCGTGACAACCCTGATGAAAATTTATTTCTTTTCGGGAGATGGATTGTGTAAATTGATTTTCATCGAACCTTGCAACAACCCTTCGCATGACGCCTCTCGTTCCGCCCGATGTCAGTCACGACGAACCCGCGATCGCCGAGCGGATCGCGTCGGCGATGCCGTCGATGACGCCGATTCACCGGCGCATGGGCGAATTCGTGCTCGCGAACCCGTTTCGCGCCGCGACGATGCGGATCGACGAGCTCGCGCAGGCGGTGAATGCGTCGATCGCGACCGCGAACCGTTTCGCGAAGGCGCTCGGTTTCGACGGCTATCCGGCGATGCGCGCGGCGCTCGTGCGCGGCTTCGAGGCCACGCTCGGGCCGGTCGAACGGCTGCGTTCCGCGCAGGAGCAGGAGTCCGGCGTGCGCGGCGCGGTCTGGATCGACGCGGTGTTCGACCAGGCTGCCGCCAACATCGAGAACACGCGCGCGCAACTGGACGCAGCCGATGTCGAGGCGGCGGTCGAGGCGATCGTCGGCGCGCGGCGCGTGCTGATTCTCGGCGCCGGGTCGAGCGCGTTTCTGGCCGGATTGATGGAGCACGGACTGTCCGTCTGCCATGACAGCGTGCAATCGCTCGCGCTGCTCGGCGGGCCGTCGCATGCGGCGCGACGCCTGTACACGGCCGATTCGCGCGATCTCGTGATCGCGCTCGCGTTTCCGCGCTACGTGAAGGACACGATCGAGCTGGCCCGTCGTGCGGCGGCGCGCGGCGCGCGCGTGCTCGGCATCTCCGACGGCCCGCAATCGCCGCTCGCGTCGTTCGCGTCGCTGAACCTGTACGTCAAGGCCGAGCGGCGTTTCGCGGCCACGTCGGAAGCCGCCGTGCTGACGATGATTGAGGCGCTGATCGACGCGGTCGCGCTGCGCACGCACCGGTCCGCGAAATCCGCCGCCGAGATGACCGAATTCCTGCTGCCGTGGCTCGTGCAGCCGCAAGCGGCGTTGCCGGCCGCCAACCCTTCTTTCCCCCGTCCGAAAAAATCATGACTTCACCCGCGATCGTCGCGATTCACGGCGGCGCAGGCACGATCCTGCGCGAAGCGATGGATACCGACACCGAACGTCGATACCGCGACGAACTCACCGCGATCCTGCAGGCCGCGCAACAGGTGCTGGCCGAGGGCGGCAGCGCGCTCGACGCCGTCACCGTCGCGGTGCGGATGCTCGAGGATTGTCCGCTGTTCAACGCCGGGCGCGGCGCCGTCTATACGGCGGAAGGCAAGCATGAACTCGACGCGGCGGTCATGGACGGCGCGACGCTCGGCGCCGGCGCGATCTGCTGCGCGACCCGCGTGCGCAATCCGGTGCTCGCCGCGCGGCGCGTGATGGAGGCGAGCGAGCACGTGCTGTTCGCCGGCGCGGGCGCCGATGCGTTCGCGGCCGCGCAGGGGCTCGAACTCGCCGATCCCGGCTACTTCGACACCGAGTCGCGGCATGCGCAGTGGGTGAAGGCGCGCGCGGCGGCCGGCGCGATGCTCGACCACGATGCGGCGACGTTCGTGTTCGGCCAGTCGCAGCAACAGCCGCAGCCGGCCGAGCCGCTCGATCCGGACCGCAAGCACGGCACGGTCGGCGCGGTCGCGTGCGACCTGAACGGCCACATCGCGGCGGCGACGTCGACGGGCGGCATCACGAACAAGCAGCCGGGGCGCGTCGGCGATTCGCCGATCATCGGCGCCGGCTGCTACGCGGACGACGCGACCTGCGCGGTATCGTCGACGGGCACCGGCGAGATATTCATGCGGCTCGCGACGGCCTACGACGTCGCCGCGCAGATCGCGTATCGCGGCGCGTCGCTCGCCGATGCCGCGCACGACGTCGTGATGAACAAGCTGCCGCGCCTCGCGGGCCGCGGCGGGATCATCGCGGTCGACGCACGGGGCAACGTCGCGATGCCGTTCAACACCGAAGGGATGTACCGCGGCTACGCACGCGTCGGTGAAGCGCCGGTCGTCGGCATCTACCGCGACGACGCGGCTTGATCCCGGATCGCACGAGGAGAGACGCATGACATCGAGCCGTAACCCGTCGGTCCCGGCGCTGCCCGAGCAGCGCGTGGTGGCCGTCGACGACCTGTCGGTCACCTTCCGTCGCGAAGGCGCGACGTTCGACGCGGTTCGCAACGTGTCGTTTCACGTCGATCGCGGCGAGACGCTCGCGATCGTCGGCGAATCGGGCTCGGGCAAGTCGGTCACGTCGCTCGCGCTGATGCGACTCGTCGAGCACGGCGGCGGCGAAATCACGAGCGGCCGCATCGCGTTCCGGCGCCGTGGCGGCGCGCTGGTCGATCTCGCGCAGGCGAGTGCCGCGACGATGCGCGGCATCCGCGGCGCGGACATCGCGATGATCTTCCAGGAGCCGATGACGTCGCTGAACCCGGTGTTTACGGTCGGCGACCAGATCAGCGAGGCGATCGCGCTGCACCAGTCGAAGAGCGCCGCCGAAGCACGCGCGGAAGCGCTGCGGTTGCTCGATCTGGTGCGCATTCCCGAAGCGCGCCGCGTGTTCGCCCGCCATCCGCACCAGTTGTCGGGCGGGATGCGGCAGCGTGTGATGATCGCGATGGCGCTGTCGTGCCGGCCCGCGCTGCTGATCGCCGACGAGCCGACGACCGCGCTCGACGTGACGATCCAGGCGCAGATCCTGCAACTGATCCGCGGGCTGCAGGACGAAATGAACATGGGCGTGATCTTCATCACGCACGACATGGGCGTGGTGGCCGAGGTCGCCGACCGCGTGCTCGTGATGTACCGCGGCGAGAAGGTCGAGGAGGGCGAGTCGGACCGCATCTTCGCGACGCCCGCGCATCGCTACACGCGGGCGCTGCTCGCGGCCGTGCCGCGGCTCGGCTCGATGCAGGGTACCGACGCACCCGAGAAATTCCCGCTGCTCAAGGTGGACGGCGCGAGCGCGCCGGCGCCGGCTACGGCGTCCGCCGCGAACGACGCGCAGCCGTCCGTCGATCGCGCCGCGCCGCCGATCCTGCGCGTGCGCGATCTCGTCACGCGCTTTCCGGTGAAGAGCGGCGTGTTCGGCCGCGTGTCGCAATACGTGCATGCGGTCGAGCGCGTGAGCTTCGAGCTGCGCGCGGGCGAGACGCTCGCGCTCGTCGGCGAATCGGGCTGCGGCAAGTCGACCACCGGCCGTTCATTGTTGCGCCTCGTCGAATCGCAAAGCGGCTCGATCGAATTCGACGGCCGCGACATCAGCGCGCTGAAGGGCCCGGACCTGCAGGCGTTGCGCCGCAACATCCAGTTCATCTTCCAGGACCCGTTCGCGTCGCTGAACCCGCGCCTGACCGTCGGCTTTTCGATCATGGAGCCGCTGCTGGTGCACGGCGTCGCGAGCGGCAGCGAAGCGCAGGCGCGGGTCGACTGGCTGCTCGACAAGGTCGGCCTGCCGCCGGAAGCCGCCCGCCGCTATCCGCACGAATTCTCGGGCGGCCAGCGTCAGCGGATCGCGATCGCACGTGCGCTCGCGCTGAACCCGAAGGTCGTGATCGCCGACGAGTCGGTGTCGGCGCTCGACGTGTCGGTGCAGGCGCAGATCGTCAACCTGATGCTCGACCTGCAGCGCGAGCTTGGCGTCGCATACCTGTTCATCTCGCACGACATGGCGGTGGTCGAACGCGTCAGCCATCGCGTCGCGGTGATGTATCTCGGCCAGATCGTCGAGATCGGCCCGCGCCGCGCGGTGTTCGAGGCGCCGCAGCATCCGTACACGAAGAAGCTGATGAGCGCGGTGCCGGTGGCCGATCCCGCGCGCCGGCATGCGCCGCGCCAGCTCGCGGCGGACGAGATTCCGAGCCCGATCCGCGCGATCGGCGACGAGCCGCTCGTCGCGCCGCTCGTCGCGGTCGGCCCCGATCATTACGTCGCGACGCATCGCGTCGGCGGCGCGTATTGAGTGGTGGAGTCGTGCGCGACGACGACGGCGCACGCACCCGCAGGCAGTCGAAACCGAAACGCCCGTGAGGCGTCACCGATTCACCGATAGGAGCCCAGCAAAATGACCCAGCAGCATCCGTTTCCGATGTTTCGTCCGCGCGCATGCTTCGTCGCGCTTGCCGGCGCGTTTGCGCTGTCGGCCGCGCTGCCCGCGTACGCGCAGCAGACCGCGGTGATGGCGGTGGATTCGACCTTCACGACGATGGACCCGTACGACGCGAACGACACGGTGTCGCAGGCCGTGGTCAAGTCGTTCTACCAGGGCCTGTTCGGCTTCGACAAGGACATGAAGCTCGTCGACGTGCTCGCGACGGGCTATGAAGCCAGCCCCGATGCGAAGACGTACACGATCAAGCTGCGCTCGGGCGTGAAGTTCCACGACGGCACCGATTTCAACGCGGCGGCCGTGAAGGCGAACTTCGACCGCGTGACCGATCCCGCGAACCACCTGAAGCGCTACAACATGTTCCGCGTGATCGAGAAGACCGAAGTCGTCGATCCGACCACGGTGAAGGTCACGCTGCGCGAGCCGTTCTCGGCGTTCATCAACACGCTCGCGCACCCGTCGGCCGTGATGATCTCGCCGGCCGCGCTGAAGAAGTGGGGCCGCGACATCGCGCTGCATCCGGTCGGCACCGGACCGTTCGAGTTCGTCGAGTGGAAGCAGACCGACGACCTGAAGGTGAAGAAGTTCGCGGGCTACTGGAAGAAGGGCTATCCGAAGATCGACGCGATCGACTGGAAGCCGGTGGTCGACAACAACACGCGCGCGGCGCTGATGAAGACGGGCGAAGCCGATTTCGCGTTCCGCATTCCGTTCGAGCAGGCGACCGAGCTGAAAGGCAACCCGAAGGTCGACGTCGTCGAGCGGCCGTCGATCGTGCAGCGCTACGTGTCGCTGAACATGCTGCAGAAGCCGTTCGACAACCCGAAGGTGCGCCAGGCGCTGAACTACGCGGTGAACAAGGAAGCGCTCGCGAAGGTTGCGTTCTCCGGTTTCGCGACGCCGTCGACCGGCGTGGTACCGCAGGGCGTCGATTACGCGACGAAGCTGGGCCCGTGGCCGTACGACCCGGCGAAGGCGCGTGCGCTGCTGAAGGAAGCCGGCTATCCGAACGGCTTCGAGACGACGCTGTGGTCCGCGTATAACAACTCGACGTCGCAGAAGGCGATCCAGTTCGTGCAGCAGCAGCTCGCGCAGGTCGGCGTGAAGGTGCAGGTGCAGGCGCTGGAAGCCGGCGAGCGCGTCGCGAAGGTCGAGAGCGCGCCGGATCCGGCGAAGGCGCCGGTGCGGATGTACTACATCGGCTGGTCGTCGTCGACGGGCGAAGCGAACTGGGCGATCACGCCGCTGCTGGCCGGCGCGTCCGCGCCGCCGAAGCTCGTCAATACCGCGTACTACAAGAACGACGCGGTCGACGGCGATCTGACGAAGGCGCTCGAGACGACCGATCGCGCGAAGAAGGCCGAGTTCTACGCCGATGCGCAGAAGCAGATCTGGGCCGATGCGCCGTGGATCTTCCTCGTGCAGGAGAAGATCGTGTATGCACGCAGCAAGCGGCTGCAGGGCGCGTACGTGATGCCGGACGGCTCGTTCAACTTCGACGAGATCTCGCTGAAATGACGGCGGTTCGTCCGCCACGCAGTGCCGGCGGCGCGAGCCGCCGGTGCGCTGATTCGATCGGTGTCCCATGCTGAATTTCCTCGTCAAACGCCTGTTCGGCCTGCTGCCCACGCTCGCGATCGTCGCGGTGCTGGTGTTCCTGTTCGTGCACCTGCTGCCGGGCGACCCCGCACGACTCGCGGCCGGCCCCGAAGCCGACGACGCGACGATCGCGCTCGTGCGCGCCGACCTCGGGCTCGACCGGCCGCTGCCCACGCAGTTCGCGAACTTCTTCGTGAAGATCGCGCACGGCGATTTCGGCGTGTCGACGCGCAGCAAGCGGCCGGTCTCGACCGAGATCGGCGAACGCTTCATGCCGACGCTGATGCTGACGCTCGTCAGCATGGTGTGGTCGACGCTGTTTGGGATGGCGATCGGAATTGCGTCGGCGGTCTGGCGCAATCGCTGGCCCGACCGTATCGGGATGACGCTCGCGGTGTCGGGCATTTCGTTTCCCGCGTTCGCGCTCGGCATGCTGCTGATGGAAGTCTTCTCGGTGAAGCTCGGCTGGCTGCCGGTCGTGCCGGACGGCTCGTGGAAGAGCTACGTGCTGCCGTCGCTGACGCTCGGCGCCGCGGTCGCGGCCGTGATGGCGCGCTTCACGCGCGCGTCGTTCGTCGAGGTGCTGAACGAGGACTTCGTGCGCACCGCGCGCGCGAAGGGCGTGCACGAGCCGATGGTCGTGCTCAAGCACTGCCTGCGCAACGCGATGATCCCGGTCGTCACGATGATGGGGCTGCAGTTCGGCTTCCTGCTCGGCGGCTCGATCGTCGTCGAGGTCGTGTTCAACTGGCCGGGGCTCGGGCGCCTGCTCGTCGACGCGGTGACGATGCGCGACTACCCGGTGATCCAGGCGATCGTGCTGCTGTTCTCGCTGGAATTCATCCTGATCAACCTGACCGTCGACGTGCTGTACGCGGTCATCAACCCGACCATCCGGTTCAAGTGAGGCGCGAATGAACGCGACTGCCCAGCCCGCGGCGCCGGCCGCACCGACCGCGATCCGCACGCCGTGGCGCGAATTCTGGCGCAAGTTCCGCAAGCAGACCGTCGCGCTCGTCGCCGGCGGCTTCGTGCTGGCGCTCGTGGTGCTCGCCTTCGTCGGCCCGCACATCGTGCCGTTCGATCCGGAGAACTATTTCGACTACGACGCGCTGAACGCGGGGCCGTCGGCCGCGCACTGGTTCGGCGTCGATTCGCTCGGCCGCGACATCTTCAGCCGGATCGTCGCGGGCACGCGCATTTCGCTCGCGGCCGGCTTCTTCTCGGTCGCGCTCGGCGCGGCGATCGGCACGTTGTTCGGGCTGCTCGCCGGCTATTACGAAGGCTGGTGGGACCGCATCACGATGCGCATCGCCGACGTGCTGTTCGCGTTCCCGGGCATCCTGCTCGCGATCGGCGTGGTCGCGATCCTCGGCAACGGGATGGTCAACGTGATCTGCGCGGTCGCGATCTTCAGCATCCCGGCGTTCGCGCGGCTCGTGCGCGGCAACACGCTGATGCTCAAGCACATGACCTATGTCGAGGCCGCGCGCAGCATCGGCGCGTCCGACTGGACGATCATCATGCGGCACATCCTGCCGGGCACCGTGTCGTCCGTCGTCGTCTACTTCACGATGCGCATCGGCACGTCGATCATCACCGCCGCGAGCCTGTCGTTCCTCGGGCTCGGCGCGCAGCCGCCGACGCCGGAGTGGGGCGCGATGCTCAACGAGGCGCGCGCGGACATGGTGACGGCGCCGCACATCGCGGTGTTCCCGAGCCTCGCGATCTTCCTGACCGTGCTCGCGTTCAACCTGCTCGGCGACGGGCTGCGCGACGCGCTCGACCCGAAGCTGGAGCGCCGTTGATGCGCGCCGCACCGATGTGGACGGCGATGCTGCCGGCCGGGCCGCGCGGCACGATCGCCGACGTGCCGGGCGTGACGGTCGGCCATTGCACGCTCGATGCCGGCAACGTGCAGACGGGCGTGACCGTCGTGAAGCCGCATCCGGGCGACGTGTACCGCAGCAAGGTGCCGGCCGGGGCGGCCGTGATCAACGGTTTCGGCAAGAGCGTCGGGCTCGTGCAGGTCGACGAGCTCGGCGCGCTCGATACGCCGATCGCGCTGACCAATACGTTCGGCGTCGGCGTGGTTGCCCACGCGCAGATCCGTGCGGCGATCGCGGCGAATCCACAGGTCGGCCGCGACTGGCCGACCGTCAATCCGCTCGTGTTCGAGTGCAACGACGGTTACCTGAACGATATCCAGGCATGCGCGGTCACGGCCGCGCATTACGACGACGCATGCCGCGCGGCATCGCGCGACGTCGCACGCGGCGCGGTGGGCGCCGGACGCGGGATGTCGTGCTTCGACCTGAAAGGCGGGATCGGCTCCGCGTCGCGCGTGGCCGTCGCGGCCGGCCGGCCCTATACGGTCGGCGTGCTCGTGCTCGCGAATTTCGGCCGGCTGCCGATGCTGACGCTCGGCGGCGTGCCGCTCGGGCGCATCGTCGCGCAACGGCGCGCGGCCGAAGTTGCCCACACGGCGCCGCCCGAGCAGGGCTCGATCATCCTGCTGCTGGCCACCGATGCGCCGCTCGACGCGCGGCAGTTGTCGCGGCTCGCGCGCCGAGCGGCGGCGGGGCTGGCACGCACGGGCTCCGTCTACGGGCATGGCAGCGGCGATATCGCGCTCGCCTTCTCGACTGCCTACACGATCGCGCACGACGCATCGACGATCGCGCTGCCGGCCCTCGTGGCCGATGCGGCGCTCGATCCGCTGTTCATGGCCGCGGCCGAAAGCGTCGAGCATGCGATCGCCGACGCGTTGCTGCAGGCGGTGACGGTCGCCGGGCGCGACGGTCACGTGCGGCAATCGCTGCGCGACGCGGTGCCCGATCTCGACCGGTTGTTCAACGAAAACGACGAAGGACGTTCGACCCTGCCATGAAGATCCTGATCTCGACCGATATCGAGGGTGTCGCGGGCGTATTCGCCGTCGAGCAGACGCGCGCCGGCAATCCGGAATACGAGCGGGCGCGCCGCTGGATGACCGCCGAGGCGAACGCGGCGATCGAAGGCGCATTCGCCGGCGGTGCGCAGGCCGTCTGGGTCAACGATTCGCACGGCGGCTTTCGCAACCTGTTGCCCGACGGGCTCGATGCGCGGGCGCGCGTCGTACTCGGCAAGCCGCGTACGCTCGGGATGATGGCGGGCCTCGAACAGCAGCCCGACCTCGTATTCATGATCGGCTATCACGCGAAATCGCAGACACGCGGCGTGCTCGCACACACGATCAACAGCTTCGCGTTCACGCAGGTGTGGCTGAACGGCGTCGAGCTCGGCGAAGCCGGGCTGTACGGCGCGCTGGCGCGCGAATACGGCGCGCACGTCGCGCTCGCGACGGGCGACGACGTATTCGCCGAGGAAACGCAACCGCTGTTTCCGGACGCGCGTTTCGAGACGCTCAAGACGGCCGGCGGCGCATCGAGCGGCGAGACGCTTACGCCGTCCGCGTCGTGCGCGCGCATCGCGGCCGCCGCACGGGAGACGGTCGCGCAAGCGCTGTCGTCCGGCCGGCGCGCGGGCGCTCATCGGCCCGCGCCGGCCGCTTGCACGCTGCGCGTGCAGACGGCCGCGCTGGCCGACCTGTTCTGCGTGCTGCCGTCGCTCGAGCGTGTCGATGCGGTGACGCTGCGTTTCGACGGGCCGTCGGTCGAGCACGCGGTGCGCACGCTGAACAGCCTGTCGGCGATGTCGTTCATGTTGCGGTGACGCGTGCCGCGCGACGCCGCCGGCGCATGGCCGGCCGGCCGATCGCGGCGGGGCGGACCGCCTTCGATAGCGGGTCATTGATGATGGAATTCGGGCCGTGAGAAATACGCTGCTAGATCCCTACGAACACATTCCCCGGAGCGTGGTCGTGCTCGCCAACGAATTTGCGGCGGGCACGACGTTTCCGGATCATGCGCACGTGCGCGGGCAATTCGCATTCGCGTCGCGCGGCACGATCAGTGTGTCCACGCCGCACGGCCGCTGGCTGGTGCCGCCGCAGCGCGCATGCTGGGTGCCGGCCGGCGTGCGGCACGAATTGACGATGACCGGGCCGGTCACGATGCTCACCGCGTTCGTGTCCGCCGACGCCGCGCAGGCGGCCGGGCTGCCCACCCAGTGCGGCGTGTATGGCGTGTCGCCGCTGCTGCGGCAACTGATCGACGATGCGATCGACTTGCCGGCCATGTACGACGTCGACGGCCGCGCGGGCAAGCTGATGGATCTGCTGATCGCCGAAATCGCGACGATGCCGCGCCTGTCGCTGCATGCGCCATTACCGGCCGATGCACGACTGGCGAAAGTATGCCGGCACCTGTTCGCGGCGCCGTCGATCGCGGCCGATCTCGATCGGGTCGCGGCCGACGCGGGCGTGAGCCGGCGCACCTTCACGCGACAGTTCCGTGCGCAGACGGGCGTGAGTTTTGCCGCCTGGCGCCAGCAGGTATGCATGCTCGCGGCGATTTCGCGCCTGACCGACGGGCAACCGGTGACGCGCGTCGCGCTCGATCTCGGTTACGCGAGTGCGAGCGCATTCACGTCGGCATTTCGCCGCATTCTGGGCGACACGCCGAGCCGGTATCTGGAGATTCGTCGCTAGGCGCCGGGACGCCGCGCGGGTCACGCCGGTGCGCGGGCCGCGACACCAAAAAAATACGCGCCCGCCAACTTCGGCCAGACGCGCTTAAAGGCACTCTGTCTGACAAATGCGCGGACCGCCTGTCGGGCAGCGTCGCGCACGACGCTTGTCATTGTTGCTTCATACGATTCAATTCTGCCGACTCGTTGCAGATAACGAAGAATACGCCGCATAACGCGCAAACGATATCGGGGCGACCCGACGATTGATGTGCTCTCGCAGCATGCGTTTCAATGGCGCGTTCGATATCGGGATGGGAAGTCGATGATGGCAGGGATCCGCAGCCGTTACCGGGCACGATGCGGCGCACCATCGAATGATGGCGACGCGGGCCTCAAAACGCCGTGTGGCGCGATGCCTGCCGGTATCGCGCCACACGGCGGTGCGGTTGCATACGAAGCCGGCGAGTGCCGGCGCATGCGTCAAACGTCGAAGAACACGGTTTCTTCCGGCCCCTGCATGCGGATGTCGAAGCGGTAGACGACCGGGCGGCCCGGTTGCGCGTCGCGTTTCGCGACGAGCGTCGCGCGTCGCTCGGCCGGCACCGCGTTCAGCACGGGGTCGACCGCGTTCGCCGCGGCTTCGTCGTCGAAGTACACGCGCGTGAACGCGTGGGTGAGGATGCCGCGCATCATCACGGTCACGTTGATGTGCGGCGCCTCGTCGGCTGCGACGCGGCCCGGCTTCACCGTCTCGACGACGAAGCGCTGCTGCGGGTCGGTGCCCGTGCCGACCCGCGCGAAGCCCGTGAAGCCGGATTTCGCGATGTCGTCGCGCGACGCGGGATAGCGGCCCGCGCCGTCCACCTGCGTGAATTCAAGCACCGCGTCGCCAACGACGTTGCCGTCGCCATCGAACACCTGCCCGACCAGCAGCACATGCTCGCCTTCGGTGTGCGCGGCGGCGATCGTCGGCGTGAACAGGCTTTTCAGGTCGTAGTCGTATTGCTGCGGGCACAGGCCGTACGCGAAGTACGGGCCGACCGTCTGCGAAGGGGTTTGCTTCAGCGTCGTCATGGTTCAGCGCTCCATCGGGGTGGCGTCGCGGCCGCGCAGCACGATGTCGAATTCGTAGCCGAGCGCATAGCCTTCTTCGGTGATGTCCATCGAGAAGCGCGAGATCAGGCGCTCGCGCGCGGCTTCGGGCGTGCCCTGGAAGATCGGGTCGTACGCGAGCAGCGGATCGCCGGGGAAGTACATCTGCGTGACCAGACGCGAGCCGAAGTATTCGCCGAACAGCGAGAAGTGGATGTGATTCGGGCGCCACGCGTTCGGGTGGTTGCCCCACGGATACGCGCCGGGCTTGATCGTCAGGAAGCGGTAGCGGCCTTCGTCGTCGGTCAGGCAGCGGCCCGCGCCGAGGAAGTTCGGATCGAGCGGCGCGTCGTGCTGGTCGACCTTGTGCACGTAGCGGCCGGCCGCGTTGGCCTGCCACACCTCGACGAGCGTGTTGCGCACGGGCTTGCCGCCTTCGTCGAGCACGCGGCCGGTGACGACCATCCGCTCGCCGAGCGGCTCGCCGTTCTTCACGGCGTTCTTCGTCAGGTCGTGGTCCAGCGCGCCGAGATCTTCCGCGCCGTAGACCGGCGCGTACTGGTCGCGCAGCTTCTCCTTCAGCGGGATCAGCGGACGGGTCGGGCCGCGCTTCACGGACGAACGGTACTCGGGGTGAACATAGGCCGGATGCGACGGCCAGTCGCGCGGCGTGAGGATCGTGGGGGAATCCATCGGGGCGTCTCCTGATAGGTATTTCGCGAAGTGGACGCCACGACTTTAGCCAATCCGGAAAGTTATGAAAAATGACCTTTTTTCGTGAATTGCATAACCGTTTGTTATGTTTGTCCCGCCCATGAAAATTCCGCCGGACAGGAACCCTGTCCGGCGGAAAAAGCGATCGGGCTTCGCGTCGTCGGTGACGACCCCGTGCACGGCCCTCCAGCCAGCCCGTCGCTGCTTTTTTGTCTTTCGTTCTCGTTGTTATCCGGTCTCCCCAAGCGTGCCCGTCGTCACGGATGGCGGGGATCGAACACGATCCCGTCGAATTCGAGCGCCAGCGTGCCGCTGCGCAGCAGGGCCGACGGTGTCGACGCGTGGCCGGCGCCGAGCACGTCGTTCACGTACTGCGTGCAGAAGCCGCGCCGCGCGCGCAGATTGAAGCGATTGCCGAGCAGCGCATCGATTCGCCGTTCGGCCAGCGCATGGATGTGGCGCTGCGCGTCGACCGAGGCCGCCGCGACGCGGCGCGCCAGCGCGATGCGTCCGCCGTCGGCACGGGCGACGAAGCGCGACAGCGGCGTGAGCTTCGTCCACGCGAACGCCGTGGCTTCGGCGATCATCGGTTCGTCGCCCGACGTATCGACGACGATGCCGAAGCGGTTGGCCCAGACGCCCGCCGAGCCGGTCGCGGCATCCGGCGCACCGGCCGGCTCGCGGATGAACACGAGATCGCCGACGTGCGCGCCGGCGGCCAGCGTGCGCAGGGTGGCGAGCGGCATCGTGCGATCGGTGTCACGTGCATCGCGCGGGGCGGCGTGGTGCGATTCGCAGGCGGCTGTGTCGATTCGGGTGGTCATTTCGGCTCCGTCGTTGCGTGACAGGACGGAGCGGATTATGCAGACAAGTAACCTGAATTGCTGATGTGGATGTGTGAGTAGCCTAATATCCGACCACGAGCATCATTTTTCGATACCAACATGACCGAGACCGCCCAACTCATCGAAACGCTGAAGCGCCAGTTGAAGGCGCAGGGAATGACTTATCGGGACGTCGCGCGTGCGCTCGACATCTCCGAGACGAGCGTGAAGCGGCTGTTCGCGAGCGGCCGCTTCACGCTGGAGCGCATCGCGGAGATCGCGCAACTGCTCGGCTATACGCTCGCCGAGCTCGTGCAGGAAGCATCCGCGTCCGCGCCGCGCTTGCGCGTGCTGACCGAGCAGCAGGAGGCGTTGCTCGTGTCGGACGAGAAACTGCTGCTGGTCGCCGTGTGCGCGATCAATTACTGGACCGTGCAGGACATCGTGTCGGCCTATCGCGTCACGCAGGCCGAGTGCGTGAAGTATCTACTGATGCTCGACCGGATGAACGTGATCGCGCTGCTGCCCGGCGATCGGATTCGCGTACGCGTCGCGCGTGATTTCGACTGGCTGCCGGGCGGGCCGATCCGCCGCTACTTCCATGCGCACGTGCTCGACGACTTTCTCGGCAGCCGCTTCGACGGTCCGGGCGAGACGATGACGTTCCTGCAAGGAATGCTGACGGACGCGGCCGCCGCGGAGCTCGAACAAGAGCTGCGGCGGCTGAGCAGCAAGGCGGCGGCGCTGCATGCGGAGTCGTCGTCCGCGCCGCTCGGACAGAAGCACGGCACGGCCCTGCTGATCGCGAAACGGATCTGGGAGCCAACGGGATTCCACGCGCTGCGGCGCCATGCATGACGCCGTGCCGAACGCTTGGGCCTTTCCGGAAAGTTATGCAAAATGGCGATTCATCGTCATTCGCATAACCACCCGTTATGAATAACCGTATCGCCGACGGTCGCGTCAAATTCCGGCACCTGCAGTGTTTTCTCGCGGTCGCGCAACTGGGCGGCGTGCAGAAGGCGGCCGAAAGCCTGTCGATCACGCAACCGGCCGTGTCGAAGACGATCGCCGAGCTGGAGGCGATCCTCGGCGTGAAGCTGTTCGAGCGCGGCCGGCACGGCGCACAGCCCACCCGCGAAGCGCAACTGTTCATGCCGCACGCGAATGCGTGCGTATTGGCGCTGCGGCAGGGCGTCGGGCTGCTGGCGCGCGAGGGCGGGGCCGCTGCCGCGACGCTGGAAATCGGCATGCTGCCGACCGTCGCGGCTTCGCTCGCACCGGCCTTGATGAAGGCGCTGACCGCGCGCTGGCCGCGCATCGTCGTGCGGATCGCGACGGCCGCGAACGCCGAGTTGCTCGAGCGTCTGAAATCCGGGGCGATCGAATGTGCGATCGGGCGGTTGTCGGAGCCGGAGCGGATGATCGGGCTCGCGTTCGAGCAGTTGTACAACGAGCCGCTCGTCGCGGTCGTGCGTGCCGGGCATCCGCTGCTCGCGAGCGCGGCGCCGGCCGCCGAGCTGGCGCGCTACCCGGTCGTGCTGCCGCCGTTCGGCACGTTGATCCGCCAGTCCGCCGAGCAACTGCTCGGCGCATGCGGCGCGCCGCCGCTGGATTCGTTCATCGAGGTGCTGTCGGTATCGGTCGCGCGCGCACTGACGCTCGAGAACGATGCGGTCTGGTTCGTGCCGCTCTATGCAGCCGAATACGATCTGTCGGCCGGCGCGCTGGCGCGCCTGCCGCTGCCGTCGGCGGGCACCGACGAGCCGGTCGGGCTCGTGCTGCGTACCGATGCGCAGCCGTCGCCGGTCGCGCGGACGCTGATCGATGCGGTGCGCGACATCGCGCGATCGCGGTTCGGCAATGCGCGCCCGCACCAGGCGCCACGCGCGGCGCGCAAGCGCGCTCGCGGCAAGCGGTGATCCACCGGCCTGGCGGATGCGCCGGGTCCGATCTGCTTCTTGCCGAAGGATTGAGTGGCCATCCGGTCAGTAGCCGTCATCGGGGTGCTTGGCATATCGTACCGTTTTTGATACGATGGATGACAAGACGATGGCGAGACAGCAGATTCAGGTCACGCTCGGCGTGCGGTTCTTCCGGACGGCCCGCGGCCACGAGCCGGTGCGCGAATGGCTCGATGCGCTCGGGCAGGCGGAGCGAAGGGCGATCGGCGAAGAGATCAAGACCGTTCAACTCGGCTGGCCGCTCGGCATGCCGCTGGTCCGGGAGATGGCGAAGGATCTGTGGGAGAGCCGCGTGACGGTGCCGGGGCGAAGCGCGCGCGTGCTGTTCACGGTCGTCGGCGACACGATGGTGCTGCTGCACGGCTTCTTCAAGCAGTCGCGAGCTACGCCGTCGGACGATCTCGACGTCACCGTCGCGCGCTTGAAAGCGCTGACGCACGCCATCTGAATTCCCCGGTTGCGCCGGAACGCACCGTCTCCGACGGTCGGGCTGCCGGCAACGCCATGCACCTGGAGTACGACATGACGACCACGAACAATCCGCATATCGGCAGCGATTTCGACGCCTTCCTCGAAGCGGACGGCAATCTCGAAGCGGTCACCGCCACCGCGATCAAGCGCGTGATCGCGTGGCAGATCGGGCAGGAAATGAAGGCGCAGCACATCACGAAAACCGCGATGGCCGCGCGGATGAAGACCAGCCGCGCCGCGCTCAACCGTCTGCTCGACGAAACCGACACGAGCCTCACGCTGGCGACGCTCGCGAGCGCGGCCGCCGCGCTCGGCAAACGGCTCAGCTTCGAGCTGGTGCCGGCCTGACGGGCGCGAACGAACGGCGCACGGCCGGATCGGCGTGATCGTTCGTGCGATCGGTGCGGCGAACCGGTGGGCGTCGGCCCGCGGCGCATATCGGATCATTGACGCGGGCCGGTAACCTGCAGATAAAGCAGTGCGCCGCCCGCGAGCAGCAGCGGGCACAGGAAATACCATCCGGTCGTCACGAACAGCCCGGCGACCGCAATCAGCGAAATCCACGCGCAACGATATGCGATGCCGCCACGCGGCAGCAGCTTCAGTGCAGCCGCCGCGCCGAGCCCGTACACCATCACGAAACACCCCGACGTCACGAGCACGAGCGGCTTCGGTCCGACGTCCGACAGCGCCGTGGCGGCCAACGCGATGGCCGCGAGCACCGCGATCACGCCGAGGCTGCGGCGCGGCACGCCGCCGACCTGGCTGCCTTGCGCGAGCCATGCGGGCAGTGCGCCGTCGCGCCCGAGCGCCGCGCCGAGTTTTGCCGCGCCGGCGAAATATGCGTTCATCGTGCCGAGCGTGAGCAGCAGTGCAGCGGCGGCCGCCAGCATCTGCGCATGGCCGCCGATGCCGCCCGCGATCAGTTCGGCGAGCGGCGCGCCCGATGCACCCGCGGAAGGCCCGAGCACCGTCACGCTCGCGGCGGCCACCGACAGATACAGGAACCCGACGACCACGACCGCGATGCCGGCCGAGCGCGGCATGTCGTGCGCGGGCCGGCGGAATTCGGCCGCGAGATGCGTGATCGCTTCCCAGCCGGCGAAGCTCCACACGAGCAGCGCGGCAGCCTGGCCGACCGCGAGCCAGCCGTGCGGGGCGAACGGATGCAGGTTCGCGGCGCGGGCATGCGGCGCGGACGCAAGCACCGCGGCAAGCAGCAGCGCGACGAGCAGCGCCGACAACACCAGTTGCATGCGGCCCGACACGGTGACGCCGAACGCGTTCGCGGCCGACACGGTCGCGATCAGCGCGGCGGCCGTGACGACGACCGTCGTGTGTCCGCCGCCCGTGACGGCCGCGACGTATGCGCCGCCGAACATCGCGGCGGCCGGCGCGCCGGCCGGCACCGCGAAGTAGAAGCACCAGCCGACGATCGCCGCGGCCTTCGGGCCGAATGCGCGCCGCGCGTAGGTCGACACGCCGCCGGCATCGGGATAGCGGGCGCCGAGTGCGGCGAAGGTGGCCGCGAGCGGCCCGGACAGTACGACGAGCGCGGCCCATGCGAGTAGCGAGGCCGGCCCGGCGACTTCGGCGGCGAGCGCGGGCAGCGCGATCACGCCGGTGCCGAGCACCGCGCCGATATAGAGCGCGGCGCCCTGGAAAATGGTCAGCGAACCCGCGTGATGGGCAACGGGCGAATCGGCATGCGAAGGCATGAGCGGCAGTCTCCGGAAGTCTTGTCTTGTGTGGGCGAGGCGTGCAAGCGCGCGGTCGATCGTTCGATGCTACCGGAACGATGGCGACCGCGCGGCCCGGCGATCAGTAGTCTTGTGCCGCGTGCGTGTCAGCCGATGTCAGCAGGAACGCGCGAGCCGCAGGCGCGCGTCCTCGCGCGCGGCGGGCGACAGCTCGGGCGCGTAGTGGAACGTACCCGATACCAGCGATGCGACGGGCACGCCATCGCGGAACAGCACGCGATTGCCGGCCAGCGCCGGCACCTTGTCGCCGGGCAGCAGCGTGCCGGCGAGATTCAGCGGGTCGGCGCCCGTCACGCATACATACTGCCCATCGCCCGGTTGCCGGCGCAGTTCGCGCAGGATCGGGATGGCCTCGGGCAGCGCGAACTGTTCGCCCGCGAGCCCGGCGACGAACCGACCGCCGCGAATCTCGCCGCGTGCTTCGAGGCGCTGCAGCACGCGCACGAGTTCGCGCCAGCTCGGCAGCCAGTCGGCTTCGCGTTCGAGCAGCCGCCAGAACACGACGCCGTAGCGGCGCAGCAGCGTCCACACGATGTGTTCGAGTGCGTCGGGATCGGTCGTGGCGGGGCCGCGTTTCGGTGCGGGCGCGCCGTCGTCCGGTGGTGCCCGACGCGGCACGAGCGCCCAGCGGCCGGCGTCGTCCATCCCGCCGATCAGCGCGCCGCCGCGTCGTGTACGCGGTGCATAGGTCGCGCTGCGCTTGACGGCCGGCTTCAGCAGCGCGCGCAGGCCCGCGTAACTGTCCGCGTTCACGAGGCCGGCCGACACGAGTTCGCCGAGCGCCTGTTCGAGTTCGACGGGCAGCATGTGCAGGTCGTCGAGCAATGCGTCGAAGAACATCGCGCCGTGTGCGGCAAGCGCGTCGCGCACCTGTGTGGCGCGTGCGGATAGCGCCGGCTGCGCATCGGGATCGCGCAGCGCCTGCCATGCGGAAAGATGGCGGCGCGGCAACAGCACGATCGGCGTCGTCTTCACGGGCGTGCCGGCCGCGCGCGCCGGCGCGCCGATGCGGGTCCACACCAGCTTGCCGGAGCGGCACAGCTCGTCGAGGCCGCCCGCCGTGTAGTCGGTGAGCCGCGCGGGCAGCAGCGCGTCTTCCCAGGCGCTCGCCGCGGCCTCGTAGCCTTCGAGCTGTTCGACCACGGCTGCCAGCGCGTCGCGACCGGTGCCGCGCGTGTCGGGCGTCAGGTGCTGCCAGTGGAACAGAAAGCGCATGAAATCGGCGCGTTCGACCGGCTCGATCTCGCGACGCAGCCGCTTCACCGTATAGCGATGAATGCGCGCGAGCAGGTGACGTTCGCACCATTCGTCGGTCGTCGCGCCCGGCGTGAAGCGGCCGCGCATCACGTAGCCTTCGCGCTCCAGCGCCACGAGCGCCGTCGCGATCGACGCGGGCGGCATGCCGAGCGGCGCGGCGATCGCATCGAGCGTGAGCGGCCCGAAGCCGGTGAGTCGCGCGCGGATCACGTCGACGAGCGCCGCATCGGTTTCCCACGGCTGCGCGCACGCGGCCGGCACCTTGAGCGCCGGTGTCGTGCGGGCGTCGGGATGCAGCGCGCGCACGCACACGAGCCGCTCGACCGGCACCCACAGCACGGCGCCGCCCGGCGTCGCGAGTTTCGTCGCGCGGCGGCGTTCCGCGAGTTCCGCGAGTCGCTCGGGCCAGCCTGGGTGCGCGTGCGCCTCGCTGTCGGCGACGCATGCGAGCGTAAGCAGCGCATCGTGCATTTCGTCGGCGTCGCGCGCGAGCGGCCACGCTTCGTCGCGCACGGCGGCGATCGCGTCGGCGTCGAGCGCGCCCAGATCGTCGGCCGATTCGGGATCGCTCCAGCGGCGCGACTGCACGGCCTGCGTGCGGCGTTCCTCGAGCGGCGCATCGTCGAGGAATGCGTAGGGCTTCGCGTTCAGGATCTCGGCCGCGAGCGGCGACGGCGCGGGCAAGTCGCGCTCGACGAGTTCGATCGCGCCGCTCTCGATCCGGCGCAGCAGCGCAAGCCAGCCGTCGGTGTCCATCGCGTCGTGCAGGCAATCGTCGAGCGTCTGGTCGACGAGCGGATGATGCGGAATCTCGCGTTCGCCGACGATGTTCTCGAGACATGCGGCTTGATCGGGGAACACCGTCGCGAGCAGATCGTCGCTCTTCATCCGCTGCAGTTGCGGCGCCGTGCGCCGGCCGCCGGTGAAACGCGGCAGCGCAAGCGCGGTGGTCGCGTTCCAGCGCCAGCGCACGCCGAACATCGGCGCGTCGAGCAGCGCCTGGATCAGCACGTGCTCGGCGCTGGCCGAACGTAGGTAGCGCCACACTTCGTCGAGTGCGAAGCTGTGCGCGAGCGACAGCGACAGGATGATCGCGTCGTCGGTCGCGGCGGCCTGCAGTTCGAAGTTGAAGTTGCGACAGAAGCGCTTGCGCAGCGCGAGCCCCCATGCACGGTTGATCCGGCTACCGAACGGCGAATGGATCACGAGCTGCGTGCCGCCCGATTCGTCGAAGAAACGCTCCATCACGAGCGTGTCCTGCGTCGGCAATGCGCCGAGCGCCGAGCGGGTGCGCGCGAGGTAGTCGGCGATCTGGCGTGCGGCGTCGGGCGACAGGCGGAGATCGTCGACGAGCCAGCGCAACGCGGGCGCGAGGCGGCTTTCGGCGGGCGCGAGCGCGGTGGCGGCGGCATCGGTTCGCGAGTCGGTGACGATGCCGGCTAGGGCCGCTGGTTGGGCGTTACCGTGCGTCTCCGTCTTACCCGCCGCGTTGCCGACCGCGCGCTTGCGTCCGCCGGCATTCGCCTGCCGGTCGCCTTCCGCGAGCAGGCCGTCGATCCGTGCGCGCAGCCGCCCGACCGCCGCCGACAGCTCGTCGCTGCGTCCGAGCCCCTCGCCGAGCCAGAACGGAATGCTCGGCGATTGACCTTGCGCGTCCTCGACGCGCACGCGGCCCGTTTCCACGCGAATGATCCGGTACGACTGGTTGCCGAGCTGGAACACGTCGCCGGCCAGACTTTCGATCGCGAAATCCTCGTTGACGGTGCCGACCTGGATGCCCTGCGGTTCGAGCAGCACCGCGTAGTCGGCCATGTCGGGAATCGTGCCACCGGAGGTGGTCGCGGTCATCATCGCGTTGCGGCGGCCGCGCACGGTGCCGCCGACCACGTCGCGGTGCAGGTACGCGCCGCGCACGCCGCGGCGGCTCGTGAATCCCTCGGCGAGCATCTTCATCACTTCGTCGAAGCGTTCGCGCGTCAGCCGCGCGTACGGCGCGGCGCGCGTGAAGCTCGCATACAGCGCGTCTTCGTGCCATTCCGTGCACGCGACTTCGGCGACGATCTGCTGCGCGAGCACGTCGAGCGGCGCTTCGGGAATCCGCAGCGCATCGAGTTCGCCGCGTTGCACGCAGTCGAGCAGCGCCGCGCATTCGACCAGCTCGTCGCGCGACAACGGAAACAGCCGCCCCTTCGGCACGCCGCCGACATGGTGCCCCGAGCGGCCGACGCGCTGCAGGAACGGCGCGATGCCGCGCGGCGAGCCGACCTGGCAGACGAGATCGACGTCGCCGATGTCGATGCCGAGTTCGAGCGACGCGGTCGCGACGAGCAGCTTCAATTCGCCGCGTTTCAGCCGCTGCTCCGCGTCGAAGCGGTGCTCCTTAGCCAGACTGCCGTGATGCGCGGCGATCGCGTCCTTGCCGAGCCGGTCGGCGAGATGGCGCGCCATGCGTTCGGCGGTGCGCCGCGTGTTGACGAACACCAGCGTCGTGCGATGCGCGGCCGCGAGCCCGGCGATGCGGTCGTACACCTGTTCCCACACGTCGGTCGCCATCACCGGTTCGAGCGGCACGTTCGGCAGTTCGAGCGCGAGGTCGCGCTCGCGGGTGTGGCCGGTGTCGACGATCGCGCAGTCGCGCGGCGCGTCGGCCGGCCCGCCGACGAGGAAGCGCGCGACCGCGTCGATCGGCTTTTGCGTGGCCGACAGCCCGATGCGCGGCAGCGCGTGCCCGGCCAGCGCGTCGAGGCGTTCGAGCGACAGCGCGAGATGGCTGCCGCGCTTGGACGACGCCAGCGCATGGATTTCGTCGACGATGACCGAGCGCACGCTCGACAGCATCTGCCGCCCCGACGTGGACGACAGCAGCACGTACAGCGATTCGGGCGTCGTGACGAGGATGTGCGGCGCGCGCTTGCGCAGCGCCGCGCGCTCGGCCTGCGTCGTGTCGCCGGTGCGCACCGCGGTGCGGATCGCCGGGACCGGCAGGCCGAGTTGCGCGAGCGATTCGGCGATGCCGGCGAGCGGCGCGTCGAGGTTCACGTGGATGTCGTTCGACAGCGCCTTCAGCGGCGATACGTAGACGACCAGCGTCGCGTCGGGCAGCGTGCCGTCGTGCGCGAGCGCATCGCGCACCAGATCGTCGAGCGCGCACAGGAAGGCGGTGAGCGTCTTGCCGGAGCCGGTCGGCGCGGCGACGAGCGTGGAGCGGCCGGCCTTGATGTGCGGCCACGCGAGCGCCTGCGCGCCGGTCGGCGCGGCGAACGTGCGCCGGAACCACGCGGCGACGGCCGGGTGGAACACGTCGAGCGCGCGGGCGGCAGGGCGGGTAGCTGTGACGTCCATCGGAGCGTTGAAATGGGGTGCGAGCGTGCGGATTGATCGCACGCGAGTCGAATCGTCAGTGTGCCAGACGTCACCGGTGCGTGCCGGCCATGCGTGCCGACGATTCACCGTCAGATGGGGGCCTGCAGCGCGCTTTCAATGGACGGAAAGTTGCGTGCACGTTGACATGCCGATCGCGTGCCGATTTGTATCGAATTGCAACTAGACGCGATGCAGCCAGCCGAGCCAGTGTTCGATCAGCGGCGCACGCGACCACAGCGATTGCGCGAGCCACAGCGTGCCGGCCCAGGCGGCGGCCACGACGATCAGGTCGCAATGCCCGCTGTTCCACAGGTTGAGCGAGTGGCGCCGCCAGATCCACGGTACGCCGAGCGGATTGGGCCAGTCGGCGAGCAGATGCATCACGCCGCCGCAGGCGAAGCCGAACAGCGGCGCGGCCCATGGCGGATGCGGATGATGGATGAGCCCGTGCCATCCGAGCGCGAGCAGCGCGACCCAGCCGATGCCCCAGTGCGTGAGGGTGCGATGCGTGATCCACAGGCGGCGCTTGCGGCTCCACCATGCGACTTCGAGCCAGTCGGGCGCGGTGCCGCCCGCGACGCCCGCCGCGAACGCGGCGAGCATGCCCGAGTGCCACGGGCCGGTTGCGCCGGTTTGCGCGACGAGGACGGCGGCGGCGACGCCGGCCGCGACGCCGGACGCATGATGCGCATTGTGTGATGCCATAGGAAGCGAGACGGGGAAACGTGAAGCGGCGCGTGCACGAAACGATGATGCGGCGCGCAAGCGGGGCGCTATCTTCGCAGATCGGCCTGTGCCGCGGGCGGGTCGTTCGCAGATTTTTTTGCATCGGCGGCGAGGGCCGCCGCACGGTTCGCAACTTTCGGTTTTGTGCATTGCGCGATGGCGTGCACCGTAGCGGAAGGTCGACCGATCCCCAAGCGCGTCGCGGCGCCGCAACGTGAGCACGCGTACACAACCGGCACGCTTTCGTCGCCGCCGTGTGTTCGACCCTTTTTGTCCCCCTATACTACGAAGCCGGCATATGGCCGTCGGCGCGCCAGCGGCCATCCACGGATCAGGTGCTCGTCGCGCCTGAAGGAGATCCACATGGGGGACATGCAATGACTACGCTGAATCGCTTCAAATCATCCGCCGCCGTGCTGGCGACGGTGGCCGGCATCGGCTTCCTGCCGAACGCGCCCGCCTATGCGAAAGGGCCGCAGCCCGCGGTCCTGACGAGCTCCGCGGTGGCGGTGGCCGACAAGTACAGCGCGGATGCGGCGGAGCGAATCTTCAAGGAAGGCGGCAACGCGATCGACGCGGCCGTCGCGATCGCGTTCACGCTCGCCGTCACGTACCCGGAAGCCGGCAACATCGGCGGCGGCGGCTTCATGACGATCTACAAGGACGGCAAGCCGTACTTCATCGACTACCGCGAGCGTGCGCCACTCGCCGCGACGAAGGACATGTACCTCGACAAGGACGGCAACGTCGTCAAGGGCATGAGCCTGTACGGCCCGCGCGCGGTCGGCGTGCCGGGCACCGTGGCGGGCATGTGGGAAGCGCAGAAGCGCTTCGGCAAGCTGAAATGGAAGCAGGTGCTCGCGCCGGCGATCCACTATGCGCGCGACGGCTTCGTCGTCGACGAGCAGCTCGCGCAGCGCGGTGTCGACGCATCGAAGGAGTTCGGCGGCAAGACCAACTTCGACAAGTACTTCTCCGGGCTGAAGGCCGGCGCGAACTTCAAGCAGCCCGATCTCGCCGACGTGCTGACGCGCATCGCGGACGGCGGCGCGGAAGGTTTCTACAAGGGCAAGACGGCCGAGCTGATCGCCGCGTCGATGAAGACCGGCGACGGCAACGGGCTGATCACGACCGAGGATCTCGCGCAGTACCGCGCGGTGTGGCGCCAGCCGGTGCAGGCGAAGTGGAACGGCTACGACGTGATCACCGCGCCGCCGCCGAGCTCCGGCGGCATCGGCCTCGTGCAGCTGCTGAAGATGAAGGCCGACCTGAAGCAGGACTTCGAGGGCGTGAAGCTCAACTCGCCGCAGTACATCCACCTCGTCGCGGAAATCGAGAAACGCGTGTTCGCCGATCGGGCGCAGTATCTCGGCGATCCCGACTTCTACAAGGTGCCGATCGCGCAGCTGACCGACGATGCGTACATCGCGAAGCGCGCGGCCGAGGTCAACCCGAAGGAGCCGTCGGACACGAAGAGCGTGCAGCCCGGCCTCGGCACGACGATGCCGGAGAAGGCCGAAACGACGCACTTCTCGGTGGTCGACAAGTGGGGCAACGCGGTGTCGAACACGTACACGATCAACGGCTACTTCGGCTCGGGCGTGATCGCCGACGGCACCGGGATCGTGCTGAACGACGAGATGGACGACTTCTCCGCGAAGCCGGGCGTCGCGAACATGTTCGGCGTGGTCGGCAGCGACGCGAATGCGATCGAACCGAAGAAGCGCCCGCTGTCGTCGATGTCGCCGACGATCATGACGAAGGACGGCAAGGTGTCGCTCGTGATCGGCACGCCGGGCGGCTCGCGCATCTTCACGTCGATCTTCCAGGTGATCAACAACATCTACGACTTCAAGATGCCGTTGAAGGAAGCCGTCGGCGCGATGCGTTTCCATCACCAGTTGCTGCCGCCGAACACGATCTTCTGGGAGCCGTACCACCCGATCGAAGGCGAACTCGCGAAGCAGATCGAGGCGCGCGGCTATACGCTGAAGGGGCAGGATTTCAGCGGCGACATCCAGGTCATCAAGATCGACGGCAAGACGCCGGAGGCGATGGCCGATCCGCGCGGGCGGGGCGTGACGCGGATCATTCGTTGACGTTGACGTGAAGCGTGCGTGCGCGTCGGCGACAGCGGCCGCGCGCGCCGTTCGGCAGCCGGTGTTTCGATCCGGCCGCCGAATTTTTTCAGCCGGTCGTTCGGATGATGCCCCGCGATCCGCGCGGCAATGGCATCGCGCGCGTCCTCGAAGCAGTCGTGCCCGACAGCCAGCCGCTCGATCGGCGCGGATGGAAACAGTGCGGTAAAGAGCGGCAGGAAGTGTTCGGCGCCAAATGTTCGGTCGGCGTCTCCCCAGATCGCGCGCGCAGGCTGTTTCCGTTGCTCGTCGCTGCGACAGTGGGGCGACGATTTCTTCTTCGAACCGGATGAGGCACACGTGTTGCGCGTCGGCCGGAAAACCGGGCTGTCGGTCAGGAAACCGGCGTTGCGTTCGCAGGGCGGGCGCGTACCGGGGCCGGATGACACGGTCGTGCCGCCGCCGCCCGACCCACGCGCGGCGAGCCGGCGGGAGTCGCGCGCGCGGGCGGCGGGTTGCCCGCATGCCGCTTTCGATGGGCGTGGCCGCCTGTTTTCATGAATTTGACGCGCGACGCTGGGATAATGGCCGAGTTTGGCTGCGTCAATGATGGAAGGAGGCCCCATGGGCGACAACGATACCCGCACCGAGACGGACGACCGTACCGATACGAACTCGATGGAAGCGCGCCAGCGCCGTTTCGAGGAGGATCTCGTCGACGCATACGACGAAGAGCTCGAAATGGAGCTCGACGACCGCCGCTTCGACGACAGCGGGAACCTGCTGCTCTCGCCAGAGCGTCGCCAGGCGCGCAAGGAATATTTCCGCGAGTTGTTCCGCTTGCAGGGCGAGCTCGTGAAGCTGCAGGACTGGGTGGTGAACACCGGGCACCGGCTCGTCGTCATTTTCGAGGGGCGTGACGCGGCCGGCAAGGGCGGGGCGATCAAGCGCATCACGCAGCGCCTCAACCCGCGCGTGTGCCGGGTCGCCGCGCTGCCCGCGCCGAACAACCGCGAGCGCACGCAATGGTACTTCCAGCGCTATGTCGCGCATCTGCCGGCAGGCGGCGAGATCGTGCTGTTCGACCGAAGCTGGTACAACCGCGCGGGCGTCGAGCGCGTGATGAATTTCTGTACCGACGACGAGTACGAGGAATTTTTCCGGTCGGTGCCCGAGTTCGAGAAGATGCTCGTGCGCAGCGGGATCCAGATCGTCAAGTACTGGTTCTCGATCACCGATCACGAGCAGGAGATGCGCTTTCAGAGCCGGATCGCGGATCCGCTGAAGCAGTGGAAGCTGAGCCCGATGGACCTCGAAAGCCGCCGCCGCTGGGAGGCTTATACGGCCGCGAAGGAAGAGATGCTGCAGCGCACGCATATTCCCGAGGCGCCGTGGTGGGTCGTGCAGGCCGTCGACAAGAAGCGCGCGCGGCTGAACTGCATTCACCATCTGCTCGGCCAGGTGCCGTATCACGAGGTGCCGCGCCCGACCATCGATCTGCCGCAGCGCGAGCATCACGAGGATTACATTCGTCGGCCGGTGCCCGACAGCATGATCGTGCCGGAGATTTATTGATCGGTTCGCGCCGGTCGATCGCGATGCGATGAAGCGCGCCGCTCGATGCGGCGCGTTTTTTTCGGGGTGGCCGCTTGACGGCGGGCGATTCGGCCCGACCAGGTCTTACCGTCTTTCGGAGTGTCGGACGGACAGCCTCGACAGCGTGCTTCTAGGTGCGCGTCGATATGCGTCGACGCCGTCGAAACGGCGCGATTCCGACGCATTGGGGAAAACGACGCGCGCCGAGCGCTCCAGGCTTGCGCCGCTCGGGCCTGTCGCCGCAACGGCTCAAATCTCCGGAAACCCCGAGCGCCCCTGCGTCAGATCGAACAGTTCGCCTCTTGCCGCGGCTTCGGCGGTTTCGGGCAGCTTGATCACGAGCTTCACCGTCATCCCGTACGCGCTGTCCACCAGCGCGTAGCCGGCCTGTTCGATCCAGCGACGCACGCGCGCCTCCTCCGGGTAGCCGATCTCGATCGCGAGCAGCGTGTGCCGGATGCGCTCGACGCGCTCGGCATCGAGCAGCGCCGATGCGATCGCGTCCGTGTACGCCCGCACCAGCCCGCCCGCGCCGAGCTTCACGCCGCCGTAGTAACGCACGACCGCACCGAGCACGCCGTCGAGGTCGTGATGGCGCAGCACTTCGAGGATCGGCCGGCCCGCGGTGCCCGACGGCTCGCCGTCGTCCGACATGCCCGACTGGCCGCCCGCCAGCAGCGCCCAGCACACGTGGGTGGCCGCCGGATGCTCGTCGCGCAGGCGTTGCAGTACCTGCATCGCGGCATCGCGATCCTCGACGGGAACGGCATACGCGATGAAACGGCTCTTGCGGATTTCGAGTTCGCGGGTGTAGGCGGTGGCGAGCGAGTAACTCATGCGTCGCCACGCGGAAAGCGTTGGGAAATCAAGGCGATGATGGCTGGTGGATGCTTTTGACGTTGGCCCGGGGGCGGATGGATATCGTCAGCCCATGCGCGGGGCGAAGACGCGATTTTACCGTGGCGCGCGTCGAGGCATTTCGATGCCGGCACAACACGGTTCAGGCGACGTGCCGGATACGAATCGACGAAGCGCGCCGGGGATCGATGGGGGCGGCTCGACCTGTCGCGGAGTACGGTCGCGCGTTGCAATCGAATTTCACGGCAGCGAGCGGATCTGGCTCGTCAACCGGGATGCGGGGCAATGGGCGGTTATTCGTCAGTCGGATACACGGCCGACCGGGATGGCGTCGGATGCGTATTCCGGGTGCGCGAAGAGGACCAACCGACCTGCAATATCTCGCAACGGCGACTCGCTGCCGTCGCCCGCTCGATCGAGGACGCAAGCGCGGAGTCACGTTCGTTCACCGGTTCGTCCGGCGCATGCATGTCGCTTTCCTGCGAGGCGTTCAAGTCGGTTCGTCGAACCCGCGCGCGGCATCAACGCACGCCAACCGACGACCGTAGCGCCGCGCCCAGCGTGCGCAGCGCCTGCCTGGCTCGTGCATCGGTCAGATTCGAGTGGAGCACCACATCGCGCGTGGGAAGCGGCGGCAGCCCGTACCGCGCACCTACGTCGACGGTGCCGGCGGGCGCCACGCGATGCCCGAGCGCCGCGACGGCAAGCCCCGCGGACACCGCCGCGCCGATCGTCGCCACGCCGCCGCCGACAAAGACTTCCGTCCATGCGACACCGGCTTGGTCCAGCGCGTCGACCGCCATGCGGCGCACGCTGCATGGTTCGGCCTGCGTGGCGAGCCGCAGCGGTTGCGGCGGATGGTGCTCGAAATCGGCCGCCGCCATCCAGCCGAACGACTCCGACAGGATGGTTTCGCCGTCGAGCCGCCGGCTGTCGTGCTGCAGCGCGACGGCCGCATCGAGCTGGCTGCGATCGAACGCCTCGAGCACGTCGCGCGACGTGGCGACGCGGATCTCCAGTACGAGCGCCGGCTCCGCTTCGCTCATCCGCCGCAGCAGCATCGGGAGATCGGCGCCGACGACATGGTGGCTGACGCCGATGACCAACCGTCGCTGGCTCGTGCCGAATGCGCTGATTGCGCCGTGGTGAGCGGCCACCAGTTCGCGCGCCGGTTCCAGGAACGCTGTGCCGTCGGCCGACAGGCGAACCTGGCGCGGCGTGCGTTCCAGCAGGCGGCGGCCGAGCCCGTCTTCCAGCCGCTTGATCTTCAGGCTCACCGCGGACTGCGTCGTGTCCAGCGCTTCCGCGGCCCGCGTGAAGCTCTTGAGATCGGCGGTCAGCACGAATGCCTGCACGGCCTCGACGTCGAGCGTTTTCATCGCACCCTCATTCATTTCAGAATCGAATCATTGAAATATTCTGCCATCGCCTTTTCAAATGATTCAAGGTCTTCTACGCTGCCTTCATGTCGTCCGGAATTCCGTGGATTTCTTTCGCCAGGAGTCGATCATGCTGACCGCGTACTACGTGCACCGCCTGCCGGCGGACTACGACCTCGACATCATCCGCAATCGCGTGCACGAGCGCGGCCGGCTGTGGAACGACACGCCGGACCTGCTGTTCAAGGGCTTCCTGCTGCGCGAGGCCGGCCGTCACGGCGCGACGGAAAACGGCTATGCGTCGTTTTACCTGTGGCGCAACGAACAGGCGTTTGCGCGGTTCGTGACGGACGGCCGCTTTCGGGTCGTGACGGACAGCTTCGGCCGCGCGCCGATCGACACGCAGGTTGTGCTCGACGCACGCAAGGGCAGTGCGTCGACGGGACGTTTCGCTCGTCTGGAAACGATCGAGATCCCGGCGGACGCCGATCTCGACGCGACACTGGCGCGGGAGATCGCACGCAATCGCGACGCGGCGGCTCGGCAGGGCGTGGTTGCGGCGGCCGTCAGTGTCGATCCGCTGCGCTGGCGGCTGACGCGTGCGCTCGTGACGGAACACGAACCGGATGACGGCGGCGCGGGCACGGTGTACCAGGTCCTGCATCTGGCGAAGCCGCTGCTCGACACGCTGGAAGCGGGCGGCGCGTGATGGCCGGCATCGCGTCGCGATTGCCGGCCGGCGTGGTGATTGCCGCGCATCTGGCGGGGGTGGTAGCGGGGATCGCCGCGATTGCGGCGCTTTCGACGCTGCTGGCGCTGTTGCTCAGGTAAGCGCTTCGGCGCAGCGATGGTTGATGCGGGAGCGCCGCGCCTGCGATGCATGGCGCCCCCGGTCGCTTCATCGTCGCTCGGTCAGTGGCCCTGCAAGCGGATGTCGCGCGACGACGCGCCGACGTACACGGTCCCGCCCGGGACGACCCGCCAGCCGTTGCGCGACGTATCCCAGACGCTCTGCATCCGCGGCGACACGGTCACATGCACACGCCGCGCTTCGCCCGGATTCAGCCGGATCTTTTCCCAGCCGACCAGCCGCTTCGGGGGCTCGTCCTTGTACGGCACGCCGAGATAGACCTGCGGCGTTTCCGCGCCGGCAACGCGCCCGTCGTTGCGCACGGTAAACGCAACGCTCAGCGAGCCGTCCCATTGCTTCGACACCGACAGACCCGAATACGCGAAGTGCGTATACGACAGGCCGTAGCCGAACTCGAACATCGGCTTGATGTTGCGCGCGTCATACCAGCGGTAGCCCATGTTCAGCTTTTCCGCGTACACCGGGTCGGTCTCGAACGTGCCGTTTTGCCCCCACGTCGGCGAATCCTGATCGCGCGCCGGGAACGTCACGGGCAGCTTGCCGGACGGGTTGACCGCACCGAACAGCACGTTCGCGATCGCCTTGCCGCCGGCTTCGCCCGGATACCACGCCTCGACGATGGCCGACACGTTGTCCTTCCACGGCATCAGCACCGGGTTGCCGCTCTGGACGACGACGATCGTATGCGGATTCGCGCGCGCGACGGCTTCGACGAGCGCATCCTGGTTCGACGGATTCGCGAGGCTCAGGCTCTGCAGATCGCCGAAATCCTCGCCGGCCGGCTGCGCGACCACGACGATCGCGACGTCAGAGCGGCCCGCGAGCGCCGCGGCCTGGTCGATCTCCTGCTGCGTGTACGCGCGGAACGGCGACTGCTGGTCGCTGTTGCCCGCATACGTGACCTGCGCGGCCGGCGCCAACGCGCGGATTGCGGCGACGATCGGCACGTCGACCTTGAGCCACGGATTGCGCCACCAGCTGCAGCCGGTCGACGACCCGAACGTCAGGCCGCCGCAGCCTGCGAACGAACCCGATACGGGATCGCGCGTGTTGCCCGAACCGCCGCCGGACAGCACGGCCGCATCCGCATGGCCGCCGATCACGGCGATGCGCGACAGCGCCGACGCGACGAGCGGCAACTGGTTGCCGTCGTTCTTCAGCAGAACGATCGACTGCTCGGCGGCTGCCTGCGCGAACCGGTTGCCGGCCGCGAAATCGATCGTGCCGCCGCCTTTGGCCGGATCGTCCATCACGCCGACGCGGATCATCACGGCGAGCTTGCGGCGCACCATGTCGTCGAGGCGTGCGGTCGACACCGAGCCGTTCGCGATCGCCTGCTTGACGGCCGCGGGCGTCAGGTAGACGCTCGGCCCGACGTCCTCTTCCTCGTCGAGCCCGGCGTTGATCGCGGCGGCGGTGCTGTGCGTCGCGCCCCAGTCGGACTGCACCTGGCCCTGGAAGCCCCATTCGTTCTTCAGCACGTCGTTCAGCAGATGAGAGTTCTCGCACGCATAGGTGCCGTTCAGGCGGTTGTAGCTGCACATCACGCTGCCGGGCCGGCCGCGCTTCGCGGCGATCTCGAACGGCAACAGATACAGCTCGCGCAGCGTGCGTTCGTCGATCTGCGTATTGCCGCCCATCCGGCCGTGCTCCTGCTCGTTGCCCGCGTAGTGCTTGATCGTGGCGATGACCTTCTGTCGCTGCGTGGCGAGCGTGCGTTCGGCGAGCAGGTCGCCGGCCAGTAACGGATCCTCGCCGAGATACTCGAACAGACGGCCGCCGCGCGGCTCGCGCGCGAGGTTGGTGCCGCCGCCGAGGCCCATGCCGAATCCTTGCGCGCGCAACTGGATCGCGACCTGCTTGCCGAAGTCGTACGACAGCCGGCGATCCCAGCTCGCCGCGATCGCGATCGTCGCCGGGAACGTCGTGCTGGCCTGCGACGTGCTGCCGGAGCCGGTCGCCGAATCGACCATGTTCAGATCGGGAATGCCGAGCCGCGGCACGCCCTGGATGTAGCCGGCGCCGCCGCCCGGCACCTTCGACATTTCGTATTGCGAATGAATGAATTGAAGTTTCTCGTCGAGCGTCATCTTGCGCACGAGCAGGTCGGCGCGCCGTTGCGCGGCGGCCGATGCGAACGCGTCGGTGGCGTCGCCCTGCGCATTGAAATCGGCGTCGCCGGCGTAGGCGGTGGTGCAGAGGGTCGCTGCCAGCACGACGGCCGGCCAGAGGGTGTCCCGCATGTTGCTCTCCATGATCGTATTGCCGGTTGTTCGGATGATGTCTGGAGCTGCGCGCGCCCGGTGGATTCGCACCGGACGCATTCGGCTGGCGATGCAGGGTGGTTGCGCGTCGGCATGCCAGGCCAGGCGGGGAATCGTTACGGCCGGTTGGGCTCGACCGGTCAATGCGGGCGGCGACGCGTAGGCCGCCCGACACTGTCGAATCGGATGTAGCGATTCTCTGCAACGACAAATGGTATGAATGTAGTTTGACTACAGCATCGGTGTTTCTACCGATACGTGCGATCTTTATTTCGTAGGGGCGCGCGGCGGGGTGGAAAGGCGGTCATCGTTCCCGACGGCGGAGGCGGGGCGGGTAAGAAGTACTTGGAGGCAAGCGGTTTTGCGGAGGAGTGCGTCGGGATGGCGGCCGATTCGTTGCGTGCGCATCGAACGCGGGGAGGTGTCATGCGAACCCGCTCCCCGCGTGCGGCCGGCCTGGCTACTTCGTGACGAGTGCGCCGGTCAATCCCGCGCTGATCGCCGGCAGCAGCAGGTTCAGCACGCGGCTTGCGCGGACGAGCCCGGTGTTGTCGACATACACGACATCCTTCGACGCGAGCGGGAACTGGTTCGCGAGCAGCATCGACACCGGTGACTGCATGTCGAGGTGATAGATGACGGGTGCGCTGTCGGCGGCCTTGCGCAGCACGAACACCTGCTTGGCATTCGACGTTTGCTGGTTGAGCTGACCGGCCTGCGTGAGCGCTTCGCTCAGCGTGAGCGAACCGTCGCGCAGCGGCGCGACGGCTTGCGGCCTGACCACTTCGCCCATCACGTACACGGGATTGTCGTCGCGCGCGCTCACATGCAGCATGTCGCCGGGCTTCAGCATGATGTCCGACGGGTTTTTTCCCGTCTTCATCATCTGCGCGACGTTCAGCGGATAGATCGTGCCGTTGCGGGTGAGCGTGATGCGGCTCTGATCCGCGGTCGGCGCAAAGCCGCCCGCGCGGCTGACGGCTTCGATCAGCGTCATCGGAATGTCGTTGATCGGCTGTGCACCGGGATTACGCACTTCGCCGTCGACGTAGACCTGCGTGGCGCGGAACGACGCGACGCGAACCGTGACCTGCGGCTTCACGAACACCTTGGCGAGTTCGGTCCTGACCTCGTGCTGGAGCTGCGCGACGGTTTTCCCGGCCGCGTGGATCGGCCGCGGGATATACGGAAACTGCACGTTGCCGTTGCCGTCGACGACGAAGCCGGGCGCGGCGTCCGCGGCCTTCGTGTTCTGCACCGGCTGGCCGGCGGCCGTCGCGAATTCGGGGTGATCCCACACCGTGATCTGCAGCACGTCGCCGGCGCCGATCCGGTACATGTCCGCCTTCGCGAACAGGTTCGGCGCAATGGTCGCGCCCGGCGCACGTTTCTGTGCGGCGCGAATCTGCTCGATCTGCGTCAGGTCGATCTGCTTGACCGGCACCTGCATGTCGCTGGTGACGTCGCCGTTGTCGGCGGTCGTGACCGGCAACGCGGTCGAATTCATGTGCTGCCCCGGCACCGTGCAGGCGGACAGCGTCGCGATGGTCGCGAACGAGAACGCCATGCACATGCGGCGCATGACGGTGCGAGGGTGGCCCGGCGCCACGGAGTCCAGCGGTTGAGCGATTTTCATTTTTGTGTCCAGCATCGTTGAATCGATTGTTACGTTATCCGGATCGAATCGAAGTGCCTGTCGCGCCTTCGCTTCGTTCTGCACATCGTGACGACACTCGCGGGCGGCATTCGGGCGCACGGCGATCCGCGCGTCGTTCACGGCGAGGCGGCTCCCGGCATCGATTGTCAAACATTGCCAATGACGGCAGGAAGTCGTCATGCGTGGCGGGGACGTGACGGCGATTCCGACGCAGGTTCGCACGTCGCCGTGCCGCTCGCGAACAGAGCGTAACGCAGGTTGAACGCCTGGATCGAGCGGTGGCGGCTTAATGTAAGCCATCGCACGCAGCGCGCCGGACATCTATCGCATAGTGGCGCCAACGAACATGGTCGTGCATTCCCGACCGAATGTGCGGAGGCGCGAACGGCATCGTGCCGGCGTCCGACTCACTGTCTGCGAGAGATTTCATGACACGCTTCATTGCCCGTTCGAGGGCGCCTTTGCGGTTGGGTCTGGGTGGCGGCGGAACTGACGTGCCGCCTTATTCGGACCGGTTCGGCGGTCTGGCGCTCAATGTCACGATCGAGAAGTTCGCGTATGCGTCGATCGCGCCGCGCGACGACGCGAAGGTCGAACTGGTGGCCGCGGATACGGATACGCGCTGGATCGGCCCGGTGTCGCCGGTGCTCGACGTGCAGAAGGGGCTCGGGCTGCATGTGGGCGTCTACAACCGGATCGTGCGGGATTTCCACGGCGGTCATCCGTTGGCCGTCACGATCACGACGTGCTCCGAAGCGCCGCCCGGCTCCGGGCTCGGCTCGTCGTCGACGATCGTCGTTGCGCTGGTCAGGGCATTCTGCGAACTGCTGTCGCTGCCGCTCGGCGAATACGACATCGCACACCTCGCGCACGACATCGAACGAGAGGATCTCGGGCTCGCCGGCGGCAAGCAGGATCAATACGCGGCGACGTTCGGCGGACTGAACTTCATGGAGTTCTACGGCGATCGCGTGATCGTCAATCCGCTGCGGATCAAGCAGGAAATCAAGGCCGAGATGGAGGCGTCGCTCGTGTTGTATTACACCGGCGTATCGCGCGAGTCGGCCAACATCATCAAGGAACAGAGCAGCAACGTGACGGAAGGCGTCGTCGATTCGCTGGCCGCGTTGCACGAGGTCAAGGATGAAGCGGTACGCATGAAGGAAGCCGTGCTGCGTGCCGATTTCGAAGCGTTCGCCGCGTCGATGCGCGACGCGTGGGAATCGAAGAAGCGGATGGCGAAGAACATCTCGAACTCGATGATCGACGATCTGTACCGCGTCGCGGTCCGGGCCGGCGCGAAGGCCGGCAAGGTGTCCGGCGCGGGTGGCGGCGGCTTCATGATGTTCTTCGTCGATCCGGTCGAACGATCGGCGGTGATGCGCGCGCTGGACGCGTACAACGGGATCAACGGCCAGGTGCTCAACTGTACGTTCACCGACATCGGTGCGCAGTCGTGGAGAAAGAATCAATGACGATCGGCGTGGAGAGCGAAATTCGCCAGACGCTGTCGGTGCTGACGGCGCTCGTTTCCGACCGTGAGCAAGTGGCGCGGATCGAACAGGTGGCCGAACGCGTGACGGAAGCGCTACGGACAGGCAACAAGATCCTGCTCGCGGGCAACGGCGGCAGCGCCGCGGACGCGCAGCATATCGCGGGCGAATTCGTCAGCCGTTTCAACTTCGACCGGCCGGGGCTTGCGGCGTTCGCGCTGACCGTGGATAGCTCGGTCATGACCGCGATCGGCAACGACTACGGTTACGAGAAGCTGTTCGAGCGTCAGATTCAGGCGACCGGGCGCCCCGGCGACGTCTTCTGGGCGTATTCGACGTCGGGGCGTTCGCCGAACATTCTCCGCGCGCTGGAAGTGGCCAGGACGGCCGGCATGGTTTGCGTCGGCTTCACGGGCAACGGACCCGGCGCGGCCGAGATGCGCACGCGCGCCGACATCTGCATCGAGATTCCGTCCGCGTCGACCCCGAAGATCCAGGAAGGGCATCTCGTATGCGGCCACATCATTTGCGGCATCGTCGAAGAGCGGATCTTTGCATGAACGCGATGCTGCCCTGCCTGATCCTGGCCGGCGGCCTCGGCACGCGGCTGCGCCCCGTGTTGGGCGACGCACTGCCGAAGGCGCTCGCGTCGATCGACGGCGAGCCGTTTCTGGGCTGGATGCTGCGCGGGCTCCAGCAGCAGGGCGTGACGGAGGTCGTGCTGTCGCTCGGCTACGGCAGTGATCCGATCAAGTCGTTCGTGACGTCGCGCGACTTCGGCATCGCGATTTCCGTGATCGAGGAAGACGAGCCGCTCGGTACCGGCGGCGCGATCGTTCATGCGCTGAAGGCTCACGGCGCGCGCGACATGATCGTGATGAACGGCGATACGTGGTCGAACCTGGATCTGCGCGCGTTGTCGGCGTTCCATCGTGCGACGCGCCCCGATCTCGTCGTGGCGGCCACGTATGTCGACGATGCGTCGCGCTACGGCACGCTCGAATTCGATGCGACGTCGCGCAGGCTGTCGGCATTCCGCGAGAAGCGGCCGGCACGGGGCTACATCAATGCGGGCACGTATGTCGTCGACGCGAGCAGGCTGCTCGGTTTCGCGCTGCCGGTGAAATTCTCGTTCGAGCAGGATTTCCTGGCCGAACGCGCCGACGCGCTCGACATCCGCGTATTTCCCGAGGTCACGTCGTTCATCGACATCGGCGTGCCGGCGGACTACCGGCGCGCGCAGACCGCGATTCCGCCGATGCTGGAGACCGGAACCAGTGAAGCGTAAAGCCCTGTTCCTGGATCGCGACGGCGTGATCAATATCGACTACGGCTACGTCCACCGGCCGCAGGACTGCGTGTTCGTGGACGGCATCTTCGATCTCGTGCGGCTGGCCAATGCGAACGGTTACCAGGTGATCGTCGTGACGAACCAGGCCGGGATCGGCCGCGGATATTTTTCGGAGTGGCAGTTCGCCGCATTCATGGACTGGATGCGCCGCAGGTTCGACGAGCGTGGCGCAAGAATCGACCGTGTCTATTTTTGCCCGCATCACCCGGTGGCCGGGATGGGCCGCTACCGGCAGGCATGTGCATGCCGGAAGCCGCAGCCCGGGATGCTGCACGACGCGCGGCGCGAGCTCGACCTCGACCTGTCGGCGTCGATCCTGGTCGGCGACAAGCCGTCCGATCTCGAGGCCGGTGCGCGCGCCGGCGTCGGGCGCCGTTTCCTGTTCGTGGGCGACCGGCCCGGCCCGGTGCGAGCCGATCCGGTAGCCGGCGTCGTCGCGCGGCTGTCCGACATCGGTGCGGCGCTGCAACCCGCGGGTGTCGTCGCGGCGGGTGTATAGCGGGTCGCAGCCTCGACGGCTGCATGCCGAGATGAAACGAACGAGGACTCGACGACGGCTTGCCGGCCGTTGCGCCGATCGGGCAAGCGCGAGGCATCCAGGCTCCCGACGCAGTGCGCTCCGGCCGGCACCGAAGGGTTTCCAGCCGGATTTTCAAAGACATGAACGTGAATCACAACGCGCGTAAGGCGGCGAAGCCAGCCGGATCTTCCATTCTGGAGTTCAGCATGAAGATGGACCGACCTGCATTGACCGGGCATCAGAACGAACCGAAACAGGCTGCCGGACATGCGACGCGGTTGTCGCCGATCGATTTGCTGGAGAACGTGCTCGACAACGGGCGCCTGTTTGCGGCCGTGTTCGCGGCCTGCCTGCTGCTCGCGATCGTCTATGCGATCGCGGCGACGCCCGTGTATTCGGCCGACATGTTGATCCAGATCGAGGAGAACAAGCCCAGCGCACTGGGGTCGCTGTCGTCGATCTCCAAGGCGCTCGATATCCAGAATTCGGCGGTGGTCGGCGAAATCGACATCGTCCGTTCGCGCTCGGTCGTTCTCGAAGCGATGAACGCGACGGCCGCACAGGCCGAGGTGTCGGTCGAGAACCGGTTTCCGATCGTCGGCGGGCTGATCGGTTCGTTCCTGCCGAAGGATGCGAACGGCCTCGTCGACGCACCGCTCGGGATGTCGTCGTGGGCCTGGGGCGGCGAGCGTCTGGAGTTCAGGACGTTCGAGGTGCCGGCCGCGCAGATCGGCAAGCCGCTGACGTTCGACTATCTCGACGGCAACCGCTTCCAGCTGACGGACCGCGGCGGCCAGGTGGTGCTGAGCGGTGTGGTCGGCGTGCCGAGTGCGAACGACGGCTATCGCGTGGACGTCGCACGGATCGTCGCGCGCCCCGGTGCGCAATTCAGGGTGCGGCGCATCGCCACCGACGTGCGTCTCGACGCGATCCTGAAGAAACTCGGCGTGATCGAGACGAAGCGCCAGTCGGGCATCATGCAACTGAGTTTCGAGGATCCCGACCCCGTCTTTGCCGCACGCATGCTCAATGCGATCGCCGCGGCCTACCTGAACTTCAATGCGAGACGCCGTGCCGACGATGCGGAGCGCAGCCTCACGATCCTCAACGCGCAGATGCCGATCGTCAAGGCGCGGCTGCAACAGGCCGAGCAGGCGCTGAACACGTTTCGCAACCAGCAGGGGTCGATCGACGCGCAGGGCGATATCCGGCTGCTGGTCGAGCAACTGGCGCTCGTCGACAAGTCGCGGCTCGAAACCCGGCTCGAGTATCAGGATCTGCTGTCGAAATACGTGCCGGGGCAGCCGCAGGTCGTTGCGGCGGCCAACAAGCTGAAGGAACTCGACAAGCAGGCTGCGATGTTGAAGGACAAGGCCGCGCGCCTGCCGTCGCAGCAGCAGACGTACTTGCGTCTTGCGCGCGACGTCGAGGTCAACAACCAGCTCTATGTCGGATTGCTGAACAATACGCAGCAGTTGCAGATCGCGGAGGCCGGCACGGTCGGCAACGCATCGATCGTCGACAAGGCGGTCGCGAGCGACAAGCCGATCCGGCCCAAGCGCCTGATCGCGATCCTCGCCGGTGCGGTGATCGGGCTGATGCTCGGGTTTCTCGCGGCGCAGGGCCGTGCGCTGCTGGCCGGCCGCATTCGCGATCCGAATGAGCTGGAAGCGGCGCTCGGCATCCCGATGCTCGGCGTCCTGCCGAAATCGCGCCGTCAGGCCGATGCGGATGCGAATCGCACGCCGGCCTTCATCGCGACGCAGGAGTCGGCCGACGAACCGCTGGCCGATGCGATGGACAGCCTGGCGCTGACGTTGCGACACCGGCTGGCGGCCTATGGCGGCGACGCGAAGGTCGTGCTGGTGTCGTCCGCGGCGCCCGCGCAGGGCAAATCGATGATTGCCGCCAACCTCGCGTACCTGTTCGCCGAGAGGGGGCTCAAGACGGTGATCGTCGATGCCAACGTGCGCGCGCCGGCGCTGCATCGCTATCTGCCGGTCGCCGCGACGCCAGGCTTGTCCGACGTACTGAAGGGCGCGCTGCCGGCCGACGAGGCGATCACGCGCGTGGCCGGGAAGCTCGATGCGCTGTCCGCCGGCACTCAGCGCGCGTCGACGCGCAACCTGTTCGACGTCGCGCGTCTCGACAAGCTGGTCGTGTCGTTGCGCAGCGGCTACGACATGGTCATCGTCGATGCGCCGTCCGTGCTGCCGGTGGCCGACATCGCGGCCTTGTCGCGCGTGGCCGACATGACGCTGTTGGTGGCGCGCCAGGGTTCGGCGAACTCGGCCGGCATGGCGGACGCGCTCGACAGCCTGCGCAAGATCGGTGTGCGCATCGACGGGCTGGTGTTCAACGGGTTCGAGCCGTCGCCGTTGCACGGCGTACGCCGGATCGGCGCCGGCTTCGCCGCGGCGCGCGCCTGACCGCTCGGGAGGCGTCGATGCAATCGGGCGAGGAGGTGCAACGCATGAGCGATTCGATGGCGGGCAACGACGGGCTGCGGCGCGAGTCGCCCGCGGTGCGGGTCGTGTGGTTTCTCGGCCCGCGGCCGGTGAGCTGGAACGGCGTCATGCGATACAGCCTCAAATGTATCGATTTCATCCCGGCATTGGCGGGATTCGACGTGGAGCCGGTCGACATTCCGGCCGAGCCGCGTTCATTCCTGCGGTACTGGACGCAGTTCGTGCTGTATCCGCTGCGTGCGATCGCGGCGGCGCGCGCCGGACACTTCGTGATGCTGTACCAGGAAGACCTGGCCTTCATGATTCCGCTGATCCGGTGGGCGGGCGGCCGCGTCGGCATCGTGCTGCATCATGTGCAGCGTCCGGGCCAGGTGCGCGGCGTCGTCGAGCAGTTGAAGAATGCGTACATGCGATTGACGCAGTCGCTGATCGCGACCGCGGACGTGGTGCTCGCGCCGTCGGGCGTGACCGCGCAGGAAGCGCTGGCGGAGCTGCGCATCCGCGCCGACCGGATACAGGTCGTTCCCAATGCGTTCGACGATCGCTATGCGCCGATCGACGCCGCGGTGCGCGAACGGGCGCGCGCGATGCTGCTCGCGCGCTTCGGCATCGACGTCGGCGACGCGCTGGTGGTGCTGAACGTCGGCTCGGACGAGACGCGCAAGAACAATGCGACGCTGTTTCGCGCGCTCGCGTCGCTCGAACGCAAGGACGTGATGGTGCTGCGGGTAGGCAGCGCGCACAACCAGGCCAACCGCGACGAATGCCGCAGCATTGCCGCGCAGGCTGGCATCGCCGCCCATTTCGTCGAGAACGTCGGCGACGAGGATCTCGGCTACTTTTTCCAGGCGGCGGATCTGTACGTATCGCCGACGTTGCACGAAGGCTTCGGTCGCACGGTGATCGAGGCGCAATTCGTCGGCGTGCCGGTCGTCGCGTCCGATTTGCCGGTGTACCGCTACACGATGGGCGAGTCGTTCGTGGCCGTCGCCGATGCGATGGATGCCGCCGAATGGGGCCGGCAGATCGAACGCGTCGCCGGCGACCCGTCGCTGCGCGCCGGGCTGGTGAGCGCCGGGCGGGCGAACGCGCGGCGTTTTTCGTCCGGCGCGGTCAGCGCGCAACTGCACGATGCGCTGGAGCGCGCCGTGCATGGCCGGCCGCGCGCCGGCCGGGCACAAGCGTGAAAGAGGCGGCGATGCGAACGATTCAGGCCGGCGGCCGAACCGCGGCGCTCACGGGCGTGGCCGTATCGACGCTGTTCGTGCTCGCGTTGAGCGTCAATGCGATGCTGCCGGCGCTCGGCGCGATGGAACCGAGTGCGACCTGCACGTTGCTGGTCGCGGTCGCGGGCGTGATCGCGCTGATCGTCGCGCGGCCGGCGTTCGCCGTGTCGATCCTGTACACGCTGGTGATCGGACTGACCGCGTTCGTTGCCGGCGTAGGGATCGAGTCCGGTGGATTCCTGCGGGAAACGGACATCTTCGGCGTCGCGAACGGCGCGTTCAGCCGGCTGCTGTCGTTCTATGTCGTTTTCATCGCATGCGCATTGTTCGCGTTCGACCGGATCCTGAACGCACGCTCCGGCCATCCGCCGATCCGCGCGCGGATGACGCTTCAGCCGATAAGCGTGGCGCTCGGGCTGGGGCTGGTCGGCGCGATCCTCGCGACGGGCGTGCTGGCCGGCCTGACGGGCGGCTTCGCGGTGCTGAGCGGCGTGAATCGCTACGCGCTGCGCAACGACGCGTCGAACAGCACGCTGTTCAACCTGTTCCTGAACAACCAGACCTTCGTCGCGGTGCTGCTCGGCACCTTCTGCACGAGTTCGGCGCGGGTCGTACGCTGGACGTCCGTGTGCCTGCTCGTCGTCGACCTGGTGCTGGAAGCGTTGCACGGCGAACAGTTCATGGCCGTGCTGCACGTATGCCTGACCGTCCTGATCCCGTTCATCGCGATCCATGCGATGAACGGCAAGCCGGTGATGCGCTACCTGGGAATCGGCTCGCTCATCGCACTCGTGATCGGCAGCGTGTCGGTGTTCTACGCGTACCGGGGGCAGGGGCTCGACGTCGCGGAGACGGTGGTGTCGCGGTTTCTCGAACAGGGGCAGGCGTGGTACGTGGTGGACGGCGACGCACACCTGTTCGGCGCGCCGACGTTCGGGGGCATGGCGGCGTTCGGGCGCTTCGTCGATTCATTGGGTTCGTTCACCGAGCCGACGTTCTTCAGCGATGCGCCGGTGAGCGGGCTGCGCGACCTGATGCTGTCGTACGGCACGCCCGAGATCCTCAAGGCCTACGTGTTCGACGACGTGACGTTCACGATGGGCAACATGGCGGTGCCGGTCTACTGGTTCGGCTATGCGGGCGGCGCGCTGTTCATTGCGCTGACGGGCGCGATCTACGGCGTGGCGAGCGCGATGCTGATCCTGGTCGCGATGCGCGGCGGGGTCGTGATGCTGTGGCTGGCCACGAAGATCTTCGCCTACGCGACCTATGCGATGCAACAGGGCGATTACTGGACCTTGTTCGGCGCACGCACGCTGTTCTATCTGGCGATCGCGCTGATCTGGTGGCATTGCGTCGACGCGCGGCGCGTGCACGCCGATGCGATGCGGACGGGGACATCTTGAACGCGTTCGTCAGGCTTCTGTTTTCGTCGTTCGCGGGCGTGGTGTGCGAAAAGATCATCGGTGCGTTAGCGGCGATCGCGAGCAATCACCTGTTTGCGAACATCTACGGCGCGCGGCTGTTCGGCGAGCTGCAGTTCGCGTTGTCGCTGGCCTACGTGATCGGCAGCGTCGCGCTGATTTTCGGCGCACAGGTGATCCAGCCGATCCTCGGCAAGCACCCGCGCCTGCGGCACATGGTCGTCTACCGCGCGTTCCGCCTGCGGCTCACGCTGACGCTGGCCGTCATGCTGCTGTTCATGGGGGTCGTGGTGATCGTCATGCGGCCGTCGAGCGTATCCGAGCTCACGTTGATCGCGGCCTTTGCGTTGATCGTGGAGCCGATCGCGCTCGGTTCGCTGATGGCCTACGCCGAATCGAAGCCGTGGGTGATCACGCGGGCGCGGGCGTACGCCAGCTGCGTGCGGGTGCTGTGGCTGTACATCGCGGCACACGCGTCGCTCGGCGTGATCGTCGCCGCGTTCGCATGGCCGCTCGAGGCTTGCGTGGCGGCCGCGGCGCCGTTCAGCCGTTATCGCGAGCTGGCGTTGAAGACGCCGAAATCGTTTCGCGGCAGCGCGGCCGTCACGAAAGCGCTGGTCGTGCGCGGGCTGCGGATCTGGCCGGCCATTGCGGCCAGCGTGCTGGTACTGCGCATGGATCGGCTGCTGCTCGGCGTGCTGGTGTCCAAGGCCGATCTCGGCATCTATGCGTCCGCCGCGTCGCTGGTCGAGCAATGGAATTCGGTCGGCACGACGCTGGCGCTGGCCCTGGCGCCGAGCATGGTTTTTTCGGCGCGGACCGAGCCGCTCGTGCGCGCCAAGGCATTGAAGCTCGGTCTCTATCTCGGCCTCGTCGGCTGTGCCGCGTGGGTCGGCAGCTACTTCGTCGGCCGCAAGGTGTTCCTGATGATCTACGGGCCCGCGTTCGTGCAGGGCGTGCCGATCATGATCTACGCGACCGGCTGCGCGATCGCCACGTTCGTCGATGCGGGGCTGAGCACGTGGCTCCTGGCCGTGCGGCGCTACCGGCTCATCATGATCAAGCAGGTGCTGATCGTCGCGGCGATCGTCGCCGCGCCGTTCGTCATGCCGCGCACGCTGGTGATGTATGCGCCGTCGACCGGCATTGCGGTATCGCTCGTGGTGTTCTGGTGCGTGGTGCTCGGGAATCTCGCGTTCACCCGGGAGCGGCCATGAGCCGGCGTGCAGGCGGTCGTTCGCCGCGCCGGCGTGGACCGGCGGGACATGGAATCGGGAAGGTTTCGGATCGTAGGGGAGGTCACTCGTGAAAAACCGGGTGCTGATGGTGATGACGCGGGACATTCCGCAGGACGTATCGAACGGACGGGAGCGCACGTTGAGCTTCATCCGGAAGGCAATCGGCGACCACATGGACGTAACCGAATTCAAGATCCGCTCGGTGTTCGAGGACGGCGGCTGGCGCGCGAAGATCGGCGCGGCGGTGCGGGTCGGATGGAGCGTGTTGCGCGGCGCGCCGTGCGCGCTTCAGGTGGCGATGTTTTCGCATCCGCGCAAGCGCACGGCGCTGCTGCGCGCCGTCGAGGCGATCAGGCCGGACGTGATCTATTTCGACGGCATCCGGCTCGTCGATTACGCGATCCTGGTGCGGCGCAGCGTGCCCGGCTGCCGGATCGTCGTGGATTTCGACGATCTCATGTCGCGCCGCGCAAACATCCTGCGCGAGCAGGATTTGCCGTTGTCGGCCGGGTATCTGGAGAAGTCGATTCCGGGGCCGTTCGTCAGGCTCGCCAACGCGAGGCTGGTTCGCAACGCATTCCTCGGCTATGAAGCATTCGCGCTGAAACGGCAGGAGCGCGCGGCGATCGGCTCGTCGCATGCCGTCACGCTCGTTTCGACCGAGGACGCGCAGTCGCTGCGGCGGTCCCTCACGAACGACGAGGCCGTGAAGACGCACGTGATCGCGCCGCCGATGCATGCGCTGGTGCCGATGCGGCGTCCGGCGGCGCCGTTCCGGTTCGTCTTCATCGGTTCGGACCGGCAGTTGCAGAACCGGCTCGCGATCGAATTCCTGGTGGCGTTGTGGGCGCGTATCCGGCCGGCCACGCCGCTGGTGATCTACGGGCGCATGGCCGGCCGGTACGCACCCGTTCCGAACGTCGAGTTCGCCGGGTTCGCGCCGACACAGGCGGATGTCTACACCGAGTGCTCGATCGCGTTGTGTCCTGCTTTTCTGCGTGGCGGCATCAAGTCGAAGGTGCTGGAGGCGGTTTCGTACGGTTGCGTGCCGGTCGGCAACGAAGCCGCGTTCGAAGGACTCGGATTCCACGACGATGCGCTGGCGATGAGCGACACGAGACTGGAGCGGTTCGTCGCCGATCCGACCGCGGATCTGGATCGCGTCGTGGCGGCGGCCACGCGCTTCGCCGCGTACTGCGAGCAGCATTTCAGCATGCCCGTATTCGATCGTCGGTGGCGCGAGCTGATCGCGCCGCCGGCAGGCAGCCCGTCGTGACGGGCGCCGCAACGAAGAGGAGGGCCCCGATGGCGTGATCCGAACGGCTCGCGGGTGGCCGGCTTCCGGACCTTGCATGTGCGGCATGGATACCGGAAAGGGGAAGGCTTCCGCGGGAGATTTGCCGTCCTGCGGCCGACCGGTTCAGCGGTCGGGCCGCAGGGCGCCGTACCCATTCTTCACCGATACCTAATAGAAAATGAGACCGATCATATTTGACGGGCGGTTCGGATGGCTGCATCCGGGCAGCGGGACGCGGGGTGTCGTCCTGTGCAACGCGTACGGACACGAATCCGTCTGGAGTCACGGCGGCATGCGGAATCTGGCGGATCGCCTGTCCGCGCGCGGGATGCCGGTGCTGCGTTTCGATTACCGCGGCACCGGCGATTCCGCCGGGGCCGATGGCGCGAACGACCAGTTCGAAACGGCCGTCGACGACGTGTGTGCGGCCATCTCGCGATTGCGCGAGGAAACCGGCGTGACCCGCGTGACGCTGTGCGGCCTGCGGCTGGGCGCGGCATTCGCGCTGCTTGCGGCGGACCGGGACGACGTCGATCGGCTGGTGTTGCTGGCGCCGGTGGCGAGCGGGCGCAGCTACGTGCGCGAGCTGTCGATCATGCGCAATATCTGGCTCGACCAGTTGCCGGCGCCGCTGCGCGCGGCCCAGCCGCAAGACGCGCCGCTCAACGTGCTCGGGCAGGTCTACAGTGCGGCGTTCCGTACGCGGCTCAATGCATTCGACGCGATCGACGCGTTGAAGGACCGCACGGGTGCGCCGGCATCGGAAACGCTGATCGTCGACATGAGCGGCGGCGGTACCGAACCGCTGCGCAAACGGCTCGAAGCGCTGGGCGGCAAAGTCGAGCAAAGGCCGTTCGAAGGCTATGCGGCGTTCATGCAGGAAACGACGTTCTCGCGCTTGCCGACGCGCGTGTTCGATGCCGTCGTCGACTGGATCGCGGCCACCGATGGCCCGCAGCGACCGGCGGCGCGCACCGCGCAGAAAACGGACTGGGAGCCCGACCTGATGCTGCGCACGCCGGAAGCCTGCGAGCAGCCGGTTCGATTCGGGGCGGCCGGCCGCCTGTTCGGCATTCTGTGCACGCCGCACGAGATGCACGACCGGGGGCCGGTGGTGCTGATCACGAACACGTCGGCCAGTCCGCACGTCGGCGACAGCCGGCTGTCAGTGCGGATCGCCCGCGAGCTCGCGCGCCGCGGCATCGCGTCGCTGCGGTTCGACGGACGCGGGATCGGCGACAGTTCGCCGGCGCAAGACGGCGCGCCGCTCGATGCGCCCCAGCCGGTCTATTCGAGCGCCGTCGTCGACGACGTGGCGACGGCAGCCCACTGGTTGAAGGAGCAAGGGTATCGGCAGGTCGTGTCGTTCGGCATCTGCTCGGGCGCATACAGCGCGTTGCGTGCGGCGCTCGCGGGACGCGCACTGTCGGGCGTCATATCGGTGAACCTGCAGCGTTTCCACATGCCCGACGGCATCTCGACCGACGCGCTGCGCGAGCATCGTCCCAATTCGATGGCCGGCTACCGGTCGTCGTTCTTCGAGCTGAAGAAGTGGAAGCAGGTGCTGAGCGGCGATCGAAAGATCATGCCGTTCGTCCGGCTCGTGCTGAAGCGCTCGACGACGACGCTGGCCGTGCGAATCGGCGCATGGCGACGCCGGATCGCCGGCTGGTCGTGCGCGGACACGACCCCGGTCGATCCGCACGAGATCCTGCGTGCGCTCCAGCGCAAGGAGGTGAGCACGTTGTTCGTCTGCGGCGCATACGACAGCAGCCTCGATCTGGTGACGATGTATTTCGGCCCGCGCGGAAAGCGGCTGTCGCGATTTGCCGGTGCGCGCGCCGTCGTACTCGACGATCTCGATCACAGTGTGTTCGGTTCGCATGCCGCCGACGCGGTGGTCGGGCTGTGCAGCGAATTCGTCAAGGGGCTCGAATCGCGTCGCGCGACGGCGGCGACGATCATCAACGCGGAGTCGCCGGCATGACCGGACCGACGCGGGGCTGTGTCACATGTCGCACAGTCGCCGCATCGGTGCGGTGATACGGTAACGCGTCTGTCCTCCGCCGACGCCGGCAACCTCTACGCGACCATGACGATGCATTCCGAACCTTCCGGACGTCTGGACCATATCGATGCGATGCGCGCCGTCGCGGTCCTGCTCGTCATCTGGACGCACTATGCCGAGCGGTTCGTCGCGCTGGCGGGCGCTCAGCAGTGGCTCGACACGCTGCAGCGCTCCGTCAATTTCGGGCGGATCGGCGTGGTGGTCTTTTTCGGCATCAGCGGCCTGTTGATTCCGGTCAGTTTGCGCGGGCCGGTCCGACCAGGCACACGGCGCTTCCTGATCCGCCGTTTCCTGCGGCTGTATCCGGCATTCTGGTTGTCCATTCCGATCGGCTGCGTCGTCTTCTGGACGCTGTTCGGCAAACCGGTGAGCGCGACGCTGCTGATCGCCAATGCGACGATGATCCCGACCGCGTTCGGTCAGGAGCCGGTCATGGGGCATTACTGGACGCTCGAAACGGAGCTGTATTTCTACGGGCTTTGCCTCGTGCTGTTCTGGTGGGGCGGGCTGCATCGGATGCGCGACCTGTCGCTCGCCTGCATCGGGCTGTGCGCGGTGTTCGTGACGACCGTCGCGCTGCACGTCTTTCCCGACGACACGCTGGGCCAGTACAAGGCCATGTCGTATCACCTCGCGATCATGTTCTGGGGCGCATGTTTTCGTCAGGCCTACGACCGGCCGCTCGACACGCTGCGGGTGAGAGGGGGGCGGGGCGAACACGCCGGCATCGCGCTGACGTACCGATGCGTGGCGGGGCTGCTGACCGCGATGATCGTCGGCGTGGCGCTCGTCGGCGCGGCCAACGACTGGCGCCATCACAACGTCGATCATCTGCCGTCGTCGCTGGCTTATGTGGTCGGCGTCGCGATCTTCGTGGCGATGGCGACGGTATTGAAAGTCCGCGCGCGCGCGATGGCGAAGCTCGGCGAGGTCAGCTACTCGATTTACCTGTTTCACGCGATCCCGCTGTTCGGGTTCTACTGGCTGTGCGAACACTACAGATGGACCGGATGGCCGCTGGGCGTCTACATGATCGTTCCGGTCGTGCCGTTGATTGCGTTGTCGTATCTGAGCTACCGGTATTGCGAAGCGCCCTGTGTGCGGCTCGCGCATCGCTTGACCGCATCGCGGCGGCGCGGCGGCGATCTGCCGGTCGACAATCGGTCGGTCGATGCGACGCCGGGCCCGGTGCGAAGCGGCTGGCGCGCGGACGGATGAAATGGCTTGGAACGGCTTGGAACGGCGATCTCGCGTTGCCGATACGAATGGAATGGACGATACGGAGCGCAGACGATGCTGACGAGTACGGTGGTGCATGACGATGGCGGCGGCATGCCGCGATACCGGGTGGTTCGATGCACGTTCGGGATGCCGAATTGAACGGGTGGTCGTCGATCGGCTCCCGCGCGGAGGCGACGCGCGTCGTCGTCGTCAACGACTACGCGCGCAAGGGCGGCGCGGAGGAGGTCTACCAGACCTCCATCGAGGTGTTGCGCAAGATCCCGGACGTGGACGTGTACTCGTTCGACGAGACGAATTTCGCGGCGGGCGAAGGCGCGTTCGCGCGCGGCTGGAACCGCGCCGCGGCGGGCGCACTGGCGACGTTGCTCGACGACGTGCGTCCGCATCGCGTGCTCGTGCACAACTATCACAATTTGCTGACGCAATCGATCCTGCCGGTACTCGCACGGCGGCGCCGCGAGCAGGGATTTCGCACGTATCTCACGTGTCACGACTACCATCTGGTGTTCTACAACCCGAACCTGCTCGCCTATCGCAACGGGCGGCTGGTGCCGGTTCCGGTCGATGCGCTGTCGAATCCGGCGCGCCTGTTCGCGCTGGCGAGCCCGCGCGGGCGGCTGCACGACACGGTGAAGAAACTGCACTGGCACGCGGTGTACGCGTATTGCAATCCGCGGAACGTGTTCGACCTTTTCCTGTGCCCGAGTCCGTACATGCGCATGGCGCTGACGCAACGCGGCATCACGCGCACCGCACTGCTGCCGAATCCGGTGAGCACGCTGGCGGAGCCGTTCCCGCCGCGCGTATGCGATCGCGAGCAGTTCGATCTCGCCTATGTGGGGCGGCTCGATGCGGAGAAGGGCATACACGAGTTCATCGAACTGGCTCGCCGGACCGCGTTCCGCCGTATCGGCAGTCTGACGCTGTACGGCGACGGCACACTGCGCACGCAGCTCGAAACGTGCCACCAGGATCTGGTTCAGGCCGGCCGGTTGCGTTTCGCCGGGCGACTCGGCCACGGCGAGCTGTTTCACGCACTGCGCGCGCACGATGCGCTGGTGCTGCCGTCGGTCTGGGCCGAAAACGCGCCGCTCGTGCTGGTCGAGGCCGCCACGCTGGGGCTGCCGGTGCTCGCGCACGAGATCGGCAGCCTGTCGACGTTCGGTAGCGAGATCGGCAACAAGATCCTGTACCGGAATTCGCCGGACGGCCTGACGAATGCGTTCGACGAATTGGGTCGTCATTTGCGCATCGCCGATCGGCACTACGATTGTTCGGCGTACACGCCGTCGCGCTACGCGGCGCAGCTTGCATCGTGGATGGGGCTCGGCGGGCAGCAGGGCGGTTAGCGGCGCGCAGCGGATGCGTCGACCTGGGCCGGGTTCGGCCAGGATACATCGCGGCCGCGCGTTCGTCCCGCGGCCGCGATACTTGATCAAGAGGAGCGTTATGCGGGCATTGCGACGCATCGTGGCGGTCGCCCTTGGCGCACTGGCGTTGTCGGCCGTCTACGGTCATTGCCAGGGCGGCGAGCGCGTGATGGCGCTCGCGCCGGCCAATACGTCCGGCAGCCCCGATTTCAAGGGCTCGTCGAACGGGCTGCTCGCCGGCACGACGTCGATATCGAAAATCGACGTGCACACGTTGCTGTACCCGGGCAGCACGACGCAGGTGCTCGCGCACTACCTTCCATGGTGGGGCCCCGACCGGCGCGGTGTGAACGTCGGCTATCGATCCGACGATCCCCGCCAGGCGTTTCGCACCTTCGCCGACATGCGTTCGAGAGGCATCGACGGCGTGATCGTGGATTGGTACGGCGAGGGCCATTTCGTCGACACGGCGTGGCAGGCATCGCTGCCCGAACTCGCGAAGTTTCCCGGGATGACGTTCTCGATCATGATCGACAGCGGTTCCTTCAAGTTCAATGCGTGCCGCGGCTGCGACCTGACCGCGACGATCCTGCACAACCTCGCGTACATCAGCCGCGAATACTTCACGTCGAGCCAGTATCTGCGCTACAACGGCCATCCGGTCGTGTCCGAGTTCGGGATGGACGCGGTCGGCAAGGCCGACTGGGCACGGATTCACGCGGCGTACCCCGACGTCTACTGGATTCATACGTTGGTGCAGGGCTTCGATCTTCCGTACAGCAAGGGCGCGTACGTGTGGACGCAGCCGTCGCCGCGCGCCGCGCCGCAAGCGGTCGGCATACGGCGCGACCTGCTGTATCGCGAGCGCTTCTACGACATCGCACGGAATCAGCCGCCAGGGACGATCACGGTCGGCGGCGTATGGAGCGGCTTCGACGATACGAAGGCATCGTGGGGCGCTGCGGCGCCGCGCTTTCTCGCGCCGTCGTGCGGCCGGACCTGGCTGGACACGTTCAGGACGATCAACGAGCGCTACAGCGTGCGGCAACAATTGCCGTTCGTTCAACTGATCACCTGGAACGACTACGAGGAAGGCAGCGCGCTCGAAACCGGCATCGCCAGTTGCACCGCAATCGACGCGCAGCCCGTGGGTGCGAGCCTGACCGTCAGGATCACCCATCCGGAGACCGTCGACCATCTCGAGCTGTACGAGCGGCTCGGCGACGGCGCGTTCGCGCTGGCCGGCCGCTATCCGGCCGACACGACGAGCATGCCGCTGCCGGGCGCCCGGGCGGGCACCTACTTCATCAAGGCCGTCGGCAAGCCGTTCATCCAGAACGTCGTGTCGACGGCGATCGTCGTGCGGTGACGCGCGGGCGCCATGCCCGTGCGGTCAGCACGCGTCGCCCGTCGACGGCGCGGCCAGCACGGCCGCCTTCCGCGTAGCCGGTTCCGGCGGTACGCAAGTCTCCCGGCCATACTGATCGTCGAAGCGGACGATATCGTCCTCGCCGAGATAGTCGCCCGATTGCACCTCGATGATTTCGAGCGGAATCCGGCCGGGATTCTCGAGTCGATGTACTTCGCCGACGGCGATGTACGTCGATTCGTTCTCGCACAGCAGGAACGTCTCGGCGCCGCGCGTCACCTTCGCGGTGCCGCGCACGACGATCCAGTGTTCGGCGCGGTGATAGTGCATCTGCAGCGACAGCCGCCTGCCGGGCTCGACGACGATCCGCTTCACCTGGAAGCGCTCGCCGAGATCGATCGAATCGTAATGGCCCCACGGCCGCTGCACCTTGCGGTGCTCGCTCGCCTGCGGGCGCCGGTCGGTCTTCAGGCGCGCGACGATGTTCTTCACGCGCTGCACGTCGTGCTTGTTCGCCACCAGCACCGCATCGGCCGTCTCGATCACGACGACGTCCTTCATCCCGACGCACGCGATGAGGCGGCCTTCCGAGCGCACCAGGCTGTCCTGCGTATCCTCGAACACGATGGGGCCGCGCGCGACGTTGCCGTGATCGTCCTTCGGCATGATTTCCCAGATCGCGTCCCATGTGCCGACGTCCGACCAGCCGGCCGCGAGCGGCACGACGATGCCTTCTATGCCGAGCTCGCCGTGTTCCGCGAGGCGCTCCATCACCGCATAGTCGATCGAATCCGACGGGCATGCGTCGAAGGCCGCCGCGTCGATCCGGAAGAACGGATCGTCGGCGACGCCCGCGCGCCACGCGCTCTCGCAGGCCGCATGAATGTCGGGCGCAAGCGCGCCGATGGCCTTCAGCCAGACCGATGCGCGCGTGACGAAGATCCCGCTGTTCCACCAGTAATCGCCCGATTGCAGATAGCGTTCGGCGAGCGTCGCGTCGGGTTTTTCGACGAAACGCCCGATCGCGTAACCGCCCTGGCTGCCGTGGTGGCCCGAACGCGGCTCGCCGACCTGGATGTAGCCGTAGCCCGTCTCCGCGCGGCGCGGCAGCACGCCGAGCGTGACGATCGCGCCTTCCTGCGCATAGCGTGCCGCACGTGCGATCGCGTCCTGGAACGCGCCGACGTCGACGATCACGTGATCGGCCGGCATCACGGCGAGCACGGGATCGTCCGCGAGCGCACTCGCGTCGAGCGCGGCGAGCGTCAGCGCGGGCGCGGTGTTGCGCGCGGCCGGTTCCAGCAGGATGCGGGCGGGCGCCGAGCGGCCGTGCACCTGCTCGGCGCTCATGAAGCGATGCTGTTCGCCGCATACGAGCAGCAGCGTGTCGCCGAGCGATGCGTTCGCGATACCGTTCAGGCGGCGCGCCGTTGCCGACAGCGGCGACTCGTTCGATACCAGCTCGATCAGTTGCTTCGGATACTGCTCGCGCGACAGCGGCCACAGCCGCGTGCCGGAGCCGCCGGCGAGAATCACCGGCAGGATGCTCGGCAGATCGGGTTCGGGAACCGGACGAAGGGTGCGGGTCATCGGTTCGCTCCGGTATCGGCAGGGAGCAGGGTGCGCGCGCGGCCGTCGGCGCGCGCGTCGTCGTGGCGCGAGACCGAAACGGCTCGCGACAGCAGGTGACGCAGCGCGCCGGCCGCGCGGTCGGCCGACCGTATCATGCCGACGAACGGCGCGCCCTGTTCGAGATACGGCCCGTAGGCCTTGCGGAATCCGAACTGTTTGTAGAACGCCTGGCGCGGCGCGGGGACGTGCGTGCGCACCGCCGCCTCCGGCCATGCGGCCTGCGCGGCGGTGAGCGCGCGCCCGATCAGGCGTTCGAGCGTGTCGTCGTCGCGGCAGCTTTCGCTCGTCAGCACCTTGTCGATCACGACGTCCGGATCGATGTCGTCGCCGGGCAGGATGCGTGCGTAGGCCGCGACTTCCATCGCGTCGCCGTCGCGCACGCTCGCATAGACGTGCAGCGCGCCCGCGTCCTTGCCGTCGATGTCGAGATGCGTGTGCGCGTCCTCGACCACCAGCACGGCGTTGCGCGCGCGCAGGATTGCATAGAGATCGACGGCGCTCAGATGTTCGAATTCACAACAATGCCATTCCATGATGCTGTCCTCGCGTGATGCCTTCGGCACGCCGCGCGGATGCGGTCGATCCGTGCGGCGCGGCGATCTTCATCATCCCGATGCGTGGTGCAGCGGTCTGTTCGAAAGCGCACTCACGCTCCGGATTCGCAGGCGCGGCGCGGGATACCAGGCGATGCGCGCGGCACGGGAGCGTCGCAATGTGCGGTAGCACACACCGTCGGGGCCAGTGCTTTTTCATAATTGGTTCATCGTGGCGGCCTGCAATGAAGCGCGCCCGGCCGACATCGCACGCAAACCGCGCGCCGGGAGACGGGGCCGAGATTGCATCGTTGACGACGGACCGGCTGCGCGCAGGAGTGCCGGGCGCTGGCTCGCCGCCGATCGCATCGTGCACACCGGGCGAGGTGATCCCCCCGCCATCCGATCGCCATCCTGCACGCCCGCAAGGGGGCGCTGCTGCTCGCGCGCTTGCACCGCCGCGGTGATCTGCCGGTGGGGGCGCTTCGGGCCGGGACCTGCGGGCGGGCGGATCGCGCAAGGATGGCCATCATGCTGCACCGCACGACGCGCGGGCCGCCGCCCGGTATCCGGCCAGCCGGCAGGATTTCGCCGAAAAGCGCCTGCGCGGCGCGATGCCGGTGATTACGACGTGTAACGGCCGGGTGGCCGGCGCGCCGGCGGGAGGCGATGCGGCGACCCGGGGGCGCGCGCGATTATGCGGTCCGCGGAGCACGGTACTTTGCTTTTTGGGAGATTTCGATGGAAATCGCGGGCAATCGACCGGATCAATCTTGCGGAAAAGTAGTATTTGCCACTGATTGACGGGAATGGTCATAGATAATCAAATCTCAGTGGTCAAAAGCGCGGAGCGCCGGGCCACGAGCAGCGTAACCGACTGATTCACGTTTATCTTTTGGTAACAAGGCCAACTGGCAACGGGGTGTAAATTCAGGTGCGGATGAAATGGGGCGGGCGATCCGGGCGCGGTTTGGCCGCCCTCCGGCTCGGCATTGGGTGCGACCGTCGTGTACGATGCGACGCCCATGCGGGTCGGCGTTTCCGTGTGCCGACGTGCCCCGCCTGACGGCGGGTCGCTTCAAAGCCGGAATGTCATGGCTCCTGCAGTCGCGCATTCCGTTCGAGTTCGATGACAACGAGGCCGGATGACAGCCGGCTCGATCTCCGGGGGTTCTCGCCGTGTGCAGTTTCGATCTTCGCCAAAGCTGCGGAAACGCAGCGCGGAAAGGCGGCCATGCGCCGCCGGCCGCAGCGCACGCGAACGGTTCGCGGAGTGCGGAAAGTGATGGTTCGTTATGAATATGCCAATAACGCGCGATAAGAGCGCCGGCGTGGGGAGCGGTAACGGGCAGCGTCCGCTGATTTACTGGACGCAGTCGCCGTCCGTGATGCTGCGAAAGGAATTGTCGCGCCGCGACTGGAAAGTGTCGGTCGTCGCGCATGCGAACGAGCTGCGCGACACGTCCGGCGAAATTACCTGCGGCATTCTCGACTTGAGCGGCGGCCACGCCGATGCGATCGGCAGCATCGCGTCGACCTGCGCGTCGATGCGCGACGTCGTCTGGGTGGCGCTCGTGGATGCCGGCCAGACTGCGTCGCCGAACGTGCGCGCGCTGTTGCGCGACTACTGCTTCGACTACGTCACGCTGCCGGCGTCGCACCAGCGGATTGCCGATACGGTCGGCCACGCCTACGGCATGGAATGCCTGTTCGCGCGCGATCGCGAACAGCTCGAATCGGAGGAAAAGGGCATCGTCGGCACCTGCAGCGCGATGCTGCGGCTGTTCGATACGGTGCGGCGTTTCGCGCGCACCGACGCACCGGTGTTCGTGTTCGGCGAAACGGGAACGGGCAAGGAGCTCACGGCCGTCGCGATCCACCGTCATTCGGAGCGGCGCAACGGCCCGTTCGTCGCGGTCAACTGCGGCGCGATTCCGCCGCATCTGCTGCAATCGGAACTATTCGGCTACGAGCGCGGCGCGTTTACCGGCGCGAACGCGCGCAAGATCGGCTACGTCGAGGCCGCGAACGGCGGCACGCTGCTGCTCGACGAAATCGGCGACCTTCCCCACGAAAGCCAGGCGAGCCTGCTGCGGTTTCTGCAGGAACGCGCGATTCATCGGCTTGGCGGCAGCGATCCGGTACCGGTCGATGTCCGGATCGTGTCGGCGACGCACGTCGATCTGCGCGATGCGATGGAGGAAGGGCGCTTTCGCGCCGACCTGTTCCACCGTCTGTGCGTGATGCGCATCGATCAGCCGCCGCTGCGCGCGCGCGGCAAGGACATCGAACTGCTCGCGCATCACATGCTCGAGCGCTTTCGCGGCGATGCGCGCCATCGCGTGCGCGGGTTCTCGACGGATGCGATCACGGCGCTCTACAAGCACGACTGGCCGGGCAACGTCCGCGAATTGATCAACCGCGTGCGCCGGGCGGTCGTGATGACGGAAGGGCGTCTGATCACCGCGCAGGATCTCGAGCTCGAATACTGTCTCGACGCGGCGTCGCCGTCGGTGGCCGACATCCGCAAGTCGATCGAGCGCGAAGCGATCGAAACCGCGTTGCTGCGCACGCGCGGGCGCGTCGCCGCTTCCGCGCGCGAACTCGGCGTGTCGCGCGCGACGCTGTATCGCTGGATGGAGGCGTACGGCATCGAGCGGCCGCGCAGCACGGGCTCGTCCGACTGATACGCGGCAGCGCGACGCTCGCGGCGGCCGCGAGCGTCGTCACCCGGCCTGGCTGGCCCGCACCGCGCGCGCGGCGTTCACGGCCCGGATTTCCACCGCGGGCGGCGCATCGCCGTCGGCCGCCGCGGGCTTTCCGTCGATTCGCAATGGAATGAGCGCGATGCGCGCCGGCGTGCCGGGCGCGAGATGGAACCAGTCGTCGCTCGGCATGAAACCCGGTGCGTCGATCTGCACGTGGCGTGCGACATGCCGCGTGTCGATGTCGACGTGCCAGGTCTCGCCGGTGCGCGATACGCATGCCTCGATCCCCGGTTCGCGACGCGCCAGCACGGCAGGATGCGTGCGGGACGGGAAATGGAACGCCTGCGACAGCAGCGTGCCGTCGTCGGCGCGCAGTGTCGCGACGACCGTATCGTGTTCGCAGGGGCCGAAGCGGTACGCGTAGGTCCAGTCGAAGAAGCGGCCGAGCAGTTCGGCCGAGCCGAGCCGCACCGTGTCGTGCGCGGCGATCCGCACCGGGCAGCCGGCTCGTGCGACCGGCGTACGGCCGTCGCGTAGCGCGACCAGGTCGATCGCGGCCGACAGCGGCGCCGGGCGCTCGTTGACCACGTGCACGTCGAGCCCGTTCAGGCCTTCGTCCACGAGCAGCACCTGGATCGGCTGCAGCACCTGGCGCAGCGCATACCATGCCGATTTCGGGCGGTGCGCGGCGTCGATCACGCCCCATCCGGCGCCCGGCATCACGTCCTGGAACTGCCACACGAGCGCGCCGGCGCAACGCGAACCGGTGCGTCGCCATTCGGAAAACGTCTCGCGCATCACGTCCGCGATCACCGCACGCGACAGCTCGAAGTAGCGCGCCGGATCCTCGCGTCGCAGCCGGTCGGGCGCGACGTCGTACAGCGTCTGCAGATAGTGGTCGCGGATATCGTCGAAATCCCACGACGTGCCGGGGTCGCGCGGCACGGCCGCCTTCCAGCGCGGCTCGTGCACGCCGGGCCAGCCGAGTTCCGCGAGCGTCGCATCGCACGGCACGTTCGCGAACGCGAGGCATTCGCTCGCGAAGCGCACGTCCGCGCGGCGCGCGTCGTCGAGCGGACGCAGGTACGCGCCGACGCCGTAGTAGTGCGACACGCGTTCGCGCGGCGTGAACGGCAGCACGCCGCCGTCGGGCGAATCGGGCACGTACGGGACATCGGGGCGGTGCGCGGCCGCGTGGCCGGCCAGCCGGTCGGCCGTCAGCTCGACGAAGCGCTGCTTCGGCCCGAGCCCCGACATCGCGGCCTGTTGCGCGATCTCGCTGCCGCCGCACAGCACCGCAAGCGACGGCGAAGCGCCGTGACGCGAAAGGAGCTGGCTCGCTTCGCGATCGACGTTGGCCGCGAACTCGGGATCGTCGAGCGCGTAATCGAAGTTCGCGAAACCGAAGTCCTGCCAGACCAGCAGCCCGAGCCGGTCGCACCATGCGTGGAACGCGTCGGCCTCGTAGGTCATCGTGCCGCCGACGCGGATCATGTTGAAGCCGGCGTCGCGTGCGAGCCCGAGCAGGCGGGCGTAGGTCGCGTCGTCGGCGTGCAGCGCGAGCGGCGCGGCGCTGCTCCAGCATGCGCCGCGCGCGAACACCGGCACGCCATTGATGCGCAGCCCGAACCCCTTGCCGTCGATGCCGGAATCGATCTCGATCGTGCGGAAACCCGTCGAGCCGAGCGACCGGCGCGCGGCGCCGATATGCAGCACGACCTCGTAGAGCGCCGGGTCGCCGTGCGTATGCGGCCACCAGCGACGCACGTTCGGTATCGCAACGCTTGCGCGCAGTTGGTCGATGTCGGCACGTTCGAGCGTCGCGTGATGGTCGCCGCACGACAGCCGTGCCGCGAACGCGTCGGGCAGCGGCGCGGCGAACGTCAGTTCCGCGTCGAGCCAGCCCGTGTCGCCTTCGATACGGGCATGCAGTTTGCAATCGGCCAGAACGGGGCCGTCGGCCGGATCGAGCACCTCGACGGGCCGCCACGGGCCGGTGGGTACATACGGCGGAAACCAGCCCGGCATGTGCCCGAACAGCGACGTGCGGATCGTGCGCAATGCGGCGGGTTCGGCGAGCCGCGTGCGCCAGCGCGCACGGCGCGGCGCGCGCGCGTCGCGCAGATGCGGCGCGAGCGCGCGGAAGCAGATGGTCAGCCGGTGCGTGCCGTCGAGCGACACGGGCACGTCGTGAGCGACGAACATGCTGTCCGAGCGGTGGATCGGCGTGTCGTCGAGCCATGCGTGGGCGAGCGTCGCGAGGCCGTGAAAGCGCAGGATGCGCGGTCCGCGCCCGCGCAGCTCGAGCCGGTACCAGTGATCGCGCTCGTCGAGCGACGCGGCTTCGTCGAGCCGGCCGGCCAGCGCGAGCGCCTGCGCGACCGTGCCGGGCACCGGCGCCGCAATCCAGCTGCCGCGATCGGCCGGGAGGTCGCGCGGTTCGCGCACGGCGCCCGCGGCCGTCGCCAGCATCGACCATGCGGGCAGGGGGCGCGCGCGCGTCACCGCATGGCCGACACGGGTGCGGTGTCGGCGCGCACGGGCGTCACGTGCCGCAGCGGCGCGCCGATCTGCCGAGCGCACGCGACGAGGTCGGCATACGCGACCTCGATCGCTTCGAGCGTCGAATCGCCGTATTCTTCCTTGCCGCGTGCGCACGCGCGCGCGAGCCGGAATTCGAGCACCATCGCCTCGGACGCGATGCGATCGCACGCGGCGCGGATTTCGGCGAACGGTCCGGTGCAGCCGCTCGCTTGCAGCCAGCGTGCATAGTGGCCGAATAGTTCGAAATTCGCGCCGAGCTGCCGCACCGAATTGAACGAGTACGCGTGGAAGCGCTCGAGCGGCGCGCCCGCGAGGATGCGCGCGTCGGTCTGCAACTGCCGGCGGAACGCCGCGATCGGATCGACGATCGGCAGGCGCCGCAGGTGGCGCTGCAACGCGGCGAGCGAGGCTTCGCACAGCGCGCGTTCGTCGAGCGGTGCAAAGCGTCGCTTCGCGCATTCGACGTACGGCGGCAGCGTCATCGGCGAGCTCGCGCCGACGAGCCCGTTGTAGTCGAAATCCTCGGCGACGTAATAGCCGCTGTTGTGGAAGTAGCCGATCTGGTGCTTCGCACGGTCGATCGCGTCGATGCCGATCGTCGTCTTCGTGTGCTGCGTGCGGTAGCTGCTGCCGCGCGTATCGGGCAGGAACCACGCGTCGACCTCGACGATCATCAGGTGGCCGCGCGCGACCTGCGTCTCGATGTGCTGGTCGAGCGGCTCGTAGATCGAATGTTCCTGCACGACGATCCCGTAGAGCCGCTCCAGCTCGTCGTGCGGAAACTTGAAGAACGTGAACTGGTCGCCCTCGAAATCGAGCGCGATCGTAAACGGCAGCGCCGCATACGGATTGAGACCCCACCACCGGAGCACCTCGAGCCACATGTCGACATAGCAGTTGGTCTGCTTCCAGACCATCTCCTGACTGTGCAGCGGGTGCGGCCGGTAGTGGCGTGCGCGGTGGCGCACCCCCTCGAACGACGCGTCTTCGCCGTCGCGGGAAACGAACCTCATGGCGTGCCCCACAGCACGTCGCGGACCGCTTGCGGCCAGGCGTCGATGTCGAAGCCGTGGTGGCGGAACAGCGCGAGCGTGAGCCGTTCGAGGCCGAAGCCGACGCAGCCCGTGTGCGCGACGTCGCCCGTCGCGGTGCGGATGTCCCACAGCAGCCCGAAATGGTCCATGTGGTAGTTGAAGCTCAGGCACGCAGTCTGCCGGCCGTCGTGCTCGATCGGAATCAGCAGCTCGAACTTCAGGTTCTGCTCGCGCTGGCTGTTCGCGACGATCTTGCCGCCGCGCCCGAAGAACGGATCGTTCGCGAGATCGATCGCATTCGGCAGGTGCAGCGCTTCGATCATCCGCGTGCCGCGTTCCATCCACGTCTCGCGGAACGAGACGATCTGCTCGGGCGTGCCGATCCGCACGTATTCGCGCATCCGGAACAGCTGCATGCGGGTCGGGTCGAGCGACGGTTCGTGACGGAAGCAGTACGAGAACACGTCGACGATCCGGCCGTCGGCGGGCAGCGCCCCCGCGCGCGCGACGACGGGATACACGGGGTAGCACGCGGCCGGCGTCATCACGACGTAGGTCGGCTTCTGGTTTTCGGTCCAGTCGTCGCCGCGATCGAGGCATTGCAGCACGCGCTGGTGCTGGCGTTCGTCGCCGCAGAACGCGTGCACGCTGCCCGCCAGTTGCGGGAAGCTCTTCATGTATTCGCTGCGCTCGAACTCGGTGCGGCTCATCGCCGGCGGGAAGCGCAGCACTTCGGCCTGCTGGTCGGCGCCGAGGCGCGTGACGAACGCGTCGAGCGCTTCGACCACGCGCTCGAATCGTTCGCTGCGGCCGAACAGGCCCTGGATGCCGGTCGAAACCAGCAGGCCTGCGTCGATCAGCGCATCGCGCAGCGGATTGACGCCCGCACGGTCGAGCGGTGCGTCGGCGGGGACGGAGGCGGCGGAGGGCACGGCGAGGCGATCGTTCACGTATGTTTCTCCAGCGTGGCGGGACGCAGGGCGAGCAACAGGCTCGCGGTGTTGGCGGCAATGCGGTCGTTGCTGATCATCAGCGGCGCCGCGTGCAGGTCGCGAATGTGGCGGCCGATGCTGAACGGCGTGCCTTGCTTGTAGCCGGCCATCCCGCAGATCATCATCGCCTGGTGCGCGACTTCGAGCGCGGTCGCCGACACGTAGGTCTTCAGCGTATTGATCTCGGCGGCCCAGGCCATGCCGGCCGACCACGAGCGGGCCGACGCGTTCGCGTGGAGGCGCAGCACGTTGTCGACGCGGGCCTGCATCGCCTGCATCAGCGCGAGCGATTCGGCGATGCGTCGCGCGGCGGGTGACGGTGCGCCGTCGGTCTGGCGCGCCTGCGCGCGGAAGAACTGATGCGCGCGATGGAATGCGTCGCCGGCCACGCCGATCCACACCGCGGCCCACAGGATGTGCGAGACCGGCACCATCGTTTCCTCGGCGATCTTCGCGAACGGCACCGGCAGGCATTGCACGGCGGCGCCTTGCGCGTCGAGCACGAAGCCGTTGCTGCACGTGCCGCGCATGCCGAGCGTGTCCCATTCGCCGCGGCGCGTGAGCGTATAGCCGTCGCGCAGCAGCGTGACGAGCACCTGCTCGGAAGCCGGCGCGTCCGCATCGCGTCGCGCGGTGGCGAGAATACCGTCCGCGTAGTCGCCGTACGAGATCGTCGGCGCGGATTTGTGCAACCGGAACCCGCTGGCGTCGATTTCGAGCGCGCACTGGCTCGCGCGCAGGTTGCCGCCGACGCCGTCTTCCGACGTGGCCGATGCGAGCAGCCACTGGTGACGCACGAGCTGCTGCAGGAACAGCTTGTGCCAGCCCTGGTCGGCGGCGTGGTCGACGATGCAGGCGACCTGGATCTGGTGCATCGCGAACACCATCGCCGACGATGCGCACGCCTGGCCGAGGATCGAGCAGGCCGACGCGATGTCTTCCAGCGACGCACCCGCGCCGCCGAGATGGGTCGGCACCATGGCGCCGAGCAGCCGGCGCGCGCGCATCGCCTCGATCGCCTCGACGGGGCAGCGCGCGTCGCGATCGACCGCATCGGCATGCTGGGCGGCGATCTGTGCGACGGCATGCGCGGCCTCGTCGAGCCGATGCGAATCGCTGTTGGACGCGAGTTCGGGAAGCAGCGCGCTCATGCGGAGTGCTCGGTGCGTTGCAGCGTGGCGATCGTGTCCGCGAGTGCGTCGATGCTGCGGAACAGGTTGCGGTTCAGCATCTCGTCGGGAATCTCGATGTTGAACTGCTTTTCGATCGCGAGCATCAACTGGATCGTATCGAGCGAGGAGAGGCCCGCTTCGTAGAGGTCGTCCCCGTCGCCGATCGAATCGATCGCGGCTTCGAGGTGGGCGACGTGCTTCAGGATGGTTCTGATTTCGTTTTTCACGTGCTGCTCCGGCATGCGTGGTGTCGTCCGCTCGGGCAGACGCGCGATAAGCGCTGACATCCCCCCGGCAGTCCGGCATCAGTAGACCATCGGTGGACACGGCGTTCTGTTCGCCACCCTACAAACAGCTGACCCGGCACGCCGGCGGCGCAGAAGCGCCGTCCCGGCCCGGTGCGCCGGTCACGCGCGCGACGCGGCCGGCACGCCCGAGTCGGCCGACAGGATGCGCTTCATCTCGTCGCGCACGATCGCGCGGCAGCCGCACGACATTTTTTCGAGGCCGTCGAGGTCCGCGAGCTCGATCGAGCTGCGGTATTGCCGGATCAGGCCGAGCTTCTGGATTTCGCCGGCTGCGTCCGTGACCGTTTCGCGCCGCACGCCGAGCATTTGCGCGAGCATGCTGTGCGTCACCTGGATCTCGATGCTGCGCGTGCGGTCGAACGCGAGCAGGAACCATCTGCACAACTGATGTTTTAGCACGTGATGACGGCTGCAGAACGTGATCTGCGAGACCTGCGCCATCAGCAGCCGCACGCCGACGAACACGAGATGGCGGATCACCGGCGACGCATCGAACGCGGCCGCGAAGACGCGCCGGTCGAGCCGGTAGACGAAACCGTCGCGGCACGCGACCGCGCGGCAGGGCATCCGGCCGCTGCCGCCGATCACGTCGTCGCAGACCACGCCTTCGCTGCCGATCTCCGCGACCTCCAGCGTCATGCCGCCGGACGACACGTACTGCAGCGAAATCGCGTTCGTGACCGGCAGGTAGACCGCGGCGAGCATTTCGCCGGGTTCGCATAGCACCTGCCCGGATTTCAGGTGAACGAGCTGCAGGTGGGGTGTCAGCGTGGCGAGTTCGTCGCGGTCGATGGCCGCGAGAAACCGGTTGGCGTCGAAGCTGTGGGAAAGCTCGATCACGCCGTTCGCATACGCGACGGCGTCGGCGGCCTGGTGAGTCACGGCGCATCCTCGCAGGTTGGCGGTCGCGCGTCGTTTCGGCGAACCCCGGAACGGGATTTCGCACGATCGTGCGGACTTTTGTTGATCAAAAACGGAATGACGATACTCGCGAAAAAGGCTAGCACGCAATTGAATTCGAGCAATTCCGCATTCTGTCATTTCACAAAGTTTGACGATTGCAATTGAGCCGGAACGTTATGTCGATTTAATGATTCGTTTTCCCGGAATTAATCATCCGGAAATGGAATCATGAGCCTGCTTGTCATTATATGTCGACCGGGAATCAATCGATCGACATGGCGAATCGTACAGCGAAAGTGGCGAGATGGCATTGAACATTATTTGACAAATTAATGGGGTCAACATGATTTGTCATTAAAATCAATGGCTTGATTGTGATATGTGCGGTAACGGACAGAGCCGCGAATTAGTGTATCGATTCAAATTTGAGACAGTTTGAAACGAGCGTGTGCGGTGCGGCGATGGCGCGAAATGCTGCGCTGCACATCAAGAAAACAATTGAAAATCGGCTGTAAGTATTTGAACGATAAGCGTCGCGGCCGCCAACCGGCCGTCCTGGCCCGAGGCAAGGGAATTGATCAGTCGAATGCTCGCTGTGTCCGTCGCGCGGGAGAGTGTCCGGAAATGAGACGCTTTTTGGGATTTGGGGACGGTTATTCGGCGGCTCTAAATCGGATGTGATTCATATATTAAGGACGGGCGGGTATTGGCACGTAAATCGCTTATTCGGGCTGGCGTGTCGAAACGGGGCAGTCGACTCAATTCGGCGATGACAAGCCGATGATCAGTCGGATTCAGGGTTGTGGGCCGCAACCGCTGTCAATGTCCGGGCGCGCATCGAGATAACGAGTTCCGTGCCTGCTGCTGCCGGCGGCGCGGACGATAAAAGGGATACAGACATGCTTCATCTTCACTCGAGCTATTCGGCGAACGCCATCCTTGCTGCCCTCCCGGAGGACAGCATCCGCGCCATCGCACCGCATCTCGAACTGGTCAGGATCAAGGCCGGGATGCTCGACCGGGTCGGCGAGCCGATGCGCCACCTGCATTTCCCGACGACGGCGATGATGTCGGTGCAGCACCTGATGGAGGACGGTGCGATGGTCGAAGTGGCGGTGGTCGGCCGTGAGGGTGTGGTCGGGCTGGGGACGCTGGTCGGCGGTGTCGCCGCATCGAACCGGGTCGAGGTGCGTATCGGCGGAATGGCCTATCGCGTGCCGAGTTGCGTGATGCGCGCCGAATTCGAGCGATCGGCGCAGACTTACCGGCTGCTGCTCAACACTTGCCAGGCGACGATGGCGCAGATCTCGCGCAGTGCGCTGTGCAACCGGCATCACTCGGTCAGCGAGCAACTCAGCCGCTGGCTGCTGCTCGCGCACGACCGGATCGACGGCGACGAGCTGGCCGTCACGCAGCAGACCATCGCGAACATGCTCGGCGTGCGGCGCGAGGGGGTGACGGAAGCGGCCGGGAACCTGCAGGAAGCCGGGCTGATCCGGCAACGCCGCGGCCGCATCACGGTGCTCGACCGGCACGGCCTCGAACATCAGGCGTGCGAGTGCTACGACCTGATTCGTGCCGACTATCGCCGGTTGCTCGGCACGCGCGCAAATGCGAGGCCGGCGACGGTTCGTCCGCGCATGCCGGATGCGCATTTCGGATTCCCCGCGCACGGTGCGTGACGATGCAGTCGATGTCCGGTGGAACGAATGCAATGCGGCGTGCCGCGATCGCGGCGGTCGACGTCGCGCTCGTGCTGGCCGGGACGCTCGTCGCGCAGGCGGCGTCGGGTCTCGGATGGCATGAACTGTCCGATGCGCAACGCGGTTCGATCGCGCTGCTGTGCGTGCTGACGGTGGCGTTGCTGCCGCGCTACTTGCGCACCGTGCCTGGCGGTGTGGCCGTGCAGGGCGGCGCGCACGTGCTGACGCACACGCTGGTGGCGGTGATGTGTGCGAGCGTGCTGACGGTGGCCGGCACGATGTGGATCATGAATCGCGGCGGCACGGTGACCACCCGCTGGATCGTGCGCACGGTGCTGGCCGGCGACGCGGCGCTGCTGCTCGGCCGCGCGGCGCTGCTGGCGCTCGCGCTGACGCGCGGCGACCCGCGTGCGCGGCAGCGCCGCGTCGCCGTCGTCGGCGCAACGGCTTACGGGCGCGTGGCGATCGAGCGGATGCAGCTCGCGCCGAACGGCCCGTTCGTGCCCGCATGCGTATTCGACGACGATGCGCAGGCCGCCGCGGGCGGCATCGGCGGCGTACCGGTGATCGACGACTGGAACACGCTTCGCGACCTGATTCGCGGCGGCGACATCGACGAGGTCTGGCTCACGCTGCCGATGTCGCACGAGTGGCGGATCCACCGCATCGTGCGCGAGTTGCGCGACGAGTTCGTCGAGTTGCGGCTGTTGCCCGACGTGCGGCAGATGGCGATCGTCGATCGCTCCGCGACCGACGTGCTCGGCATGCCGGCGATCAATCTCGCGACCACGCCGCGCTCCGCGCCGGAGTTGTGGGCAAAGTTCGCGTTCGACCGGCTGTTCGCGTTCGGCGTGCTGATTCCGTTGCTGCCGCTGCTGGCGCTGCTGGCGATCGCGGTCAAGCTGTCGTCGCCGGGGCCCGTGCTGTTCAGGCAGCGCCGCAAGGGCGTCGACGGCCGCGAGTTCGACATCCTGAAGTTCCGGACGATGCGCGTGCATCGCGCCCAGCCCGGCGTCGTGCGGCAGGCGTCGCGCAACGATGCACGCATCACGCGCGTCGGCGCGTTCCTGCGGCGCACGTCGCTCGACGAGCTGCCGCAGTTCTTCAACGTGCTGTTCGGGCAGATGTCGGTGGTCGGTCCGCGTCCGCACGCGATCGAGCACGACGACTTGTATCGGCAACTGATCGACTGCTACATGTACCGCTACCGCGTGCGGCCCGGCATCACCGGCTGGGCGCAGGTGAACGGCTATCGCGGCGAGACGCGCAAGATCGAGGCGATGGAGGCGCGCGTGAAGCTCGATCTGTTCTACATGCAGAACTGGAGCTTCTGGTTCGACATCAAGATCATCCTGATGACGGTGGTGCGCGGCTTCGTCGGGCGCAACGCGTTCTAAGGATGCCGAATCATCGAGGCGACGCCGTGCGCGCGATCGTATCGACTGCGTGATGCCGGTTCGCGAGCACGGAAGGATGCACCGTGGCCGCACGGGAAATTGCTGCGCTGCGGTTGCGCCGGCGGCCTTCGCGGTGCGCGCCGCAAGCCGGGATTGCGCGTCGGTCCCCAGTTTCCGCACCGCTGCCGCTGCATGACGGGTACGCCGATTTCGGTCAACACACGCGTGTTCAATGGGTTTATCCTGCGTCGAATGCGTCCGGCGTTTCGCACGTCCGGCCGCCCATCCGGATGCGGCGGCGCAGTCGTGCCTGCGTGCCGTGCACCGGCGCGGTACCGCGCGCCGCTCTTTTTTGCGCGGAACCCGGAACAGGAGAGACGGCCATGTCGCTCGACCCACAACAAAGGCAGACGCTGAAGCAGCGGCTGAACGAGAGCGAGCAGGCGCTGCGTGCGGAGATCCGCACGAGCGAAGACCAGCGCGCGTCGGAATCCTATGCGGATCTGGCCGGCGCGGCGCCGGACGAGGGCGACGAGGCGAACGCAGACCTGTTCGTCGACGTCGATCATGCATTGATCGGCATGAAGCTGACCGAGTTGCGCGCGATCGGCCGCGCCCAGCAGCGGATGCGCGACGGCAGTTACGGCGAATGCATCGACTGCGATGGCTCGGTCGGTTACGAGCGCCTGCTGGCGCGTCCGACCGCCGAGCGCTGCGCGCATTGCCAGTCGCTCTACGAGCGACGCTACGCGACGACGCCGCGCGCGTCGCTCTGACGTCGCGGCTTGAACCGCGCTGCACGCGACGCGCGGCCGGCGTAGGATGACCAACGGGCGCCCGGCGGCGTCGATATGCGGCGCCGGGCGGGCAGACGCCGCCGCGCACGCGCGCGGCGCGACATCCACGTGGAAGGAGCCACGCCGATCATGCCGATCCACAATGCCGAGTGCGCGGCCGTGTTCGCCGAGATCGCCGACATGCTCGAGATCCAGGGCGCCAACCCGTTTCGCGTGCGTGCGTACCGCAACGCCGCGCGCACGGTCGCCGACTACGGCCGCGATATCCCGACGATGATCGCGAACGGCGACGATCTCGCGAAGATTCCGTCGATCGGGGCCGATCTCGCGGCGAAGCTGCGCGAGATCGCCGCGACCGGCACCTGCGAACTGCAGCAGACCTTGCGTCATGCGTTACCGGGCGCGATCGTCGAACTGCTCGACGTGCCCGGGCTCGGCGCGAAACGCGTGAAGGCGCTGCATGACGCGCTGCACGTCGATTCGCTCGAACAGTTGCGCGCCGAAGCGAAGAGCGGGCATGTGCGCGAGCTGCCGGGCTTCGGCGCGAAAACCGAAGCGCATCTGCTCGAAGCGATCGACGATCGCCTGCAGCGCGAGCCGCAACGCTTTCTGCTGCCCGACGCCGCGCATGCGCTGATGCCGTTGCTCGAACGCCTGCGTGCGGTGGCCGGCGTCGGCAAGGCCGTGCCGGCCGGCAGCTTCCGCCGCCGCCGCGAGACGGTTGGCGATCTCGACATCCTCGTCACCGCACGCGAGCCGGTCGCGGTCGCCGAAGCGTTCGTCGGCCACGCCGACGTGGCGCGCGTGCTCGCGCACGGCAAGACCCGGTCGAGCGTGACGCTTGCCAGCGGGTTGCAGGTCGACCTGCGCGTCGTCGATGCCGATGCGTTCGGCGCGGCGCTCGTCTACTTCACGGGATCGAAGGCGCACAACATCGCGCTGCGCAGGATCGCGCAGGCCGGCGGCCTGAAGATCAACGAATACGGCGTGTTTCGCGGCGACGAGCGGATTGCCGGCGCGACGGAGGCATCGGTTTATGCGGCGATCGGGCTGCGCGAGGTGCCGCCCGAGTTGCGCGAGGACCGCGGCGAGGTCGATGCGTCGCGTGCCGGCACGCTGCCGGCGCTGGTCGAGCGCAAGCATCTCCACGGCGACCTGCACGCGCATACCGATGCATCGGCCGGCCGCGATGGCCTGCGCGCGATGGCCGACGCCGCGCGTGCACGCGGGCTCGCGTACCTGGCCGTCACCGACCGTGCCCCGCCCGATGGCGCTCGGGACGGCTTCGACTGGCTTGCGCGCCAGATCGACGAGATCGATCGCGTCAACGCGACGTTCGACGATTTCGTGTTGCTCAAGGGCGTGGAAGCCGGCATTCGCGAGGACGGCAGCCTCGACGTACCCGACGCGATGCTCGGCCGGCTCGATCTCGTGGTGGGTGCGGTACGCGACGGTTTCGACCTGCCGCGCGGCGCGCAGACCGATCGCATGCTGCGCGCGATGGACCATCCGCATTTCACGATTCTCGCGCACCCCACCGGCCGCGTGCTCGGCGAACGCGACGCCTGCGCACTCGATGTGCCGCGCGTGCTCGCGGGGGCCGCCGCGCGCGGCTGCTTCGTCGAACTCGATGCGCAGCCGCGGCGATTCGATCTGCCGGACGTCTGGTGCCGCGAGGCCGCGAAGGCCGGTGTACTGGTGGCGATCGGTTCGGATGCATGCAGCGCGGACGAACTCGACAACCTCGCGTTCGGTATCGATCAGGCGCGGCGTGGCTGGCTGACGAGGCAGGACGTGCTGAACACGCGCACGCTCGCGCAACTGCGGCCGCTGCTGGCGCGCACGATGGGCGGTGCGGGCAGCGCGGGCGGCGGCGCGAAGCGGAGCCGGTCGAAGGGCGCGTGAACGCAACGCGGCCGGCCGCGTTGCGTGCAACGCATGCCGGCATGGTCAAGCGAGCACGCCTATCGCCGGCACGTAGGGCAGGCCGAGCGCCAGTGCGACCGCTTCGTACGTGATGTGCCCGTCGCACACGTTCAGGCCCGCACGCAGATGCGGATCGTCGAGCATCGCCTGTTTCCAGCCCTTGTCGGCGAGCGCGAGCGCATGGCCGAGCGTTGCATTGTTCAGCGCAAAGGTCGACGTGCGCGCGACCGCGCCGGGCATGTTCGCGACGCAGTAGTGGACCACGCCGTCGACGACGAAGGTCGGCGCCGCGTGCGTGGTCGCATGCGAGGTCTCGAAGCATCCGCCCTGGTCGATCGCGACGTCGACGACGACCGCTCCCTTGCGCATCGTCGCGATCATGTCGCGCGTGACGAGCCGCGGCGCCGATGCGCCCGGCACCAGCACGGCGCCGATCACGACGTCGGCATCGCGCACGGCTTCGTCGACCGTTTGCGCATTCGAGCAGACGGTTGCGATCCGGTTGGCGAACACGAGATCGAGCTGGCGCAATCGGTTCACGTTGTTGTCGAGCACGGTGACGCGCGCGCCCAGGCCCACCGCCATCTGCAGCGCGCCGGTGCCCACGACGCCCGCGCCGAGCACGACGACGTGCGCGGCCGGCACGCCGGGCACGCCGGCCATCAGCAGGCCGCGGCCGCCGCGCGGGCTTTCGAGGTGGGTCGCCGCGACCTGGATCGACATGCGGCCGGCGACTTCGCTCATCGGGGCGAGCAACGGCAGGCCGCCGCCCGGGCCCGTCACGGTTTCGTACGCGATGCAGACCGCGCCGGATTTCACGAGCGCGGCGGCCTGATCGGGATCGGGCGCGAGATGCAGGTACGTATAGAGGATCTGGCCGCGCCGCAGCATCGCGCATTCGGCCGGCTGAGGCTCCTTGACCTTGATGATCATGTCGGCGCGCGCGAAGATTTCGTCGGCGCCGTCGCTGAGCGATGCGCCCGCTGCCGTGTAGTCGTCGTCGAGCAGGCCGATCGCCGTGCCCGCGCCGCGTTGCACGAGCACGCGATGGCCGTGCCGCACGAGTTCGCGCGCGCCGGCCGGCGTGAGGCCGACGCGGTACTCGTGGTTCTTGATCTCTTTCGGCACGCCGATCAGCATGAGTCGCCTCCATGGCCTTCGTTATCGTCGTCGTGCGGGCAGCCGCTCGCGTAGCGGCATGCCGCGCAGTACTGGAATAACAGGGTAGTTGTGCACGGAGGGAAGTCAAGCGGCCGGCCAGCGCGACGACGCATGCGCACTGCGACGCAACATGCGCGGCTATCGGTTGCGGCCGTTGCGACCCGACGTCGCAATGCGCGCGTGGCCGGGTTTCGGTATCGTCATGCGGGCGGGGCCGTGGGCCGGAGTGCTTTCGGCAAAACAACGAGACGACGAGACGAGGACCTTGATCGACATGACCGGTGCGTATTTCAGCGTGCCGATGCTTTGCGCCATCGCGTTCGTGCACGTCTACTGGGCGTTCGGCGGGCGGCTGGGCAAGCGCGCGGCCATTCCCGAGCACGACGGCGTACCGCTGTTGCGGCCGACTGCCGTCGGCACGCTCGCCGTCGCGGCGGCACTGCTGGGCGGCGCAGGCGTGGTCGCCGCGCGTGCCGGATGGCTCGGGCGCAACGCGTATCCCGGCACGATCGCGTTCGCGGTCGTTGCGCTCGCATTGATCTTCGCGGTGCGGGCCGTCGGCGATTTCCGTTACGTCGGCTTCTTCAAACGGATTCGCGGGTCGCGTTTCGCGCGGATGGACACGCTGTATTACTCGCCGCTGTGCGCGGCGCTGGCGTTGTCGATCGCGTCGATGTTCTGGCCGGGGTGAGGGGAAAGCCGCGCGCGATTCGGCACGCGTGCGTGTCGGTCGGTGCCAGGTATTCGGCCGGCACGGCATCGTGGGTATGCATAGGAGGGGGAACTACCGGAGCGCGGTCCAACTCGACATCGCCCTCCGAGCGGGCGTCGCCGGAAAGCGACACGCGGCCCTCGCAGCCCCCGCGGCCCTCACGCCTCTCACGTCCGGCACGTCCGGCACGTCCGGCACGTCCGGCACGTCCGGCACGTCCGGCACATCCGGCACATCCGGCACATCCGGCACATCCGGCACATCCGGCACATCCGGCACATCCCCCGCGCTCCGCTCGTTTGCCCGACCGGCGAAGGCGTCGCCATCTCGCCATCCTTGCACATTCAGTCTTGCAGCCTTCCCATTGTTGCTAATTTCGATGCACTGAATTGCATCGAACCCTCTAGTAATGGAACCGGTTCCATATATAATTCGCCGCACTCGTCGCCCGGCCGGAAAAGAGGGTCGTGCACGTTGCGCTTGCTGTCCGCGGACGCGACGTCTAAGTTGAACAAGGGTCGTGGGCGATGGCGGGTAGATGCAGGCCGATGCCGGTATTTGTCCGACGATAGGGCCCGCGAAGAGGTCGAACCGCGCAGCGCCGCCGGCGCCGGGGCGACGTGCGGCTGCGTTGACGGCACCGCCGCGGACTGCGTCGCCGGACGTCTGCATCGAGGTAGTGCGCAACACCGAAAGAACATGGCGACCGGCCGCCTGCGGCACGGCTGCCTGCCGGGCACGCGGCATGCGGCATGCGCGCGTCCGAACCCGATCCCCAACGATCAACATCCGACCATGTCCACGCCACCTGACAAACCCAATTCGCGTCGCCGTTTCCTGCGCACCTCGGTCGCGCTCGTGCCGATCGCGTCGGTCGCCGGCTGCGACCTGCGCTCGTCCTCGTCGTCCGCGACGACGGCCGGCAACGCGTCCACTGCGTCGGCCAGCGCCGAACGCGCGCCGTACAAGCCGACCTTTTTCGATGCGAAGGAATGGGCGTTCGTCCAGGCCGCCGTCGACCGGCTGATTCCTGCCGACGCCGAAGGCCCCGGCGCACTCGAAGCGGGCGTGCCCGAATTCATCGATCGCCAGATGGAGACGCCGTATGCGCACGGCGCGACGTGGTACATGCAGGGGCCGTTCCAGCAGGGCGTGCCCGAGCTCGGCTACCAGTTGAAGCTGGTGCCGCGCGACATCTACCGGCTCGGCATCGCGGCCGTCAACCGCTATTGCGAAAAGGCGCACGGCAAGGCGTTCGCGGATCTCGACGCGCCGACGCGCGACACGGTGCTCGGCGCGCTGGAGAAGGGCAGCGCACAGATCGACGACGTCCCGCCCGGCGTGTTCCTCGGCCAGTTGCTGCAGAACACGCGTGAAGGCTACTTCTGCGATCCGGTGCATGGCGGCAATCGCGACATGGCCGCGTGGAAGATGATCGGTTTCCCGGGCGCGCGCGCGGACTTCATGGATTTCGTCAACCAGAGCGGCAAGCCCTATCCGTATGGCCCCGTCTCGATCAACGGGGAGCGCAGCTGATGGCCGCAGATAAGAAGCCGCACGTCGATGCGGTGATCGTCGGCTTCGGCTGGACCGGCGCGATTCTCGCGAAGGAACTGACCGAAGCGGGCCTGAACGTCGTCGCGCTCGAGCGTGGCGAATACCGCGACACCTATCCGGACGGCGCGTACCCGAACACGATCGACGAGCTGACTTACAACATCCGCAAGAAGCTGTTCCTCGACCTGTCGAAGACGACCGTGTCGATCCGCCATGGCCTGCAGGACACCGCGCTGCCGTACCGCCAGCTCGCCGCGTTCCTGCCGGGCGAAGGCGTGGGCGGCGCGGGGCTGCACTGGTCGGGCGTGCACTTCCGGATCACGCCGGAAGAGCTGCGCCTGCGCAGCCACTATGAAGAGCGCTACGGCAAGAAATTCATCCCCGAAGGGATGACGATCCAGGATACGGGCGTCACGTACGACGAGCTCGAGCCGCATTTCGATTTCGCCGAGAAGGTGTTCGGCACGTCGGGGCAGGCGTACAAGGTCGGCGGCAAGGTGGTCGGCGACGGCAACGTGTTCGAGGCGAACCGCAGCGACAACTTCCCGCTGCCCGCGCAGCTCAATACGTATTCGGCGCAGCGCTTCTTCGATGCGGCGCACTCGCTCGGCCTGCATCCGTACCGGCTGCCGTCGGCGAACACGTCGGGGCCGTACACGAACCCGTACGGCGTGCAGATGGGCCCGTGCAACTTCTGCGGCTACTGCAGCGGCTACGCGTGCTACATGTACTCGAAGGCGTCGCCGAACCTGAACATCCTGCCGGCGCTGAAGCAGGCACCGAACTTCGAGCTGCGCTCGAAGTGCCACGTGCTGCGCGTCGACCTCGACGACACGAAGAAGCGCGCGACCGGCGTGACCTACGTCGATCCGGCCGGGCGTGAAGTGCACCAGCCGGCCGACCTCGTGATCGTGGCCGCGTTCCAGTATCACAACGTGCACCTGCTGCTGCTGTCGGGCATCGGCAAGCCGTACGACCCGGTGTCGGGCGAAGGCGTCGTGGGCCGCAATTTCGCGTACCAGAACCTGTCGACGATCAAGGCGTTCTTCGACAAGGATACCTACACGAATCCGTTCATCGGCGCGGGCGGCAACGGCGTCGCGGTGGACGACTTCAACGCGGACAACTTCGATCACGGCCCGCTCGGCTTCGTCGGCGGCTCGCCGCTGTGGGTGAACCAGGCCGGCGTGAAGCCGATCAGCGGCATTGCGACGCCGCCCGGCACGCCGCAGTGGGGCTCGGCGTGGAAGAAGGCGGTGAAGGACAACTACGCGCACACGATCTCGATGGACGCGCACGGCACCAACATGTCGTACCGCGACGTCTATCTCGACCTCGATCCGACCTATCGCGATTCGTACGGGCAGCCGCTGTTGCGGATGACGTTCGACTGGAAGGACAACGACATCAGGATGGCGCGGTACGTGACCGGGCAGATGAAGAAGATCGCGGAGGCCATGGGGCCGAAGGCGATCGGCGTGTCGACGCGCGAGTTCGGCAAGCACTTCGACTCGCGCCAGTACCAGACGACCCACCTCGTCGGCGGCGCGATCATGGGCACCGACCCGAAGACGAGCGTGCTGAACCGCTATCTGCAGTGCTGGGACGTGCACAACGTGTTCGTGATGGGCGCGTCCGCGCTGCCGCAGGGCATCGGCTACAACCCGACCGGGATCATCGCGGCGCTGGCCTACTGGTCGGCACGCGCGATCCGCGAGCAGTACCTGAAAAATCCCGCCCCGCTGGTGACCGCATGAAGAGGACGATGAACCACCACAACGCCGCGCGCCGCATTGCTCCGCTGCGGCGCGCGCTGGCGATCGGCGCGGCATGGGCGGCATTCGGTCTGCCAGGCGGCGCCGCGTTCGCGCAGCCGGCGTCCGCGCCGACCGCGGCTTCGGGCCCGGCGGCCGCACCGGCGGCGCTGTCCGCCGACGCGGCCCTCGTCAAGCGCGGCGAATACCTTGCTCGCGCCGGCGACTGCATCGCATGCCACACCGCGAGCGGCGGCAAGCCGTTCGCGGGCGGGCTGAAGTTCGACACCCCGATCGGCGGCATCTACTCGACGAACATCACGCCGGACCCGAAGACGGGCCTCGGCGGCTGGACCTACGAGGACTTCACCCGCGCGGTGCGCGAAGGCGTGCGCAAGAACGGCGACACGATGTATCCGGCGATGCCGTTCCCGTCGTATTCGCGGCTGACCGACGACGACATGAAGGCGCTGTACGCGTACTTCATGCACGGCGTCGCGCCCGTCGAGCACGAGAACCGCGCGGTCGACATCGTGTGGCCGCTGTCGATGCGCTGGCCGCTCGGCATCTGGCGCAAGATGTTCGCGCCGTCGCCGAAACCGTTCGACGCGGCGCCGTACACCGACCCGGTGGTCGCGCGCGGCGCGTATCTGGTGCAGGGGCTCGGCCACTGCGGCGCGTGTCATACGCCGCGCGCGCCGACGATGCAGGAGCGCGGGCTGACCGACGCGGACGGCCTCGACTTCCTGGCCGGCGGCGCGGCGATCGACGGCTGGGTGCCGACGAGCCTGCGCGGCGAGCCGCGCACGGGCCTCGGCACGTGGAACGAGGCCGAGATCGTGCAGTTCCTGAAGACCGGCCGCACGCTGCGTACGGCCGCATTCGGCGGGATGACGGACGTGGTCGGCCATAGCATGCAGCACATGACCGACGACGACCTGAACGCGATCGCGCGCTACCTGAAGACGTTGCCGCCGCGCGTGCAGGGCGAGCAGCCGCACGTGTACGACGCGGCCGCGGCGAAGGCGCTGCAGACCGGCGACGCGAGCAAGCCGGGCGCGGCCGTCTATCGCGACAACTGCATGGCCTGCCATCGCAGCGACGGCCACGGCTATACGCGCGTGTTCCCGGCGCTCGCCGGCAACCCGGTCGTGCAGGGCGACGATCCGACCTCGCTGATCCACGTCGTACTGGAAGGCAGCGCGCTGCAGGGCACGCGCACCGCGCCGTCGACCTTCACGATGCCGCCGTTCGGCTGGCGCCTGTCGGACCAGGAAGTCGCGGACGTGTCGAACTTCGTGCGCACGAGCTGGGGCAACACGGGCGCGCTGGTGACCGCCGCGCAGGTCGCGAAGGTGCGCAAGAGCGTGCCGTCGACGCGGCCCGAGCCGCCGCCGGGCGCGCGGTTCCCGCAAGCGTCGCGCTGACGGGCGCCAGCCCGCCGGCAGCCCGGCCCGCGCGACGTGCGGCCGGGCTTGCGACGCGTTTCCCCTGCGCAGGGGTTGCACCCCGCCAATACGCGCCGCCGCGTTGAAATTTTCGCGGCGGCGCGCCATTTTTCCGCTTCATCCCGTATCCTTTCACTCTTGAACCTTACTAAATCGTTACAAGAGCTTGGGAGGGGGGATGCCTCATGACGTCAGCCTGATTGCATTGCTCGCGGCCGGTTTCGGTCTCGCGATGATCTTCGGTTATCTCGCGTCGCTACTGAAAATGCCGCCGCTCGTCGGCTATCTGCTCGCGGGGATCGTGATCGGCCCCGGCACGCCCGGTTTCGTCGGCGACCTGTCGCTCGCGCAGCAGCTCGCCGAGGTCGGCGTGATGCTGCTGATGTTCGGCGTCGGTCTGCATTTTTCGCTCGGCGATCTGCTCGCGGTGCGCAAGATCGCGCTGCCGGGCGCCATCGTGCAGATCACCGTCGCGACGCTGCTCGGCGGCGGGCTCGCGCTCACCTGGGGCTGGAGCCTCGGTGCGGCGCTCGTGTTCGGGCTCGCGCTGTCGGTCGCGAGTACCGTCGTGCTATTGCGCGCACTCGAAGGGCGCGGGCTCGTCGAGACGGTCAACGGGCGTATCGCGGTGGGCTGGCTGGTCGTCGAGGATCTCGTGATGGTGCTCGTGCTGGTGCTGCTGCCGCCGGTGGCGGGGCTGCTCGGCGGCACGCCGCCCGGCGACGCGCATGCGGCCGGCGGCAGCGTGTGGGGCACGCTCGGCGTCACGATGCTGAAGGTCGCGGCGTTCATCGCGCTGATGCTGGTGGTCGGCAAGCGCGTGTTCCCGCGCATTCTTTGGCTCGTCGCGCGCACCGGCTCGCGCGAGCTGTTCACACTGTGCATGATTGCCGCGGCGGTCGGCATCGCGTTCGGCGCGGCGAAGCTGTTCGACGTGTCGTTCGCGCTCGGCGCGTTCTTCGCCGGGATGATGATGCGCGAGTCGGAATTCAGCCGGCGCGCGGCCGACGAGACGCTGCCGCTGCGCGACGCGTTCTCGGTGCTGTTCTTCATCTCGGTCGGCATGCTGTTCGACCCGAAGGTGCTGCTCGACGAGCCGCTGCACGTGATCGAGGTCGCGGCCATCGTGCTGATCGGCAAGACGCTCGCGGCCGTCGCGCTCGTGATCGCATTCCGCTATCCGCTGAACACGGCACTGACCGTGGGCGCCGGCCTCGCGCAGATCGGCGAATTCTCGTTCATCCTCGCAGGCCTCGGCCGTGCGCTCGGGCTGTTGTCGGCCGAAGGACAGAGCCTGATTCTCGCGGTCGCGCTGATCTCGATCGCGATGAACACGCTGCTGTTCGCGCTGATCGATCCGGCGCTCGCATGGATCCGCAAGCATTCGGCGTTCGCGCGCAAGCTCGAGGCGCGAGACGATCCGCTTGCCGCGCTGCCGATGTCGACGCCGCAGACGCATCTGACCGGGCAGGTCGTGATCGTCGGCTATGGCAAGGTCGGCACGCGGATCGCGCATGCGCTGGACGAGCGCGGCATCGCGTATGTCGTCGTCGAGCAGAATCGCGAACTCGTCGAGAAGCTGCGCGCGGACGGCATCGCGGCCGTGTCGGGCGACGCGATCGAGCCGATCGTGCTCGTGCAGGCGCATATCGCCCGCGCCGGGATGCTGGTCGTGACGCTGCCCGACGTGTTCGACGTGCGGCAGATCGTCGAGATCTCGCGCACGCTGAATCCGACGCTCGAGGTCGTGCTGTGCACGAACAGCGGCGACGAGGCCGCGCTGCTGTCGAGCGAGGGCGTCGGCACCGTGTTCATGGGCGAGACCGAGCTCGCGCGGGGGATGACCGAGCACGTGCTCGGGCGGATGGCGAAGCCGGCCGCGGCCGCGCATTGACGGCGCGCGGCCGCGATCGGCCCTGCGTGCGCCGGTCTCGGCGGTGCGTTCCTGGAGAGCGGGGTGGGACGGGGCGATGCGGACACGGCATCGCCCGTGGCGCCGTCAGCCGGCGGTAGCCGCCTTCGCGGGCGCGGGGAGCCCGGATTGCGCGGTCGTCTTGAGCGATGCCGACGGTTTCTGCGTGACGGTCGTCGCCGCCGCTTTCGGCGCCGCGACCGTCTTCTGCGGCGCGGCGGCCTTCGCCGGCGCATTCTTCTCCGGTTCGACCGGCGCATCGGGCGGCACGCCGAGCAACTGCAGCGAGCCGCTCGTGACCGACGCGAACACCGGGCCGGCCACCGTGCCGCCGTAGTAGCCCTTGCCGCGCGGCTCGTCGATCATCACCGCGACGATCAGGCGCGGGTCGCTCATCGGCGCCATCCCGGCGAACAGCGCGCGGTACTTGCCCTTCGCATAGGTCGCGCCGACCTGCTTGCGCGCGGTACCCGTCTTGCCGCCGATCCGGTAGCCGTCCACGCGTGCGCGGCGCCCCGTGCCGCCTTCACCCACCGCCATCTCGAGCATCGAGCGGATCGCGGCTGCCGTTTGCGGCGACGTCACGCGGTGGCCGCGATGCGCGTCGATCGTCTGCTGGTCGGTGCCGTTCTTCAGCAGCGACACCGGGTGCAGCGTGCCGTCGCCCGCATAGGCCGTGTAGGTCTGCGCGATCTGCAGCAGCGACATCGACAGCCCGTAGCCGTACGCCATCGTCGCCTGCTCGATCGGCCGCCAGCGCTTGTAGCCGCGCAGCCGGCCCGCTGCGACGCCCGGGAACGTCAGTTCCGGTGCGCGGCCGATCCCGTACTCCTGGTATTTGTTCCAGATCGTTTCGGCGGGCAGGTTCAGCGCCAGCTTTGCGAGCGCGACGTTGCTCGACTTCTGCAGCGCCTGCGCGACGGTCAGCGACCCGTGGTTCGACGTGTCGTGGATCACGGCCGGCCCGATTTTGTAGGTGCCCGGCGACGTGTTGATGATCGTGTTCGGCGTGACCTTGCGCTCGTCGATCGACAGCGCGACGACGAGCGGCTTGATCGTCGAGCCCGGTTCGAACGTGTCGATCACTGCGCGGTTGCGCAATTGCTGGCCGGTGAGGCGGGCGCGGTCGTTCGGGTCGAAGGTCGGATAGTTCGCGAGTGCGAGGATTTCGCCGTTCTTCGCGTCGAGCACGACGACGCTGCCGGCCAGCGCGTTGTTCTCGATCACGGCGGCCTTGAGCTGGCTGAATGCGAGTTGCTGGATGCGGCGGTCGATCGTCAGCTCGATCGTCGCGCCGTGCTGTGCGGGGACGAGCGGGCGCGTGTCCGACACGATGCGACCGAGCCGGTCGCGGATCACCTCGCGCTGGCCCGACGTGCCCTGCAGGCGTGCGTTCGCCGCGAGCTCGACCCCTTCCTGGCCCTTGTCCTCGACGTTCGTGAAGCCGACCACGTGCGCGGCCGATTCGCCTTCCGGGTAGAAGCGCTTCGAATCGGCGATCTGCGTGATGCCGTCGATTGCGAGCTTGTCGAGCCGGCTGGCGGTGTCCGCGTCGACCTGCCGCTTGAGCAGCACGAACGTCTTGTCGTTGCCGAGACGCCGCTTCACCTCGACGAGCGACATGTCGAGCAGCTTCGCGATCTGCGGGTAATCGGTGTCGGCGACCTGTTTCGGGTTCGCCCAGATTTCATAGGTAGCCAGGCTGACCGCGAGCATCGCGCCGTTGCGGTCGACGATGCGCCCGCGCATCGCGTCGAGCTCGATCGTGCGCTGATAGCGCTTCTGGCCCTGGCCGACGTAGAAATCCTGGTTGGCGACCTGCACCCAGAAAGCGCGCGCGATCAGCGCCGCGAACGCGAGGAACACGACCACCACGATCAACCGTGAGCGCCACATCGGCAGGCGCGAAGCGAGCATTGGATTCTTGGTCGCCGTCGCGTACGGATCGGCAGGGTGGGTCTTCTTTTTCACGCTCATGCAATGGCCGGGGTCGGGCCGCCGGACGGCGGCTGGTCAGTCTGAATAATGCGATTGTAATAAATGAGTAAACATCGTGTGGGGAAAGTATGTTCCGGCCCCGCAAAAAGGGGAATGGCAGGCGGTCTGGAAAAGGGAGAGGAGGAAGAGAAAGGGCGGAGCCGACGCAGGAGTTCCCACCGGGTGCGGGTGATGGAACACGAGACGATCCCTCGCATGCCAATCCGGGCGCACGGTTTCCAACTGACCCGATCTCGATCGCCCCCGGCGTACGATCAATTGCCCGCGCCCCGGTTATTTCTTTAATCCCGAAAATGAAAAGCGCCTCCAGTCGAGGCGCCATTCATGCTGAATATCGAAATGAATATTACTTCTACCGGAATAAACCCGAAAACCGCAGACGATTGACGTCAATAGTACTTGTCGATATCTATCGGGCAACGGAAATAAATTCCCGGTATTCCGGCTGGGTCGTGCAGGTATCGACAGCCTGCAGGCGCCACGCGCCGTCGGGGTGCTCGCCGGCGAGCACCGCGGGCCCCTGTTCGCGCCGCGTCGCATCGAACGACAGCCCCTTCAACTGACAGACGGCATTGCCGCTGTCGGCCGCACAGAGCGCCATCGCGCCCTCCACGTCGCGGACCTTGCCCCAGGTTGGAAGGTCGATGCCCTGGTGTGCCTCGCGCGACCACAGCCCTTCGTCGGTATCGACCCACAATACCGCGAACGAATGCCGGGTTGCCGATTCGCTGCCATTAATCCGAATGGTGAGGCGCATTGCATCGTCTCCTGAAAAAAATGACACATTCGACCGTTTGGACTTGAACAGTCTAGATAGACTGGTGTGAAACGCAAGTGATAATCCGCAATAAATCCGTATCGAGTCTATTTCGGTTTCAGATGAAACGACGTCTGACGATGCATGGTCTTCCCGATGCGCCAGCACACGCGGGCGATACCGGCAACGACGATGTCCGGGCGGGCACGCGCGGTGACCCAGACATGGGATGACAGGGCCGCCGGCCGCGTCGATCGGCCGCGCACCGGCCGCCGTCGAAACCGGCGCGAGCGACGCGCTGCGGGGTAGGTCGAATGCAGTCAGACCGAACCTCTCGGCGCGTCGACGCGGCGGCCGGCACGACACACTCCGACAATCGCGTACAAATCGGCACACTTTCACGAAACTTTCGGGACAGACTTGCATGCGGTCCGGCCCCACACTGGAAGCTTCCCGATCCTGTGCGACGGACGCCCGTCCGCGCCGGCTGCCGCCGCCTCGTGCCAGAGCGCGATCGACGCGATCGCTGGCCGCATGCCCGATCGGGAGCCGCCGGGGCGCGCGTCAGCCCCGGCCCGGCCAGTGAGCCGTGCGCCGCCCGCAACCGCGGGTGCCGCGCCGCCTGGCCGACTCTTCGAAGGAGACTATCGTGCTGATCTGGAAAACCGCGTTGTCGCTGAACTGGCGGACGAGCCTCGTGTCGCCGGCCAGCGCACCGGTCGCGGCGGCGAACGTCGGACGGCTGGTGCTGACCGGCGCGACCGGCTTCATCGGCAGTACCGTGCTGACGGCGCTCGTCAATGCAGGGCTGCTCGAACGCATCGTCTGCGTCGTGCGCGCGCAGGATCGCGGCCACGCGGTCGCGCGGCTGCGTGAAGCCGCGCTCCGCGCGGGGCTCGCGCCGTACTGGGCGTCGCGCCTGACCGATGCGAACGTGATCGTCGGCGCGCTCGGCGACGTCTGGCACGGCGCCGATGCGCCGCGCCTGGCCGGCGCGACACACGTGATTCACTGCGCGGGCCATGCGTCGCCGGCCGACGGCGCGCACCTGCAGGCCGACATCGCCGATGCGGTGCGCTTCGCCGAACGCTTTGCGCGCGCGCCGCGCCTGCAGCGCTTCGTCTACGTCGGCACGGCCTACGCGCATGCCGGCCGTGGCGGGATCGTCCAGGAGGAGGCGGAACGCGACGCGGGGAACGATGCCGCGCCGGGCGGCGAAGGCCTGCCGGGCGCGGTGCTCGCGGCCGGCTACCTGCACGCGAAGGCGGAGACGGAGCAGCGCCTGCGTGCGCTCGGGCTGCCGCTCGTCGTCGTGCGGCCGTCGCACGTGGTCGGCCACACGGTGCTCGGTACGCGGCCCGCGCCGAATTCGTTCTGGATGTTCCGGCTCGCGCATGCGGCGCGCCGCTTCACCGCGCGGCCGATGACGCGCATCGACATCGTGTCGGTGGACGACGTCGCGCGCGCGACGATGCTGCTGGCCGTCAAGCCGACGCTCGCGCACGACGTCTATCACGTGTCGGCCGGCGACGAGGCGCCGCAGGTCGCGCAGATCGTGCGCGCGATGGACGAGGCGGCGGGGATGACCGGGGCGCCGCGCTACGCGGCATGCGCGCCGGCCGAACTGCCGCTCGTCGTGCGCGACGTGCTCGGGCGCCGCGATCCGGCACTCGAGCGCGTGATCGGCCGGGCGTTGCAGCGCTGCGGGGAATTCGCGACGGTCGATCGCGTGTTCGACAATCGCCGTGTGCGCGACGAAATCGATTTCGAGCCGTTGCCGTTCATCGATTACGTCGAAGAGTGCATGCGCACGTCGCGCGGCGTGGCCGTAACCGAGCTGATGCGCGGCGCGATCCACTGACCGCCCGCGTCGTACCGGCGCCCGTTCCCGCACGTGGCGGGCGCGGGCGCCGCCTTTACGCGTGGCTGCCGAGCTCGATGAGCCGGTCGAGCGCCCGGTAGATATCCTCGAGGCCGTCCTGGCCGAATCGCGATTCGAGCTGACGATATTGCTCGTCGATGCGCGGACCGATTTCCGTCACCAGTTTCCTGCTTTGCGGCGTCAGGCTGACCAGCAGCCGGCGCTGATCCTCCTGCGCGCGCATACGCGTGATCAGGCCGTCGCGCTCCATCCGTTCCAGCACGCCGGTCAGGCTCGGGCTCAGGATGCAGCAGCGTTTCGCGATCTGCCCGGCTTCGAGCGCCTGCGCCGGTTCGCCGTCGAGCACGCGGATGATCCGCCATTGCTGTTCGGTCAGCGAGAATTCCTTGAGAATGGGGCGAAACAGGCCCATCAGCGTTTCGCGGGCCTCGAGCAGCAGCATGGCCAGGTTGCGATGGTCGAGCGTACGGTTCATCAGGGTGAGCAGAGGACGGGGACGCATCAATCTTAACAGCCGAAGCTGATGAATTTCGTGTATCAGGGTAATCGAGGTTGCCAGCGCTCAATTGTTTACTTAAGATATTAACTATTGACGATGCGCCGCGACGCGCGGCAGGGGAATGACGCATGGAGCTGTCTTGCACGACCGCCGCGGCGGCGCCGTTGCCGGTCGCCATCGGTACCGTCTACGGCGCGCTGCTCAACGAGCGCGCGGCGCTCGCCGCGCTCGGCGATGCGGTGAACGCACCGCCTTACGGCCGCCCGCCGCAGGCGCCGATCCTGTACATCAAATCCGCCAACACGCATGTGGCCGACGGTGCTGCCGTCGTCGTGCCGGCCGGCGTCGACGCGCTCGAGATCGGTGCGTCGGTGGCCGTCGTGTTCGCCCGGCGCGCGACGCGCGTGGCGGCCGCGCAGGCGCTCGACTACGTGCACGGCTTCACGCTCGCGAGCGACGTGTCGGTGCCGCATCCCGACTACTACCGTCCGGCCGTGCGTTTCAAGTGCCGTGACGGCTTTTGCCCGCTCGGCCCGGCGATCGTGCCGGCTGCCGCGCTCGCCGACGTCGACGCGATCGGCCTGACGGTGCGGATCGACGGCGAGGTGGCCGCGTCCGCATCGACCGCGACGCTGATTCGCCCGGTGCGCGAGCTGATCGCCGACGTGACGGCCTTCATGTCGTTCGACGCGGGCGACGTGCTGCTGCTCGGCGTCGCGGGCGGCGCACCGCGCGCCCGCGCGGGCAGCACGATCGAGATCGCCGCGGCCGGTATCGGCGCGTTGCGGCATACGCTGATTGCGGAGGAAGCACGATGAAGACCGCGCGCGTGATCTACAACGGTGCACTGCATGCAGCCGAACCGGCCGGCGACGGCGCGATCCGCCTCGATACGGGGCGCGTGCTGGCGGAGGACGCGGTGGCATGGCTGCCGCCCGTCGCGCCGCGTACGACGTTCGCGCTCGGCCTGAACTACGCCGACCATGCGAAGGAACTCGCCTTCAATGCGCCGAGCGAACCGCTGATCTTCCTGAAGGGGCCGAACACGTTCGTCGGCCACCGGTCGCGCACGGTGCGCCCGGCGGACGCCACGCACATGCACTACGAGTGCGAGCTGGCCGTCGTGATCGGCCGGCCCGCGCGCCGCGTGAGCCGCGCACAGGCCATCGACTACGTGGCCGGCTATACGGTCGCGAACGACTACGCGATCCGCGACTATCTCGAGAACTACTACCGTCCGAACCTGCGCGTGAAGAACCGCGACACCTGCACGCCGCTCGGGCCGTGGTTCGTCAGCCGCGACGAGATCGGCGACGCGGGCGACCTGACGCTGCGCACGACGGTGAACGGCCGGCAGACGCAGCGCGGCAGCACGCGCGACATGGTCTTCGACGTGCCGGCGCTGATCGAGCACATCAGCAGCTTCATGACGCTCGCGCCGGGCGACCTGATCCTGACCGGCACGCCCGAGGGGCTGGCGGACACGCAGCCGGGCGACGAGGTCGTGACCGAAATCGAAGGGATCGGCCGGCTCGTGAACACGATCGTCGGCGAAGCAGACTACTATCGCGCCGGCTGAGCCCGTCGCCCAAGGAGAGCACATGACCATCAAGCACTGGATCGACGGCCGCGAAGTGGAGAGCCGCGAAACCTTCACGACGCTGAACCCGGCGACGGGCGACGTCATCACCGACGTCGCATCGGGCGGCGAGGCCGAGGTCGACGCGGCCGTGCGCGCGGCGAAGGAAGCGTTCCCGAAATGGGCGAACACGCCGGCAAAGGAGCGCGCGAAGCTGATGCGCAAGCTCGGCGAGCTGATCGAACGGAACGTGCCGATGCTCGCGGCGCTGGAGACGCAGGACACCGGCCTGCCGATCGCGCAGACGAGCAGGCAGTTGATTCCGCGCGCGTCCGAGAACTTCAACTTCTTCGCGGAAGTGTGCGTGCAGATGAACGGCCGGACCTATCCGGTCGACGATCAGATGCTGAACTACACGCTGTACCAGCCGGTCGGCGTGTGTGCACTGGTGTCGCCGTGGAACGTGCCGTTCATGACGGCCACGTGGAAGACGGCGCCGTGTCTCGCGCTCGGCAACACGGCCGTGCTGAAGATGTCGGAGCTGTCGCCGCTCACGGCCGACCAGCTCGGCCGGCTCGCGCTCGAAGCCGGCATCCCGCCCGGCGTGCTGAACGTCGTGCAGGGTTACGGCGCGACGGCCGGCGATGCGCTCGTGCGGCATCCGGACGTGCGCGCGGTGTCGTTCACGGGCGGCACGGTCACGGGCAAGCGGATCATGGAGCGCGCGGGCCTGAAGAAGTATTCGATGGAACTCGGCGGCAAGTCGCCGGTGCTGATTTTCGACGACGCCGATTTCGACCGCGCGCTCGACGCGTCGCTGTTCACGATCTTCTCGATCAACGGCGAACGCTGTACCGCGGGCTCGCGGATCTTCGTGCAGCGCACGATCTACGACCGCTTCGTGCAGGAATTCGCGCGCCGCGCGAACAACCTGGTGGTCGGCGATCCGTCCGATCCGGGCACGAATCTCGGCGCGATGATCACGCGCCAGCACTGGGAGAAGGTGACGGGCTATATCCGCATCGGCGAGCAGGAAGGCGCGCGCATGGTCGCGGGCGGTGCGGACAAGCCGGCCGGGTTGCCCGACCATCTGCGCAACGGCAACTTCGTGCGGCCGACCGTATTCGCCGACGTCGACAACCGGATGCGCATCGCGCAGGAAGAGATCTTCGGGCCGGTCGCGTGCATCATCCCGTTCGACGACGAGGAAGAAGGGTTGCGGCTCGCGAACGACACGGCGTACGGCCTCGCATCGTACATCTGGACGCAAGACGTCGGCAAGGTACATCGGCTCGCCCGGGGCATCGAGGCCGGGATGGTGTTCGTGAACAGCCAGAACGTGCGCGACCTGCGCCAGCCGTTCGGCGGCGTGAAGGAGTCGGGCACCGGGCGCGAGGGCGGCGAGTACAGCTTCGAGGTGTTCGCGGAGATCAAGAACGTGTGCATCTCGATGGGTTCGCATCACATTCCTCGCTGGGGCGTGTAACGGGAGCGGGTCGTGTCGCCGCAAGAACGAACGATTCCTTGGCCGGCACGCCGGCCAAGCATGGGGCCAGCGTAAGCGCTAAAGCGCTGACTCTGGCCGACCGCGAAGCATGGGACCGGAGTAACCGCTAAAGCGCTAACTCCGGTCGACAGGGAGACTTGAACGATGGGCAAATTGTCCCTCGCCGCGAAGATCACGCACGTGCCGTCGATGTACCTGTCGGAACTGCCCGGCCGGCATCACGGCTGCCGTGAGGCGGCTATCCGCGGCCATCAACTGATCGGCGAGCGCTGCCGCGCGCTCGGCGTCGACACGATCGTCGTGTCGGACGTGCACTGGCTCGTCAACGCGGGCTATCACGTGAACTGCAATGCGCGGTTCGCCGGCACCTATACGAGCAACGAGCTGCCGCACTTCATCCGCGACATGCAGTACGCGTATCCGGGCAACCCGGCGCTCGGCCGGCTGATCGCGGAAACGGCCACCGCGCGCGGCGTCGCGACCCGTGCGCACGAGATCGACAGCCTCGAGCTCGAATACGGCACGCTCGTGCCGATGCGCTACATGAACGGCGACCAGCACTTCAAGGTCGTGTCGATTGCCGGGTGGTGCATGTGGCACACGCTCGACGAAAGCCGGCGCTTCGGCGAGGCGCTGCTCGAAGCGATCGAGAAGAGCGATTCGAACGTCGCGTTCCTCGCGAGCGGCTCGCTGTCTCACCGCTTCAACGACAACGGCAGCCCCGAGGAATCGATCCACGAGATCAGCCGCGAATTCTTCAGGCAGGTCGACCTGCGCGTGGTCGAGTTGTGGAAACAGGGCGATTTCAAGACTTTCTGCGCGATGCTGCCGGAGTACAACGTGCATTGCCACGGCGAAGGCGGCATGCACGACACGGCGATGCTGCTCGGGCTGCTCGGCTGGGATCGTTACGATCGGCCCGTCGAGATCGTCACCGACTATTTCGCGAGCTCGGGCACCGGGCAGATCAACGCGATCTTCCCGCTGCCCTGAGCGTTACCGCCCGCCACGCATTCGAATCCGACCGGAGACCTGCCATGCCACACATCGTCGTCGAATACACCGCGAACATCCGCGACGACGCACGCATTCCCGTGCTGCTGCGCACGATCAACGCGACGCTGATCGCACAGGGCGGCGTGTTCCCGACCGGCGGCATCCGTTCGCGCGCGATCGAGCTGCGCGACTACTGCGTCGCCGACGGCACGGAGGACGACGCGTTCGTCCACGTGACGCTGAAGATCGGCGCGGGCCGCACCGACGCGCAGAAAAAGGCCGCGTGCGACGCGCTGTTCGACGCGATCAAGGTGCATTTCGCCGAGTTGTACGCGACACGCTACCTTGCGCTGTCGATGGAACTGACCGAGTTCAGCGAAAGCGGCTCGTACAAGCACAACAACATTCACGCCCGCTACAAGCGGGCCGGCTGAACTCCATTCCCGATCCGACCATGCTCGAACCCGCCATCATCGACCAGCTCGCGCACCGTCTGCACGACGCCGAACGCGCGCGCACGCAGATCCGCCAGATCTCGCTCGACCATCCCGACATCACGATCGACGACGCGTATGCGATCCAGCGTGCGTGGGTGGCCCTCAAGCTCGCGGAAGGCCGCACGCTGAAGGGGCACAAGATCGGCCTCACGTCGAAGGCGATGCAGAACACGTCGCAGATCGACGAACCCGACTACGGCGCGCTGCTCGACGACATGTTTTTCGAAGACGGCGGCACGATTCCAACTAGCCGCTTCATCGTGCCGCGCGTCGAGGTCGAGCTCGCATTCGTGCTCGGCAAGCGGCTCACCGGCCCGAACTGCACGATCTTCGACGTGTACGACGCGGTCGATTACGTCGTGCCGGCGCTCGAGATCATCGACGCGCGCAGCCAGTCGATCGACCCCGATACGAAGCGGCCGCGCAAGGTATTCGACACGATCGCCGACAACGCGGCGAACGCGGGCGTCGTGATCGGCGGCCGGCCGGTGCGCCCGCAGGACGTCGATTTGCGCTGGGTGGCGGCGATCATGTCGCGCAACGGCGTGGTCGAGGAAACCGGTGTCGCGGCCGGCGTGCTGAACCATCCGGCGAACGGCGTCGCGTGGCTCGCGAACCGGCTGTCGCGCTTCGACGTTGCGCTGGAGCCGGGGCAGATCGTGCTGGGCGGGTCGTTCACGCGGCCGTGCGCCGCGCGTTCGGGCGATACGTTCAGCGTCGATTACGGCCCGCTCGGGACGATCCAGTGCTACTTCGAATGAGTTGAGCGAACGATGCAGATTTCGTCGAATGTCTTCAAGGCCGCGCTCGCGCGCGGCGATGCGCAGATCGGGTTGTGGCTCGGCCTCGCGAATCCATACAGCGCCGAAGTGGTCGCGGGCGCCGGTTTCGACTGGCTGCTGATCGACGGCGAGCATGCGCCGAACACGGTGCCGACGATCCTCGCGCAACTGCAGGCGATCGCGCCGTATCCGTCGCATCCGGTCGTGCGCGTGCCGTGGAACGATCCGGTGATCGTCAAGCAGGTGCTCGATCTCGGCGCGCAGACGCTGCTCGTGCCGATGGTGCAGAGTGCGGACGAAGCGCGTGCGGCGGTGGCCGCGACGCGTTACCCGCCGCACGGCATGCGCGGCGTCGGCAGCGCGCTGGCGCGGGCGTCGCGGTGGAATCGCGTCGGCGAGTACCTGCATCGCGCGAACGACGAGATGGCCGTGCTCGTGCAGGTCGAGACGCGCGCGGGGCTCGACGCGATCGATGCGATCGCGCAGGTCGACGGCGTGGACGGCGTATTCATCGGGCCGGCCGATCTGGCGGCCGATCTCGGTCATCTCGGCCATCCCGGGCACCCGGCCGTGCAGGCCGCGATCGACGGTGCGATTCGCGCGATCAAGGCGGCCGGCAAGGCGCCGGGGATTCTGAGCGCGGATGAGGCGGCCGCGCGGCGCTATCTGGACGCGGGGGCGCTGTTCGTCGCGGTCGGCGTCGATACGACGCTACTGGCGCGGAGCGCGGAGCGGCTCGCCGCGCAGTTCAAAAGGAGCGGCGACGCCGCCGCGAAGCAGGGCGACGGCACGTATTGACGCGGCGGCAGGCGGTGGTCGTGTGCCGCCCGCGGCGTTTCGCCACGCGGCTTCGTGCCCGCGCATGGCCGCGCCTATCCGTTCGCGCTTCGTCCCGCCTCCATATACCGTCCCGGTGTCGTTCCCAGCGCGCGCCGGAACATGTCGATGAACGCGCTCACGTTGTCGTACCCGAGATCGAGCGCGATCGTCGTCACCGGCGCACCGTCGGCAATGCGCTCCAGCGCCCGCAGCAGTCGCGCCTGCTGACGCCACTGCGCGAACGTCAGCCCCGTCTCGGCGACGAAGCGGCGGCTCATCGTCCGTGCGCCGATGCCGGCCCATTCGGCCCATTCCTCCAGCCGCCGGTCGTTCGCGAGATCCGCGGCCAGCGCATCGGTGATCTTCACGAGGCGCGGATCCCGCGGCCGGACCAGGCCCAGCGCCTCGGCTTCCGATGCCGCGATTTCATCGAGGATCACGTCGGCGATCCGGGCCTGTGCGGCATCCAGCTCGCCATCGCCCCAACTTGCCGCGCGCTGCACGGCTTCGCGCAGCAGCGGCGTCGTGCGGATCGCGCGCGGCGTCGCCGGCAGCGCCGCGCAGCGGGCTTCGGCGACGAACGCCGACCAGCCGGAAATGGGCCCGAACGAGCGCAACGAATGCCGGCAATGCGGCGGGATCCAGATCGCATGGATCGCCGGCACGACCCACTCCTGGTCGTCGAGGCCGATCGTTACCAGGCCGCTCAGCGCGCCGACGAGCTGGCCGCGCGCATGCGAATGCGGCGCGGTGATGCGCGGGTCGCGTTGCGACAGGACGGCGGCGACCACGAACGGGCCGTCGTCGGACGTGACGAAGCGGGCGGGCAGGAGCGGATCGGACATGGCCGGATATCGGTATCGAATGGCCGTTATACCGGAGATTGGACGGATTCGCACGCCTACACTGCGTCCATCGATGACAACCGGAGCAAGACGCGATGCGAGCCGAACAGATGCTTCCCGACCATGCCGACCGGGTCGATGCCGGCGGAACGACGATTCGCAAGGGGACCGTTGGTGCGTTTCTGGTCAACGCACGGGTGTTGACCGATCCGAATGCCGCGCCGGCGGAGCGGGCGCGTGCGGAGGCCGATGCGATCGACGCGTTGCCTGCGCTGCGTGCGCTCGGCCTGTTCGACGTGCTGGAAGTACGCGATCCCGCGCTGCGCGCATGGCTCGATGCCCGGTAAAGACCCATCTTCCAGAATTGAAGGAACCACCATGAAAGCAGCAGTCGTAACGGGTGCCGGCGAGCGTCCCGTTCATACGGAATTCGACGCTCCCGGCGCGATGCCGGGCCACCGTCTGATCGACGTGACGGCGTCGGCGTTGAGCCGGCTCGCGCAGGGGCGCGCGGCCGGCACGCATTACTCGTCGGACCGCCGCTATCCGTTCGTCGTCGGTGTCGACGGCGTCGGGCGTCTCGACGACGGTCGGCGCGTCTACTTCTTCGGTGCCCCGGCGCCGTTCGGCGCGATGGCCGAACGCACGATCGTGCCCGATACGCAGTGCGTGTCGCTGCCGGACGCGCTCGACGACGTCACGGCCGCGGCGATCGCGATTCCGGGGATGTCGTCGTGGGCGGCGCTGACCGAACGCGCGCGGCTCGTCGCGGGCGAGACGGTGCTCGTCAATGGCGCGACGGGCACGTCGGGGCGGCTCGCGGTGCGGATCGCGAAGCATCTCGGCGCGGCGAAGGTCGTCGCGACCGGCCGCAACGCGGCCGCGTTGCAGGCGTTGCTGAATGCCGGCGCGGACGCCGTGGTGTCGCTGCAGCAGGACGACGCGCATCTGGCGCGAGCGCTCGAGCCGCATTTCCGCGCGGGCGTGGATGTCGTGCTCGATTATCTGTGGGGGGCCAGCGCGCAGACCCTGCTGGTTGCCGGCGCGAAGGCGACGCCCGATGGCCGCCGGCTGCGTTTCGTGCAGATCGGCTCGATCGGCGGCGCGGACGTGCTGCTGCCGGGCGCCGTGCTGCGGGCGACCGCGATCGAACTGATGGGTAGCGGGATCGGCAGCGTGTCGCTGCCGCGCTTGCTGGCGTCGGTGCGCGGCGTATTCGAAGCGGCCGGGCCGGCGGGCCTCGCGATCGACACGCGCACGGTGCCGCTGTCGGACGTCGGCGAACATTGGGGCGATACGAGCAGCCTCGTGCGTCCGGTGTTCACGATGCGGGGCGAGTAACGGCGACGGGCGTGCAAAGGGCCATCGTCTGCCAAGGGGAAGGGCATCGTGCCAAGCTACACCGCAGCGAATCTTGCAGATCAGCCGTGGTTTGATTTTCCCGTCGTGTCCGGCAGTACGGTCGCAAACCTCTATGAGCCAGGGAAAGTTTACTATCCGGTTCGGAATCGCTCGTTCCGAGACTGGCAAATCAGACACCATCGAGGTGGCGATTTCATCATATTTTCCGACTATAGGTCGATCATGCTGGACAAACCCATAACGGTGTACTTCGAATGAACGGATTGGCGACTGCCATGCAAGGGCCGGGCATGGTTGCGCTTGCAGCAATCGCGCTGTTCGGAATCGCGGTGTGCGTGTCGATCGTTGTCTTATACAGCCTTGCACACCAGGATGGGCGCGCTGTCCGAATGAAATCGGGAATGAAAGCGCTCGGTTTTGGTGTGGCAGTTGTCGCTTTTTTGGGTTGCGCCGGTTCTTACTATCAGGATGCGCACGTACGTGCACGAGCGACGCAGTTTGATACCGAGCTCTCCAGAAGCGATGGGGGGCGCTACACGGCGCAATACACCTACCTGGCTGGGGACCGCATTCTTTTGCGACTCTATCGGACATCCGACATGCGATTGCTTGCCGAGCGGACTTACGAGTACCCGGATTCCGTCCGACTGATATGGACTAAGGATTCCTTGATATTTGATGCCGCCGTTGATAGCGATGGAGAGATCAAACTACCGCCTACACTGTTCGATCGATTCAAGGCTATGTTGCCGTAGTCGACCGTGCTTCGTGCGTATGTGATTCCGTGTTGTGCACATGAACAGGCGCAGGATGATGCGTAACGGCGCACGAGGACCGGCGTCACACCGAATGGAGGCGGGCGGCTATACGTGCCGCCGCCCGCCGTCACGTCGCAACGATCAGAACCGCTGCTGAATCCCCGCCGTGACCCCGACCTGCGTGGTTCCATACCCCGCGAAATCGCGCGACACGCCGACCTTCTGGTCGTGTTTCGCGATCGCGAACGCGCCGGCCGCGTACAGCACCGTCCGCTTCGAGAGCGCGTAGTTCGCGCGCATCGACACCAGCGTCGGATCGGCGTCGCTGCCGCCCTTGATGTTCTGGTGATAAACGGCCGCGATCAGCGAGAACGTCGGCGTGAACTGGTACGACCCACCGAGCCAATACATGTCGCTCAACTGGTTTGCGGCCGTCGTGTGATACGTGCGCCGATAATTTCGATAGCCGGCCATCGTTTTCAGGTTGCCGAAGTCGTAGCTCAGGCCGGCATGGATGCCCTGAACGTAGTTGACGGTATCGACCGGCGTGACGCTGTCGGCCGCGCCGTTCTGCCGGTCGAACGTGACGACCGCCGCGAACGGGCCGGTCTCGTAACCGACCGCGAAATCGTATTTCGAGCTGGTTTTCATGCTGCCCGGCACGTTGCCGAAGCCGTACAGCGCGCCGAACTTGAAGCCGCTGAATTCGCCGTCGTAGCGCACCGCGTTCGACGAGCGCGTGAACATGCCGTCCTTGCGGCCGCCCGTCGCCATCGACGACGAGGCCCACGAGTAGTTCTGCGCGTAGCCCATCGGGTCGAACGGCAGCATGTAGTCGTAGGTGACGGTGTAGTTGCGGCCGAGCGTCAGTTCGCCCCATTTGCTCTTCAGGCCGACCGTCGCGCGGCGCGCGAAGATCGAGTCCGGGCCGTCGTCGAACGCGCCGTTCGCGAGATCGATCCCGCTTTCGAGGCGGAACACGGCCTTCAGCCCGCCGCCGAGATCCTCGACGCCGCGCAAGCCCCAGCGCGATGTGTTCTTGTTGCCCGACTTGAGCTTGACCGAATTGCCGCCTTCCGGCGCCGCGTGGTTGGTGAATTCGATGCCGGCGTCCATGATCCCGTATATCGTGACCGACGACTGCGCGTGCACGGCCGGCGCGGCGATACAGGCCGCCGCGGCCGAACCGGTGAGGACTACTGTTCGAATCGAACGTTCTGCGCGTGACTTCATTTTGACGGTGTCTCCTTGGTTTGTTCTGGGTGGGGTGAAACGGAAAACCGGTATTCGGCGCGCCATCGGCGAACGCCATGACGGGTTCGCCGATGCGAGGCCGCAACGGATGCGTGCCTGACTGCATGCGCGGCGGCACATGGGCCGCCGCGATCGGGTCAGCCCGCTTTCGCGAACGCCCAGCAGTCGTTGGTCGGGAATTCGATCCAGTGCTTGCCGGCCGCGCGCGGCACATGGCCGAACGCACGCAGGCGCATCTCGCCGCAATGGAACAGGTATTCCCAGCGGTCGCCGAGATACATCGACGTGACGAGGTCGGCCTGCAGCCGGTTCGCGCCCGGGCCGTCGGCGACCTGCACGCGTTCGAGGCGGATCACGGCCTGAGCGTCCTGACCCGGCGCGAGCGTGTCGCGGGCGACGGCGCGCAGCTCCCAGCCGTCGCCCGCGAGCGTCACGCATTCGCCGTCGATCGCGGCGACGCGCGCATCGATGCGGTTGTTGCTGCCCATGAATTCGGCGGTGTACAGCGAGCGCGGCGCGCCGTACAGCTCGGCCGGCGTGCCTTCCTGCTCGATGCGGCCGTTGCGCAGCAGCAGGATGCGGTCGGACATCGCCATCGCTTCGGTCTGGTCGTGCGTCACGCACAGGGCCGACAGCCCGAGCGACACGATCAGCTCGCGCAGCCACGCACGCGCTTCCTCGCGCAGCTTCGCGTCGAGGTTCGACAGCGGCTCGTCGAGCAGGATCACCGGCGGGTTGTAGACGAGCGCGCGGGCGATCGCGACGCGCTGCTGCTGGCCGCCCGACAGTTGATGCGGAAAGCGTTCTGCGAGATGGCCGAGGCCGAGCTGGTCGAGTGCGGTCTGCACGCGGCGCTTCTGTTCGGCCGGCGCCACACGCCGCAGCTTGAGGCCGTACCCGACGTTGTCGGCGACGGTGCGGTGCGGCCACAGCGCGTAGGACTGGAATACGAGGCCGAGCGAGCGTTGTTCGACCGGCAGGTCGACGCGTTGCGCGCCGTCGAAGAACACGCGATCGTCGAGCTGGATGCGGCCGTCGGACGGCTGTTCGAGCCCGGCCACCGCGCGCAGCAGCGTGGTCTTGCCGCTGCCCGACGCGCCGAGCAGGCACACGACTTCGCCGGCCTTCAGTTCGAACGACACGCCCTTGAGGATCGGGTTGGCGCCGTAGCTGAGGTGCAGATCGTCGACGATGAGCTTATCCATGAAGTTTCACTCCGAAGCGCAGGGCCACGCCGAGACCGGCGCCGACCATCGCGATGTTGATGACAGAGAGCGCGGCGACCTGGTCGACGGCGCCGGTCGCCCACAGCGACACGAGCAGCGCGCCGATCACTTCGGTGCCGGGCGACAGCAGGTAGACGGCGGTCGAGTATTCGCGCTCGAAGATCATGAAGATCAGCAGCCACGCGGCGAGCAGGCCGAAGCGCACGAGCGGCAGCGTCACGTCGAGCGACACGCGGCTGCGCGTCGCGCCGACGCTGCGGCCGGCTTCCTCGAGCTCGGGGCCGACCTGCAGCAGCGCGCTCTGGATGAGCCGCATCCCGTACGCGAGCCACACGACCGTGTACGCGATCCAGATGCTCCACATCGAATTCTTCAGCTCGCGCAGGCCGGGCACGAACAGGAAGATCCACAGGAACGCGAGGCCGGCGAGCAGTCCCGGCACCGCACGCGGCAGCAGCACGAGATAGTCGAGCAGCCTGGTCGCCCAGTCGGGGCGGCGGTGGCCGGCGAACGCGACGAGCGAGTAGAAGCCGATCGCGAGCGCGCCGCCGATCACGCCGATGCCAAGTGTATTGACGATGGCGCGCACCAGATTGTCCTGCTCGAACAGCTCGATGAAATTCGACAGCGTCAGCACCTCGGCGAGCGCGACGCCTTCGCCCCAGTTGGTCACGAACGCACGCAGCACGATGCCCGAGATCGGCACGATCACGGTCAGCAACAGCCACAGCGCGACGATCGCAAGCGCGACCCAGCGCCATACGCCGAGCGGCAGCACCGTCGCGCGGCCGGCCTTGCCCTTCACGGTGACGAAGCGGTTCGCGGTCTTCAGCAGGCGGCGCTGCAGCAGCACGAGCGGGAACGTGATCGCGACGATGCACACGGCGACCGCGGCCATCAGGTGATACGACGGCACGCCGAGCTTGTTGGTCAGCTTGTACAGGTAGGTCGCGAGCACGAGGTGGCCCTCCGGGTCACCGAGCACGAGCGGCAGCCCGAACACCTCGAAGCCGAGGAAGAACACCAGCACGCCGGCGAACAGCAGCGCGGGCATCGTCATCGGCAGGCTCACGTCGAGCGCGACGCGGAACGGCCGGGCGCCCGTCACGCGCGCGGCTTCCTCGACGTCCGAGCCGAGGTTGCGCAGCGCGGCCGACGAATACAGGTACACGTGGGGCACGTGCGTGAGGCCGACGATCACCGTGATCGCGAAGATCGAATAGACGTTCCAGGGCACGTTCTGCACCCCGAACAACTCCTTGAACCACACCGAGTAGAAGCCGACCGGGCCGGCCGCGACCACGTAGCCGAACGCGAGCACCATCGGCGACACGAACACCGGCGTGAGCAGCAGCGGTTCGAGCCAGCGGCGGCCGGGCAGGTCGGTGCGCACCATCAGGAACGCGAGGATGCCGCCGAGCGGGATCGAGATGAACAGCATCCCGCCGGCGATGACGAACGAGTTCTTCACGGCCGACCAGAAGTCGGGATCGCTGAAGATGAAACGGAAGCCTTCGACGCCGAGCGTTTTGTTCGCGTCGAAGAACGGCGCGGACAGCAGGCTCTGGAACAGGATGAAGCCGAGCGGCAGCGCGACCGCGACGGTCAGTACCGCGACGACGATCCAGCGCAGCATGCCGGCGAGCGGCTGCAGGCTGCTGACCGGCAGCGCGGGAATCGCGTCGCGCGGGCCGGTGGCGGGCGGAACGGCCGGTGCCGTGCCGCGTGTGCTGGTTGAAAGCATGAGTTCGCCCCTGCGGCCATCCGGATGGCCGCCTCAAGGAAGTCGGTAAGGGGAAGGAGGCGCCCGCGCGACGTGCGGCGGGCGGCCCGAGGTCAGCGGCTCAGCGCTTGATCGCCTGCTGCCATTGCTTCAGGAACGCGAGGCGCTTCGACTGATCGAGATAGACGAGCAGGCCGGTGCCGATCTGGATCGGCTTCAGCGAATCGCCGAGTTCCTTCGTGAGGCTCGCGGCCGACGTTTCGCCGGTCACGTCCGCGCGGATCGCGTACAGGTTCGCCTGGTTCGCGATCAGCGTCTGGCCGCGCTTCGACAGCAGGTAGTCGACCCACAGCTTCGCGGCGTTCGGGTTCTTCGCCTTCTTCGATACGGTGGTGAGGCGGCTCACGACCTGCGTGTAGTCCTTCGGAAACACGTAGCCGATCGACTTGTCCTTCTTCGCCTTGGCATACGCATACGAACCGATGATGTTGTAGCCGATCAGGTTCTCGCCCGACGAGATGCGCTCCATCATCGCGCCCGTGCTCGACTGCAGCTTCGGGCCGGTCGCGCCGATCGCCTTCACGAGTTCCCACGTGACCTTCTCGTTCACGTGGGCGTCCTGCGTCAGGTAGTTGAAGCCGACGCCCGATTTCTCGATGTCATAGGTCGTGACCTTGCCCTTGAACTTGTCCGCTTGCGTGGTGAGGAGCTTGATCAGGTCGGCGCGCGTCGTCGGTACTTCGTTCTCGGGAATCAGGCGCTTGTTGTAGACGATCGCGAGCGGCTCGAACGTCGTGCCGTACGCCTGCTTCTGGTACTGCGCCCATTGCGGCACGTTCGGGCTTTCCGGCGAATCGTAGGACGCCATCAGGCCGTCGTTGACGAGCTTGACCTGCAGGTCCATCGCCGAGCTCCACAGCACGTCGGCGCTCGTGCTGCTCGCCGCGTTCTCGCTGATGTAGCGGTTGTACAGCTCGGTGCTGTTCATGTCGTTGTACTCGACCTTCACGCCGTACAGGCTTTCGAAGTCCTTGATCAGCGGACGCACGAGGCCCGTGTCGGTCGTCGAGTAGACGATCAGCTTGCCTTCCTTCTTCGCGGCGTCGATCACGCCCTGGTAGTTCCCCGGGTAGCCGGCCGGAACCTGCGCGACGGCGCTGCCGGCGGCAGTGCCCAGAACGACCGCCAGCGCGGCGGCGAGGTGCTTCGGTGCAAACGGCATGTCTTCCTCCAGTTACGCTTATGTGTTGTTCGAGTGCAGCGGATGGTAATTGCGCGGCACTTTCAGCCCGCTTTCATTTCCGTTCACAATCGCGCCGTTCATGTCATGGATTTCCCGAGGTCGAAGCGGCCGCCGCCGCGGGTTTGCGGCGCGCGGCAACGCTTGAAAGGGAGAGGCGTGCGGGCTACGCGGGCGTGGCCAGCAGTTGTCCGAGGAGGCGGCCGCCATGCCGCGCGTGCGCGGCCGTCAGCGCGGCATATCCGACGACGACGCCCGCTTCGCACCGGGCGCTTCGACAGAAGCCGCGGATCGGCTGCAACGCGACGCCGGCCGCGCGGGCCTGCGCGACACAGGCTGCTTCGTCCATGCCAGGCGGCAGCCACAGCACGAAATGAAAGCCGGCGTGCTCGCCGGACACCGTGTACCGGCCGCCGGCATGCTTCGCCAACTGGTCGAGCACGATGTCGCGCCGCTGGCGGTACGCGTGGCGGGCGGCGCGCAGGTGCTTCGTGAAATCGCCGTGGCCGATGAAACGGGCCAGCGCGAGTTGCGGCGCTGCGCCAACCGAGCGGGCGGTCGCATGCCACACGGCGGACAGCGCCGGCCGCAGTTCCGCCGGCACGACCATGAAGCCGATGCGCAACCCGGAGAACAGCGTCTTGTTGAACGACCCGCAGTAGATCACGCGATCGCACGCGTCGAGCGCTTTCAGCGCAGGGAGCGGGGCGGTCTGGTAGCTGAATTCGCCGTCGTAGTCGTCCTCAATGACCCACGCGCGGTTGCGCTGCGCCCAGTCGAGCAGTTCGAGCCGGCGCGATACCGACATCGTGACGCCGAGCGGCGCCTGATGGGCCGGTGTCACGTAAGCGGCGCGCGCATCGGGATAGCGATCCAGCGATGCGGTGTCGATGCCTTCCCGATCGACCGGCACGTCGATCACGGTCGCGCCCGCGATCGTGAAGATCTGCCACGCCGACGCATAGCCGGGATCTTCCATCAGCACCGTCGTGCCGGGCGCGAGCAGCGTGCGTGCGACGAGGTCGATCGAATGGCGGATGCCGGTCGTGATGACGATGTCGCCGGCCTCGCACGGGATGCCGCGGTATTCCCGCAGGTACGCGGCGATTTCGATGCGCAGGCTTTCGACGCCCTGTGCCGGCGTCGCGCCGAGATCGTCCGCGGTCGCGGCAAGCAGGCTGGCGCCGAGCGCCTTCTTCCAGTGCTGCATCGGCAGCAGGCCGGGGTCGGCGAGCCGCGCGACGAACGGGACACCGGGACGCACGCCCTGCTCGGGCTCGGGCTCGGCCGCGGCGGCCGGCATGGCGAGCGGGACCGCACGCGGACCGCCGTCGCCCGATTGCGCGGCCGCGCGCAGATAGCTGTCCGGCACGACCGCGCACGCGCGCGTTCCGGATCCCCGCGTGCGGGTGATGTAGCCCTCGGCGCACAGGATGTCGTACGCCGCTTCGACGGTGCCGCGCGCGACATCCCAGCGCGCGGCCAGCGTCCGGCTCGATGGCAGCGGGCCGTCGCCGGGCAGCAGGCGCTTCAGGATCGCGTCGCGAATCGTGTCGGCGATGCATGCCTGCTTCGACTGCGGGCTGCCGCCCGACAGCCCGACCGGGCGTGGCAGGTCAAGCGGAATCGCGGCTTTGCCTCGCGGCATAGTGGTCCAGTCGATGGTCAATTTAATGGTCCTTCAGCTTATATCACTTTCGCCTTAGATTGCTGTCGACCCACCCATCCGACCGAAACGGACTTACCGCATGAAGACGCGTTCATTACCCCGATGGGGCTGGCTGTTCCTGTTGATGCTCGTCGTGTGCCTGCCGCGCGTCACGATCGATGCGTACCTGCCGTCGCTGCCCACGATGGCGGACGCGCTGCACGGCACCGATGCGCAGTTGCAGCTCACGCTGACTCTCTACATGGCCGGATATGCGTTGTCGATGCTGGTGTCGGGGCCGTTGTCCGACCGCTATGGCCGCCGCCCGGTGCTGCTCGGCGGCCTGTGCGTGTACGTCGTCGCGAGCGTCGCCTGCGCAGGGGCGACCAGCATCTCGACGCTGATCGTCGCGCGCGTGTTCCAGGCGCTGGGCGGCTGCAGCGGCACCGTGATCGGCCGCGTGATCGTGCGCGAGCGCTTTCCGGCCGCGACGCAGGCCACGATGCTCGGCCATCTTTCGGCCGGCATGGCGCTGTCGCCGGTGGTCGCGCCGCTGGCCGGCAGCGCGATCGCCGAGTGGCTCGGCTGGCGCGGCGTGTTCGGCTGGCTGGCGGCGGCCGGGCTGATCGCGACCGCGATGGTGCTGCGCTATCTGCCCGAGACCCGCGAGCGCGCTGCGCGGCCGCCAGCCGGCGCCGGACTGCTGCGGACCTATGCCGGCCTGCTGCGCGAGCGGCGGTTCCTGCGCTATTCGCTTGCCATCGGCTTTGCCTACTGCACGTACTATCCGTTCATCGCGGAATCGTCGACGCTGTTCCAGCGGCAAATCGGCGTGTCCGGGCCGGTCTATGCGGCGATCTTCGGCGTGACCGTGCTCGGCTACCTGATCGGGTCGAGTGCGTTCGCGCGGGCCGGCGCGCGCCGGACAGCCGATTCGGTCGTCGCGGCGGCGGCGGCCGTCAATCTGGTCGGCGCCGCCGGACTGTGGATCGGCGGCGCGATCGCCCCGGCTTCGGTGCCGGCCCTCGTCGCGCCGATGTTCGTCGTGATGATCGCGGTCGGGATCGCGATTCCGGCCTGCCAGTTCGCGGTGATGCAGCCGTACACGAAGATCGCCGGCACGGCGTCGGGGCTGTTCTTCTTTATCCAGATGGCGATCACGGCCGCGTGCGGCGGCGTGCTGGCGTGGCTGTCGGACGGCACCGCGCATCCGATGATCGTCGTCACGGGCGGCGCGAGCGTCGCGTTCGTCGCGGTGGTGGCCGGTTTGCGCGAGCGCGGCGCGACTGGCGATGCGCGCATCGCGGCGCGCAACCGGCCCGCCGCCGAGCGCTGAGCGCGGAACGGGGCCGCCGGCACCGCAGGCGGCGGGTTCGCGGCATCGCGCAACCCGTGTTTGCGCGAGGCGTGGAGACGGAAAGGATCATGTAATGTAGCGGGCTGTCGCTGACCTTACCGGAATCCCCATGCGTGTGCTGCTCGTCGAAGACAACCCGAACCTGGCCCAGTCGCTGAACGACGCGCTGAGCGCCGCGCGCTTCGCGGTCGATCACATGGCCGACGGCGAGGCGGCGGACCACGTGCTGCGCACGCAGGATTACGCGCTGGTGATCCTCGATCTCGGCCTGCCGAAGCTCGACGGGCTGGAGGTGCTGCGGCGGCTGCGTGCGCGCCGCAACCCGGTGCCGGTGCTGATCCTCACCGCGCACGGCTCGGTCGAGGATCGCGTGAAGGGGCTCGATCTCGGCGCCGACGACTATCTCGCGAAGCCGTTCGAGCTGACCGAACTGGAGGCGCGCGCCCGCGCGCTGATCCGGCGCAGCCTCGGCCACGAGCATTCGCGCGTCGAATGCGGGCCGCTTTCGTACGACAGTATCGACCGCGGCTTTCATCTCGCGGGCGAGCCGCTGTCGCTCACGCCGCGCGAGCGCTCGGTGCTCGAGGTGCTGATCCTGCGCAACGGCCGCGCGATCAACAAGGACACGCTGTCGGAGAAGATCTTCGGGCTCGACGAATCGGTGAACGCCGATGCCATCGAAATCTACGTGTACCGGCTGAGGAAAAAGCTGGAGAACAGCGGCGTGGCGATCGTCACGCTGCGCGGGCTCGGCTATCTGCTCGAAGCGAAGGCGCAGAGGACCGAATGAACTGCGCGCCTGCTCGCGTGTTTCGCATGGGACCGAGGTACGCGCTGAAGCGCGACTCCGGATCGACGGTTTTGCATGGGACCGGAGTAAGCGCCAGAGGCGCCAACTCCGCATCGACAGCTTTGCGCTCGGCGATGCGCCGCGAATGCGCCGCCACGCCGCTCGGAGCGGCCCGGCGGGAGGCACGATGACCCGCCCGAACCTGCGCGCGCAGGTCGCGCTGTGGCTGCTGCTGCCGCTGCTCGGCCTGCTCGCGCTCGACTCGTGGCTCACGTACCAGCGCGCGATGAGCGCCGCGCACGTCGCGTTCGACCGGACGCTGTCGTCGTCGCTGAAGTCGATCCGCGAAGGCGTGCGGCTCAACGACGGCGAGATCGAGGTCGACCTGCCGTATCTCGCGCTCGAGATGCTCGAATCGAGCGACGGCGGCAAGATCTACTACCTGATCCGCGAGGGCGACGGCCGCACGGTCACCGGCTATCCGGACCTGCCGCTGCCGCAGGGGCGCGATGCGGGCGACGGCGCGCCGTTCGTCACGCGCTACTACGACGTCGTGTATCGCGGCGAACAGTTGCGGATGGCCGCGCTGCGCATCCCGGTGCACGACGTGCCGACCGCGCAGTCGCGCATCGTGTGGGTGATGGTCGGCGAGACGATCGAGGCGCGTCAGGCGCTCGCGCGCGAGATCCTGATCGGGTCGCTGCTGCAGGAAGGGCTGCTCGTCGTGCTGGCGCTCGGGATCGTGTGGCTCGGCGTCGGGCGCGGGCTGCGGCCGCTGAACCGGCTGTCGGCCACGGTTGCCGCGCGCAGCGAGGACGACACGACGCCGCTCGACACGGGCGCGATGCCGAGCGAACTCGCGCCGCTCGTCGATTCGATCAACCAGTACATCGGCCGCACGCAGCGGATGCAGGTGGCGCGGCGCCGCTTCTTCGCCGATGCGGCCCATCAACTGAAGACGCCGCTCGCGGCCGTGCAGGCGGGCGTCGAGCTTGCGTTGCGGCCCGACGAACAGCCGCGCGCGAACGTGCACTTGCGCCGCGCGAACGGCGCGGTGCGGCAGGCCGCGAAGATCGTCCAGCAATTGCTGTCGCTGTCGCGGCTCGATTCGGACAGCGGTCATGCGGTCGCGCACAAGCCGGTCCCGCTGCACCGGCTCGCACGCAGCGTGACGCTCGACTGGTCGCCCGTCGCACGCGCGCGCGACATCGATCTCGGCTTCGAGCACGAGGCCGATGTCGACGTGAACGGGCAGGCCGACCTGCTCGGCGAGATGATCGGCAACCTGATCGACAACGCGATCCGCTATGCGGGCGACCATGCGGTGATCACGGTCCGCGTCTCGCGCGACGGTGGCGACGCGCGGCTCGACGTGATCGACAACGGGCCGGGTATTCCGGCCGACGAGCGCGACGCGGTGTTCGAGCGCTTCCATCGCGGCAGCAAGACGCAGACGGTCGAAGGGACGGGGCTCGGGCTGTCGATCGTGCGGGAAATCGCGCGCGTGCATCAGGGCAGCGTGACGCTCGCCGATGCGGGCGGCGGCGGGCTGGTCGTAACGATCCGGCTGCCGGCGGCGACGAGCGATGCGATGCCGCGCGCGGCGTGACGGCGCACGACGATACGGCACGCGCAGGGAACGGGCCGGCGCAAGCCCGTTATTGGCCGGAACAGGTCCTAGCGATCCGGCTCAGTCGCCGAAGCCGATCTCCGCTTCGACCGGCTGGCCGATTTCGAGCCACGCGCCCGCACCCTCGACGACGATCGCATTGATGCCGAACGTCAGCGCACCGCCGTAGTTCGGGTTCGCGCGATAGGTCTGCATCGTGTCGGTCGGCTCGTGCGGCCATTCGGGATTGGGCGCGCCGGTGGCCTGGTCGATCGTCGGCATCGGGCAGCGTGTGCACAGCTTCACGAGCCGCAGCCGCACCGGCGTGTCGCCGCCGGTGTCGAGGTGCTCGACGAAATCCTCTTCGTACGCATCGAGATCCGACACGACGACGTTCGGCCGGAAGCGGTTCATCGGGATCGCCGGCGCGCCTTTGGCGGCAAGCCGCGCGTTCAGGTCGTCGAGCGACGACTGGCCGATCACCAGCAGCGGATAAGCGTCCGCGAACTGCGTATGCGTATCGATCTCGCCGGTCCACTTGCGGTCGCAATCGCGTCGGGCGTCGGCGGCGAAGCGCGCGAGCTTCGTCGGCACGCCGAGGAATTCGGTGAGCCATGCGGCCGTTTCGGCGCCCGTGTCGATCGCGTCGACGGTGTCGCGCCACACGGTCGCGGCCATCTTCGGCGTGGCGGGCGTCGCGTCGCCATCGAGCGGCGTGCGCAGTGCCGGCATGCCCGGCGCGTTCAGCACGAGCGCATCGTCGTCGAGTGTCGGGCGGATCAGCGCGAGGCGCGGGTGCGTGCGCTGCGTGAGCATTTGCCCGTGCGGATCGGTGATCAGCCAGTGGCGATCGTAGGCGAGGCCCGTTTCGAACAGTTGCGCGCGCGTCAGCGCGACGCCGGCGCAGGATTTGATCGGGTAGACGAAGAGTTCGGCGATGGCTGGCATGACGCTGGCTGAAGGCGGGGTGATCGAATCGAGATTGTGCCAGATCGTGCCGGAGCCGTTTGACGGCTGCGCGCCGCCACGCGCCCGTCAGGCGAGCGGGAAGCCTGCATCGAAGGTCGTGCGCACGTCGAGCGGCTGGCGCAGCAGCCCGGCCCTCAGGTAGAAGTCGGCCGTGCGCTGCTGTTCGGCGATCACCGCTGCGTCGATCGGCAGCCAGCGCGTGCCGCGCCGCTCGAACTGCAGCTTCGCGGCGGCCGGCGGAATGCCGATGATGCGCGCGAGCGCCGCCGAATACGCGTCCGCATGCCGGTACGACCACGCTTGCGCACGCACGACACGCTGCAGGAAATCGCGCAGCACGTCGCGTTTCGCGGCGATGGCCGCTTCGGTCGCCGCGACATAGCTGAGGCCCGACCACAGCCCGCGGCCGTTGACCAGCACACGCGCGCGGCCGCTCGTTTCGGCGAGCGCGGTATAGGGCTCCCAGGTCGCCCACGCGTCGATCGAACCGGTTGCGAGCGCAAGCATCGTGTCGGCCGGCGGCAGGAAGCGGAACGACACGGCATCCGGCGGCAGGCCGGCCGCATCGAGCGCCTTCAGCGTCACGAAATGGCCGATCGAGCCGCGCGTGGTGCCGATCCGCTTGCCCTTCAGGTCGGCAGCGCCCTTGAGCGCGGCGTCGGGGCGCACGAGCACGGCCGTGCCGTACGGATCGGAGCGGTTCGCGCCGATCACCTTGATGCGGGCGCCCGATGCGAGCGCGAAGATCACCGGCGCATCGCCGATCGGCCCGCAGTCGACGGCGGCCGCGTTCAGCGCTTCGGCGAGCGGCGCGGCCGCGGGGAATTCGGTCCATGCGATGTCGTACGCGAGGCCGTTCAATTCGCCGGCCGCTTCGAGCAACGCACGCAGCCCGCCTTTCTGGTCGCCGGCGCGCAGCAGCGGGCGGGCGCCCGATTGCGCGCGCAGGGTAGCCGGCGCGGCGGCGATCGTGGCAAGGGCGCTCGCCTGGGCGAGGAAGTGGCGTCGAGTCGGATTCATCGTGAATTTCTGTCGAAGGAAGGATTCGTGAGTTCAATGCGCAAGCCCGGCCTGTACGTCGCGCACGGGTTCCGCGTCGACGCGCAGCAGCAGCGCGGTCAGTGCGTCGCCGCCCGTGGCGCGCGCGGCCGGTCGGGCCGCCGCATCCGAGCGGCACAGCAGGTCGGCATCCGACCAGCCGGCGCTGCCGGGCAACGCACGCGCCCGCAGCCAGCCGCGTCGATCGGCAAGCAGTTGCGTGCCGCCGAGCGCATCGGGCGGGACGCCGGCAATCGTCGCGAACGCGAGCCACGCATCGGCTGTCGTCGCGACGCAGTTCGCACGCGAGTCGACCGACGACGGCACAGGCGCGCCGGGTTCGGCGACGAGCAAGGTCTGCCAGCGCGCGTCTTCCGGCGGTGGCGTCGCGCCCGCCGCGAGCGCGACGACGCGCACGCGCTGGCCGTCGCGCCAGCGTTCGAGCGCCTGAGGCGCGGCGTCGCCGCACCGTACGTCGAGTGCCGGCAGCGGGACGGGCACCGGCCACGCGCCTTCCGCCCGCGCGCCGCTACCGGCTGCCAGCGCTTTCAGGTAGGCGAGCATGGCCCATGTGTCCTGTGGACCGAGCGTGGCCGCGAAGCCGGGCATCGTCGACGCGCCGTGCGCGTCCTGCGTGCCGTGGCGTACGCGCCAGAACAGTTCGCCGTCGAGCCGACGCGCGAGCAGCGCGCCGGCGAAGGTCGGCGGCCAGTGCGCGAGCGTGGCCGCGAGCGGCCCTTCGCCACGTCCGTCCGCGCCGTGGCAGGCCGCGCAATGTTGCGTATACAGGTGGGCGCCGCGCATCACGTTCGCGACCGAAAACGGCGCGGGATCGCGCTGGAAACTCGTCGGCACGGCAGGCGCGAGCCACAGCGAAGCGGGCGGCCACGGCGCGAACCATGCGACGGCCAGCGCGGCGATGGCCGTCGCGACACGCCGCTTGCGCGCAGCCAGCGCGAGGCAGGCGAGCACGACGGCCAGTGCCGTCGCGCCGCCGGCGAACGCGAGCTGCCGCGTGAGCCCCGCGTCGATGCGCAGCGTTTCGAGCGCGATGCGGTGTGCCCACGGCCACGCCGCCTGGCCGTCGGCGTCGCCGGTCAGGCCGATCGCGTGCAGCACGCGCGCCAACGCGATTTGCGCGCGATACAGCAATTGCAGGAACGCAATGGCCCAGTCGGCGAACGGCGGCGCGTTCATCGCGCGCGTCCGCGGCGTGCCGCAGCCAAACGTCGAACGGCGCCGGGCATCTACCAGCTCGCATCGAGCCCGAGATGCCGCAGCGCGTCGTGGCGCAATTCGGCGAGGCGCGGGTCGCCGCGATGGCGCGGGTAGGGCAGGTCGACGCGCAGTTCGGCGACGATCCGTGCCGGGCGTGGCCCGAACACGATTACGCGCTGCGCGAGGAACAGCGCTTCTTCCACGTCGTGCGTGACGAGCAGCGCGGAGAAGCCGTCGCGTTGCCACAGGGCGGTCAGCTCGGCCTGCATCGTGAGCCGCGTCAGCGAATCGAGCTTGCCGAGCGGTTCGTCGAGAATCAGCAGGCGCGGATCGTTGACGAGCGCGCGCGCGAGCGCGACGCGCTGCGCCATCCCGCCCGACAACTGATGCGGAAACACGTTCGCGAAGTCCTGCAGCCCGACGCGCGCGAGCGCATCGTCGACGCGATGCTGCGCGGTGCGCGCCACGCCGCGCGCTTCGAGGCCGAGCGCGACGTTCGCGCGCACGCGCCGCCACGGGTACAGCGTCGGGTCCTGGAACACGACGATACGCGACGTATCGGGGCGCTCGATCGGCACGCCGTCCTGCGCGATCGTGCCTTGCCGCGCGGCGTCGAGCCCGGCGACGAGGCGCAGCAGCGTCGATTTCCCGCAGCCGCTCGGGCCGAGCAGGGCGACGAATTCGCCGGCCGCGACCGACAGCGACACGTCGTCGAGCACCGGCAGCGCGCCGCCGGGGCCGTCGAACGCATGGCTCACGCGGCGGATGTCGATGCGCGCGCCGCGCGGCGTCGTGACGGCGGGCGCGGCGGCCGCGGACGGTTCGAGTACAGCGGCGCTTACCATTTGACGGTTCCTTTCTGCCACGCGAGCACACGGTCGCGCACCGCGAACAGCAGCGCGATCAACCCGGAAAACAGCAGCGCCATCACGAGCAGCGCCGCATACATGTTCACGTACGACGCCCAGCCCTGCGCCCAGCTCAGGTACCAGCCGAGACCCGACTTGACGCCCATCATCTCGGCGACGACCAGCACCGTGAACGACGCGCTCAGCCCCATGAAAATGCCGACGAACACGTGCGGCAGCGCGGCCGGAATCGCGACGCGCAGCACGAGGAAGCGCGCGTTCGCGCCGAGCGTGCGCGCAACGTCGTAGTACTGACGGTTGACGCTCGCGACGCCCGACCACGTGAGGACGGCGACCGGGAAGCCCGTCGACAGCGCGATCAGGAACGCGGCGGCCGAATAGCTCGACGGAAAGAAGTAGAACGTGAGCGGCAGCAGCGCGGTGGCCGGCACCGGGCCGAGCACGCGCAGCACCGGATGCACCCAGTAGCCGATCCGGCGCGACCAGCCGATCGACACGCCCACCGCGAAACCTACCGTGACGCCGTACGCGAAGCCGAGCGCGAGCAGCTTCAGCGTGTTGCCGGCGCTGCCGGCGAGGCGCGGCCAGTCGTCGACGTAGACCTCGATCAGTGCCTGCGGCGGCGCGAAGAACGGCGTCGGCAGCCAGCCGGTTTTCGCGGTGACGATTTCCCACGCGGCGAGCACGAGCGGCAGTGCGACGAGCCACGGGCCGGCCGGTCGCACCCGCGCGAGCCGCGTGCGGGTCGCGGCCACGAGATGACCGAGCGTCGCGGCGGCGAGCAGCAGCGCGGCGATCGTCCACGCGGCCGTGCCGAACGTGTCGGTGTACGCCCAGTCGCTGAAGCCGACGATCCGGTTCGGCCACAGTTGCGTGAACGCGCCGAGCGCGACCCACGCGAGCGCGGCGGCGATCCCGGTCGGCCAGATGCGTTCGCGCCGGGCGTCGGCGGCCGGCGCGGCGTCGCAGGCCGTGCAGGCCGCGCGCGCGGTAGCGTCGGCGTGGGCGGCGCCGCCGGCCGATGCCGATGCCGATGCGGCGGAAGCATGTTCGATCGTCGACATCGCGCTACCCCAGTACGTTGGCATAGACCTGCTGCGCGAAGCGCTGCGGGTCCGTGCTCTTCTTCAATACGCTGATGCGGCGGAAATCGTCCGCATAGAACGCGATTTCCTGCTGCAGGTCGACGTTGGTCGGGTGATGCGTGTAGGTGAGCGTCGCGTACAGCTTGCGCAGATCCTCGGGGCTGATCTTCGGCGAATACTTCGCGAACACCTTCGCGGCCTCGTTCGGGTTGTCGTGCGTGAATTCGGTGGCCTGCACGATCGAGCACGCGAGCGCGGCGGCCGACGGCCGGTCGTTGCGCACGAGGTCGCCGCGCGCGCCGATCACGCAGCACACCTTGCGCGCGTATTCGCCGGACAGGTTGGTCGCGAGTTCGGTATACGCGCCGTTGCTGCGCTTTTCGAGCAGGTAGAGATTCGGGTCGCCGTCGGCGATCGCATGGATTTCGCCCTTGTCGACCGCGACGCCGAGCAGGTCGGCCGGATACTGCCGCCACGTGACGTCGCGTTCGGGATCGATGCCGTTCTTCGCGAGCAGGATCGAGAAGAAGTGCTTGCCGGGCGCGGCGAGATCGCTGACGCCGACCGTCTTGCCCTTGAGCGCCTGCAACGTCGTGACGCCGGCCGCCTTCGCGCCGAGCAGCCGCACGCAGCCGCCGTGCGAGCTGCCGATGATCTTCACGTCGAAGCCGGCTTCGAGCGGCTTCAGCCAGCGGTGGATCATCCCGACCGCCGCATCGGCCTTGCCGGTTGCGATCGATTCGAGCAACTGGTCGGTCGAGCCGCTGTAGTTGATCAGCTCGACTTTCAGCCCGTTTTTCTCGAAGAAGCCGCGCTCCTGCGCGACGACGATCGGCGTCAGGCAGAACGCGTTCTGGTTCCACGCGAACGTGAGTTTCTTCAGCGGCGGCGCGGACCAGGCCTTGCGGCCGAGCGTGATCGCCGGCACGGCGAGCGCGGCGGCGCCGGCCGCGCGCAGCAGCCGGCGGCGTTGGTCGTCGTGCGCGTCGGCGGGTATGGGTGCGGTGGTTTCTGTCATGGTCTGGTCTCCGGTGTGGCGCGAGAGCGGCTCAGTCGAGCAGGTCGGGTTCGTCGGCGACGACGCGTGCGAACAGGCTGTCGAACGCATGCAGCGCGCCGTCGGGGCCGCCGATCTGGCCGTGCGTGTGGCGCGCGGTTTCGTGATCGATCGGCTGCGGCGTGCCGGCCGCTTCAGCCAGCAGCTGCGTGTGCGCGGCGTTGTCGAGCGCGATGTACCACCATGCGGCGGCCTCGACCGTCGGGCCGGCCGTCAGGATGCCGTGGTTCTTCAGGATCACGCCCTTGTGCGTGGTGCCGTCCGGCTTCGCGAACGCATCGGCGATCCGTGCGCCTTCGCTGGTGTCGACGACCATCCCCGTGAAGTCGTCGAACAGCGCGTGGTCTTCGTAGAACACGCAGGCGTCCTGCGTGAGCGGATCGAGCGGGCGGCCGAGCGTCGACCACGCCTTGCCGTACGTCGAATGCGTGTGCGCGGCGGCGACGACGTGCGGATGGGCTTCGTGGATCGCCGCATGGATCGCGAACGCGGCCTTGTTCAGCGGCCGCTTGCCGATCGCGGTTTCGCCGCGCGCGTTGACGAGCAGCAGGTCGGACACCTTGATCTGCGAGAAATGCACGCCGAGCGGGTTCACCCAGAAATGATCGGGCAGCTCCGGATCGCGCGCGGTGATGTGGCCGGCGAGGCCCGACGCGAAGCCGAAGCGCGCGAACAGGCGGAACGCGGCCGCGAGCCGCTCCTGCCGGTGGCGGCGCTCGGCGGCCACGTCGACGCGCGGCGCGGGCGGATCGAACCAGAAGTGCTGGCGCGGGGTGTCGGCGAGCACGAGGCCCGATGCGGTGCGCTCGGGCGAGGAAAGGACGGCGGACATGATCGCGTATCGCTCCATCTCAGGCGGCACGGCGCGCCGCGTCGCGGGCGGCGACGGCGCTGCGCACGCGCGGAATCAGTTCGCGGCCGTAGTCGATCGCATCGTCCAGCGGATCGAAGCCGCGGATCAGGAAGGTCGTCACGCCGAGGTCGTAGTAGTCGAGCAGCGCGTCGGCGACCTGTTCGGGCGTGCCGACGAGCGCCGTCGAATTCGAGCGCGCGCCGGTGAGCTTCGCGATCTCGGTCCACAGCCGCTTGTCGACGCGCGAGCCGCGCTCGGCCGCGGCGAGCAGGCGGCGCGCGCCTTCGCTCTGTTGCGGGCCGCCGGCGCCGAGACCGGCCGCCTCGCGCAGCCGGCGCGTTTCGTCGAGGATGCGGTGCGCACGCGCCCACGCTTCGTCCTCGGTCGCCGCGAGGATCGGCCGGAACGACACGGAGAAGCGCACCTGGCGGCCGTGCTTCGCGGCTTCGGCACGCACGCGCGTCGTCAGGTCGCGCACCTGGTCGAGCGATTCGCCCCACAGCGCATAGACGTCCGCGTGCTTGCCGGCCACCGCGAGCGCGGCTTCCGACGCGCCGCCGAAATAGATCGGCACGTGCGGCTGCTGGAACGGCTTCACTTCCGAGAAGCCCTGCTTGAAACGGTAATGCGTGCCGTCGTGATCGAACGGCTGCGTTTCCGTCCAGATCCGCCGCAGGATGCCGAGGTATTCGTCGGTGCGTGCGTAGCGCGCGTCGTGATCGAGGAAATCGCCGTCGCGCTGCTGCTCGCTGTCCGAGCCGCCGGAGATGAAGTGCACGGCGAGCCGGCCGCGGCTGAACTGGTCGAGCGTCGCGATCTGCCGCGCGGCGAGCGTCGGCGCGGTGAAGCCCGGACGATGCGCGAGCATGAAATGAATGCGCTCGGTCGCGGCCGCCGCGAACGCGATCGTCAGCGTCGCTGACGGGCCGGTCGAATGGTGCGGCACGAGAATCCGGTCGAAGCCGGCCGTTTCGTGGGCGCGGGCAAAGTCGCGCACATAGTCGGGATCGACCGCCGGGCCGGACGCCGGGTGGATTTCCGACTGCTTCTGGCTCTGGATCATGCCGATGAATTCGACGCTCATCTGGGTCTCCGGTGCAGGGACGTTCCCGGCGCGCGGCCGGGCAGGAATGGAGCGCAGGTTAACGCCGGGATCATGCGGAATGGAAATAATCAATCCCGATTTGAATATCAGATTTGCATGGTTTGGGGCCGCATGCGTTGCGCATACGCTGTGGGCTCGCGAATGATGGGGCGCGCGTTGGCGCAGGCTTTGCCGCCGCTGTCGTTTTACGCCGCCGTGTTCGAACTACCCAGGGAATCCGTTTCGATGTCCGCCAGCCTTGCCGCTTCCTCGCCGTCACGGCAGCCTGCACTGCACGTCCTGCTTGCCGCCGCCGAAGCCGCCGACGAGACGAGCGACGCGCGCGTTGCCGCGCTGCTCGAGCGCCTCGCCCCCGAACTCGCCGCCGATGCGGCCCGCAACGACGTCGAAGGCCGCTTTCCGCACGAGAATTTCGCGCGGCTGCATCGTGCCGGGCTGATCGCGCAGGTCGTGCCGCGCGAGCATGGCGGCGCCGGGGCGACGCTTGCGCGGGCGAGCCGGATCGTCGCCGCCGTCGCGCGGGCCGATCCGGCGACCGCGCTGGTGCTGACGATGACGTATCTGCAGCATCGCGCGCTCGGCCGCGCCGACAACCGCTGGCCGGCCCAGGTGCGGCGCGCGGTGTTCGACAGCGCGGTCGAGCACGGTGCGTTGATCAATGCGTTGCGCGTCGAGCCCGCGCTCGGTTCGCCGTCGCGCGGCGGGCTGCCGGCGACCGTTGCGCGCCGCGTTGCCGACGGCTGGCGGCTGTCGGGCCACAAGCTCTACAGCACCGGGATTCCGGCGCTGCGCTGGCTGGCCGTGTGGGCGCGCACCGACGAACCGGCACCGCGCGTCGGCGTGTTTCTCGTGCCGCGCGACCGCGATACCGACGGCGATCGCATCCGCGTGATCGAAAGCTGGAATCACCTCGGCCTGCGCGCATCCGGAAGCCATGAAGTCGTATTCGACGACGTGCCGCTGCCGGCCGATCACGCGGTCGACGTGCGCGCGCCGGACGCATGGGCCGTGTCGGCTGCCACGCACGCGGATGCCGACGCGCAGGCGGACCAGCAGGCGTGGATGGTCGCACTGCTCGGCAGCCTGTACGACGCGGTCGCGCGCGCGTCGCGCGACTGGCTGGTCGAATTCGCGACGACGCGCGCCCCGAGCGGGCTCGGTGCACCGCTCGCGACGCTGCCGCGCGTACAGGAAGCGGTCGGCGAAATCGAGGGCTGGCTGCACACGAATCGCGTGCTGCTCGACGATCACATCGCGCGCACCGATGCGGGCAACGCGCCTTCGGCGACGACCAGCGGCCTCGTCAAGCGCACCGTGACCGAGCAGGCGATCCGGACGGTCGAGCAGGCGCTGAAGCTGTCGGGCAATCACGGGCTGAGCCGCGGCAATCCGCTCGAACGCCACTATCGCGACGTGCTGTGCAGTCGCGTGCATACGCCGCAGGACGATGCGATCGCGGTGGCGGCGGGGCGGGCGGTGCTCGATGCGGCGACGCGCGGGGGAGCGAACGCGGACGCGGACGCCACGTCACGCAACGGGGGCGAACGCGGCCGACATGATGCGTGAGCCGGTGCGGGTTGCCGCGCGGGGCGACGGCGCGACGCGACGCGGGCGCCGCGCGGCCGCGTCACGCGGCCTTGTCGTGCGATTGCTCGGGCAGCGCGAATGCCGTGCGCGCATGCGCGGCGACGGCCGCGAGCGGCGCATCGAAGCGGGCCGCATCGTGCCGGCGCAGCAGCCACAGGTCGATCTGCGGCTTGAAATCGGCGAGCGGCACGATGTCGAGCGCGTCGCGCAACGGGCTGCGTTCGACGAGCGGCAGCGGCATCAATCCGAGGCCGACGCCGTTTGCAACGCTTTGCAGTTGCAGATCGCGGCCGTACGCATCGAGCGTGACCGGCATCGGCAGGCCTTGCGCGTCGAGCGCACGCCGCAAGCCCGCACGAAAGCCGCAGCCGTCCGGATTGAGCACCCAGCCGCGCGCGTGGCAATCGGCGAGCCGATAGCTTCGGCGCGGCCAGTCGCCCTTGCGGCCGACCGCGACGAGCCGCGTCGCCAGCAACCGAACGCCTTCGACCTGCGCCGGCAGCACCATTTCGCGCGCGAGGAAGACCAGCGCCGCATCGAGTTCGCGGCGCGCGATGCGTTCGACGAGCTGGCCGCCCCATGCGGTCGTGACGTGCGTCGCGAGTGCGGGCCACTGCGCGGCGAGGTCCGCGATGAGCGCCGGCAGCATCAGCTCGCCGAGCCCTTGCGTGAGCCCGATCCGGAATTCGCCTGCGGGCGGCTGCTCGCCGGCCGTCAGTTCGCGCAGCGCGTCGACCTCGCGCAGGATCGCGCGACATTGCTCGAACACCTGCCGGCCGATGTCGGTCGGGCGCGGCGGCTTCGTGTTGCGGTCGAGCAGCGTCACGCCGAGCGCTTCCTCGAGATTCTGGACGCGCCGCGTGATCGCGGGCTGCGTCATCCCGAGCTCGGCCGCGGCCTGGCTCAGGGTCTGACAGCGGACGACCGCTGCAAAAGCGTCGATATCGCTAATTTTCATGTTTGTTCTGCATGGTCTTTCCGGTGCATCATGACGATCCATCATATTCGGCATCATATTCGAGGAGACGGCCGATGAGTACGCTTTCGTTGCAGCAGACGCCGCTGCGTCCGTTCGTCGAGGGTCTGGATGCGCTGCTCGCGTCCGGCGCGGACGAGGCGCGCATACTTGACGAGGGCGGCGCGCTGCTCGCCGCGCTCGTCGAACACGACGACTGGTTGCCCGACGCGTTCGCGCAGCCCGATCCCGAGCGCTACCGGCAGTACCTGCTGCATCTCGACCCGGACGAGCGCTTCTCGATCGTCAGCTTCGTGTGGGGGCCCGGCCAGACGACGCCGATCCACGACCACACGGTGTGGGGGCTGATCGGGATGCTGCGCGGCGGCGAGTTCTCGCAGCCGTACCGGTTCGACGCGGCCGGCAAGCCGGTGCCCGCGGGCGACGCCGTGCGGCTCCGGCCGGGCGAGGTCGAGGCCGTGTCGCCGCGCATCGGCGACGTGCATCGCGTGACCAACGCGTTCGCCGACCGCGTATCGATCAGCATCCACGTATACGGCGCGAACATCGGCAAGGTCGAGCGCGCGGTGTACCTGGACGACGGTACCGTGAAGCCGTTCGTGTCGGGCTATTCGAATGCCTGACGCGAAGCCCGCTCGCGCGGCCCGGTGCGGGTGCTCGCCGGCAGGGCCAGGCTCGATCCGTTCCGCTTTCTTCACTGACTTCAACGTATTCGACACAGAGACATCGTGACGCCATCCGCCGATTCCACCTTCCGCTTTCCCGTCGCGTCGTACCAGGACGTACGCGCGCGCCTGCTGGCCCGCGACGAGATCGCGCTGATCGACGTACGCGAGGAAGATCCGTACGCACAGGGCCATCCGCTGTGGGCCGCCAACTTTCCGTTGTCGAAGCTCGAACTCGACGCGTGGACGCGGATTCCCCGCCGCGACACGCCGATCGTCGTGTTCGGCGAAGCCGGCGGCGAGGATCTCGCGCCGCGCGCGGCCGCGACGCTCGCGCGGCTCGGCTACACCGACGTGCGGCTGCTCGACGGCGGCCTCGCGGGCTGGGTCGCGGCGGGCGGCGAACTGTTCATCGACGTGAACGTGCCGAGCAAGTCGTTCGGCGAATGGGTCGAGGCCGAGCGTCATACGCCGTCGCTGTCCGCGCAGGAGGTGCAGGCGCTGATCGACGCGAAAGCCGATGTCGTGATCGTCGACGCGCGCCGCTTCGACGAGTACCAGACGATGAACATCCCGACGTCGACGAGCGTGCCGGGCGCGGAGCTCGTGCTGCGCGTGCGCGCGCTCGCGCCCGACCCGCGGACGCAGGTGATCGTCAACTGCGCGGGCCGCACGCGCAGCATCATCGGCACGCAGTCGCTCGTCAACGCGGGGCTACCGAATCCGGTCGCCGCGCTGCGCAACGGCACGATCGGCTGGACGCTGGCCGGCCAGACGCTCGAGCACGGTGCGGCGCGCCGTTTTCCGGACGAGATCGACGCGACGCAGCGCGCCGAAGCGCGTCGGGCCGCCCGCGCGGTGGCCGAGCGCGCCGGCGTGCCGCGCATCGCGCTGGCCGACGTCGCGGCGCTCGACGAACCGGGCCGCACGCTGTACCGCTTCGACGTGCGCACGCCGGAGGAATACGAAGCCGGCCACCTGCCGGGCTTCCTGAGCACGCCGGGCGGCCAGCTCGTGCAGGAGACCGATCATCACGCGGCCGTGCGCGGCGCGCGGATCGTGCTGGCCGACGACGACGGCGTGCGCGCGGACATGACCGCGTCGTGGCTCGCGCAGATGGGCTGGGACGTGCGCGTCGTCGAACCGGCCGGCGCCGCGGCATTCGTCGAGCGCGGCCAGCCGCCGCGCGACGTGCCGGCGCCGCCGCCCGCGACCGACGTGTCGCCCGCGACGCTCGCGGGCTGGCTGAAGGAGGCCGCGCCGGGCGAACTCGCGATCGTCGACGTGACGGCCAGCGCGAACTACGTGAAGCGTCATGTCCCGGGCGCGTGGTTCGCCGTGCGCGCGCAGTTGCGCGACGCGCTGGCGGCGATTCCGCCCGCGAAGCGTTACGTGTTCACGTGCGGATCGAGTCTGCTGGCGCGGTTCGCGGCGCACGACGCCCGCGCGCTGCTGCCGGCGTCGGCCGACATCCGGGTGCTGACCGGCGGCACGGCCGCGTGGATCGACGCCGGGCTGCCGCTGGAGAGCGGCGAGACGCATCTCGCGTCGCCGCGCGTCGATCGCTACCGGCGCCCGTACGAAGGCACCGACAACGCGGCGGCGGCGATGCAGGCGTATCTCGACTGGGAATACGGGCTGGTCGACCAGTTGAAGCGGGACGGCACGCACCACTTCAACGTGATCTGAGCGACACGGCGCAACCGGGCGCGGCGTCCGGTCGCGATGCGGGTGGGCGCTTCGTATCAGCGCGCGAACGTATCGACGGCCGTGCGGCCGACGGCCGGATCGTCGGTGAAGAAGCCGTCGATGCCCGCGCGCAGGTACGCCTGGATCTCGCGCACCGAGCCGGCCGTGTTGCGCGTGGCCGGCGTGCCGCCGTCCTTCAGCGACGCGGGCAGGAAGTTGTTCTCGGGGCGGAACGTGTACGGATGCACGACGAGGCCGGCTTCGTGCGCGTAGCGCACGTACGGCGTCGGCTGCTGCAGCGTGCCGTCCGCGGCGACCGCGATGATCGACGTCTTGTACGGCCCGACGCCGTTCGCATAGGTCGCGATTTCGCGCATGCCGTCGCGCGTCGACAGATCGCCGTAGGTGCGCTTGTCGTTCGCCTTCACGAAGTCGTACGGGCGCTGACCGGCTTCGTCCATCAACTGCACGAGCTTCCAGTTCGGCTGGCTCGACTTGATCCGGTTGCGGATCGTCTTCAGGTTCGCGACTTCGAACGACTGGATATAGACGGTCGCCGTGCGCGACGTGTACGGATCCTTCAGCAGTGCGTCGACGAGGCGGTCCTCGAGCGGCAGGTCGATCGACTGGAAGTAGGTCGGATGCTTGGTTTCCGGATACAGGTGGATCGTGCGGCCGGTCTGTGCGGACATCTGTTTCGCGAGCGCGACGATCTCGTCGAAGGTCGGGATCTCGAACTGGTCGTTGTACGCGGTGTTGGCGGGGCGCACCTGCGGAATGCGCTCGCGCGCCCGCAGCGTCTTTAGCTCGGCGAGCGTGAAATCCTCGGTGAACCAGCCGGTCAACTGCACGCCGTCGATCGTCTTGGTCGCCTTGCGGCTCGCGAACTGCGGCAGCGTCGACACGTTCGTCGTGCCCGAGATCTCGTTCTCGTGGCGCGCGACCAGCACGCCGTCGCGCGTCGCCACGAGGTCGGGCTCGATGATGTCCGCGCCGTCCTCGATCGCCTTGCGGTACGACGCGAGCGTGTGTTCGGGGCGCAGCGCGCTCGCGCCGCGATGGCCGACCACCTGGACCTTCGCGGAAATCGGCTGCGTGGGATCGCGCGTCAGATCGTCGTCGCCGCCGCACGCGGCGAGCAGGAACGCGGCGGCACAGGCGAACGGGACGTAGCGCAGGGAGGTCGGGCGCTTGAGGAGCATGTCGATGAACCTTCGAAACGGAGTCGGAAAAGGGCGCTCGCGCCGGTGGCCTGGCGGCGCGCCGGGCTGAACTGGATCGAACGGAGCGCGATCGTCGCATCGAATAATTACATATGTATTACTTGTGCCTTTCCGTTTGTTTTTGAGGGCGGCGAGCGTGCCGGCGCGGTCGAGCGCGGGCTTGCCCGCGCGGCATCCGCCCGCCGCAGGCTGCCCGCGCGCCGGATGCACTAAACTTGCGGGAATTTTGCATCGCCGCACCGGGGCCGCCGCCGCCGGGCGCGGCGATGCGGCGACTCGCGGGCCGGCGCGGGCGCCCGGCGCCCATGTGCGTCCGGGGCCCGCGCCGGCCGATTTTTCCCGACCCATGACGACCCATACCGATCCCGCCTATCTCCTCGGCGAGCTGCTGAAGAACGTTTCCCGCTCCTTCTACCTGACGCTGCGCGTGCTGCCCGACGGCATGCGCGACCCGGTTGGCCTCGCGTATTTGCTTGCGCGCGCGGCCGACACGATCGCCGACACGGCGCTCGTCGCGCCCGACCGCCGTGCGGCGCTGCTGACCGACCTGCGCGACGACGTCGAGCGGCTCGGCGACGGCGCGGCGCTGTCGCGTTCGCTCGAGGACGTGACGCGGATGCAGGCCGATTCGCACGAACACCTGCTGCTCGGCTCGATGGAGCCGATGCTCACGCTGTTGCGCGCGCAGCCGGAGGCCGATCGCGCATCGATCCGCAAGGTCGTCGCGACGCTCACCGCGGGGATGGAATTCGACCTGCGCACGTTTCCGGACGAGCAGTCGGGGCAGGTCGCATCGCTGCCGACGCGCGATGCGCTCGATCGCTACACGTACCTCGTCGCGGGCTGCGTCGGCGAGTTCTGGACCGACATGACGGACGCGCACACGCGCGCCGCGCGCGGCTGGGATCTGCCGGACATGCGCGAGAAGGGCATCCGTTTCGGCAAGGCGCTGCAGATGACCAACATCCTGCGCGACTGCGCGAAGGATCTGCGCATCGGCCGCTGCTACCTGCCCGACGACGTGCTGCGCGCGCACGGGCTCGTCGTGGCCGACCTGATGCAGCCGGAGGCTTCGGCGCGCGCGCGCGCCGTGCTGGTCGACCTGCTGCGTGTCGCGCTCGACCAGTATCGCGACGCATGCCTGTATACGCTCGCGATCCCGCGCCGTTTCGTGCGGCTGCGGCTCGCCTGCCTGTGGCCGATCATGATCGGCCTCGAAACGCTCGAACTGCTGGCCGGCCACGTTGCGTGGCTCGACCCGGCGAAGCCGGCCAAGGTGCCGAGAAAGCGCATCTACCGGATCATGGCGGCGTCGCTTGCGTTGGTCGGTTCGAACTCGGCGATCCGCGCGCGCCTGAACGCGCTCGTCGATGCCGTGAGCGCGCGGCTCGCGCACCCCGCGACACAGCACTGAAGATCGCCGGCGCGGCAGGCGCCGGCATCCCCTCCCGGCCCGCATTCGTCGGGCCGTTCTCGTCTCGTCACCGGCACGCCGACAAAAACGTTTTCATGATTTCGTGTTTCGAAATGCGGCTGTCATGAACGTCGGCGATCCTGCGCGGCGGCGTGAATCGCGGCGTCAGCTTCGATCGCGCATTTGTAAGACGTTTCATTGCCGAAGGCGTCTGACGACATCGGACGGTCGCGTTGCACCCGTAAAAATGTAAAGCTAGGGTTTTCACCGGCAAATGCCGGAGACGCCCGCCGCACAAGTGTTTCGGGCTGTCATGTAACCGTTTGGTGAACCCGCGCGTTGCGTCGATCATACGATGACCGACTGCACATGTTGGGAAACAATTGGTAATCCGTCAGAATCGCGTCGGCATGTACTCGCACATGTGTCAGTCATAAAACCACACCAGAAAAGAAATCATTCTTTGAGGACGGAGAATCAATGAAAAAGCGCGTCGCTTTCGCCATGACGGCAGTCGGTCTCGCAGCCGCTACCGCCGCCCACGCCCAGAGCAGCGTGACCCTGTACGGTATCGTCGACAACGGTCTGGCTTGGCAGAACAACTCGTCGGCAGTCGGTGCAACCTCGGGTGGTCACTCGAAGGTGCAGATGTCCACCGGCGTGTGGGCAGGCAGCCGCTTCGGCCTGAAGGGCAGCGAAGATCTCGGCGGCGGCACGAAGGCGATTTTCCAGTTGGAAGCCGGCGTCAACACGGCTAACGGCTCGTCGCAGTGGACCAACGGCATCTTCACGCGTCAGGCATGGGTTGGTCTGACCAACACCACGTACGGTACGCTGACGGCCGGCCGCCAGTACACCGCGTACTACACGCTGCTGTCGCCGTACAGCCCGACGACCTGGCTGACCGGTTACTACGGCGCGCACCCGGGCGATATCGACTCGCTGGATACCAGCTACCGCGCGAACAACTCGCTCGTCTACATGTCGCCGAAGTTCTACGGCTTCACGGTCGGCGGTTCGTACTCGTTCGGCGGCGTTGCAGGCGCGACGAACCGCGGCTCGACGTGGAGCGCGGCGATCCAGTACCTGAACGGCCCGGCAGGCATTGCGGTCGGCTACCAGAAGGTCAACAACTCGACGCTCGGCGGCGGCGTGTGGGGCGCGAATTCGACGGTCCAGAACGGCCTGACGGCAACGGGCGACGGCAACCAGCCGGCAGTTTCGTCGATCAACAACGGCTACGCGACCGCGCAGTCGCAGCAGCGGATCGCCGTGACGGCGGGCTATCAGTTCACGCCGGCATGGGACATTTCGGCGTCGTACTCGAACGTCCAGTACACGCCGGGCACGGGTTCGTTCTTCCGGAACAAGGCCATCTTCAACACGGCTGGCGCCGTGCTGCACTGGAAGGCAGCAGCTCAGTGGGACTTCGCGGCAGGCTACTCGTACACGGCCGCCACGCAGTCGAACGGCATCACCAGCGCGGCCAAGTACCACCAGGTCACGCTGTCGCAGTACTACAGCCTGTCGAAGCGCACGGGCCTGTACGCGGTTGAGGCTTACCAGCACGCGAGCGGCAACACGCTGAACACCAAGGGCAACGCAATCATCTCGGCGACCACGTCGATCGGTGACGGCGTGGGCGCAGGTTCGAAGCAGAACCAGATCGGCGTCGGTGTCGGCCTGATCCACCGCTTCTGATGCCGCGCGGCGCGCGAGCGCCGCTCACGGCATGCGGGATGAAAAAACCGGCTTTCGAGCCGGTTTTTTCGTTTACGTCGCGAGCGTTCGGCGATCCGCAGGATCACTGATCGATCGGCGACTTCAGCGGCTGATGCTCGCCCGTCAGCCCGAACACGACGAGTTGGGCGGGCTCGGTCGCGCTCGCATTGCGCGACACCTGATGTCGCGAGCCGGGCGGCTCGTACCAGCCTTCGCCGGCGCGATAGCGTTGCAGCGGGCCGCCGTTCACCTGCGACAGCACTTCGCCCTTCGACACGACGGCGAACACCGAGCCGAGATGCCGATGCGCTTCGGAGGCCTGACCGGGCGCATAGTCGACCGTCGCGACGACGACGCGCTTGCCGGGCGCTTCGGGCACGGCCTGCTGCATGACCGCGTGCACGCCGTCGCCGGCATCGTGCGCGTGGGTGGCGGCCGGCAGCGCCGCGGCGAACACGAATCCGGTGCACAGCGCGACGCGATGGAGCGGGGACTGGATCATCGTCGCCTCCTTACTCGGGCATCTTGCGGAACGCGATCGCGAAGCGGTTCCACGAGTTGATCGTCGCGATCAGCATCGACAGGTCGAACAGCTCCTCGTCGGTGAAGTGCGGCTTCACGGCTTCCCAGACGGCGTCGGGCACATGGTTGCTGGCCACCAGCGTCAGCGCCTCGGTCCATTCCAGCGCCGCGCGTTCGCGCTCGGTGAAGAACGGCGTTTCGCGCCACGTGACGACGGTCGCGAGACGGCGATCGGTTTCGCCGCCCTTGCGCGCGTCGGTCGTATGCATGTCGACGCAGAACGCGCAGCCGTTGATCTGCGACGCGCGCAGGCGGACGAGCTCGGCGAGCGGTTTCTCGATCGAGCTTTTCGCAAGGAATTCCTCGGCGTTGCGCATCACCTTGATGGCATTCGGGCTGGCGGCATAGAAGTTCAGGCGCGGTTGCATGGCAGGTCCTTTCCGGTTGGGTAGCGCCGGGGTGGCGCGACAGGACCTACTTTAAGACGCGTACTGGCCTGTCTGAATAGCCAATTTCTTGAAAATTCAGGTAACCAGTGGCGGCCCGCCCGCGAGGCCGGCGTCCAGCAAACCGGCCAGCTTCGCGAGCGCCGTGTCGATGCGCGGCACGTCGATTCCACCGTAGCCGAACAGCAGCCCCGGGCGCACCGGCACGCCCACGTGGAACGCCGAGATCCCGTACAGTCCGAGGTCCTGCGCCCGCGCCGCGCGGACCAGCGCCGCTTCGTCGAGCCCCGGCTTCAGGTGCGCGGCGAGGTGGATGCCGGCGGTCGGCACGATCGCGTCGAACCACGGCGCGAGTCTGCCGCGCAAGTGTGCGATCAGCATCTTGCGACGCGCGTCGTAGTGCTTCTGCACGCGTTTCAGGTGCCGCGCGAAATCGCCTTCGAGCATGAAGCGCGCGAGCGCCGCCTGCGTCAGCGTGCACGTGTGCCAGTCGACGATCTGCTTGGCCTTGGCGAGCGCGCCGCGCAGCGCGCGCGGCGGAATCGCGTAGCCGATCCGCAACTCCGGAAAGATCGTCTTCGAGAACGTGCCGACGTACGCGACAAGGCCCGTGCGGTCGAGGCTCTTCAGCGATTCGACCGGCCGCCCTTCGAAGCGGAATTCGCCGTCGTAGTCGTCCTCGATGATCACCGCGCGGCGGCGCTGCGCCCATTCGAGCAGCGCGACGCGGCGATCGAGCGTCATCGGCATGCCGAGCGGGAACTGGTGCGACGGCGTCACGTAGACGAGCCGCGCGTCGTCCGGCAGCCGCTCCGTGACGAGGCCCTGCGCATCGACCGGCACGCCGATCACCGTCGCGCCGAGCGACGCGAACGCGGCGCGCGCCGGCGGATAGCCGGGATCCTCGACCGCGACGACGTCGCCCGGCCGCACGACGACGCGCGCGAGCAGGTCGAGCGCCTGTTGCGCGCCCTGCGTGACGAGCACGTCGTCCCAACTGCAGGCGACCGCGCGGCTGAATGCGACGTAGCGCGCGATCGCGCCGCGCAACTGCGGGTCGCCGGCCGGGTCGTGATACTGGCCGGGGCCGCGCGCCTGCTGGCGCAGCGCGTGATGCAGGCAGCGCCGCCATGCGTCGAACGGGAACAGCGTCTTGTCGGTCACGCCGCCGCGAAAGTCGAAGCCGGGCGAATCCTGCGGCGCGGGCATCGCGAGCGCATCGGGCAGGTCGTTCCACAGCGCACGCGCATCGACTGCGTCGATGCGCGGCGTCTCGTCGACGATCGACGGCGCCGACGTCGCCGCGGCGTGCGGCACGCGCGCCAGGCCGTCGGCGACGAACGTGCCGTCGCCGGCGCGGGTGGTCAGATAGCCCTCGGCGACGAGGCGCTCGAATGCGTCGAGCGTCGTCTTGCGCGACACGCCGAGCTGTTTCGCGAGGTCGCGCGTCGACGGCAGCCGCGCGCCGCCTTCGAGACGCCCGTCGACGATCGCGGTGCGCAGTTGCCGGAAGATTTGCCCCGTCAGGTCGTGACGGCCTTCGATGCGGATCGCGATGTCCATCGCAGTGGTTACCTCGATTCGAGTCGTTTCGCGTGAATCAGCATACCGGAAGTCGCCTGCGTCAGCGGCGGTTAAAGGGGGCGAGCGGCTTCGCGCGACGACGGCCGGGCCGCGCATTCCCGCGACGGGAAACTGCTGCCGCATGGCGTGCGCGTGAACGTGGTCAGCCCGGGGCCGGTGCAGACGCCGCTGTACGGCAAGCTCGGGCTCGATGTGGCGACGCTCGACGAGACGGCCGACAAGATCAAGGGCCTCGTGCCGATCGGCCGCTTCGGCACGCCGGACGAAATCGCGTCGACGGTGCTGCACCTGAGCGCGCCGGAATCCGCGTTCATCGTCGGCGCGGAAATCATCGCGTCGGGCGGGATGGGCTTGCTCTGAGGGGCGACGCGGGCGGGACCGCAACCGGCCGATACGGTGCCGGGCGAGCGGCCCCCGTCACATGCGCTAGCGGGATGCACACGCGCCGCGCGCGGCGTCACCGGTTTCCAGTTGCGTCACCGTCAACCCCGCGAACGTCGCGCGGCCTTGCTCGGCAAACACGGCCACGCGATCCGCATCGAGCGGCGGAAAGATCAGGTCCGTCAGCGCCACGCGGCCGCCGTTCGCGAAGACCTCGACCGACCCGCGATCGACGACGATTTCGAGCCGCAGCTGCCCGTGTTCGAGCGGCAGATCGACGATGTGCTCGCGGCTGAACGTGCCGGCGAAATTCGCTTCGCCGGATTGCGAGCGGTCGAGCGTCAGCGTACGTTTCGCGGTGTCGTACACGATCCGGGTGCCGATCGAGCCGTCGCCCGAGCGCCGGACGATCAGCCCCGCACGTGCGGCACGCTGCGGCGAGATCGTCACCGTGATGCGCTGGACGACGCCGCGCGTGGCGGCCGACAGCACCCGGGTAGCGGAGTCGACCGTGACGTCGCCTTCATGCACGGCGGGCCGGCCGTCGGCCCATGCGTCGAAGGCGGCGGCGGCCGCGACGACGAGTCTCGGCTCGCCGTCGATCGTCTTCAGCGACAGTTCGCGCGGCAGCGTGGTCGCGCCGCGCCATGGGGCGGTCGGCGCCTTTGCCGCGTAATCCCAGTTGCTCATCCATGCGATCGCGACCGGTCGGGCGCCGGGCGCGCCGGAGAACGTGCCGGCCGCATAAAAATCGGCGCCGTGATCGACCCAGCGGAATTGCGCGGGATCCGAGCCGCCCGGCGCGACGCGGTCGGGCACGAACGTGCGGCCGTCGAAGTCGCCGACGAAATACATCGCGCCGGAGCCGCCGGCGATCGACCACGGATTCACGTTGACGATCATCACCCACTTGATGCGGCGGGGATCGCCGTCGAGCGGCAGCGGGACGAGATCGGGCATTTCCCACAGCGCGCCCGCGTGCGGCACGTTGGGCAGCGTGAAATCGCTCAGGAACGACCAGTGGATCAGGTCGTCGGAACGATAGAGCTTCACGACCTGCGCATCGGCGACGACCGTCGTCATCAACCAGTAGCCGCCCGGCGCATACCACGACACTTTCGGGTCGCGAAATTGCTTCGATTCCGGGTCGAGCGTCAGCACCGGGTTGTGCGCGTACGGTTGCCAGGTCGTGCCCCGATCGAGGCTGTACGCGAGCGACTGGGCCTGTATGCCGGGTGCGTGGCCCGAGCCGGGCTTGTAGACGCTCGTATAGAGCGCGACGAGCGGCGTGTGGCCCGGTTTGCCGAGGCCGGACGTGTTCAGGGTATCGGCGACGATCGAGCCGGAGAAGATTTCCTCGGTGGCGTTCGCGCGCATCGCGACCGGCTGCTCGCGCCAGTGGACGAGATCGGTGCTGATCGCGTGGCCCCACGACATGTTGCCCCAGTCGTTGCCGAGCGGGTTGTACTGATAGAACAGGTGATAGCGGCCGTTCTCGTAGACGAGCCCGTTCGGGTCGTTCATCCAGTTGCGCTGCGGGGTGTAGTGGAGGGCAGGCCGCCATTGCGGCGTGCCGTTTTCGGCCGGCGTGCGGCATGGCGCGGCGGCGGCCTGCGTGCAGGCCATGCAGACGAGCAGCAGCCGGACGAGGCGGACGGAACAGCGGAAAGACGTCGATTTCATGCGGGGCCGGGCGCTTCGTCGGGCGAAGCGGGAAAGGAGGGCGCAGGCCGGCTGCAACGGCGGCATGCGCGATGGTCGAAAGAAAAGTCGAAATAAAAAGAGGAGGCGCACACGCGACACGCGCGATACGCGCCTCCCGAACCTCGTGCCTTCAGAGACGATCGTTATCGTTGGTTATCCTGATTGCCGCCGTTACGGGCGGGTGCCCGGGCCGTCGTCGTGGCCGCCCCCCGTCGCCGGCAGGTTCGCCGGGATGTCGCCGTAGCCGCCCAGGCCGCCGCGCCCATACGTGCGGTCGACCGCCGTCGACGTGCCGTTGATGTTGACCTTCACCGTCGGCGCGAGCGTGCCGCCGCGGCGCGGGCCGATCGCATCGATGAACGACTCGACGAGCCCGCCCGGCATCACGTAGTGCGAATACGACTGGAATTCGCGCGGGTTCTGGTTCGGGTCTTGCGAATACGGTGCGCCGGCCGGTGCGGAGAAGTCGGTCGGGTTGCCGAGCACGAGGCCGCTGCCGCCGTTCAGCGGCAGGAAGTCGCTGCGGATGCCGTTGCCGACGAAGCCGTATACGCCGTCCGGGCCGTCGACGCCGGCCGCCATCGTCGTGCGGTGGCTGATCGTGAACAGGTAGTACTTGCCGTCCTTCAGATAGATCTGCGGGCGCTCGGTCTGGTCGTCGACGCAGTTCGCCGACAGGATCGGCGGCAGGAACTTCCACTGGGTCAGCTGCGGATTCGTCGCGACCGCAAGGCCGACGTTGGCCTTTTGATACACTGCGCCCGAATTCATCACCGCGTTGAGATCTTCCCGGTTCGGATCGTTCGGCGCATAGCCGAGATCGGCCTCGGTACAGGTGCGTGCGCCGCGCGGGCCGCCGGTGTTGCCTTCGAACACCATGTAGGTCTTGCCCGGATGAGCGGGATCGGTGAACACGAACGGATCGCGGAACGAGAAGTAGGTGTTCTGCTGGCCGGTCTGGTAGTAGTTGCCGTCCGGTTCCAGCAGCGCCTTGTGATCGTCGAAGCCGGTGAACCACACGTGCTTGTCGTCGGCGTGGATGTGGCCGTCGGCGCGCGTGATGATCGCTTGCGGCGGCGTGATGTCGGCGCCGCCGGGGGCCGAGCGGTTGAACGACGTCGCGGTGTAGTAGAGGCTGACGTTGTCACCGTGCGTGAGGCGCGCGGAGCCCGACCATTCGGCGTTGTTGGTCATCGGCGCGGTGCCGAACACCTTGGCGCTCGCGCCGTCCGGGAACAGGTGGCCGCCCCAGGTCCAGCCGCCGTTCGCCGGGCGTTGCGACGCGGGGATGCCGGCGCGGCGATAGAAGAAGCCGATGCGGGCGTGGACGTGACGGTCGTCGAACGTATAGCCGGCGTGCGGATCGGCGGTGAGCGAGAAGATCACCTCCCAGCCCTTGTAGCTGAGCTGGTTCGCGCGCAGGTCGGCCAGCGGCCACGTGTCCCACACCCACACGTTCGAATTGATCAGCGGGAAATCCTGCGGGATGTCCGGCATCGTCAGTGCTTGCGGCAGCGAATTCTTGTCGGCGCCGGCGGTATGCGATTGCGCGACGATCTGGCGGATGTCCGCCCGCGTCCAGCGCATCGTGAAATTGCCTTCGGGATCGTAGGCCTGCTGCGTATGGGGCGTGGGCATCGGCGTGCCCGTGCCGCCGGACTGCGCGTGCGCGACGGACGCGAAGGCGGCGAGTGCGCCGCCAGCGAGCAGCAAACGTTTGGCCGCGGTCGGGCGGAAAAGGGGAAAGTATGTCATCTCGTCGTTGTTTCCTGGGTAGGTGAAAGTGAACGGCTGAGTGGGCATCGATGTCCAAACCGGTTTGGATGCTATTTCAAACCGGTTTGGAACGCAAAAGATATTTATTTGACGGTAATCGTTACCAAATGGAAATAATTACCCGGTCGGTGCGTCCAGGTGTTCGGGCGGCCGGGCGGATCGGCGACTGCGAGGAATGACGGTGAAGGTGAATCTGAAGGCGCTGTCGGACGCGCTCGGTCTGTCGCGGACGACGGTCAGCCGTGCGTTGAACGGCTACGACGACGTCAGCGAGGCGACGCGCGAGCGCGTGGCGAAGGCCGCGCGTGAAATGGGTTACGTGGCCGATCCGACCGCGCGCCGGCTGGCGACCGGCCGGGCGGACATGATCGGGATCGTCTATCCGTTCGGCGCCGGCGATCTCGGCGATCCGCGGTTCGGCGAAGTCGTCGCGGGCATCACCGAGCGGCTCGCCGAGCGCAATCTCGATTTCATCATCGCGTCCGCGCGACCGAACGCGGAACTGGACACCTATCGGCGCATCGTCGACGGCAAGCTCGTCGACGGGTTGATCGTCGCGCGCACGCTGGTGGACGATCCGCGTATCGCGTACCTGCGGGCGAGCGCGTTTCCGTATGTCGCGTACGGCCGCACGCAGGCCGCCGGCCCGTATGCGTGGTTCGACTTCGACAACGAGGCGGGCGCGCGCGACGCGGTGCGCCGGCTGATCGGCTTCGGGCATCGGCGCATCGCGATGATCAGCGCGCCGCTGACGCTGAATTTCGCCGCGCAGCGGCGCGCCGGTTATCTGTCGGCATTGCGCGAAGCCGGCATCGACACGCAGCCGGCGCTGCTCGTCGAGTGTCCGTTTACGCACGACGGCGGGCTGCAGGCGGCGCGGGCGTTGCTCGCGCACGCCGAGCCGCCGACCGCGCTGCTGGTCGACAACAACATCGCGGGCGGCGGCGCGTTTCGCGCGCTCGTCGACAGCGGGTTGCGTCTGGGCGCGGACATGTCGCTGATCGTCTATGACGGCGTGCCGTCGGATATCGCGCATCCGTATCGCGTCACGGCGGTCGTGCAGCCGACCGGGCATGCATCGGGGCGCACGCTGGCGGAACTGATGCTGCGGCTGCTGGACGACGGCGTGTGCGATCAGCGGCTCGAAGCGCCGGCAATCGAAGCGGGCGATACGGACGGTCCGTTGCGCGGATAGCCGGCGGTGGCCGGCGCCGCGGCAGGGCGCCGGGCAGCGATGGCGATGCCGAACGGCGCGCCCCGTTGCAAAAGCCATGACGATGGCAGGGGCGAATACGCGTTCTTCTAGACGACCGGTCTAATCCGGGGATATCATCCGTCCTCGTGAATGCGGCGACGTTCCTGGCAGGTTCATGCAGCGGGACGCCGTCGTTTTATTTCGGCCGCTTCTAGACGACTGGTCTAATAGGCGCGTATCGCATGCGGATGAATGGATCGCACGTTGCCGCTTGCTGGCTGACTAACCGACAGGCGTGCCGTGCCGACGTGCGGCCCCGTTCCCCGTTCATTTTCGAAGGAGTGTCCGATCATGAAGATTCTGGTTGTCCTGACCTCGCACGACGCGCTTGGCGACACCGGCAAGAAAACCGGCTTCTGGCTCGAGGAACTGGCCGCGCCGTACTACACGTTCAAGGATGCGGGCATCGAGCTGACGCTCGCGTCGCCGAAGGGCGGCCAGCCGCCGCTCGACCCGAAGAGCAGCGATCCGGCCGCCCAGACCGACGCGACGCGCCGCTTCGACGCCGATGCGGCGGCCAAGGCCGAACTCGCGTCGACGCGCAAGCTGGCCGAGGTGTCGGCGGACGACTACGACGCCGTGTTCTACCCGGGCGGCCACGGCCCGCTGTGGGATCTCGCCGAGGATCTGCATTCGATCGGCCTGATCGAGCGCATGCTCGCGGCCGGCAAGCCGGTCGCGGCGGTCTGCCACGCGCCGGGCGTCCTGCGCCACGTGAAGAACCCGCAGACCGGCGAGTCGGTCGTGCGCGGCAAGCGCGCGACAGGTTTCACCAACAGCGAGGAAGCGGCCGTCGAACTGACCGAAGTCGTGCCGTTCCTCGTCGAGGACATGCTGAAGACCAACGGCGCGGAATTCGAGCGCAGCGCCGACTGGGCGCCGCATGTCGTCACCGACGGGCTGCTGATCACCGGGCAGAACCCCGCGTCGTCGGCGCCCGCGGCCGAGGCGCTGCTCGCGAAGCTCGGCCACCGCTAACCGCATGGCGCCGGCCGGGCCGGCGCCGCTTCCTTGCCGTCGTCGGGCGCAGCCGGCCCGCCGACGGCCCGTATCGTCGCGCCGTGCGCCCCGCACCGCGCATTCCCAGCCGTTTTCGTAGAACCAAGCAAAGGAGTCGTGGATGTCTGCCCTGTTCGAACCGTTCAAACTCAAGGATGTCACGCTGCGCAACCGCATCGCGGTGCCGCCGATGTGCCAGTACGTCGCCGAGGACGGCGTCGTCAACGACTGGCATCACGTGCATCTGGCCGGCATCGCGCGTGGCGGCGCGGGCCTCGTGATCGCGGAGGCGACGGCCGTGTCGCCGGAAGGGCGCATCACGCCGGGCTGCGCAGGGTTGTGGAACGACGCGCAGGCCGACGCGTTCGCACCGTCGGTCGCGGCGATCAAGGCGGCCGGCGCGGTGCCCGGCATCCAGATCGCGCATGCGGGACGCAAGGCGAGCGCGAACCGCCCGTGGGAAGGCGACGACCATATCGCCGACGGCGATCCGCGCGGCTGGCAGACCATCGCGCCGTCGGCGGTGCCGTTCGGTGCGCACCTGCCGAAGGTGCCGCGTGAAATGACGCACGACGACATCGCCCGCGTGCAGGCCGACTTCGTCGCCGCGGCACAGCGTGCGCGCGACCTCGGGTTCGAATGGCTCGAGTTGCACTTCGCGCACGGCTATCTCGGCCAGAGCTTCTTCTCCGTGCATTCGAACCAGCGCACCGACGAATACGGCGGTTCGGCCGAAAACCGCGGCCGCTTTCTCGTCGACACGCTTGCGGCGGTTCGCAAGGTCTGGCCCGAGCATCTGCCGCTGACCGCACGCCTGGGCGTGATCGAATACGACGGCCGCGACGAAGAAACGCTCGCCGAGTCGATCGCGCTCACGCAGCGGATGAAGCGGGAAGGGCTCGACATGCTGAGCGTGTCGATCGGCTTCTCGACGCCTGCCGCGCAGATTCCATGGGGCCCGGCGTTTCTCGCACCGATCGCCGAGCGCGTGCGCCGCGAGGCTGGGCTGCCGGTATCGTCCGCGTGGGGAATCGACACGCCGCAACTGGCGAACCGCGTGATCGAGCAAGCGCAGCTCGATCTCGTGATGGTCGGCCGTGCGCACCTGGCCGACCCGCATTGGCCGTACTACGCGGCCAAGCAGCTCGGCGTCGAGCGTCCGTCGTGGACGCTGCCCGCGCCGTACGCGCACTGGCTCGAGCGCTACCGGATCGCCGACAAGGCAGCCTGAGCGGGGTGCGTCGACGTAGCGCCGGGTGGCCCGCGCATCGCGCGGGCCGCCGATCCGGCGCCGATGGATAGAATGGCGGTTCGTCCAGGCCGGTTGCCTGGGCGAGCCGCCATTTTTTCATTTCGACAGAGGTGCCATGGGCGCACATGTCCCGTCGTCTCACGATTCCGCCGCGCGGCCGCGCGCCCAGCAGATCGCCCGCGTCGCGCTGTATGCGGCGCTGCTGGTGCTCGCGCTGTGGGTGATCCGCGACTTCATTCCCGCCATCGCATGGGCCTGCGTGATCGCCATCGCGATGTGGCCGCTGCTGAAACGCTTCGAATCGCATCGGTTGTTCCGCGATCGGCCGACGTTGATCGCGACCGTCATCACGGCGGCGATTTCGCTGCTCGTCGTGCTGCCGGTGGCCGTCGCGACGACCCAGGCGATCGCGCAGGCGCACGACCTGCGCGAGTGGCTGCGCACGATCCAGGACAACGGCATTCCGCTGCCTGACGTGGTCGGCCGGTTGCCGTACGGCGCCGCGCAGATCACCGAATGGTGGCAGGCCAATCTCGGCCATCCGCTGCATGCGGCCACCGCGATGCACGGCGTCAACGGCGAGAAATTCATCGCGTTCGGCCGGCAATTCGGCACGAAGCTCGCGCATGTGCTGCTCGAATTCGGTTTCATGCTCGTCACGCTGTTCGTGATCCTGCGCGCCGGCCACAAGCTGTCGGGCGCGCTGCTGCAGGGCGCGCGGCGCGCGTTCGGGCGCAACGGCGCGGAACTGATCGAACGCATGGTTGCGGCCGTGTACGGCACGGTGACCGGGCTCGTCGTCGTCGGGCTCGGCGAGGGCGCGTTGCTCGGCGTCGCCTATGCGCTCGCCGGCGTGCCGCACGCGGCGCTGCTCGGGCTCGTCACGGCGGTCGCCGCGATGCTGCCGTTCTGCGCGCCGGTCGTGTTCTGCGGCGCGGCGCTCTGGCTGTTCGTGCAGGGGGCAACCATGTGGGCCGTCGTGGTGGCGGCGCTCGGGTTCGTCGTCGTGTTCGTCGCCGAGCATTTCGTGCGGCCGGTGCTGATCGGCGGGTCGACGCGGCTACCGTTCCTGCTCGTGCTGTTCGGCATCCTCGGCGGCGCCGAGACGTTCGGCCTGATCGGGCTGTTCGTCGGGCCTGCGCTGATGACGGTGCTGACGATGCTGTGGGCCGAGTGGATTGCCTGATCGCGCATGCCGTTGCACGGGGCCGGTGCAGCGGAGCGGATGCGCGCACGCGTGCATCGTCTGCGACGATCGATGACGATCCGGCCGTCACGCAGGCGCGCAAGCGCAGGGATTCGGATAAAGATCTCTACATTTCTTTTCGATCCGGACCCAAAGGTCGAGTAGCATGGGGCTTTCGATCACGCCGGTATGGCGCAGCAGATTTCCCGAGCATGCGATTGATTTCGATGTCCCGTCCCGCAGCGACGCTGTCCCTGGCCGCCAGCTGCCTGATGTTGCATGGCTGTGCGTGGTTCGACTCGTGGTTGCCGTTCTCGTATTCGCGCACGCCGCTTGCACGGGCCGCGTCGCGGCACGGCGCGACGCGCGCCGACGTCGTCCGCGCCGCCGGCAACCCGCGCAGCGTCTGGATGGTCCGTAACGGCAGCGGCGTCTGCTACAACTACTTCATCGAGCACGGCAACGATCACCGGCCGTACTTCGTCGTGTTCGACAAGGCCGGCGTCGTCACGCAGTACGGCTTCGATACCTGCATGGACGCCGATCGCAAGGGCGCGCTTCAGGCGGGCAAGAGCGCGTCGCGATAGGGCGGCGGCCGCGCGCCGCGCGAGTGCGAGCGCGTCATGCTGCCGTCACGCTATCGTGTCGACCACGCCGCCGTCGACGCGCAACGCCGCGCCGGTCGTCGCCGAGGCCTGCGGCGAGCAGACGTACACGACCAGGTTCGCGACTTCCTCCGTCGTCGCCGGCCGCTGGATGATCGAACTCGCGCGCTCGCTGCGCACGAATTCCACTGCAACGTCGTCGATGCTGCGGCCCGTTTCGTCGGCCTGCGCCTTCAGCATCGTGCGCACGCCTTCCGACATCGTTGGCCCCGGCAGCACCGAATTGACGGTCACGCGGGTTCCGGCCGCGAACTTCGCGAGGCCGCGAGCGATCGACAACTGCGCGGTTTTCGTGAACCCGTAATGAATCATGTCGACGGGGATGTTCAGGCCCGATTCCGACGAAATGAACACGATGCGCCCGGCATTGCGTTCGATCATTCCTTTCAGGTAGTGCCGCGCGAGCCGCACGCCGGACATCACGTTGATCTGGAAATAATGCTCCCATTCGGCGTCGTCGATGTCGAAGAACGCCTTCAGGCCGTAGATGCCCGCATTGTTGACGAGAATGTCGGCATCCGGCGTGTGCTGCGTGACGCGCGCGACGCCGGCCGCGTCGGACAGGTCGGCGGCGACGCCGTCGAAGCTTGCGCCGGGCACGGCGTCGCGCAGTTGCTCGAGCGCGGACTGCACCGACGCATCGCTGCGGCCGTTGACGACGACGTGCGCGCCGGCGCGCACGAGCCCTTCGGCGATCGCGAATCCGATGCCGGCGGTGGAAGCGGTGACGACCGCGGTCTTGCCTTTCAGATCGATCTGCATGAGCGTGATGGGGGAAGAGTGAACGGGAACCGCCGCGCGTGCCGCGGCGGACGGAATTCAAAGCTTAGGCAAATTCCGGTCGATCGGCCATCTCGCGAGCGTGTCCGCGGCGTCGATGCGAAGCCGATCCTCTCGGCTCGAGCGCCCGAGCAGACGGCATGCCTGCAAGCGGGAGCGTGGGCCGTTACCGCGTAAGCGCGACATGCTCCGCATCTTGTGTCGAAGCTTCGGCGGGGCAGGACGGCGCCCACGATCGTTTTCGCGCGTGCAATCGCGCCGAACGTCGAAAGCCGACGGGGCGGTTGCGCGGCGCTGCACAGTCTTGTACGGTGAGCGTTCGTCGTCCGACCCCGGGAACCCGCCGCGTGAGCCGCATTGCCAACCGATCCGCCGTACCGTCGCCGTTCTGGCGCGATACCGCGCTGCCGTTCATCGAGGCGCGCACCGTCGACGACGGGCGCGCGATCTGCTACGCGAAGCACACGCACGACACGTTTTCGGTGGGCGCGATCGTGGGCGGCACGAGCACGTACGTGAACGGCGCGACGCACGCACACGTCGGGCGCGGCGTGCTCGTGATCATCGATCCCGAGCAGGTGCACGCATGCAACCCGTACGGCCCCGACGCGTGGGCGTACCGGATGGTCTATGTCGACGTGCCGTGGCTCGCGCGGCTGCAGCACTCGCTGGGCCGCAATCCGAATCGCGATTTTCAGGGTTTTTCGCCGAAGTTGACCGAGCGCGGCGATCTGTTCGCGCAATTTGGCGGCTTCTACCGCACGCTCGTGTCGCCCGGCATCGACGCGCTCGGCAAGGAGAGTGCGGCGGTCGAATTCTTTACGGCGCTGCACGGCGCACTCGATCGCGAACCGCCCGATCCGCGGCCGGGCGACGACAACGCGAAGCTCGCGCGCGCGGCCGACTACATCGCCGGCCATTGCCGCGAGGCCGTCACGCTCGATGCGATCTGCGCGGCGGCCGACCTGTCGCCGTCGTACCTGATCCGCGCGTTCAATGCGCGCTACGGGATGACGCCGCACGCGTTCCTGATTGACCGACGCGTGCAGTACGGCCGCACCCAACTGCGCCGCGGCCGGCCGATCGCCGAAGTCGCCCTCGACGCCGGCTTTGCGGACCAGGCGCATTTCCAGCGCGCATTCCGGCGGATCGCGGCCGCGACGCCCGGGCAGTACCGCGGCGCCATGCGCTGAATGCCGCCGCGGCCAGCTACACGTCGAGCAGAAACAGCGCACTGCCCGCGAGCAGCAGCGCCATCAGCCGGTTGAACATACGCATGCGTCGCGCGTTCGCGAGCCGGTGCCGCAGCGACGCGCCCGCATAGCCCCAGCATGCGATCGATGCGAAGCAGATCACCAGATACAGCGCGGCGAATTGCCAGATCTGCGCGCGATCGCCGTCGGCCGCATACGCACCCATCGCGGCCACGCACGCGAGCCATGCCTTCGGATTGAGCCACTGCATCGCCGCGCCTGCCGCGGCCGACGGGCCGGCCACGTCCGGATCGGCCGACAGCCGGCCGTCGTCGAGCGCGAGCCGCAGCGCCATGTACAGCAGGAACGCGATCCCCGACCACTGCGTGGCCGTCGTGAGCATCGGCCAGCGCGCGAGCGCCGCGTGCAGGCCGAGGCCGATCAGCAGGAACAGCGCGACGAAGCCGAGCGTCGCGCCGGCCGCGTAGCGCAGGCTCGCGCCGAGGCCGTGGCGTGCGCCCGCGCTGAGCGCGACGATGTTGACGGGACCGGGGGTGATCGACGAGGCGAGCGCGAACGCGGCCATCGAAACCAGGATGCTCATCAGGTGTCTCCATGCGAAATGTCGAAAGTCGCATCGAGACTACGGGCGCCGCGTTCGCCCGTATTGAAGAAAACTGCCCTCGGCGGCGCGCGGCCGCCGTCAGTGCAACGCGCGCGGCGCGTGCGCCGGCCGCGGGCCGTGCGGATCGGCCGAATCGGCGGGAACGGTGGAACCGGTCGGGCCGACGGCGTCGGCCGGACGCAGCGGCCCGCCCGACCAGGGTTGCGTCGACACCGAGAAGCCGAACGTGTTGACGCCGCCCGAGCACGAGACGAACACGCTGCCGCCGTGCATTTCGGCCACGGCCTTGACGATCGACAGCCCGAGCCCGTGGTTTTCCTTGCTGTTCGCGCGCGCTTCCTCGAGCCGGTAGAAGCGCTCGAACACGTGCGAGCGCCGCACCGGGTCGATCGGCTCGCCGGGGTTCGACACGGCCATCTCGACGAGCGTGTCGCGGCGCGCGATCGTCACGTTCAGCGTCGCGCCGGGCGCCGAATGCTGGATCGCGTTGATCAGCAGGTTCGTCATCGCGCGGCGGAACAGCGACGGATCGACGGCCGCGCGCGCGTCGCCGTGCAGTTCGGCGCGCAATTGCGCCTCGTCGAGCGGGATTTCGAGGAAGTCGAGCATGCGCCGCACCTCGTCGGCGAGCGACACGTCCTTCAGGTCGGTCGCGCGTTCGCCGCGGTCGCTGCGCGACAGGAACAGCATGTCGTTGATGATCACGCGCAGCCGCTCGAATTCCTCGAGGTTCGACTGCAGCGTCTGGCGCATCCGCTCGACCGAGCGGTCGCGGCTCGTCAGCGCGACCTGGGTCTGGCCGATCAGGATGCTGATCGGCGTGCGCAGCTCGTGCGCGACGTCCGCGTTGAACGCTTCGAGCCGCGCGTAGGTTTGCTGGATGCGTTCGAGCGCGCCGTTGAACGACGTCGCGAGATCGCGCAGCTCGGTCGGCAGCGCGTCGGTGTGCAGCCGCTGGCGGCGGTTCGTCGCGCTCACGCTTGCGGCGTCCTGCGACAGCCGGTCGAGCGGCGCGAGCCCGAAGCGCGCGACCGCGCGGCTCAGCATCAGCGTGATGACGGTGGCCGTCGCGATCAGCGCGGCCAGCGTCCACACGAAACGGCGCAGCATCCGCTGGGTGCGCTCGCACGACGACGCGACGATCAGCTTCACGTCCGGACGCTCGCCGCTGCCCGCGATCGCGACGGTCTTCGTCATCACGTTGTAGCTGCTGTTGTTGAGGGCGTACTGTTGGAACGCGCCGAACGGTTTGCCGTCGGGCACGCCGTCGACCGGATGGCCGAAGCGGAAATCGGCATCGGGGCTGTCGACCTGATAGCGTGTCGATCCGTCGGGCGGTTCGAGGTCGGCGAGCTTTTCCTGCATCAGGCGGCCGCGCGCGGCCGTGGTCGCGTGCGACACGATCATCTGCGCGACCTTCGCGCGCGTGTCGATCGTCGCGCGCAGCTCGGCGAGCAGTTGGCGCTCCATCATCACGAACAGCCCGCAGCCGACCAGCGTGAACACGAGTAGCGACACGATGCCGAACATCGCCGACAGGCGCAGGGCGATCGAGCGTTTCATGCGTGCTTCTCCGTGTCGCCTTCCTCGCGCGCCTCGAGTACGTAGCCCATGCCGCGGATCGTGTGCAGCAGCTTGTCCGCGAACGGGCCGTCGAGTTTCGCGCGCAGGCGCTTGATCGCCGTCTCGACGACGTTCGCGTTGCTGTCGAAGTTCACGTCCCACACGAGTTCGGCGATGGTCGTTTTCGACAGCACCTCGCCGCTGCGCCGCGCGAGCACGCCGAGCAACTGGAATTCCTGAGCGGTCAGATCGAGCCGCGCGCCGTCGCGGGTCGCGCGGCGGCCGATCAGGTCGACGCGCAGGTCGCCGATCGAGATCAGCGTCGATTCCTGCACGCGCGCGCGGCGCGTCAGCGCACGCAGCCGTTCGATCAGTTCGAGAAACGAGAAGGGCTTGGTCAGGTAGTCGTCGGCGCCGCCGCGCAAGCCCCGCACGCGGTCGTCGACGCGATCGCGCGCGGTCAGCATGATCACGGGCGTCTGCTTCTGCGCGCGCAACGCACGCAGCACGCCGAAGCCGTCGAGCTTCGGCAGCATCACGTCGAGCACGACCACGTCGTAATCGAATTCGACGGCCTTCCACGCGCCGTCCTCGCCGTCGAGCGCGGTATCGACGACCCAGCCTTCCTCGGTCAGGCCGCTCTTCAGGTATTCGACGACTTTCGGTTCGTCTTCGACGATCAGTACTTTCATGTTCGTTGTCCGCGTAACCGGGTTAAGGGCGGGTCAAGGGCCGACGCCCGCGCTGCGCTGCGGGGCCGCCGACGCGACGTCGGACGGCGCGGGGTCGTTCGCCGCACCGCCGTCCCAGCCGCCGCCGAGCGCCTTCGCGAGAAACACGACGAGCGCCGCGCGCTGGCCCTGGATCTGCACGGCCTGGCGCTCGCTCGTCAGCAATTGCTGCTGGGCCGTCAGCACGTCGATGAACGGCGTCAGGCCGCCCGCGTAACGGTCCTGCGCGAGCGAGACGAGCTTGCGCGCGTCATCGACGGCCGCGGATGCCTGCTGCGCCGCCTGCGCCAGCACCGACAGGCCGGTCACCGCATTTTGCACCTCCTGGAACGCGGTGAGCACGGTCTGCCGGTAGCTGGCCTGCGCGGCCACGTAGCCGGCCTGCGCGAAATCGACGCCGGCCTTCAGCTTGCCGCCTTCGAACAGCGGCTGGCTGAGCGACCCGCCGACCGACCACAGCAGCGCCGGCACGGTGAACAGGCCCGCGAAGCGCGTCGCGTCCCAGCCGATGTCCGGCGACAGCGCGATGCGCGGGAAATACGCGGCGCGCGCGACGCCGATCTGCGCGTTCGCGGCGGCCATCGCGCGCTCGGCCGACGCGACGTCGGGGCGCCGTTGCAGCAGGTCGCTCGGCATGCCGGTCGGCAGCGCGGGCGCGTTGATCGGCACCACGCGCGGCGGCAGCGAGAAGGCGGGGGCCGGCGTGCCGACCAGCGTCGCGATCGCGGTTTCGACCTGCGCGCGCTGCTGGATCAGCAGCTGTGCCTGCGTGCGCGTCGCGTCGAGCTGCGCGCGCTGCTGCAACAGATCGAGGCCCGACACCGCGCCGAGGTCGTGGCGCGCGCTCACGTAGTCGAGCGCCTTCTGCTGCAACTCGATCGAGCGCTTGACGACGTCGATCTCGGTGTCGAGTTCGCGCAGCGCGAAATAGCTCGACGCGAGATCGGCACTCAGCACGAGACGCGCATTCGCGAAATCGTCGCGCGCCTGCTCGGAGCTGGCCTGCGCGGCTTCGACGCCGCGTCGCACGCGGCCGAACAGGTCGAGTTCGTAGCTGACCGCCGCGCCGACCTGGATCTCGTTCTGCACGGTCGACATGCTCTTCGTCGCGTAGTTGGTCTGCGGCCGGTCGGCGGAGATCTTGAAGCGCTGGCCGCTCGCGTTCAGGCCGACGGCCGGATATTGCGCGGACGCGACCGATGCGAGCGTCGCCTTCGCCTGGTCGTAGCGCGCGGCCATCGCCTTCAGGTTCTGGTTGTTGCGCAGCGCATCGGTTTCCAGCGCGTCGAGCTGCGCGTCGCCGAACGCGGTCCACCAGGCCGGATCGAGCGGCGCGCGGGCCGGTGCGGCCGGGTGCCAGTACGCGTCGGCCGGGTCGAGTCGCCACGCGGCCGGCGTGTCGACGGCCGGGCGCCGGTAATCCGGGCCGACCGTGCAGCCGGCGAGGGCGGCCGCCGCGATGATCGCGACGGCGCCGATCGCGGCCGGGCACAGGCGCGCGCGCATCGCGCTCACGACTTCGCTCCGCCAACCGCGGATGCCGGCTTCGCGGCCGGCGCCGCCTGCACGACGACCGTGTCGCCGTTCGCGAGCGCGTCGCTCGGGTTTTCGACGAGGCGGTCGCTCGGTGTCAGCGGGCCGTCGACTTCGAGCGTCTGCCCGATCGTGCGCGCGATGGTCACGGCTTTCAGATGCACATGGCCGTTCGCATCGACGGTCGCGACCGTCGGGCCTTCGGCGCGGAACAACAGCGTATTGGCCGGCACCTGCAGGCGGCCGACCGGCGTCATCGGCAGCGTCGCCTGCACGTACGCGCCGGGCAGCAGCCGCCCGTCCGGGTTCGGCAGCGTGATCTCGATCTGCAGCGAGCGCGTCGCGACATCGATCGCCTCGGACGTGCGCGTGATCGTGCCGTCGAACGTTCGCCCAGGCAGCTCGGCCTGCGCGACGCTCACGTGCTGGCCGACCTTCACCTGCTGCGCATACGCCTGCGGCACCTGTACGTACAGCCGCAGCCGGTCGGCCTGCACGACCGAAAACAGCGAGCGGCCCGCGTTGCCGGAATTGACGAGATCGCCGACGTCGACGTTGCGCTGCGTGACGATCCCGTCGATCGGCGCGACGATCCGCTGGAAGCCCTTCAGCTCGGTGAGGCGGCGCATGTTCGCATCGGCCGCGGCGAGGTTCGCGGCGCCCTGGTTGAACGCGCCTTGCCGGTCGTCGAGCTCCTGTTGCGACACGGCATCGCGCTGGCGCAACTGCTGCGCGCGGTCGAACGACGTCTTCGCGAGCGCGAGCGCGGCTTGCGCCTGCTGGCGTTGCGCGGTGGCCTGCGCCAGTTCCTGGTTCAGTTCCGGTGTGTCGAGTTCGGCGAGCGTTTGCCCCTGCTTCACGTGCGCGCCGATGTCGGCATGCCAGCGCAGCACGTAGCCGCTCGCGCGCGCATAGATCGGCGCCTCGACGAAGCCGCGCAGCGTGCCGGGCAGCGTCAGCTTGCCGCCGGTGGCCGCGTCGACCGGATGCGCGACGCTCACGTACTGGCGCGTGTTCTGCGCGGCGACCGCGTCGAGCCGGTTGCGGTTCAGACCGTTGACGATGAGCGTGCGCGCGGCGCCGGCGGCCAGCAGCACGCCGATCACGATCGCGACGATGCGCGCGCGTCGCGACACCGACGCGCGCGCCGGCAGGTGCATGCCGTGTTCGTCCACTTGAATGCCGACGGCGCTGTGATGTTTCTCTTCCATGAATTCAACCAATTCAACCGGGTAATGGGGCGAAAGTCAGTGTCCGGCCTGGCGCGCGCGCCGCCGGGCCAGCCGCGTATGCACGCCGCCGAACACGAGCGGCACGAACAGCAAGGTCGAAACGGTCGCGAACAGCAGCCCGCCGATCACCGCGCGGCCGAGCGGCGCGTTCTGCTCGGCGCCTTCGCCGAGGCCGAGCGCCATCGGCACCATCCCGATGATCATCGCGAGCGCCGTCATCAGCACCGGCCGGATCCGTGTCGCGCCGGCCTCCAGCGCGGCCGTGAGCGGCGGCGCGCCGTCCGCGAGGCGTTGCCGCGCGAACGACACGACGAGAATGCTGTTCGCGGTCGCGACGCCGACCGTCATGATCGCGCCCGTCAACGCGGGCACGCTCAGGTGCGTGCCCGTGACGAACAGCATCCATGCGATGCCGGCGAGCGCGGCCGGCATCGCGCTGACGATGATCAGCGGGTCGAGCCACGACTGGAAATTGACGACGATCAGCAGGTAGACGAGCACGATCGCCATCGCGACGCCCGCGCCGAGGCCGAGATACGACGTGCGCATCGTCTCGATCTGGCCGCGCATCGCGAGGCTGGTGCCGCGCGGCAACGTCGCGCGCGCGTCCGCGACGATGCGGTCGATCTCGCCCGCAACCGCGCCGAGATCGCGGCCCTCGACGCTCACGTACACGTCGATCGCCGGGCGGATGTTGAAGTGCGTGATCACGGCCGGGTTCGCGGCACTGCGCACCTGCACCAGATTGCCGAGCAGTTGCAGCGGCATGCCCGTGCGGCCGCTGGCCGAGATCGGCGTGCCGAGCAGGTCGTCGACCGACGAGAGGTTGTATTGCGGGGTCTGGATCTGCAGCGGGTACTGGACGCCGGTGCGCGGGTTGATCCAGAACGACGGCGTGGTCTGCGAACTTCCCGACAGCGAGATCAGCATGTTCTGCGCGACGTTCTGGGCGGAGAGATTGAGCTGCTGCATGCGCGTACGGTCCATGTCGGCCAGCAGGGTCGGCTCGTCATTGCGTTGCAGCACGTGCACGTCGACGGCGCCGGGGATTTGCCTGATCTTTTTCATCAGGCTGCTCGCAATGGTCATGTTACTCGCGAGATCGTTGCCGAGTACTTGCACGTCGATCGCCGCCGGCTGCCCGAAGTTGAGGATCTGCGTGATGATGTCCGACGGCTGGAAGAAGAACTCGACGCCCGGGAAGCGTTGCGGCAGCAGCGTGCGCAGCGTCTGCACGTAGTGGCCGGTCGCGCGGTGGCCGGGCTTCAGCGCGATCAGCAGTTCGCCGTCGAGCGTGCCGATCGTGCCGGCGTTGCTGTACGACAGGTTGATGCCGCTCACCGGCAGTCCGAGATTGTCGACGATCGCGCCGAGCTCGTCGGGCGGCACGGTGGCGCGGATCACGCGCTCGACCTGGTCGGCGAGGCGCGCGGTTTCCTCGATCCGGTAGCCGGTCGGCGCGCGCAGGTGCAGACGGATGTTGCCGGAATCGGCGTTCGGGAAGAAGTCGCGGCCGAGCACGAACACGAGGCCCGTCGACGCCACGCAGAAGCCGAGGAAGCACAGCGCGTAAAAGCGGCGGCGCACGAGCAGGATGCTGAGCAGCACGATGTACCACGCGCGCAGCCGTTCGAACGCTGCGTTGAACGCGTGATGAATGCGTGCGAAGCGCGACGTGGAATGGCCGGAGCCGGTGCTCGCCTGCTGCGGGCGGAACAGCAGCATCGCAAGCGTCGGCACCAGCGTGCGCGACAGCACGTAGGACGCCAGCATCGCGAACACCACGGCTTCGGCGAGCGGCACGAACAGGAAACGCGCGACGCCGGTCAGGAAGAACATCGGCACGAACACGATGCAGATGCACAGCGTCGACACGAGCGCGGGCACCGCGATCTCGCCGGCGCCCTCGAGGATCGCGTCGTGAAGGTTGGTGCCGAACGACGACCCCCACGCTCCCTCCGGTCGCTGCCCCCCGAGGGGGCTGCTCGGCACGCTAGGGGCGGCCCGGAGCGTACCGAGATGCAGATGCCGCTCGATGTTCTCGATCGTGACGGTTGCATCGTCGACGAGAATGCCGACCGCGAGCGCGAGCCCGCCGAGCGTCATGATGTTGATGGTCTCGCCGAGCGCGGACAGCGCGATCAGCGACGTGAAGATCGACAGCGGGATCGAGATCGCGATGATCAGCGTGCTGCGCCAGTTGCCGAGGAACAGCAGGATCATCATCGCGGTCAGCACGGCGGCGATCAGCGCCTCGTGGATCACGCCCTGGACGGCCGCGTCGACGAACACCGACTGGTCGAACAGCGGCGTGATCGCGAGCCCCTCGGGCAGCGTCGGGATCACCTTCGGCAGCAGCGCCTTCAGGTCCGACACGACCTTGAGCGTCGATGCGTCGCCGCTTTTCAGGATCGAGATGAGCACGCCGCGCTGGCCGTTCTGGCGCACGACGTTGGTCTGCGGCGCGAAGCCGTCGCGTACCGACGCCACCTCGCGCAGGTAGGTCGTCGCGCCGTTGACGGTCTGGACCGGCAGGTCGTTGATGTCGGCGATCGTATCGGCCGACGCGTTCGTGTCGATCCGGTACTCGGTCTGGCCCATCTTCGCGGTGCCGGTCGGCAGCACGAGATTCTGCGCGTTGACCGCGTTGACGATGTCGGCGGGCGTGAGGCCCTTCGCGAGCAGCGCCTGCGGATCGAGGTCGATCGCGACCACGCGCGTGCGCCCGCCGTACGGGAACGGGATCTGCACGCCCGGCACCGTGATCAGTTGCGGGCGCAGGAAGTTGAGCGCGATGTCGGCGAGCGACTGTTCGCTGAGCGTCTTGCTCGACAGCCCGAGCTGGATCACCGGAATGCTCGACGCGGAATAGGTGATCACGAGCGGCGGCGTCGCGCCCTGCGGCATCTGCCGCACGATCGCTTGCGCGGACGAGACCGTCTGCGCGATCGCCGTCTGCACGTTCGCACCCGGTTGCAGGAACACCTTCACGACCGCGATGCCGGGCAGCGACGTCGATTCGACGTGCTGGATGTTGTTGACGGTCGTCGTCAGGATCCGTTCATGTACGGACGTGATGCGGTTCGTCATCTCCGTCGCGGAGAAGCCGGTGTAATTCCAGATCACGCTGATCACCGGGATGTTGATCGCGGGCAGCACGTCGACCGGTGTGCGCATCAGCGCAAGCGGGGTGGCCAGCACGATCATGATGGCCATGACGATGAACGTGTAGGGGCGCCTGAGCGCGAGATTGACGATCCACATGGAGGCGGCGGAACAGGCAGTGATCGGGCGGCGGTGAAGGGAACCCGAATGATAGGCGTCGGCCCGGCACGGGTTACTGTCGCGAAACTGGCTGAATTGTCAGGTTGGGGCGCGCCGGCCGTCGGCCGATTCCGCGGACGAAATGCCGCGGCGCGATGGCGGCGGTTTCGCGCATCGGGCGGCACTCACAGCTGCTCCATGCCGAAGCGCGCCAGCGCGTCGAGATCGACGACGTCGATCTGGTTGTACGCGAGCCGCAACGCGCCGAGCTTCTCGAGTTGCTGCAGCGCCTGGTTGATCCGCTGGCGCGACACGCCGACGAGCATCCCCAGTTCCTCCTGCGAGATCGACAGCGACGGGCCGGTATCCGGGTACAGCGCGGGGTTGAAGAGCTGCGCGAGCGCCTGCGCGACCCGCGCGTCGACATCGAGCAGGCGGCTGTTCTGGATCGACGCGATGAATTCGCCGATCCGGTTGTTCAACTGATGAATCACGAACCGCGTGAACGGCAGGCTCGTGTCGAGCAGCGCATGGAACGTGTCGACCGGCACGAACAGCACGGTCGAGCGCTGGATCGCGACGACCTCGTACTTGCGCCGCTCGCGCTTGATCACGCTGCCTTCGCCGAACCAGCCGCCCGACGGCACGCCGGAAAACGTGCAGCCGCGTCCCGACGCGTTGAAGATCGCGAGCTTCAGCAGCCCCCGATGGACGCCGATCCAGTATTCGGACGGCGCGAGCCGGTGCGCGATCACGTCGCCGGCGTCGCACTGCTCGACGTGCGACTGGGCCAGCACGAGGGCCTGGTGTTCGGGCGCCAGCGTGCGGAACCATGCGCACTGGCCGAACAGCGTCGCCAGCGGCGGCAGCGGGCCCGGTTCGGGAAGCGTGTCGGCCGGGTCGGCGGCCGCGTCGGGGTGGTCGTGCATGGGTGCGGGTTTGCGAGGATAGGGATAACGCGCAGCGCTCGAGCGGCACTCTGTCGTTTCGACGACAGACGGCTCACAATAGCGCCCGTTAGGCTGTCGGCAATTGAACCACATCAAAACGCGCCGGGGTGCATGCGCCCCGGTCGACAGAACACGGGAGACAGGATCATGACGCAGATGTTCGAGGCCGGGCTCGGCCGCCGCGACGCCAACTACGTCCCGCTCACGCCGATCGATTTCCTGGTCCGCGCGGCCGAGGTCTACGGCGAGCGCACGGCGATCGTGCACGGCGACGTGCGGCGCACGTGGGGCGAAACCCATACGCGGGCCAGGCAACTGGCGAGCGCGCTCGCGCAGGCCGGCGTCGCACGCGGCGACACGGTCGCGGCGCTGCTGCCGAACATCCCGGCGATGGTCGAGGCGCACTTCGGCGTGCCGATGGCCGGCGCCGTGCTGAACACGATCAATACGCGGCTCGACGTGTCGTCGGTGCTGTTCATGCTGCGTCACGGCGAGGCGAAGGTGCTGATCGTCGACACCGAATATGCGGAGGTCGCGCATCGCGCGGCGCTCGAGGTGCCGGGCCTGAAGATCGTCAGCGTGGCCGACGCGACGCCGGCGGATCCCGACCGTTTCGCGGGTGCGACCGACTACGAGGCGTTCGTGGCCGGCGGCGACCCCGGCTACGCATGGACGCCGCCCGCCGACGAATGGGAGGCGATCGCGCTGAACTACACGTCGGGCACGACGGGCGACCCGAAGGGCGTCGTCTACCACCATCGCGGCGCGTATCTCGCGGCGATCAGCAACATCCTCGAATGGGACATGCCGAAGCACGCGGTGTATCTGTGGACGTTGCCGATGTTCCACTGCAACGGCTGGTGTTTCCCGTGGGCCGTCGCGGCGCGCGCGGGCGTGAACGTGTGCCTGCGCAAGTTCGACGCGAAGACGGTGTTCGACCTGATCCGTCGCGAGCGCATCACGCACTACTGCGGCGCGCCGATCGTGCAGAGCGCGATCGCGAACGCGCCGGCCGAGCTTCGCGACGGGATCGAGCATACGGTGCACGCGATGGTCGCGGGCGCGGCGCCCGCGCCGGCCGTGATCGCGAAGATGAAGGAGATCGGCTTCGACCTGCTGCACGTGTACGGGCTGACCGAGGTCTACGGCCCGGCGACCGTCTGCGCGAAGCAGTCGCACTGGGAAGCGGCGTCCGACGAGGAACGCGCGCGGCTCAATGCGCGCCAGGGCGTGCGCTATCACCTCGAGGCGGGCGCGACGGTGCTGGATCCCGACACGATGACGCCGGTACCGGCCGACGGCGAAACGCTCGGCGAGATCATGTTCCGCGGCAACATCTGCATGAAGGGCTATCTGAAGAACCCGAAGGCGACCGACGAGGCGTTTCACGGCGGCTGGTTCCATACCGGCGATCTCGCGGTGCTGATGCCGGATGGCTATATCCGGATCAAGGATCGCAAGAAGGACATCATCATCTCGGGCGGCGAGAACATCTCGAGCATCGAGGTCGAGGACGCGCTGTACCGCCATCCGGCCGTCGCCGTGGCGGCCGTCGTCGCAATGCCCGACCCGAAATGGGGCGAGGTGCCGTGCGCGTTCGTCGAGCTGCGCGAAGGCGCGAGCGTGACCGAGGAGGAGATCGTCGCGCACTGCCGGCAACTGCTCGCGGGCTTCAAGGTGCCGAAGGCCGTGCGCTTCGGCGAGCTGCCGAAGACGTCGACCGGCAAGATCCAGAAGTTCCAGTTGCGCCATGCGGTCGGCTCGGACAAGGCGATCGATCTGGCCGGCGACAAGAAGTAGGCGGCGGGCTTTCCGCCGCCGCGCGTCGACGATCGCGAGATTACGCGCCGCGCTCCAGCCGGAACACGCTCACCGCTTCCGACAGTTGCGCGGCCTGGTCGCGCAACGCGACGGCCGCGCGCTCGGCATCCGAGATCAGCCTTGCATTCTGCTGCGTCGCGTCGCCGATCTGGGTGACGGCCAGATTCACCTGCTCGATGCCGGTCGATTGCTCGCGCGATGCGGCGCTGATCTCGCCGATCAGCGTGCGGACCTGGTCGACCCGCGCGACGATGTCGCGCATCGTGCCGCGCGCGGCGTCCGCGATCCGGTAACCCTGTTCGACCGTCGTCGACGATTCGGTGCTCAGCGTGTCGATCTCCTTGACCGCGGCCGCGCTGCGTTGCGCGAGCGCGCGCACCTCGGCCGCGACCACCGCGAAGCCCTTGCCGTGTTCGCCCGCGCGGGCGGCCTCGACGGCCGCGTTCAGCGCGAGGATGTTGGTCTGGAACGCGATGCCTTCGATCGCGCCGGTGATCTCGGCGATCCGGCGCGTCGCGCGGCCGATGTCGTCCATCGTCGCGACCACGCGCTGCACCGCGGCGTCGCCGTTCGTCGCGGCGGCCGATGCGTCCGCGACCAGCGCGTTGGCTTGCGCCGCATGCTCGGCGCTCTGCTGCACGGCGGCGGTGATCTGCTCCATGCTCGCGGCCGTCTGTTCGACGCTGCTCGCCTGCGTCGCGATTCGCGCGGCGATGTCGCCGCTGCCGGCCGCGATGCCGACCGTGCCGTGCGCGATGTCGGCCGCGCTGTTGCGCACCTGCGCGACGATTCGCGCGAGGCCGTCGCCGATCCCGTCGACGGCCTGCACGAGCCGGCCGATCTCGTCGTTGCCCGCGCTGTCGTGTACGTTCGCGCCGTCGCGGATACGCACGCTGAGGTCCCCCGCCGCATAGCGCTCGGACGCGCGTGCGGCGGCTTCCAGCGGCCGGCTCACGACGCGTCGCACGACGATGACGAACAGCGTCGCGAACGCCGCGACGAGCACGGCGCCGATCATCAGGAAGCGGTTGCGGGTGGCGCGCATGGTGGCGAGCAGTTCGTCGTCGAGCGCGATGCCGCCGACGAGCCATTGCCACTGCGGAATCGTCGTGAAGGACACGACTTTCGCGGTCGGCCCGCGGTCGTGCGCGGCCGGGTCGGTCGACGTGTACGCGAGCCGGCCCTGGCCGGCCGCGAGCATCTGCGCGTAGGGCGCGCGCGTGCCGTCGGCCGGTTGGCCCGCCGCATCGGGATGCACGACGAACGCGCCGCGCGACGGACCCTGCGATGCATCGAGCACGAAGTAGTAGCCGTTGTCGCCGATTTTCAGCGAGCGGATGCCGTCCTCGACGAGCTTGAGCTCGGCGCCGATGTCGAGGCCGACGAACAGCGCGCCGATCACGCGGCCGGACGCGTCGGTCACCGGCCTGTACTGCGTGATGTACGGCCGGCCGAACAGCTTCGCGAGGCCGGTGTAGCTGCGCCCGGCGACGAGCGGCGCGTACGCGGGGCCGGCGCGGTCGAGCTTCGTGCCGACCGCGCGCGCGCCGTCCTGCTTCTTCAGCGACGTCGTGATGCGCACGAAGTCGTCGCCGTCGCGCGCGAAGATCGTCGCGATCGCGCCGCTTTTCTTCAGAAACTGGTCGGGAATCGAATAGTCGAGGTCGAGCGGCTGGCCGCCGGCGGACAGCGTCGGCGCGGCGACGCCGCCGATGTCGACGGTGCGTGCCGGATCGAGCGCGAAGTCGGCCGGCAGGAAGCTCGCGAACAGCGTCATCGCGCGCGTCGCTTCGGCCGACAGCGCCTTGTCGAACAGCTCGACCATCGCGCCGATCGACTGCTCCTTGTCGGCGATCCGTGCGTGCGCCTCGTCGGCGAGTTGCTGGCCGGCAAAATGGGCGAGCGCCCATGCGAAAACGGTGAACAGCAGTGCAACGAGCGCGCACGCCAGCGCGGCAAGACGCGTACCGACGCTCACCCGGCCCAATTGGGTCAATCTCATACGGGATCCTGAGTGGGGAGAGAGGGGCGGAACGCACGCGTCACCGCTTGTTGTAAGGTGATCGGCAGTTTCGGCGAATTCTTTAGCGGCGCGCGCACGGCGACGGCATGCGCCGGCTCGACCCGCGGAACCGGATGACGGACGGCTTCAGTGCGTCACGAGCCACGCGACGGCCAGATAGCGGCCGACTTTTGCGATCGTCACGATCGCGAGAAATGTGGGCAGCGGCTCGCGCAGCACGCCGGCGATCATCGTCAGCGGATCGCCGATCACCGGCGCCCAGCTGAGCAGCAGCGACCAGCGGCCGTAGCGCGCATACCAGCGCTCGGCGCGCGCGAGCGCGGACGGCTTGACCGGAAACCAGCGGCGCTCGCGAAGATGCTCGATCCCTCGGCCGAGCGCCCAGTTGATCGTCGACCCCGCGACATTGCCGACGCTCGCGACGAGCACCAGCGCCCATACAGGTTCGCGCCCGGCCAGCAGCAGGCCGGCGAGCACGGCTTCGGATTGCAGCGGGAACAGGGTCGCGGCGACCATCGACACGGCGAACAGGCCGCCGTAGGTGAGCAATTCGGACATCGCGCGATTGTACCGGCCGCGCGACGGCGAGCCCGGGCCACGCGGCCACGGGATCGCCGGCTCGCGGCGTCATCGGGCATCGGTCGTGCCGAACGGCGGTTCGGGATCGTCGACCTATCGACCGGTTCGTCGTTGGGCGTGCAGGCGAACCGTTGCGGCGGGAACGCCGTGTCGGGTTTCAACAACCACAGTGGTGCGGGGCGCGGCCACGCTCACGCGCACGACCGTACGCGTGGCCGTTCAATTCCAGCCGACCATGATCGCGCCCATCCCGACGAGCAACCCGCCCGTCACGCGGTTCATCGCACGCATGCGCGCCGGCCGCTGCAACGCGCGGCTCAGCCGGTGCGAGAACAGCGCCATCGACGCGACGCCGCCCGCGAACAGCAGCGCGAACGTCGCGGCGAGCAGCAGGTATTGAAGGTTCAGGCTCCAGTCGGCATTCGGGCTGATGAATTGAGGAAAGAACGACGGAAAGAACAGCAGCGTCTTCGGATTCAGCCCGGAAGTCGCGACGCCGCGCCAGAACAGCGCGCGCCTGGTGTCGGTATCCGGCGCGGCGCTTGCCGTTCCGGCGCCGGCGTCGGCCGGTGCCGCGGCTGCGCCGCCCGGCGCGCGGCTCAGCCATTGCTTGCCGCCGAGCCATACGAGATACGCGGCGCCGGCCCAGCGAAGCACGGTCAGCGCGTGTTCGTCGATGTGGACCAGCGAATTCAGGCACAGCGCGGTCAATGCGAGTTGCAGCAGCACGGCGAGCGTGCCGCCCCAGACGCACGGCAGCGCGCGGCGCCAGCCGGTGCGCAACGCCTGGTTCATCGTGAGCAGGTTGACGGGGCCGGGCGCATAGATGAGGACGACGGAAGCGGCGAGGAACGACAGATAAAGCTTGAACGACATGACGGACGGGCAGGAACGGGGAGGCAGGCACCGGCCCCGCACGCGGTCGGATAGGCGTGCGGGCGGCGGGGAATCGCATGCCTGCGGGCCGGCACCGCAACTCGTGATTGCGGCCGTGCGTCCCGCTGCGAGGGTGTCGCGGGGAGCGTGCCGGCCAGCAGGCATGGAGAAAATGTATCAAGCGGCCCGGTTAAAAGGCTTCCTGTTTTCTGGCAAAACGCACCTGTAACCGGAATCCTGTTCAGATAGAATGCCGATTTTCAGTAGAAGATTCTTCTCGTCATGGCTACTCGCGAACGCACGCCGAAAACGCTCGACAATCAGGACCGCAAGATCCTGAGTGCATTGCAGAAAAATGCGCGTCTGTCGAACGCCGAACTGGCCGAACAGATCGGCATGTCGACCACCGCCTGCTGGAACCGCACGCGGCAACTCGAACTCGACGGCTACATCGACGGCTATGTCGCGCTGGTCAACCAGCGCAAGCTCGGCTACGCGGACATCGTGATCCTCGAAGTCACGCTCGATCGCCACGAGGACGACGCGCTGGCGCGCTTCGGTGCCGAACTGGCGGCGCTGCCGGAGGTGCTCGAGGCGTATCTGGTGTCGGGGGAGTACGACTACTGGATCAAGGTGGCGGTGGACGGCACGGCCGGCTACGAACGCTTCCTGCGCGAAAAGCTGTACCGGATTTCGAGCATCCGGCACAGCCGTTCCATGTTCGCGCTGCGATGCATGAAGGACGTGCCTTCGATTCAAGTGTGACGGAGCGGAGACGGGCGCGCGGCCGCCGTTGCAACGAGGGGCGTAGGCGGCGAGGCGCTGGCGCGGACGAAACCGGCGAACGGCCGGGGCTCGCCGGGGGCGGCCGGCGGACACGCAAAAACGGAAGAATCTTCCGCCCGCGATGGCCGGGCACGATCGCGGGCTGGCGGGGAATGGCTTCCGGCTTGAGGCACGCGGCTGCCGGCAATCCACATCGATCCGTATCGGTCGGCGCCGATCTCGGGCTGCACACGGCCTGAAACACCGCCTCGAGACAATCTAGAAACGCTTGCCACGCGGTGGGCGTATTCGGCCGGGACGAACCCGGCCGCTTGCTAGCTGACCGGCGCGACCGTCGGTTGCCCGGTGCAACAGCCGCTGTCGGCGTGCGTTATCGCAAGCGAATCAAGCGGCCGGCAGTCTGCTCAGCGCGGCAGGCGCGCGTGTGCTTCGGCGATGACTTCGCAGTTCGCGAGATGCAGTGCCCAGGCTTCTGCCAGCAGCTCGCCCACGCGTGCGAGCCAGCCGGTGGATTGGGCGGAACGATCGGAGACATTAGACGTTTGCATGACGAAGCCCCATGTAGGTGGCGAGTTAGGGATAACCCTAATCATATCGAAGGGCTGCCGCCTTGTGAAATGCGATTTCGTTATATGAGAATTACTGACAATTCCTGTTGCTGCCACGCAACATGAACGTCGGCTGCGCCGGCGTGCCGGACAGCCGCGACGCGGCCGTGCCGGCACGGCTGCGCGTGGAGGAAAAAGGAATTCGAGCGTACGGAACGGGCGCGATTACCGGCCGATCCATCCGAAGCGCCATGACAATCGCCGCGTCGCGGCCCGCAGCGTCTGCGCCAGCTCGCTGTCCGGCCCGCGCGGAAAGCCGCGCGACGAGCCGATGATCGCGATCACGAGCCGGATGCTGCCGGTGTGATCGAACACGGGCGCGGCAATCGTCCCGATGCCCGGCACCGGCGCGTCGAACGCGAAATCGAGTTCGTCCGCGCGGATCGTCGCGAGCCGGGCGCGGAAGGTCGCGTCGTCCGGTGCGACGGGCGCGCCGGCGAGGCGCACGGGCTCGTTGACGAGCAGGTCGGCCAGCACGTCGTCGGACATGCCGGACGCGAAAACCCTGCCGATCGCCGTATTGACGAGCGACATCACGGTGCCGACCTGCAGGCTCACGTGCTGCGGCCGCGCCGATTCCTCGAGCCGGATCACGGTCGGCCCGAGCGGCCCGAGCGTCGCGGCGGCCACGCTCATGTCGGTCGCGGCGGCGAGCGCGACGATCTCGGCTTCCGCGTCGCGCGTCGGCGATACGCGCTGCATCGCGATCAGGCCGAGCGCCTGCGCGAGCGGGCCGCCATCGAAGCAGCCGGCGTCGTCGCGGCTCAGCAAACCGATCTTCTGCAGGCTGACGAGATGCGGAAACGCCTTCGCGGCCGGCATGCCGGCCGCCGTCGCGAGATCGCGCAGCGGCAGCGCGCGGCCGGCCGACACCAGCGCGAGCAGCAACTCGCCGGTGCTGTCGAGCGCATTGATTCCGCGCTGCGCTTTTGCGTCGTCGGCCAGCGCGGGCGGGACGCGCGCGGCGCCCGGCGCCGGCGCGGGCGCCGGTTCCGCACGCGCGGCGCCGAGCGACGCAGTGGCCTGCCGCGCCGCATCGCGCAAGGCCGCCGCGATCGGGCCGTCCCAGTCGACATCGATCGATCCCGTCGAACCGATTACCGTCAACGCGAGTTGCAGCCGCCCGTGCGCATCGAAGACGGGCACGCACATCCCGCTGACGCCCGGGCTCGGCCGGTCGATGCTGCGTTCGATGCCGCGCGTACGAATCGTGTCGAGTTCGACGTGTTGCGCATCGCCGTGTGGCGCGCCCGACGCGCTGTCGGCGCCGGCGAGCGTATCGCCCGCGCCGGCCTGGCTGGCCGCCATCGCGTCGAGTTGCGCGGCGTCGCCGAACGCGCGGAACACCCGGCCGGTCGCCGTCGTGTCGAGCGACATCACCGAACCGACGTGCAGGTTCATGTGCAGCGGATAGCCGCCGCGCTCGATGCGCACGATCGTCGGGCCGAGCACGCCCGGCACCGACAGCGCGACGCTCAGCCCGACCGTTTCCGCCAGCCGCGCCGCGTGCGGCAGCGTCGCGCGGTAGGCCGGCTGGCGCTCGATCGACATCAGCCCGAGCCGCAGCGACAGCGGGCCGGGCTCGTAGTTGCCGGTGATCGCATCGCGCTTGACGAGCGCGAGCCGCGTCAGGCTCACGAGATAGGTGTGCGCCTGCGCGGTGGAAAGATCGGCCGCCGCGGCCAGCTCCGACAGCCCGAGCGGCTTGCGCCGGCGCGCGAGCGCGTCGAGCAGCCTGCCGCCGACCTCGACACTCTGGATACCGCGCTGCGCCTTGGGCGGCGCATCGTCCGCGCTGACTTCGTGGTTCTGCACGCGATGATTCTTCCGTTGACGAAACCCCGCATGGTATCCGACGCCATTTCTTCCGCCAGCCCGCAGGTTTACCCGTATTAGACAATAACAAGCGTGTTTGTCATTGACAAATATTCGATGCAGGCAGATGATCCGCTCATTCCCCTCAACACATGGCTCGCAGCCACGGAACGCACAATGGCCAAAGCATTCGCCTCCCAAGCCGATCTGGAAGAGAAGAAAGTCACCTGGACGCAATTGTCCGAGAACGCGTACGCGTACACGGCCGAAGGCGACCCGAATTCGGGCGTGATCGTCGGCGACGACAGCGTGCTGATCGTCGATACGACCGCTACGCCCGCGATGGCGCAGGACCTGATCGCGAAGATTCGCAGCGTGACCGACAAGCCGATCAAGCACGTGGTGTTGTCGCACTACCACGCGGTGCGCGTGCTCGGCGCGTCCGCGTATTTCGCCGAAGGCGCGCAGCACGTGATCGCGAGCCGCGGCACGTACGAGATGATCGTCGAGCGCGGCGAGGCCGACATGAAGTCGGAGATCGAGCGCTTCCCGCGCCTGTTCGCCGGCGTCGAGACGGTGCCGGGCCTGACCTGGCCGACGCTCGTGTTCGAGCGCGAGATCACGCTGTTCCTCGGCAAGCTCGAAGTGAAGATCATGCACGTCGGCTCGGGCCACACGAAGGGCGACACGATCGTGTGGCTGCCGTCGCAGAAGGTGCTGTTCTCGGGCGACCTCGTCGAATACGACGCCGCGTGCTATTGCGGCGACGCCCAGCTCGAACAGTGGCCGGCCACGCTCGAGGCGCTGCGCGCGCTCGGCGCGGAGAAGCTCGTGCCGGGCCGCGGCCCCGCGCTGCTGAATCCGGCCGAGGTCGACAAGGGCCTCGACTACACGAAGGATTTCGTCACGACGCTGCTCGCGCAGGGCCGCAAGGCGGTCGAGCGCAATCTCGACCTGAAGGCGGCGATGGCGCTCACGCGCGAAGCGATGGATCCGAAGTTCGGCCACGTGTTCATCTACGAGCACTGTTTGCCGTTCGACGTGTCGCGCGCGTTCGACGAAGCGAGCGGCATCACGCATCCGCGCATCTGGACCGCGCAGCGCGACAAGGAAATGTGGGCCGCGCTGCAGGATTGAGCGGCGCACGGCGGCGGGGTGGCGTTCGCATGACCGCATCGCCGTTTTTCTGAAGGTGGCGGCATTCGCGGCGGCATCGCGCCGCGGTGCCGGCATCCGTTTCCGGTCTCACAAGAAAGCAGGGCGCATGCACGCCCTCGGAGACTGCTGCGCGCTCGACGGCGCGCGGCCCGTTTGGAGAGAGACATGCCTCAATCGCTTCCCGCCGAAGCGACGCTCGCGCACGCGAGCGCTTCGGCGTCGACTTCCGCATCCGCATCGAGCGATGCGCTGCTGTTCCGCAAGATCGCGTGGCGGATCGTCCCGTTCCTGTTCCTGTGCTACGTCGTGTCGTTTCTCGACCGCATCAACATCGGCTTCGCGCAGTTGCAGATGAAGCACGATCTCGGCTTCAGCGATGCGATGTACGGGCTCGGCGCCGCGGTGTTCTACGTCGGCTACGTGTTCTGCGAAGTGCCGAGCAACATGCTGCTCGCGCGGTTCGGCGCGCGCCGCACGTTCACGCGGATCATGCTGCTGTGGGGCATCGCGTCGACCGGAATGATGTTCGTGTCGCAGCCGTCGCATTTCTACGTGCTGCGCTTCCTGCTCGGCGTGTTCGAGGCCGGCTTCTTCCCCGGCATCGTGCTGTACCTGACCTACTGGTTTCCCGCGAACCGGCGTGCGGCGGCGATCTCCGTGTTCTTCGCGGGCGTCGCGGTGGCCGGCGTGCTCGGCGGGTTGCTGTCCGGCTGGATCATGCGCGACATGAGCGGCGTGCTCGGCCTGCACGGCTGGCAGTGGATGTTCGCGATCGAGGGCGCGCCGGCGATTCTGCTCGCATTCGCCGCGTTCACGTTCCTCGTCGACCGGCCTCGCGACGCCGCGTGGCTTACGTCCGACGACAAGGCGCGCGTCGCCGCGCTGTGCGCTGAAGGCCGCGCACACGGCGGCGCGCACGACGGGCGCAGCGTGATGGCCGCGCTCGCGAACCCGCGCGTGTACCTGTTCGCGTTCGTGTATTTCTCGCTGACTTGCGCGTCGCTGACGCTCAACTTCTGGATGCCGCTGATGATCCGCGACTTCGGCGTGACCGACGTCGTCGCCGTGAGCCTCTACACGGTCGTGCCGAACGCGGTGGGGGCGGTCGGGCTGATCCTGATCGCGCGCCGCTCGGATCGCACCGGCGAGCGCCGCAAGCACTTCGCGTGCTGCACGATAGGCGGCGGGCTCGCGCTCGCGGCGCTGACGCTGCACCTGCACAGCTTCGTGGCGATGCTCGCGTGCCTGTCGATCGCGGCGACGCTGATCTTCGCCGCGCTGCCGATCTTCTGGGCCGTGCCGACCCGCTACCTGTCCGGCAACGCGGCCGCGGCCGGGATCGCGCTGATCAGCAGCATCGGGATCACGAGCGGCATCGTCAGCCCGTGGGTGATCGGGATGATCCGCACGCGCACGGGCAGCATGGATCTGGCCGTGTATCTGCTCGCCGCGCTGCTGGTCGCGAGCGGCGTGGCGCTGATGGTCGGCGTGAAGGGCGAAGGCGCGCAGCGCGGTTGAACGGGCAATGGCCGGTCGTCGCCCGCGGGCGGCGTCGACCGGCGTTCATCCCCGTCCGCACCGGAATCCGTCGAGGAGACGATCGATGTCAGCCCCTCTGCAAGCACACGTCGCGCGCGACGGCGCGACCGACGACGCGTTGTACCGCCGCATCGGCGCGCGGATCGTGCCGTTCCTGTTCATCTGCTACATCGTGTCGATTCTGGATCGCAGCAACATCGGCTTCGCGCAGTTGCAGATGCGGCAGGACCTCGGCCTGACCGATGCGATGTACAGCCTCGGCGCGGTGCTGTTCTTCGTGGGCTACGTGCTGTTCGAGGTGCCGAGCAATGCCCTGCTGCGCCGCTACGGCGCGCGCCGTACGTTCGCGCGGATCATGTTCCTGTGGGGTGCGGTGTCGGTCGCGATGATCGCCGTCGACAGCGCGAAGCACTTCTACGTGCTGCGTTTCCTGCTCGGGCTGTTCGAGGCCGGGTTCTTTCCGGGCGTGGTGTTCTACCTGACGTACTGGTATCCGGCGCGGCGACGCGCGGCGGTGCTGTCGATTTTCTACGCGGGTGTCGCGGTGGCCGGGATGGTCGGCGGGCTGCTGTCGGGCTGGCTCATGCGCGGGATGTCCGGCGTGCTCGGTCTGCACGGCTGGCAATGGATGTTCGCGATCGAAGGCGCGCCCGCGATCCTGCTCGGCGTGATCGCATGGTTCTGGCTGTGCGATCGTCCGGAGCACGCACGCTGGCTGTCCGACGCCGACCGGCAGCGGCTCGCGGCCGACCTGGCCGCCGATCGCATCGGCGCCGGCACGCAGGCGCCGCATTCGCTGCGACAGGTGTTGGCCGAACCGCGTACATACCTGTTCGCGTTCATCTACTTCTCGCTGACCACCGCGCTGCTGATGCTGCTGTTCTGGATGCCGCTGATGATTCGCGAATTCGGCATCCACGACGTCGTGCAGATCAGCCTGTTGTCGGTCGTGCCGAATGCGATCGGCGCGGTTGGCCTGATCGCGATCGCGCGGCGCTCGGATCGCAAGTGCGAGCGGCGCCGGCATTTCGCCGCGTGTGCGTTCGGCGGCGCGCTGGCGCTCGCGTTGCTGACGCTGCACCTGCCGAGCATCTTCGCGATGATGGCGCTGCTGTCGGTCGCGGCCATGCTGATCTTCGCCGCGCATCCGGTGTTCTGGGCCGTCCCGTCCGCGTATTTCTCGGGCGCCGGCGCGGCGGGCGGGATCGCGCTGATCAGCAGCATCGGCGTGTCGAGCGGGATGATCACACCCTGGCTCGTCGGGTTGATCCGCACGCGAACCGGCAGCATGGACCCGGCGATGCTGATGATCGCGGCGCTGCTGGCCGCGTGCGCGGTCGCGATGCTGCTGGGCGTGCCGAAAGGCGCACGCGCCACTCGGCAGACGGTCTCCCATTCGACGAGCGGCGCAAGGGCCCGCTGACGATCGACGCGCTTGCGCGTACGATCCGCCGGCGGTCCCGGAGCGCGCCTAGCGAGCCGGCGCGTAGCGCGGCGCGGGCGTATCGGCCGACAAATGCGGCGCCATCGTGCGGCGTGCAGCCTCGTACGCCTCCCATTCGTCGCCCGCATGCAGCGACGGGATCGTCACGAGTTCGCCGCGATCGAATCCGACCAGTGCCGCATCGACCAAGTCCGACGCCCTCATCACGATCTCTTTGGGCAGGTGCTCGAGCGGCAGGCCGCCCGTCTGCCAGAAATCGGTGGCCGTCGCGCCGGGCAGCACGGCCTGTACCTGCACGCCCTGGCCGGCGAGCTCGTGATGCAGCGATTGGCTGAATGCGAGCACGAACGCCTTGCTGCCGCCGTACACGCCGTTCAGCGTTTCCGGCGAGATCGCGACGATCGACGAAATGTTGATCACCGCGCCGCGGCCGCGTGCGACGAAACCGGGCACGGCCGCATAGGTCAGGCGCGTGAGCGCGGTCACGTTCAGGTCGATCATCCGCGTCATCGCATCGACGTCGCTGTCGAGCAGCGGCGCATGCGTGCCGATGCCGGCGTTGTTCACGAGCAGCGTGATGCTCGCGTCCTGTTTCAGCTTCGCTTCGACAGCGGCGAGCGCCGTGCGGTCGTTGAGGTCCGCGTCGACGATCTCGATGCTGCGCTGCGTGTCGTTCGTGATGCGGTCGGCGAGGGCGCCGAGCCGGTCGCGGCTGCGTGCGACGAGGATCAGGTCGTAGCCGCGGCGCGCGAGGCGATCCGCGTAGACGGCGCCGATGCCCGACGATGCGCCGGTAATGAGGGCGGTACCGCGATGTGCTTGCGTCATGATGTACTCCGTTTCGCTGAGGATGGCCGGATGGCGTGAACGCATTCTGGTCTCGAAGCGTTGCGACGCAAATGACGTAGATGGGTATGATTCCGGACATCGGGCCAATCGACACGCGACCGGAGAACGCACATGCACCGAATCGGCTTCTTGATCAGCGACGGCTTTCAGATCATGGCGCTCGCCGCGCAGTCGGTGTTCGAGTACGCGAACATGGGGCTGGATACGCCGTTCTATGCGATGGGCAACTACTCGGTCGACGGCGGCGACGTCCGCTCGTCGCTCGGGCTGCCGGTCGCCACGCGCGCGTTGCGCGGCCGGCTCGGCGTCGATACGTGGATCGTCGCGGGCGTCAACGATCCGCTCGCCGCGCCGGCGCCGGCCGGCGTCGTCGCTTACCTGCGCCGCGCGAGCGCGCATGCGCGGCGGATTGCCGGCATCTGCACGGGCGCATTCGTGCTGGCGGAAGCCGGGCTGCTCGCGCAGCGTCGCGCGACCACGCACTGGGCGTTCGGTCGCGACATGCAGCGGCACTACCCGGAGATTCGCGTCGAGGACGACCGGATCTTCATCGTCGACGGCCCGATCTGGACGTCGGCCGGGATGACGGCCGGGCTCGATCTCGCGCTCGCGATGGTGGAAAAGGACCTCGGCGCCGACGCCGCGCGGTCGGTCGCGCACAAGCTGGTGATGCATCAGCGCCGGGCCGGCGGCCAGTCGCAGCATTCGGAAATGCTCGATCTCGCGCCGAAATCCGACCGGATCCAGAACGCGCTCGACTACGCGCGCCGGAATCTCGGTCGCGCGCTGACCGTCGAGGCGCTGGCCGAAGCCGTCCATCTGAGCCCGCGCCAGTTCAGCCGCGTGTTTACGCTCGAAACCGGGCAGTCGCCCGCGAAGGCGATCGAGCGGCTGCGGCTCGAATCGGCGCGGCTGATGATCGAACAGAGCCGTCATCCGCTCGACGTGATCGCGAAGGAAAACGGTTTTCGCGACCGCCGGCACATGCGCGACGCGTTCGTGCGCGGGTTCGGCGTGCCGCCGCAGGCGTTGCGGCGCGATGCGCGGGCGGACGCGCCGGCAGCGGGCTGACGATCCGGCGGGGCGGCAGGCGCCGTTCGACGCGTGCCGGAAAAATCGCGCAGAATCCTGTCGACATTCGTCGCGAGGAGACACCATGCACGCTGTACCGTTCGACATTGCGATCCCCGAGCCCGCGCTCGACGATTTGCGTCGGCGCGTGCGCGACACCCGCCCGCCGAACCTGACGCCCGCCGAGCCGTGGCAGCAGGGCATCGACGGCGCGTGGCTGCGCGAATTGGCCGCGTACTGGGCCGACGGCTTCGATTGGCGCGCGGCGGAACGCGCGCTGAACCGGCTGCCGCAGTTCGTCGCGGACATCGGCGGGCGGCGTGTGCATTTCGTGCATCGGCGCGGTACGGGGCCGAAACCCTATCCGATCGTCGTCACGCACGGCTGGCCGGGTTCCGCATTCGAATTCCACGCGCTGATCGATCGCCTGTGCGATCCGGCCGCGTTCGGCGGCGATCCGGACGACGCGTTCGACATCGTCGCGCCGTCGCTGCCCGGCTTCCTGTTCTCTCCCGCACCGGCGGCGCCCGGCACGTCCGCGCTTCAGGTCGCCGACTGCTGGGCGGAATTGATGGCCGGCCTCGGTTACCGCCGGTTCGGCGCGCAGGGCGGCGATCTGGGCGCAGGCGTGTCGATCGCGCTCGGTGCGCGGCACGAGGGCGTGGTCGACGGCATCCATCTGAACTACCTGCCGGGCAACTACGACCCGCCGATCGATGCGGCGCTGCCGCCGACCGACGACGAGCAGGCGTTCCTGAAGCAGCGCGGCGATTGGGCGGCGCTCGAAGGCGGATACGCGCACGTCCACATGACGAAGCCGCAGACGCTGGCGGTCGCGCTCAACGATTCGCCGCTCGGGCTGGCCGCGTGGATCGCCGAGAAATTCCGTGCGTGGAGCGATTGCGACGGCGACGTCGCGCGCCGTTTTTCGCACGACACGCTGCTGACCGGCATATCGCTCTACTGGTTTACCGGCTGCATCGGCTCGTCGATGCAGATGTATTGGGAGAACCGGCTGCAGCCGATGCGCTTCGCGCCCGGGCAGCGCGTGGCGGTGCCGGTCGCGTTCGCGCGCTTTCCGAAGGAGATCAGCCGGCCGCCGCGCAGTTGGCTCGAACGCGTATTCGACGTGGTGCAGTGGACCGACATGCCGAGCGGCGGCCACTTTGCCGCGATGGAGGAGCCGGACTTGCTGGCCGACGATATTCGGCGGTTTTTCAGGCGCTTCCGGTAACGGGAGGCAAGCCGGCGGGCGCAAACCTGCACCGGACCTCGCTCACGCGGGACGGGAGCGGCCGATGCGGATCGCGCCGCCTGGCTTACCGCGTAACGAACGCCGTGGCGGCATCCGGCGCCGTACGCGCATGCTTGCGCTGGCGCAGCAGCGCGACGCGGCAATTCTCGCGCGCCGTTTCGCGGCCGTCGTCGTCGAGCAGCACGAGATCGCCGCGCATCACGTTCAGCGTGATCACGTCCTCGCCCGGCGCGCCGAGCGTTTCCGGCGTGTGCACCGAGCCGGCCGGTTCGAGCACCGTCGAACCGGCGTGCGCGATCCAGTCGTATTCGCGGTAGCGCCACGCACCCTGCAACGTATGGACGAACACCTCGCCGTCGTGACGGTGGCGCGGCAGCGTGCCGCCGGCCGGCATCTTCAGCAGTGCGGTCAGCGTGTCCTCGGCCGCATTGATGTGCAGGTACTTGATCGCGAGCCCCGGCAGGTCGGCGCTCATCGGCAGCCACGGCAGCGCATCGCCGGGCAGGCACGAGATCGGCGGCAGGTCGGTGGAGAGCGGGGCGGACGGCTGCGTCATGGCGGAAGGCGGAGCGAAAACGGGAAGCCCGCATTATCGCAGAGCCGGATCGCGCGGCCGAACGGATGCGGCGCCGCGCCGAACACGTGCGCGACGGGCCGATCCTTACGCGCTGAAATATACAGTCAAACTGTACAGTTTGACTGTCGACATGCTATCTTGAATTCATGAACCCGCCATCGTCCCCTCCCGACACGCTCCCGCTGGCCGGCCTCGCCGGCGAACTCCGTATCTCGGTCGGCAAGCTGATGCGGCGGATGCGCGAGCAGACCCATCCGAACGACCTCACGTCCTCGCAGAAATCGGTGTTGCTGCGGCTCGATCGCGACGGCCCGGCGACCGTGTCGGCGCTCGCGCGTGCCGAAAGCGTGCGCCCGCAGTCGATGCGCGTGACGGTCGCGACGCTCGAGGCGCTCGGCGCGGTCGCCGGCGCGCCCGATCCCCGCGACGGCCGGCAGACGCTGATCGCGCTCACGCCCGGTTTCCGCAAGGTGCTGCAAGCGAATCGCGCGGCCAAGGACGACTGGCTGTTTCGCGCGCTGCACGCGCAACTGTCGGCGGCGGAACAGGCCGAGCTGGCGGCGGCCGTGAAGCTGTTGCAGCGGCTCGCCGAATTCCAGGACCCGGCGCGTCCATGAACCGTATCGGCCCGCTCGCCGAAAGGATGGCCTGTCCATGAACCTCCTGCATCTCGTGTCGTACTTCTTCGGCGGCGCGTTTCTCGCGAACGCCGTACCGCATCTCGTCAGCGGGCTGCGCGGCGAGCCGTTCCAGACGCCGTTCGCGCATCCGCCCGGGCGGGGGCTGTCGTCGTCCACCGTGAACGTGGTGTGGGGCGTCGTGAACCTCGTCATTGCTTATGCGCTGGTGTGTCGGGTCGGCGATTTCGACTTGAAGGTCACGGCCGACGCGGCGGCGTTCGGGCTCGGCATCCTGGTGCTGGGGCTGATTCTCGCGCGGCACTTCGGCGCATTGCACGGCGGCAACGCGCCCGACCGGGAGCGGCGATGAGCGTGCCGGCCGCGGGCGTGTTCCGCTCGCTTCGCAGCTTCAACTATCGCGTGTGGGCGATCGGCTCGCTGGTGTCGAACATCGGCACGTGGATCCAGCGTACCGCGCAGGACTGGCTCGTCCTCACGCAGCTCACGCATCACGACGCGTCGGCGGTCGGCACGGTGATGGCGCTGCAGTTCGGGCCGCAACTGCTGCTGTTGCCGTGGACCGGCTACGCGGCCGACCGCTACGACCAGCGCAAGTTGCTGATGGCGACGCAGGCGCTGATGGGCGCACTGGCGCTCTTGCTCGGCGTGCTGACGGTTACCGGCGCGGTGCGGCTCGAGCACGTGTACGTGTTCGCGTTCCTGTTCGGCTGCGCATCGGCGTTCGACGCGCCGGTGCGGCAGACCTTCGTCGCCGAACTGGTCGGCGACCGCGAACTCGCGAACGCGGTGGCGCTCAATTCGACGTCGTTCAACGCCGCGCGGATGGTCGGTCCGGCGGCGGCGGGCTTCCTGATCGCATCGGTCGGCACCGGCTGGGCGTTTCTCGCGAACGGGCTCAGTTTCTTCGCGGTACTGGCGTCGCTGTCGCGGCTTCGGGAAGACGAACTGCGTGCGAACGTGCGGGCAAACCGCTCGCGCAGCAGCCTGCTCGACGGGTTCCGTTACGTGTGGCGCCGGCCGGACCTGACGGCGATTCTCGCGATGCTGTTCCTGATCGGCACGTTCGGGCTCAATTTCCAGCTGTACATTTCGACGATGGCCGCCAGCGTGTTCCACGTCGATGCGCGCGGGTTCGGTTTCCTGTCGTCGATGATGGCGGTGGGCACGATCTCGGGCGCACTGCTCGCCGCGCGCCGCGAGCAGCCGCGGTTCCGCCATCTGTGGATCGGCGCGACGCTGTTCGGGCTCGGCTGCACGTTCGCCGCGCTGGCGCCCGGTTACTGGTCGTTCGCCGCCGCGCTGGTGCTGACCGGGATCGCCGCGATCACCTTCATGAATTCGACCAACAGCCTGATGCAATTGTCCACCGAGCCGGCGATGCGCGGCCGCGTGATGGCGCTGCGCCTCGCGGTCGCGCTCGGCGGCACGCCGATCGGCGCGCCGGTGGCCGGCTGGGTCGCGAACCATCTCGGCCCGCGCTGGGCGCTCGGGGTCGGTGCGGCGTCCGGTTTTGCGGCGGCGCTCGTCGCGACCCATTTCGTCGCACGCAAGCGGGCGCCGCCGCGCGCGGGCGACGGCGCGGCCTGATCGAACCGAACGCCGCCGCTATGCCGCCGGCCGCGTTGCCGCATGCGCGGCGTCGAGGCACGACTGGAACAGCAGCGCGGCCCGCGACGGCTGCGGCGAGCGTCGCAGCAAGCTCACGAACCGGCACCGGTAATTGAACCGGTGCGGCGCGATCGGCTGCATCAGCCCCTTGCTTTCGAAACTTTCCGCGTAGTGATCGGGCAGGAAGCCGAGATAGCGGCCGGACAGAATCAGCGTCGCGATCGACTCCTGATCCGACGCGGTCGCGCTGCGCGTGAGCTTCGCGCGATGGCTCAGCTCCATGTTCGGCGAATGGAAGCCGAGCCCCGCGAACGCATGGTTGCGGATCGTCGTCCACGTGAGCTTGCCGTGCGGCGCATCGAAGAGCGGATGCTGGCGGCCGCAGTACAGCAGCATCCGTTCGTCGAACAACGCCGAATAGACGAGGCTGCCCGAGTTGCGGTGCACGGGAATGATCCCGATCTGATAGCTGCCGTCGATCACCCCGCGCTCGACCTCGTTGATCGACGCGACGTGCAGGTTCAGCGCGACGTCGGGCGCTTCGTCGGCGAACTGGCGGATCGCGTCGCCGAGCCGGGCATTCGCGTTGGTGGCCGTCTTGTCGAACACCGCGATGTGGAGTTCTCCGCCCATCTTGTCGTGAATGCCGTCGATCCTGCTGCGAAAAGCTTCCATCGAAGCGAGCAGCCGCAGCGTCTCCTCGTACACCGTCTGGCCCTCGGGCGTCAGCGTGAAGCCCGCGCGGCCGCGCCGGCACAGCACGAGGCCAAGCCGCGTTTCCAGATCCTTCACGTGCCGGCTGATCGTCGAGATGCCGATATTCAGTTCCAGTTCGGCGGCCGCCATCCCGCCGCACTGCACGACGCCCTTGAAGACCCGCAGCAGGCGCAGATCCATGTCGCTGAGCTGCCCGAGCAGCGCGCGGCTCTTCGGTTTCTTTGCTTGCATGATCGAGCAAGTGAACATTGATATTGCGATATTCAAAAGACTAATTGTCGTCCCGACAATGTGCAACATCATCACGAGGAGGAGGGGCGCGCCGCGCCGACCGACATGACCGACATCACCACCGTCCAGCACGACGACACGAATCTCCGCACCGACGCCGCGTGGCTCGATGCGCACTGGATGCCGTTCACGGCCAACCGCCAGTTCAAGGCCGATCCGCGCATGATCGTGTCCGGCAAGGGCGCGTATTACACCGACGGCGAAGGCCGCAAGATCTTCGACGGCCTGTCGGGGCTCTGGTGCACGGGCCTCGGTCACGGCCGCACGGAAATCGTCGAAGCCGTGAGCCGCCAGGCCGCGCAGCTCGACTACGCGCCGGCGTTCCAGTTCGGCCATCCGAAATCGTTCGAGCTCGCCAACAAGATCAAGGAACTGACGCCGGCCGGCCTCGACTACGTGTTCTTCACGGGCTCGGGCTCGGAAGCGGCCGACACGTCGCTGAAGCTGGCCCGCGCGTACTGGCGCGCGAAGGGCAAGGGCACGAAAACGCGCCTGATCGGCCGCGAGAAGGGTTACCACGGCGTGAATTTCGGCGGCATCTCGGTCGGCGGGATCGGGCCGAACCGCAAGCTGTTCGGTCAGGGCATCGACGCCGATTTCCTGCCGCATACGCAACTGGCCGAGAACAAGTTTTCGCGCGGCATGCCCGAGCACGGCGCCGAGCTGGCCGACCGGCTGCTCGAGCTGATCGCGCTGCACGACGCATCGAACATCGCGGCCGTGATCGTCGAGCCGTTCTCGGGTTCGGCGGGCGTGGTCGTGCCGCCGAAGGGCTATCTGAAGCGCCTGCGCGAGATCTGTACCGCGCACGACATCCTGCTGATCTTCGACGAGGTCATCACGGGCTTCGGCCGCGCCGGCGCGATGACGGGCGCCGACGCATTCGGCGTGGTGCCGGACATCATGAACTTCGCGAAGCAGGTGACGAACGGCGCGCAGCCGCTCGGCGGCGTGATCGCGACGAAGGAGATCTACGACACGTTCATGGCCGCGGGCGGCCCCGAGTATATGCTCGAGTTCCCGCACGGCTACACGTATTCGGCGCATCCGGTCGCATGCGCGGCCGGCGTCGCGGCGCTCGACCTGCTGGTGAAGGAAGACGCGGTGGCGCGCGTGCGCGATCTCGCGCCGCATTTCGAGGCGGCCGTGCACGGGCTGAAGGGCCAGCGCCACGTCGCGGACATCCGCAACTACGGGCTGGCCGCCGGCCTGACGATCGCCGCGTTGCCGGGCGAGCCGGCACGGCGCCCGTACGAGATCGCGATGCGCTGCTGGGCGAAGGGCTTCTACGTGCGCTACGGCGGCGACACGATCCAGCTCGCGCCGCCGTTCATCGCCGAGAAGCGCGAGATCGACAACCTGGTCAACGCGCTGTCCGACGCACTGAACGAAGTGGACTGAGCCCATGCTCGTTCCAAGCGACAACCGAATTCACGAAAGAGCCTGAACGATGAAACACGACAGCAATGTGACCTCCACCGTCGGCCACCTGATCGACGGCAAGCGCGTCGACGGCGGCAGCCGCGTCCAGCCGGTGTTCGACCCGGCGACCGGCGAATCGCACAAGAGCGTCGCGCTCGCCGACAAGCTGACCGTCGAAGCCGCGATCGCGTCCGCGCAGGCCGCGTTCCCGGCGTGGCGCAACACGCCGCCGCTGAAGCGCGCCCGCGTGATGAGCCGCTTCAAGACGCTGCTCGAGGAGCACGCGGAAGAACTCTGCGCGCTGATCACGGCCGAGCACGGCAAGGTGCTCGCCGACGCGATGGGCGAGTTGCAGCGCGGGATCGAGAACGTCGAATACGCGACCTATGTGCCCGAACTGCTGAAGGGCGAGCACAGCAAGAACGTCGGCCCCGCGATCGATTCGTGGAGCGAGTTCCAGGCGCTCGGCGTCGCGGCCGGCATCACGCCGTTCAACTTCCCGGTGATGGTGCCGCTGTGGATGTGGCCGATGGCCGTCGCGTGCGGCAACACGTTCGTGCTGAAGCCGTCCGAGCGTACGCCGTCGTCGACGCTGCGCATGGCCGAGCTCGCGCTCGAAGCCGGCCTGCCGCCGGGCGTGCTGAACGTCGTGAACGGCGACAAGGAAGCGGTCGACACGATCCTGACCGATCCGCGCGTGAAGGCCGTGAGCTTCGTCGGCTCGACGCCGATCGCCGAATACATCTATTCGACCGGCTGCGCGCACGGCAAGCGCGTGCAGGCGCTCGGCGGCGCGAAGAACTTCGCGGTCGTGATGCCGGATGCCGACATCGGCAACGCGGTGAATGCGCTGATGGGCGCGGCGTACGGCTCGTGCGGCGAGCGCTGCATGGCGATTCCGCTGGTCGTCGCGATCGGCGACGAAACGGGCGACAAGGTTGTCGCGGGGCTGAAGGCCGAGATCGAGAAGATGAGGGTCGGGCCGGGCAACGGCGCGGGCGTCGACATGGGGCCGCTCGTCACGCAGCAGCATTTCGAGAAGGTGACGGGTTTCGTCGAAGCGGGCGTGGCGGCGGGCGCGACGCTCGTGGTCGACGGTCGCGGCGTGAAGGTCGACGGCCATGATGGCGGCTACTACCTCGGCCCGTGCCTGTTCGACAACGTGAAGCCCGGCATGCCGATCTACCAGCACGAGATCTTCGGGCCGGTGCTCGGCGTGATCCGGCTGAAGTCGCTCGACGAGGCCATGGCGCTGATCGACGCGCACGAATACGGCAACGGCACGTGCCTGTTCACGCGCGACGGCGAGGCCGCACGGTATTTCAGCGACAACATCCAGATCGGCATGGTCGGCATCAACGTGCCGCTGCCGGTGCCGGTCGCGTACCACTCGTTCGGCGGCTGGAAGCGTTCGCTGTTCGGCGACCTGCATGCATACGGCCCGGATGCCGTGCGGTTCTATACGAAGCGCAAGACGATCACGCAGCGCTGGCCGTCGGCCGGCGTGCGCGAAGGGACGGTGTTCAGCTTCCCGTCGAATCGCTGACGCGACGCGTGCACCGGTTGCATGCAGCCGGCGCGGCGTGCGAGGCCGCCGAGGCCCGCCTCGATCGACGATCGGGGCGGGCTTTTTTTACGTCCGGGCGATATGCGCGGAACGCGGCGAAAGAAGGCTTACGGCGCGACCACGTGCCACACGTTCTTGAAGTTGTCGCCGTTGCGCTCGCCCTGTTTCATGTCCTTCGAGAAGAAGTACAGCGGCTTGCCCTTGTACGCCCATTGCGGGCTGCCGTCGTCGCGCTTGACGATCGTGTAGGGCCCGACCGGCACGTCGGTCGCGCTGGCCTTGTACGGCGGCCAGAGGGTTTCGCATGGGCCCGTACAGGCGCTGGTGCCGGCGTTGGGCTTGTCCTTGTCGAACGTGTAGACGGTCATCCCGTTGGCGGCGACGAGCGCGCCGTTTTCTTCCTTCGTGATGGATCCCTGGGCCGTGGCCGAAGCTGACGCAATGGCGAGCAGGGCGGAGCTGACGAGCAGCGCGGCTTTCATGAGTGCCTCCTGATGGTCCGGTGGGCGGCCGCGATCGCGCACGGGCGAGCGTGCGCCGGAATCGCGATGAATGGTGCCGGAGCACGGCGCCGTCGCCGACCGCCCGCCCGCGCGAGCGATGCCGGGGCGAATGGCGACAAACGGGGCGCCTTATTCACGATAGGCGGTTTTTGGCGGCGCTGCGAGAAGATCGGGGGGCATATCGGCGGCACGCAGGCCTCGCGCGACGGCGCGACGATCGTCGAGGTGCCGGGGTATTCGGCATCCGTCCCCGAGCCAGCGCCGCGCGTGCGTTGCGGGGGCAACGACCCCGATACGGGTTTGCGTGGATGACATCGCGCGCATTCCGCCGGAATATCTTCGTCAGCGCGAGCCGGGCTCGCGCCGAGCCTTCCGGGAGGTAACGACGATGCTTCAGGAGCCAGGCAATGTTGCGCGCGCCAGCTATCGCGCGTATGTCGACAAGGACCGCGGCGCGATCGAAGCGCTGATCGCGCCGGATTTCCATTTCACGAGCCCGCTCGACAACCGGCTCGACCGCGATGCGTATCTCGCACGCTGCTGGCCGAACAGCGCGATGCTCGCCGGTTTCGAATTCGTCGACGTCGCCGTGCACGGCGAATACGTGTTCGTCGTGTACGAAGCCGTCACGACCGCCGGCAGGCGGTTCCGCAACGCCGAACGGTTGCGCATGCGCGATGGCCGGATCATCGAGGCCGAAGTGTATTTCGGCTGGTACGTGCCGCATCCGGCGCCAGATGGCGGATTCATCGAATCGGGCAGGTGAACGCAGTCGCGCGGCGCGAAGCTGACGTTTTGCCGTCGCGCGCCGCCCGCGAAGGGCCGCCCGCCGGGGTGTGTCAACCGCGGCCATCCCGTTGCCGTTGTCGTGTCATCCAACCACGCGGGAGCGATCGATGCGCAAGTTGCTGACGGCGATGTTACTGGGTTGTGCCTCCGCGATCGCCGGTGCGCAGACCGTCGTCCACTTCCCGTCGACCGACGGCCCGACGACGATGCTCGACGGCTATCTGTTTCCTGCGCCCGGCGCCGGCCGCCATCCGGCGCTCGTGTTTCTGCACGGCTGCGGGGGGATGTTCGCCAAGTCCGGCAAGATCTACGCGCGCGATCGCGACTGGGCCGAACGCTTCAACGCGGCCGGCGTCACCGTGCTCGAAGTCGACAGCTTCACGCCGCGCGGTCACGGCGAGATGTGCGCGCCCGCGCATTTCGTCGGCGACATCTATCGGGCGCGGCCGTTCGACGCGTATGGCGCGCTGCGGTATCTGCAGACGCTCGACACCGTGCAACCCGACCGGATCGGCGTACTCGGCTGGTCGCAGGGCGGCGGCACGGTGCTGAACGCGATCCGGGCGTCCAGCCCGGCCCGGCCGGCATCGCTGCCGGACGGCGACTTCCGCGCGGCCGTCGCGTTCTATCCGGCCAGTTGCAACACGACCGCGCAGGGGCCCGCCTGGCAGAGCCCCGTGCCGCTGCTCGTACTGATCGGCGAGGGCGACGTGTGGACGCCGTACGCCGCCTGCAAAACGCTGTTCGATTCGGTCGCGCCGGGCACGGACGCGACTTTCCATGCGTATCCGGGTGCGTATCACGATTTCGACTGGCCGAACATGCCGGTGCACGCGATCGCGTCGTTCACGACGCGCGCCGGCGTCGTGCCGATTACAGGCACGGAGCCGGCCGCACGCGCGGACGCACAGCAGCGTGTCGCCAATTTCATCGGCGCCAAGCTGCTCGGCCACTAGGCCGTCGGCGGCGACGTATGGCGTGTGCCGGCGTGCGTTCCGCTCAACCGGCTGCGTCGTCCTCGCCCAGCGCCTGGATGAACCGCGAAAACAGCTCCGGCTGCGACGCGATCCCGAGCTTCGCGTAAAGGTGCCGCCGATGCACCTTCACCGTTTCGGGTGAGATCGCGAGCCGCTCGGCGATCGCCTTCGACGAATTGCCGCGCAGCACCATGCGTGCGATCGCCATCTCGCGATCGGTCAGCACCCCCGCGCCGAAGCGGGCGAGCGCTTGCTCGACGCGCACGCCGAGGCCCGCGTCGGGCGTCGCGCGTGCGGCGTCGCCCACCAGTCGCCAATGCTGCCGGATCGCCGCGATCACCCACGGCATCGCGGCCGTCAGCTTGCCGAGCGGCTCGACGTCGAAGCGCGTGGATGCACCGAGCGACAGCGACAGCAGCGTGTCGGCATTCGGCCGCACGAGAATCTGAATCTCGTCGTCGCCGACCGCGTCGCGGAAATAGCTCAGGAAATACTCGCTCTGCCGGAACAGGTCGGGTGCGACTTCCTCGAGCCGGTAGCAGCCGTCGGCGAGCCCGTCGTGCGCGGCCTGCAGGAACGGATCGAGCAGATATAACCCATTCAGGTAAAGCGGCACCGGCGACGCGGCGTCGGTGCCGCCCGTGTCGTATTCGTCGAGCACGAGCGGCACGCCGTCGCGGCCGATCGCGGTCGCGAGCGCGTTGTCGAACGGCGTCATTTCGTTGAGCAGCAGCACGAGGAACCGCCAGAAGCGCGGCTGGCCGAGATGATCGATTGCGCGGCCAAGCGCCTGGTGCATCGCGATTTCGGAAAAGAGACGATCCATACCACCACCGGAAGGGCGTAACACGAAGGGGGAATAGCGGTCCTGAAATTGGCTTCCTAGACTGCCATGCAATCAATCGGGCCCGAGTATGGGTGTTCAAAAATACGCAGGATAGGAGCGACAGGAGAACGAAATGGCGATGATGTCGGAATCGACGGGCAGCCTGCAAGCGGCGCCTGCAACGGAAGACGCGCCGCGCGCGTTGTCGCAGACGCTCAGTGTGCGCGACGCGGTGATGATCACCGTGTCGGGCGTGACGCCGGCCAGCTCGATCTTCGTGATCGCGCCGTTCGCGATCCAGCAGGCCGGCAGCGGCGCGGTGCTGTCGTTCGTGCTCGGCGGCGTGCTCGCGCTCGCGTTCGCGCTCTGCTATGCGGAACTCAGCGCCGCGCACCGCAGCGCGGGCGGCGAATACGTGATGGCCAAGCGCGTGTTCGGCACGCTGCCCGGCTACCTGACCTTCATCACGGTGCTGTCCGTCAGCGTGTTCATCCCGGCCGTGCTCGCGAGCGGCGCCGCGCCGTACCTGAACAACGCGCTCGGCACGCACTTCGGCAACCAGTCGGTCGCGCTGACGATCGTGCTGCTCAGCTATCTGCTCGGCATGCTGAACATCAAGACGAACGCATGGATCACCGGTGCGTTCCTGGTCGTCGAAATCGGCGTGCTGATGCTGATCGCGGGGCTCGGTTTCGGGTCGCCGCACCGCGGCGCCGACGTGCTGATCGCACCGGTCGTCGCGAGCGGCAATACGCTCGTGCCGGCGACGCTCGCGGCCATCGTGCCCGCGATCGGCACCGCGATCTTCTGCTACAACGGCTTCGGTTCGGCAGCCTATCTCGCGGAAGACCTGCGTGGCGGGAACCGCAACGTCGCGAAAGCGGTGATCTATTCGCTGCTCGTGATCCTCGCCGTCGAACTGGTTCCGCTCACCGCGATCGTGCTGGGTGCGCCGTCGCTGACCGAACTGACGAAGAGCGCCGATCCGATCGGCTACGTCGTGCGCTCGCTGAGCAATCCGGCCGTGTCGCGCGTGGTCAGCGGCGGGATCTTCCTGTCGGTGTTCAACGCGATCATCGCGATCGTGATCACGATGGGCCGCCTGCTGTACAGCAGCGGCCGGCATGCGCTCTGGTCGCGCACCTGCAACCGCGCGTTCTCGACGATTCATCCGCGCCTCGAATCGCCGTGGCTCGCGACGATCGCGCTCGCGATACCGTCGGCCGGGCTCGTGTTCGTGTCGAGCCTCGACGAGTTGACCGCGTTCACGGTCGACTTGCTGCTGCTGATCTATCTCGTCGTCGGGCTGGCCGCGCTCGCGAGCCGGTTCGTGCGCCGCGACGTCGAGCATCACTACCGGATGCCGCTGTGGCCCGCGACGCCGCTCGTCGCGGTGGCGGGCGCCGCGTATACGCTGGTCACGACGTTGGCGACGGCGACGAAGCCGACCGACCTGATCATCATCGCGGGGCTGCTGGTCGCGGCGCTCGTGATGTACGTGGCCTGGGCGCGCCACAGCGAAGCGTTCCGCGCGCTCTGAGCACCGGATCGACACCTTGTACCATCGACACACCGAACCATTGAAAGACGGGAGGAATCGCATCATGCGCACGAGGGATCTCGGCATCCGTATCGGACTCGGCACGCCGGGCCGCTTCAACGCGATCACTGACGTGCCGGGCGTGCGGGTCGGACATTGCACGCTGAGCGTCGAGAACGGCGACGCGTCGGTCCGCACCGGCGTCACCGTCATCGAGCCGCGCGCGGGCGCCGCGCACGATTCGCCGTGCTTCGCGGGCGTGCACGTGCTGAACGGCAACGGCGACGCGACCGGGCTCGAATGGATCCGCGAAGCGGGCCTGCTGACGACGCCGATCGCCTACACGAACACGCACAGCGTCGGTACCGTGCGCGACGCGCTCGTCGCGAACGAACGCGAAGCGGCGGCCGGCCGCGTGTACTGGTGCATGCCGGTCGTGATGGAAACCTACGACGGACTGCTGAACGACATCTGGGGGCAGCACGTGAACGCCGCCCACGTCCGGCGCGCGCTGGCTGCCGCCCAGACGGGGCCGGTTGCCGAAGGCAGCGTGGGCGGCGGCACGGGCATGATCTGCCACGAGTTCAAGGGCGGCATCGGCACCGCGTCGCGCGTGCTGGCGAGCGACGCGGGCGGCTGGACCGTCGGCGCGCTCGTGCAGGCGAACTACGGCGTGCGCGAGATGCTGCGCGTGGCCGGCTACCCGGTCGGCGAAGTGCTGCGGCACGTGCATTCGCCGTTCCGCGACGCAGAGGCGAAGGGCGAAGCCGGCATGGGTTCGATCGTCGTCACGATCGCGACCGACGCACCGTTGCTGCCGCATCAATGCACGCGTCTCGCGCAGCGCGCGAGCGTCGGGCTCGCCCGCGTGGGCGGCGGCACCGAGGATTCGAGCGGCGACATCTTCGTTGCATTCGCAACCGGTAACGACGGCTTGCCGGCCGCGAACTACGGCAGCAAGGGCACGCCGACCGCCGACGTGCGGATGGTCAACAACGACCATATTTCCGCGCTGTTCGTCGCGGCCGCGGAAGCGGTGGAGGAGGCGATCGTGAATGCGCTGGTCGCGGGCGGCGACGTCGAGTCGCGCGGGGCGCGGGTCGAAGGGATCGGGCAGGCGCGCTTGCTGGATGCGTTGCGCGAAGTGGGCTGGCGGCCGGGGCGCGGCGCCTGAAACGGCAAGCGCCGCTTCAATCGAAGCGGCGGGGAGCAGGGCGGCGATGCGGCGATCGGCCCGGCCGCCGTCCGCCCGCGCACGTCATACGTGCGGTGCGGGCGATGCGGGCCTGGCCGTGACGACGCGGCGTCACGCTCAACTGCCGAAGTAGATGTTGCAGAAGCTGACGGGGCCGACGCAGGCGTTCGGGTCTTCCTGCTTCGATTGCGCACGATCGACGCGGCCGGCGGCCTTGATCGCCTCGGCGCGGTTCGCCTGTTGCGGTGCGGCGTCTGCCGGCGCCGGCTGCGCGTGGGCGATGGCAGCGGTGAGCGACAGGGCAACGAGGGCGAGGTGCAGCGGCTTCATTTTGTTTCTCCTGGGTGAGTGCCAGTCTCGCTGGCAGTGAGGAAACTATAGGCTCGCACTGCTTGAAGATTAATCGCCGTGGCTGGAGAGCTTATTTCCATCCGGAACAACGATCCCGTTGCGCGCGCATCGAACTTCAACGACGATGCCGATTGAACGGCGCGTCCTTGTCGAGCAGCGCGCTGCGCATGAAGTGCAGGCAGCCGACGATTCGCTGCATGTTGCGACGCGCGTCGGGCACTGCGTACCACGCCTGCAGCGCATGCTGCGCCGCGCGGATCGCGAGATTCACGGATTTCAGCGTGCGTGCATGGCGAGCGGGCGTCGGATCGTCGAAGAAGCGCGGCAGTTCGCGCAGCACCGTATCGATCGAACCGGTCCAGCGCAGCGTCTGCGGCGGTTTCGATGCACGGAACGCATGCAGCTCGTCGCGCAGGTCGATGACCGCGTGGCCGACTTCGAGCGTCGACAGCATCCAGCGCAGCGCATCGCGATGCTGCCGCGTGCGGCGTACCAGCAGCGTACGCAGTTGCGCCATCAGGTCGTGCGTGCTCGACTGGAAGCGTTGCGCGAGGCCGTCCGGTGCGCCTTCGCACGCCAGCGTGACCTGGCGGCGCAAGTCATGCGCGATCCGGCCGGTGAGCCACGGCATATGCGTCGGGAACACGACGGCGAACACGAGCGCGCACGCGAGCATCGCGACGACGATCGCCAGCCCGTTGTTGATCAGCACTTCAGGCGTATACGCGATCGCGTTGTCGGGGCCTGCGAGCAGGCAGAAGAACACCGCGAAGCCGATTCCATAGCCGGACAGCCCGGGCCGCATCGCGAGAAACGCGCCGAGGCCCAGCACCGGCGCAAGCGCCGCGCACAGCAGCGGAAAGCCGTCGATATTCGGATAGACGTAGCACAGGAACAGGTAACCGACCGCGGTCGCGCACGCTGCGCCGATCCCCATCTGCGCGACGAACTTCGGCGCGCGCGGCGAGGTCGAGCTAAGCGCGCATGCGATCGCGGTGGCGATCACCGCGAGCGAGCCGCTCGGCCATTCGGACGCGATCCAGAACGCGCTCATCGCACCGACGGCGACCACCGTGCGCAGGAACGCGAAACCGACGAAGAACACGTTGGTTTTCACCGCGTAATGGGTGACCGAGCGCTCGAACGCATGATCGTCCTGGTCGAGCGACGCGTACGTGTCGACGTAGCCGAGGTATTCGCCGACGAACCGGTACAGCAGCTCGATCGCGGTATCGAAGTCGAGCAGGCCGCCCGCCGCATGGTCTTCGATCACCCGCCGCGACGCACGCGCGGCCTTCGGCAACGCACCGTGAAAGCGGCGCAGTTCGAGCAATGCGCCGGTCGCCGATGCGAGGCCGCGCCGGCGTTCGTCTCGCAACGCGGCGAAGCGCGACGCGAGCGCGTCGACGTGCGGCGCCAGTGCATCGAGCACCGCGTCCGAGCGATTCGCGCGCAGCCGTTTGACGAGCTGATGCAGCGCATGCAGCCGCGTGCACGCGTTCATGAACTCGCTGTTCAGCCGCGCAAGCCGGCGGCTGCGCGCGCGAATGTGCGGATCCTCGAACGACGCGAACGCGCGGTTGGCTTCGAAGCCGACGATGTCGTCGACGAAATCGGCGAAGCGTCGCTCGAAATCGCCGCGCGCGACGTCGCCTGACAGCGCGCCGGCGGCGAACGCGGCAAATGTCGCATGGCGCGCGCTCAACGAACGCATCAGCGCCTTCGCGGAGCTCAACGGCAGGATCAGCGCGCTGACCGCGCCCGAGCATGCGATGCCGAGTGCGACTTCCGCGGCACGCGTGAGCGCGGACTGGAACAGCGTCTGCGGCGTCATCACGGCCGGCAGGCCGATCAGCGCGGCCGTGTAGCCGGCGAGCACGAAGCCGTACCAGCGGAAATGGCGGTTGCGCACCGCGAGTGCGATGCAGCCGCCGATCCACAGCGTGATGCCGGCCATGTACAGCTCGGACTGCTGCGCGAACAGCCCGCCGAGCGCGAGCGCGCCGACGAGGCCGGCCGCCGTGCCGAGCACGCGATAGAAACTCTTCGCGAACACCATGCCCGATAGCGGCTGCATCAGCACGAACACGGTGGTCATCGCGGTGCGCGGCTGCGACATCTCCAGACGCATCGCGATGCCCATCGCCAGCAGCGCCGCGAGTACGGTTTTCGCGAGGTGCAGCCAGATCAGCCCGTCGGTCGCGGCCCAGTCGCGCGCCGCATTGCCGAGCGGGTCGAGCCATGCGCTCCATCGTGCCGGTTCGATGGAAGGTCGCTCGATCGCAGGTTGTGGCTTCATGAAAAGAGGGGGCCGGCGCGGTGCCGCGGCGCGTCCGAACGGCCCGTTCGACTGGGGAGGCGCCGATTGTAGGAGGGCGGCGCGCGCGCATTAACGCCGTTGCGGGGAAACGATAGTTGCAGCCGAAGTAACAATCTGTCGCATCCCGTGGAGGAAAATGGCGGCTCCGCTACAGGTTGCTCACAGGAATGGATACCCTACAAAACATGCGGGTGTTTTCGCGCGTCGTCGAGACGGGCAGCTTCACCGCCGCCGCGCAATCGCTGAATTCGACGACGGGCGCGATGTCGCGCGCGGTGTCGGAGCTCGAGGCGCGCCTGCGCACCCGTCTGATGAATCGCTCGACGCGCCGTCTCGCGCTCACGTCGGCCGGCGAAAGCTATCTGCGGCGCTGCCGCCAGATCCTCGCCGACGTGGACCGCGCAGAAGAGGAGGCGAGCTGCGCGCACGAGCGCCCGGCCGGCGTGCTGCGCATGCACAGCTTCGCGAGCGTCGGTCACCACTACGTCTTGCCCGCGCTGACGCGCTACCACGCGCAATTCCCGGACGTATCGATCGAGCTGTCGCTGTCGCAGCGCATGCCCGACCTGTTCGACGGCACGAGCGACATGGCCGTCGTCACCGCGTCGTCGCTGCCCGATTCGGAACTCGTGTCGCACCTGCTCGGCTCGACGTTCAGCATTCTGTGTGCATCGCCCGATTACGTGAAACGGCACGGCGTGCCGGCCCGCCCGCAGGATCTCGCCGCGCACGCGTGCCTGACGCTGTGTACGCCGGCATTCCCGACGCATGAATGGGTGCTCGAAGGCCCCGAAGGCGTCGAGCATATTCACGTCGCCGGGCCGGTGCAGACCAATACCGCCGAATCGCTCGCACTCGCGATCCGCGACGGCATCGGAATCGGCATGCTGCCGCTGTATTCGGCGATCGACGCGCTGCGCGACGGCACGCTCGTCCGTGTGCTGCCCGCGCATATCCTGCAGAAGATGAACGTGCATGCGCTGTACCCGTCGCGCCGCTTCGTCGATGCGAAGGTGCGGACCTGGGTCGAGATGCTGCGCGCCCAGGTGCCGGCGATGATCGCGCGCGACGTCGAGATGCTGAACGCGATCGACCGCGAACCGCAGGCCGCCTGAACGCAGGCCGCCTGAACGCCGTGCGCGCATCGGCGCGCGGCGGGTCGTTTCACGCCAATGCCGACTACGCGTCGGTTCGCAATGCATGCGCGATGCGAGCGACGCGCGCCGTCACGGCGCGGGCCTGGCCGCCGCGCCCGATTCGGTTGCCGGCTCGCCGGCCGGGCCGTACGCGGCCTGCGTCGCTTTCCGCTCGGCGAGACGCCTCGCCTGCAGTCGCTCCTGCGCCGCGAGGATGTCGTCCGGATAGTTGCCGACTTCGCCGCGCGCCGGGTTGTAGCCGACCGATTCGAGATCGATCAGCTCCTGCAGTACCTGCGCGCGCGTGACGGGCGACTTTGCCTGCTGGGCGAACGACAGGGCCGGTGCGGCAAGCAGGACGGCAGCGGCGGCGGTAACGACGAGCGATTTCACGAGATTCTCCTGGTACGGGGTAGGCGGCCGGCGCCGCGCGCGCCGCGCGGCTTCGACCTTCGACGTCAGTCTACGCAGCGCTGCCACGCGCAAACACCCTGATTCCAGGAGGGCTGCGTTCCAGAAGGAACAACATTGACGGCGTCGCCCGCGGCGATCGAACCCGTGTGCGAACACGGGCGCCGTGCAGACGGGCGCCGTGCACACGGGCGCCGTGCAGAGGGACGACGTCGCGCGACGCCGATCAGAACCGCGTGCGCATGCCGATCGTGCCGACCACCTGGTTCGCCGTGCTCGATGCGCCACCCGACGTATTGATGAACGCCTGATAGCCGCGGCCCGACGCATGCTGGAACATCGCTTCCGCGTACAGGTCGGTGCGGCGCGACAGCTTGTACACGGCCTGCAGATCGACCTGATGCCATTTCGGGTCGGCTCCGTGCTTGCTGTCGGGATTCGACACGCTGGCGTCCGTATAGACATAGGCCGCGCCGACGCTGACGGCAGGCGTGACCGCATAGCGCACGTTCACGTCGTAGTTGTTGAACGCGATCTGGCCGCTGGAGCCGAACGAGCCCGTGTTGTCGTACTGCGAGCGCGTGTAGACGAAGCCGGCGGTCACCGGGCCGAATACATAGCTGGCACCGCCGCCGTAGGTGCGCATGCGGTCCGAGCCGATCGACCAGCCGCCTTGGTTCAAGCTCTTCGCTTCGGCCGAATCGGTCGCGCCGGGGCTCGCGCTCGTCGAGCCCTTCGTGCCGTTCATCTGCAGGTAGGCGCCGGCCAGCTTCAGCGGGCCGTTCGTGTAGCTCGCGGCCACGCTGTATGCGCGGTTCGCGCCGAAGTTCGCCGAGTTGGAGAACGCGTACAGCGCGCCGAGCTTGAAGCCCGCGATCGTGTCGCTCGTGTACTTGATTGCGTTGTTGATGCGCAGCGAATGGTTCAGGTTGTCATTGTCGAACGGATGCGCGAAGCCCGTATCGCCGAAATCGCCCGACGTCGCCGACAACGGCGCGACGAAGTCGACCATCGTGTCGTACTGGCGGCCGAGCGTCAGCGTGCCGTAGCCGGCGCGGCTCAGGCCGACGTACGCGTGGCGGCCGAACAGCTTGCCGTCCTGGCCGAGCCCGCCGTTGTTCGCGTTGAAGCCGTTTTCGAGCACGAACAACGCCTTCAGGCCGCCGCCGAGATCCTCGGCGCCGCGCAGGCCGAAGCGACTGCCGTTGATCGTGCCGGTCGTCATGCGCCATTGCGACGCGCCGTTCACGTTGTTGGTATAGGCGATGCCGGCGTCGATCAGGCCGTACAGCGTGACCGAGCTTTGCGCGTGGGCGAGCGGCGCGAACAGGGCGCCGGCGCATGCGCCGGCGATCAGGTTTTTTTTCATCGTGAAGCTCCTGCGTGTGGGACTGGAAACCAGAGTTCGGCGCAAGTATAGGAATGCGCGGCACGCGCAAGGACGCAGCGGCCGCGAGCGCACCGTTCCTGATCCGGCAAGAGTCGTTCACAAAACCGACACGACGGGGCGCATGCGCGCCGGGCCGGCGGTTCTTGCGTGACGGCCGGCACGTGGCTTCCGTGCGGCGCGGCCCGGCTGTCGTGTCGATGCAACATGCGCGGCACGTGTGCGCGTCGCCGCTTTCCTCCATACTGGTCGTTCGGACCGCACGGCCGCCGACGCAGATCGCGCGGTCGTGTTCACGCATACGACAAGAGGCCTCTCCATGAACCTGTTCAACGTACGCTTGCGCGGCCGCGACGGCCTGTTCACGATCGGCATCGATGCCGGCAGGATCGCGCGCATCGATGCGCAAACCGCGCCGATCGCGTCGACGAACCCGGACCATATCGACGGCGGCGGCCGCCTCGCGATTCCGCCGCTCGTCGAACCGCATATCCACCTCGATGCCGTGCTGACGGCCGGCGAGCCCGCGTGGAACATGAGCGGCACGCTGTTCGAGGGCATCGAGCGCTGGGCCGAGCGCAAGGCGACGATCACGCACGAGGACACGAAGGCGCGCGCGCATGCGGCGATCGGCATGCTGCGCGATCACGGGATCCAGCACGTGCGCACGCACGTCGACGTGACCGATCCGACGCTCGCCGCGCTGAAGGCGATGCTGGAGGTGAAGGACGAGGCGCGCGGGCTGATCGACCTGCAGATCGTCGCGTTCCCGCAGGAGGGCATCGAATCGTTCGACGGCGGCCGCGCGCTGATGGCGCAGGCGATCGAGCTCGGCGCGGACGTCGTCGGCGGGATTCCGCATTTCGAGAACACGCGGGAGCAGGGCGTCAGTTCGATCCGCTTCCTGATGGATCTCGCGGAACGCACGGGCTGCCTCGTCGACGTGCACTGCGACGAGACCGACGATCCGCATTCGCGCTTTCTCGAAGTGCTCGCGGAAGAGGCGCGCATGCGCGGCATGGGCGCACGCGTCACCGCGAGCCACACCACCGCGATGGGTTCGTACGACAACGCGTACTGCTCGAAGCTGTTCCGGCTGCTGAAGCGGGCGGGGCTGAATTTCATCTCGTGCCCGACCGAGAGCATCCATCTGCAGGGGCGCTTCGACACGTTTCCGAAGCGGCGCGGCGTCACGCGCGTCGCGGAGCTCGACCGAGCCGGGCTCAACGTGTGCTTCGGGCAGGATTCGATCAAGGATCCGTGGTATCCGCTCGGCAACGGCAACATCCTGCGCGTGCTCGATGCGGGCCTCCATATCTGCCACATGATGGGTTACCAGGATCTGCAGCGCTGCCTCGACTTCGTGACCGACCATAGCGCGATGGCGATGCACCTCGGCGACGGGTACGGCATCGCGGTCGGGCGTCCGGCGAATCTCGTCGTGCTCGACGCGGACAGCGACTACGAAGCCGTGCGCACGCAGGCGAAGGCCACGCTGTCGATGCGCCACGGGAAGGTCATCATGCGGCGCGAGCCGGAGCGCCTGACCTATCCGGACTGACGCGGCAGGCGGTCATCGCGGGCCGTCGGCGTGTTCATGCATTCGATGCATGAGTTGATTATAAAAATACGTTTGTCTCATGATGAGCGCGGGCCTACGATGCGGTCCTGACGACGGCGTGCACGGTGCGCGCCGTCTTTCCGATCCCGTTCGCCGACCCCATGCGCCTCGATCTTCCGTCCGCTCCTGCTGCTTCGCCGTCGCTCGCCAGCCCATTCGCGCGCATGGCCGTCGTCACGATCCTGACCGGCATCGGCGCGGGTCTCGGCGGCATGCTGCTCGCGTTGCTGCTGCATGCGATCCAGCACGTCGCGTACGGCTACGACGTCGCGCACGCGATCGGGTCCAAGAGCTTCCTCAGCGGTGTGACCGGGGCCGAGCCGCTGCGCCGGCTCGCGGTGCTGGTGGTCTGCGGGATCGTCGCGGGCGGCGGCTGGTGGGCGCTTTACCGATACGGCCGGCCACTCGTCGGCATCCGCCGCGCGGTGCGCGCGGCCGATCCGCGGATGCCGTTCGTCAGCACGACGGTCCATGCGCTGCTGCAGATCGTCACCGTCGCGCTCGGCTCGCCGCTCGGCCGCGAAGTCGCACCGCGCGAGATCGGTGCGCTGCTCGCCGGGCGGTTTGCCCATGCGGCGGGGCTCACGCCCGACGACTGCCGGCTGATGGTCGCGTGTGGCGCCGGCGCGGGGCTCGCGGCCGTCTACAACGTGCCGCTCGGCGGCGCGATCTTCGTGCTCGAGGTGCTGCTCGGCACGTTCGAGTGGCGTGCGCTGGTCGTGGCGATCGTGACGTCCGCGATCGCGGCGATCGTCGCATGGATCGGTCTCGGCAACGAACACCAGTACACGGTGCCGGCGTTCGTGATGAGCACGCCTCTCGTCGCATGGTCGATCGTCTGCGGGCCGCTGTTCGGCGTCGCCGCGTACGGTTTCGTGCGGCTCACCACCCGCGCGCGGGCGAACGCGCCGAAGGACTGGCGGCTGCCGGTGTTCGCGCTGCTCAACTTCGCGGCGGTCGGCGTGCTCGCGACGAGGTTTCCGCAACTGCTCGGCAACGGCAAGGGCCCGGCGTCGCTCAGTTTCGACGGCACGCTGACGATCGGTCTCGCGGCGGCGCTGCTCGTGCTGAAGGTGCTGATCGAGGCCGGCAGCCTGCGGGCCGGCGCGGAAGGCGGGCTGCTGACGCCGGGCCTCGCGAACGGCGCGCTGCTCGGTGTCGTGCTCGGCGGACTATGGAGCATCGTGTGGCCCGGCGCATCGCTCGGCGGATACGCGCTGATCGGTGCGACCGCGTTTCTCGCCGCGTCGATGCAGATGCCGATCACGGCCGTCGTGCTGCTGCTCGAATTCACGCGCGCGAATCACGACAGCCTCGTGCCGATGCTGCTGGCCGTGGCGGGGTCGCTCGTCGCGTACCGGTTCGCGCAGCGGCTGGCGGAGCGGCGGGGGCGCATGGTTGCGACCGCGAGTACGTCGGCGACGGTGGGGCGTTGATATGCATGAGCGGCCTGAAGGTGGACGATCCGCTGAAAATTGACACTCTGTATCCGTTCAAATGCCTGTCGCCGCCGTGGTGCATTCGTGCGCAACGACGAGGCTGCGGCAGTCGGAAGCGCAAGCCACGCGGTACTTCACAGGATCTGCACGAGATCCGCCAATCACATCCGGACAGACGCTTGTCGCGGCAATCTACCGGTGAGTCCGTTGTTTCGCCTTCGCCACTCACGCTAGCCTTTTCTGCTCGTTCAAATTCAAGCTATCAGAGAAAAAATGGCGAGCACGTACAGATACGGCATTCACGAGGGTTTGAGCCGCGAAGCATTGTTCTTCCTGATTCAAGGGCACGTCCATCGCGTCCGTCGTTTCGCGTCGGCTGCTGCCATACGAATTGAAGCACCGGATTTTGCAGACCGTTACCTCATTCAGAAGCCTGATCATGTTGCGCATCAAGTTGACGCAGAATATCGGCGCATTCGTCGGGCGGGCGGTTCCCGGAGTCGGTTGGGCGATCCTGGCGACGGACGTCGCGTTGATCACTTATCGTACGATCGGCGCGTACAACAGCATGGTGAAGCCCGAGGATCGCTTATATGGCTGACACATGGAAACGCCTCGAAGCGTTCATCGCGACTGACGTCGCAAGGCTCCGGATCGATCGCATCGAACTGTCGCGAGACACGAATCTTTATCACGATCTCGACCTCGAACCGAACGACATCGGCAGAATCATTCGGCAATGGGGTGCGACGTTCGGCGTCGATTTGCCCGCGTTCGACCTCCATTATTACTATCCGTCCGCGAAGCTCGGCCTCGGTTCGTTTCTCACGACGGTCGTCAAATCCCCGTTCAGCCCAGAGGCGAGAGAGACGCTGGGGGGGCGGTCACTGACACTCGGAATGATGGAGCAAGCGATGGAGCGCGGGCGTTGGGAGCCTTGATTCGCTGACCCGTCGAGATTCGCGAGACACACGACGAGACGAATATCGCCGCATGAAGCGCCCGCCTGATCCGCAGTCAGGCGGGCGCTTTTGCATGCGCACGTCCTTCATGAATTCCAGTCTGCAGCGATACGCACCATTGGCGTTCGTCACTCGGCTGCCCCGGCTTCGGAGCCGGTCGCGGCCATGTAACGAATTCGATAGCCTGCCGAAGTCGACCGACCCGATTCCCGACAGGGGCATCGACGTAAGCAATACGGTTCTGTGCAAGAATCCGCGCGTTTCCGCGCCTCAACCAACAACGATACGCGCGGATGTCCCTATCAGGAAACGAGGAGCTCAAGTTGATCCAGCGCATTTCCCGCTTCTTCACGCAGGTGGTTCACCGCGTGTTGCCCGACCCGTTGATTTTCGCGATCCTGTTGACGATCGTCACGTTCGCGCTCGCGTTCGGGCTCACACCGAACACGCCCGTGCAACTCACGACGATGTGGGGTTCAGGCTTCTGGAACCTGCTCGCGTTTTCGATGCAGATGGTCATGATCCTCGTGACGGGCCACGCGCTCGCGAGTTCGCCGCCCGTGCGGCGCCTGCTCGTCGCGCTCGCCAGCGCCGCGCGCACGCCGGGGCAGGGCGTGATGCTCGTCGCGTTCGTCGGCGCGCTGGCCTGCGCGATCAACTGGGGCTTCGGCCTCGTGCTCGGCGCGATGCTGGCGCGCGAAGTGGCGCGCCGCGTGGCCGGCAGCGACTACCGGCTGCTCGTCGCATCCGCCTACATGGGCTTCCTGAGCTGGCACGGCGGGCTGTCGGGTTCGGTCCCGCTCGTCGCGGCCACGAAAGGCAATCCGATGGAAAAGACCATCGGCTTGATTCCGGTGTCCGACACGATCTTCACCGGCTACAACGCGTTCATCACGATCGGGTTGATCGTGATGCTGCCGTTTCTCGCGCGGATGATGATGCCGAAGCCGGGCGAGGTCGTCAGCGTCGATCCGGCGTTGCTTGCCGAGCCGCCGAGCGTCGAGCGCAAGCTCGCGCCCGACGCGACGTTCGCGGAACGGATGGAGGAGAGCCGCGTGCTGTCGATCGTCGTCGCGGCGCTGTGCGCGGCGTTCCTCGTGCTGCGTTTCGCGCAGAAGGGCTTCGCGCTCGACATCGACACGGTGAACCTCGCGTTCCTCGCGGCCGGCATCCTGCTGCACCGGACGCCGATGGCCTATGCGCGCGCGGTGGCCGGCGCGGCGCGCGGCGCCTCCGGGATCATGATCCAGTTCCCGTTCTACGCGGGCATCCAGGCGTTGATGGATCACTCCGGGCTCGCGGGCGTGATCACGAAATGGTTCGTCGATATCGCGAACGTCCACACGTTCCCGCTGCTCGCGTTCCTGAGTTCGGCCGTGATCAATTTCGCGGTGCCGTCGGGCGGCGGCCACTGGGTCGTGCAGGGGCCGTTCGTGATGCCGGCCGCGCAGGCGCTCGGCGCCGATCTCGGCAAGGCGGCCATGGCGATCGCGTACGGCGAGGCGTGGACCAACATGGCGCAGCCGTTCTGGGCGCTGCCCGCGCTGGCGATCGCGGGGCTCGGCGTGCGCGACATCATGGGCTATTGCGTGACGACGCTGTTGTTCTCGGGTGTGGTGTTCGTCGCGGGGATGTATCTGTTCTGACGAAGCGAGGCGGGATGCCGGCGGCGACGTGCCCGCATCCCGCCGGCTCGAGTTTCGTCCGCCTTCAGTCGCGCGAGCGCACGTCGGCGCGCTCGTGCCCGTGACGCAACGCGAGGCTCGCACATGCCGCGACGACGAGTGCGGCCGCCAGCAGCGTCAGCCCGTTCTTCGCATTGCCGGTCGCCTGTTCGATCGCGCCGATGACGGTCGGCCCGACGAAGCCGCCGAGCAACCCGCACGTATTCACGAGCCCGAGCCCGCCGGCCAGCGCGCTGCCGGCGAGCCGCGAAGCCGGAAACGTGAACACGATCGACTGCACGACGAAGAACATGGACGCGGCCACGCACACGCAGAGCAGTCCCGCCAACGGCGACGCATGCGCGGCGCCGATCATCCCGGCCGCCATGACCACCAGCCCCGCACACAGCATGCGGCGCGAGTGGTGCGACTCGCGTGCGAAGCGCGGCAGCGTCCCGGCCCCGAGCGCGGCGGCGAGCCAGGGCAGCGACGTCAGCAACCCGACCGCGACCGGCGAGAGGCGCCCAGATGCGCCGATGATGCCGGGCAGGAAGAAGATCACCGTATAGATGGTCAACTGGTGGCAGAAGTACACGAAAATCGCGAGCCAGATCTGCGGATCGCGCAGTGCGGCACCGAACGCGTGGCCGCCGTGCGCGGCGATGCCCGCATCCTGTTCGGCGGCCAGCCTGCGCTCGAGCGCGCGGCCGGTTTCCGGGGCGAGCCACGGCGCGGCGCTCGGCCGATCCGGCAAGCGCGTCCAGACGACGAACGCGAGCAGGATCGCCGGAATGCCTTCGACGACGAACAGCCATTGCCAGCCGTGGAAACCGAGCGTGCCGTCGAGCTCGATCAGCGCGCCGGCCAGCGGCCCGCCGACGATGTTGGCGATGCACACGCCGAGCAGGAAATAGCCGGTGGCGCGTGCACGCTCCTCGCGGCCGAACCAGTACGTCAAATACAACATCACGCCGGGAAACAGGCCGGCTTCGGCCACGCCGAGCAGCAGGCGCATCACGTAGAACGACGTCTCGCCGCCGACGAACGCCATCGCGACCGACAGCGCGCCCCACGTGATCATGATCCGCGTGATCCAGAAGCGCGCGCCGACGCGATGCATGATCAGGTTGCTCGGGATTTCGAAGAGCGCGTAGGTGAGAAAGAACAGCCCCGCGCCGAGCCCATACGCGGCCGATGAAATGCCGAGATCGACCCCCATCGAATGTTTGGCGAACGCGATATTGGTGCGGTCGAGAAAACTGATCACATACGCGGCGATCAGCAGCGGCATGAGTTTGCGGAACAGCAGCCGGTTCAGCGACGCGTTCGCGTCGCCGGCGGCGGACGACAGGGCCTGAGCGTGATGAGTGGACATGCGGACGACTCCGGTAAGGGCGAACCGGCGCGCACGGCAAGCACGGCGCGCCGCGTTCGGCAGATGCCGCTGCGGTGCAGGCAGCGAATGGGCAGACGACGGAGCCGCGCCGGCGGCGCTCGAACGGAGCGGGGCGATGAAGGGCGTCCTGGCGCCGGCCGGCTCGGGCCGGCGCCTCGTCACTGCGCTTGCGGATACGGGTGTTGCGGGCGCGAGCCGGCGCTGAGAAATTCAGAAATTCACCGCGTCGCCGCCCTTGAGTGCGAGCATCGCGCGCGCCTCGGCCGGCGTCGCGATCTCGAGCGACAGGCCTTCGAGCACCTGACGCATTTTCAGGACTTGCGCGGCGCTCGATTCCGCGAGCTTGCCCGGCGCGATCCACAGCGAATCCTCGAGCCCGACGCGTACGTTCGCACCCTGCGCCGCGCCGATCGTCGCGAGCGGAATCTGGTTGCGCCCGGCGCCGAGGATCGACCACACGTAATCGCTGCCGAACAGACGGTCGGCCGTCCGGCGCATGTGCATCAGGTCCTCCGGATGCGCGCCGATCCCGCCGAGCAGGCCGAACACGCTTTGCACGAAGAACGGCGGCTTCGCCAGCCCGCGATCGACGAAGTGCGCGAGGTTGTACAGATGCGAGATGTCGTAGCACTCGAATTCGAAACGCGTGCCGTTCGCGCCGCAACGCGTGAGGATCGTCTCGATGTCGGCGAACGTGTTCTTGAACACGAGATCGCGGCTTTTCTCGAGATGTTCGCGCTCCCACGGATGCTTCAGCTCGCGGAAGCGCTCGAGCATCGGGTACAGCCCGAAATTCATCGAACCCATGTTCAACGACGCGACCTCGGGTTGGAAATGCAGCGCGGGCTGCAGCCGTTCGTCGACCGTCATGTGCGGGCTGCCGCCCGACGTGAGGTTGATCACCGCGTCGGTCTGCGCCTTGATGCGCGGCAGGAATTCGGCGAACACGGCCGGATCCTGCGTCGGTTTGCCGTCGGACGGGTTGCGTGCGTGCAAGTGGAGGATCGCCGCGCCGGCCTGCGCGGCCGCGACCGCGGCCGTTTCGATTTCGTGCGGCGTCACGGGCAGGTACGGCGACATCGACGGCGTGTGGATCGCGCCGGTCGGCGCACAGGTGATGATGACTTTGCGAGCGTTTGCCATGGATGGATTCCTTTCGACGAGCGATGCAGGAGGCGTCAGAGCACTTCGACGTTGCCGCAGACGGAGATCGCCTGCCCGGTGATCCCGTGTCCGCCCGGCGAGCACAGGAACAGCGCGGTCGCGGCGATCTCGGCCGGATCGGTCATGCGCCGCAGCGAGATCTTCTCGAGATAGCGCTTCTCCATCTCGTCGTAGCCGATGCCGAGCTGCTGTGCACGCGCCTCGATCACGCGGCGCATCCGCGGGCCGCGCACGATGCCGGGCTGGATCGCGTTCACGCGGATGCCGAGCGGCCCGAGTTCGATCGCGAGGCTCTTCACGAGGCCGACTACCGCCCATTTGGTGGCCGCATACGGCGTGCGGAACGCGTAGCCGAGCCGGCCGGCAACCGACGACAGCGCAATGATCGCGCCGCCGTGTTTCGATTCGCGCAGCAGCGGCACCGCACGGCGCGCGAACTGGAATTGCGCATTCAGGTTGATCGCGACCGTTTGTTCCCATTGAACGGGGTCGATTTCGTCGATACCGCCGGTCGGGCCGGCGATGCCCGCGTTGTTGACGAGCACGTCGAGGCCGCCGAGCGTGGCCGATATGTCGGCGAACACACGGTCGACCGCCGCCGGATCGGATACGTCGGCCAACGTTGCGCTGATCGCGCTCGTCGCGGCGTGCGGCGGCCGATCGGCGAGCGCCGCGATCGCGGCTTGCGACGCATCGCACACGTGCACGCGCGCGCCGCATTCGGCGAACGCGCGGGCGATTTCGAGACCGATGCCCGACGCGCCGCCGGTCACGAGGACGCGCAGGCCGTCATAGGGTTTCAGCAGGTCGGAAGCTGTCATGCCGGGTTGTCTCCATCGTTGATCTAGTGGGGGTGGCCGGCCGCTCGTGCAAAGGCCGGCCGTGGCAAGCGGCCGCTACGGCTTCGCGTTCGCGGTTCGCGGCGTCTGTTCGGCCCGCAGCGTCTCGGCGAGATCGTGTGCGGCCCCGCCGATGTCTAGCGCGATGCCGGCTCGCACGCCGGCGCCGTCGCGCCGTTCGAGCGCATCGACGATCGCGCGGTGCGCGTCCATCGAGCGCCGCATGTGCGGGATGTCGAGCGCGACCATGTTGAGGAACGGGCCGACGCGCATCCACAGGTTCTCGACGATCGCGAGCGTGTTTTCGCTGGCGCCGTGCGCGTAGATCGCGCTGTGGAACGCAAAATTGCTTTGCAGGTAGGCGCGCGAGCGGCCGGCCTCGACGTGCGCCTGCATCGTCTCGCAGGTCTTGCGCACGGCCGCGATCTGCGTATCGGTCATCCGTGCGCACGCGCGCTCGGCGATGCAGCCTTCGAGCGCGATCCGCACGTCGCGCAGCTCGTCGAGCGTGTCGAGCGTCATCGGCGGGACGACGAGCGCGCGGTTCGGGCCGTCGACCAATGCGCGTTCGGCGCGCAGCCGCGTGAGTGCGGCGCGCACGGGCATCGTCGACGAGCCGACCGCCTCCGCGACGCTGCGCAGGCTCAGCGCCTGGCCAGGCGCGAAGCGGCCGCTCATCAGCGCTTCGCGCAATTGCTGGTAGACCTTGTCGGCCATCGTTTCCTGTTCGATGGCTTTCAGTGCGGGCGGGACGATACGAGGCGGCAAGGCGGGGTTCTCCTGGGTTTGATCTGCGATCTGTGATCACACTGGCGATGGGCGAAGTTTTGTCGATCGGTGCGCAGGAGTCAAGTCGAACGGGATCGGGGAAAACGAGGGGGCGGAGCAGAAGAAGGATCGGCATCTGGAAAGTCGCCATCCTTACAAAAGTTTCAATCGCGCATCATGCCCCCTGATTCGAAGGACTCGAAGGCACTCGGAGCACATGAGCTGTCGCGAGTTTTCGATGCGTTCCTCGAGCCGGATTCATTTCAACAACAAGGAGCCAACAAAGTGAAACGACCATCATTTGCCATTGCGTGGGCGGGCATCCCAGCGAATCTACGACCCGGCAAATTCCGGTGAACGCGTCGCGAAGGTGATAGGTGGATACGTCGAGAAGAACGTCAACAGTCCGAATTCGACAGAGCGATGGAGCAACACATGCGCGGTGAGGATGAGTTATATCCTGAGTGAAGCCGGTATGGTGATGCCGAGAATCCCCGAACAAACGGTGTCGGGCAGAGACAATCGGCAATACTTTTTTCGTGTCAGGGACTTGATCCGTTTTCTCGAGCAACGATGGGGAAAGGCTGAGGGCGTCAAATATCCGCCGGCGAACGGAGGGCCACTTGCCGGTCGACAGGGCGTCATTCTGTTCGAGGTGTCGGGGTGGAGCGATGCACAGGGGCACGCCACGCTGTTCAACGGGCGGACATGTTACGACCATTGTTACTTCAACGAACCGGGCACGCGGTATCGTACCGATCGCGCAAATTTTTGGAGCCTGTCATGAGGGGAGTCCGGATCGCTGCGGCGTTGGCGTGCCTCGCGTTTCAACCTGCGATGGTCGTGGCGAAGGACGCCGGACAGGTGTCGCCCGGGGCCGGTTCACGCACTTACCTCCAGAACTTCAAGGACATGGCGCTCGCGGAGTGTCTGGCTACCGCATACGAGCAGACGCCCGGCGTGAGCAAGGACATCGGCAGCAGTACCCGTGCGTTGCGCGACTGGACCTACTACGACATGGAACGTGCGCCGGACGTCATTCACGCGCTGGTCGCGAAGTATCTGGCTCGCGATTACCGGAATCCGGTTGTCGAATCGGAAGTCGCGGATGTGAAGTTCGACTTCCTGAAGTGCATCGATCTGTATCACGGCAAGGAACTGGACGCCGCGGCGAAGCAACTCGTATCGCGCCCGAATCGTACCTACCGGGCCGAGCATCCGCCAAAGCCGCAGTAGCGATCGAACGCCGTTGCGCGATGCAACGGCGCGCCGCGTGCCGTTTCGCCGACGCTATTCGAGCGTCCGGATCGAATTGCTGATGCAGCGCGCCGCTGACGCGGCACGCCCCCCCCCGGCAAGCGCTCAGTGCTGCGCCGGCGCGTCCGTCAGCGTGCCGAGAAACGCTTCGATATCCTTGATGTCCTGCGCCGTCATCGCGGGCTTGTCGCCGGGCTTGCGATCGAACGGCGCATCGGTCACGTCGACGTTCGCACGATATTTCGGCGGAATGTCGTCGTATTCGTCGACCTTGCCGTCCGCGCCGCGCGAATAAAACTTCTGCGGCGAGATACTGCGCTCGTTGTAGAACGCCATCACCTGGTCGAGCGTGTGGAACACGCCGTTGTGGAAGAACACGTGGCGCGTCGCCGAATTGCGCAGCGTCGGCGTCAGGAACATCCCGCAGTACTGGGTCTGGTCCTTCAGGTCGTCGCGGAACGGCCCGCACACGCCGAGATCGTAGAACGCGGGGTTGCGGTTCTGCGCGAGCGCGCGGTTGCGCGGCGCGCCGAGCGCCTCGTACTGGTAATCGGTAAACATCGGCGGCAGCCCGTCCTTGCCGGGTTTCGACAAATGACAGCCCGCGCAATTCGCCTTGTCCGGATCGTTGAACAGGCGCAGCCCGCGCAGTTCGGCCTGCGTGAGACGCGCGCGGCCCTCGAGCCAGCGATCGTACTTGCTGTCGTACGGATGGAAGGACGGATCTTCGACCTGATAGCGCGCGATCGCGAACATCGCCTCCGACACCGCGAGCTGCGGGCTGTCGAATACGCGCGCGCCGAACAATTGTTCCAGTTGCGCGCGATGCGACGACTGCGCGAGCTTGTGCGCGACGTCGTCGACGCTCGCGTTCGCCATTTCGACCGGATTCAGCAGCGGGCCGAACGCCTGTTGCTGCAGCGTATCGGCGCGGCCGTCCCAGAACAGCCCGCCCTGCGGCACGAGCTGAGGCGCGGCCGACGTGCCGGCCACCTTCTGCGCCTTGACGACACCGGCCGCCGCCGTGGCCTGCTGCGCGACGCTCGGCGCGGCGTCGTTTTCCCCGGCATCGGGGCCGATGCTGAAATTCGGCTGGCGGTACAGATACATCAGCGACGGCGGCGGACGATAGCCCTGCTGCGTCATCGCGAGGCCGCCCGGCTGCACGTCGAGCGCATTCGGCGGGCCGTACGCATGGTCGGGGCTGTGACACGACGCACACGACTGCTTGCCCGACGCCGACAGCGACGGATCGTGGAACAGCGCGCGCCCGAGCTGGGCGACCGCCGACAGCGGCTGCACGGCGGGCCGTTGCAGCACGACCGGATACGGGTTCGCGCCGGTCCAGTCGGCGACCACGGCGCCGATCGCCGCGGGTACCCGCGCGGGAAACGCGATAGCGAACGCGCCATAGCCGATCGCGGCCGTGCCGAGCACGAATGCGGCGCGGCGCAGCAGGCGGGAAGGGGCACGCGGCGCGGGCGTGCCGGCGGCATCGGGAGACGGAAACGCGGGGCGAGCTGTCATGCTGTCGGTCGAAAAACGGGTGTCGCGCAACACGGCGCGTTGAAATGGAAACGGCCGGCGCATCTGCATGCGCCGGCCATGCGGTCAGGCCGCGACGGTCAGATCGACGGTGCGGCGCTCAATACGGTGCCGAGCGTCGGGTCGAGATAGAGCGGCGTCGTGTTCGGCTTCGACGTGAAGTCGAACAGGTTGCGCAGGTCGCCCGCCGTCGCGTCGAACGAGCCGCCGCCGATACGCTGGCCGCCGAGCCAGTTGTCCTCGATGAAGCGCACGACGGACGACTGGTCGAGCATCGTGTGATCGACGTAGTTCTGCTTCGCATACGGCGAGATCACGACCAGCGGAATGCGCACGCCCGGGCCGCAGCGGCCGTTCACGGTCGCGCCGTTCACGCCGGTAGTGCCGCCCGTGCCGCACTTGCCGGCGCCGTTGAGCTGATCGACCGGGTCCGACGACGCGTGCGTGGGCGACGTGTACACGTGGTCGTACCAGCCGTCCGAGTCGTCATAGGTGACGATCACGGCCGTGTTCTGCCAGTCCGGTTGCTGCTGCAGGAAGTTGACGACCTTCGTCACGAACGCCTGCTCGTCGAGCGGATCCGAATAGCCTGCATGCCCGTCCTGCGCGGCCGGCGCCTTCAGGTAGCTGACCGACGGGAAGTTGCCGGCCTTCACTGCGGCGAAGAAGTCGTCCGTGTCGTACTGATGGTTCGCCGGTTCGGGGGTCTTGCCGTCGGTCTCGACGCTCGAACCGATCGCCGCGATCGAGCTCGGGCGCGTGTGCTGCGGGTTCGCGGTCGACGCGTAGTACTGGAACCAGTTGTGGTGCGGAATGTAGTCGGCCGTCGCGGCGTTCACGGCGGTGGCGACCGTGCTGCGCGCGCAGCCCGTCGTGCCGTTGCCGTTCGTCGTCGACAGGTTGAAGCCGCCCATGAAGCCGCCCCACGTGATCTTCGCGGCGTTCAGCAGGTCGCCGATGTTCTTGCCGGTCATCATCGCCTGGTCGGTCGTGCTCGAACACACGTCGAAGCCCGGGTCGACGTCGTTGATCATCGTGAAGCCGCCCTGGCCGTCGTTGATGTAGTACGAGCTGGCGGCGAGCGTCGACGGCTGCTTCGACGTCTTGACGATCTGCATCCCGTTGGTCTGACCCGCCACGACGTTCAGTGCACCCGGCGTCGACGGACCGTAGACCGTCGTGTACGTGTTGTCGCTCATCGCGAAGCGCTGCGCGTAGTTCCACAGCGCGGTCACCGTGTTGCCGTCGAAGTAGCCCATCACCTGGCCCTTCGTGCCGAACGCGCCGGCGCCGCCGGACGAGCCCTTGCCCGTGTATTTCGGGAACAGGTCCGCGAGGCCGTTGTCTTCGGCCTGCTGTTCGGCGGTGTAGGCGTGGTTCTGGTCCGCCGTCGCGGCCTGCGTGCGGTCGAGGCGGAACGGGTTCGCCGCATCGGTGCCGTTGGCCGTGTTCGTGAAGTTCGGGTTCGCGGTGAGCAGCGTGCCCGTCAGGCCGTTCGGCGTCGGCGTGCCGGGTTTCGCGGTGAACGCCGGTTCGCCCGACGGGTTCGTCGCGTTCGGATAGGTGCCGAAGTAGTGGTCGAACGAGATGTTTTCGCCGTAGATCACGACGACGTGCTTGATCGGCGTGGCGGTCTGCAGCGCATCCTGCGACGACACGGCGGGCGTCGGCGTGGAATCGTCGCTGCCGCCGCAGGCGAACAGCGCCAGCGCTGCGGCTGCGCAGGCAGTGACGAGCAAGGCTTGACGGAACATCGGGAAACTCCAGGGTAAGGTCTTCGATGGTGGAGAACGGCCCCGTCGCCGTGTCGGTTCGGCGCGAAGCTCGTGAGGGAGCACGCGCATTGGAACAGCTGCGTATGAAGATATGGGGACGGAGTGTTTTCGCGACGGTTGCGCTGTGGTATCGATTCCATTACGCCGCGGTGCGAGGCGAAAGAGAACGGAAAGGGGGGGCGCCGGCAACCGCCGCGTCACATGGGGTCGCGTGCGGCGCACGCGTTGCAGGGCGGGCGACCGGGGCAGGCAGCCGAATCCTTTACGGCGGGCCGTCGGTCGCTTTTTTGACAATCCGGTGACGCATTCATACGATGAACGCCTGCCGCGCATCGCGCGCCTTCGACCGTCAGGGAGTGTTCAGCGTGCCGATCCCCGTTCTGTTCGCCGTTCTGTGTGCGGCGTTCCTGCACGCGTCATGGAATGCGCTGGTGCGCAGCAGCGGCGACCGGCTGCGTTCGGCCACGGTGCTGCAGATCGCGATCGGGCTGTTCGCGCTGCTGTTCCTGCCGGCTGCCGTGCCGATCGCGCCGGCGAGTTGGCTCTGCGTCGTCGCATCGGCCGTGATCCACGTCGTCTATACGCTGCTGCTCGTTCGTGCGTACGAACACGGCGACCTGAGCGTCGCGTATCCCGTCGCGCGCGGCACGGCGCCGCTGCTCGTCACGCTCGGCGCGGCGGCGTTTGCGGGCGAGCGCCTGAACATCGGCGCGCAATGCGGGCTCGTGCTGATCTGCGCAGGGATCATGGCGATCGGGCTGGAACGCCGGCGCGGCGCGCAACACCGGATGATGCAAGTGCTGCCGACCGCGTTCGCGACCGGCGTGTCGATCGCGGCGTACAGCGTGGTCGACGGGATCGGTGTGCGCGAGAGCGGCAGCACGGTCGGCTATACCGCGTGGATGTTCGTGCTGACGGGCGCGCTGATGGCTGCGTACTACCGGCTGCGGGCGGGGCCGCTGCGGTTGACGCGGGATGTCGGCGAGACGGCGAAGGCCGCATGCGGCGGCGTGTTCGCGGCGCTCGCATACGGCATCGTGATCTGGGCGATGGATCGCGCGCCGATGGGGCCGGTGTCGGCGCTGCGGGAGACGAGCGTGGTGTTCGCGGCGCTGATCGCGCGCGTCTACCTCGGCGAGCGGCTGACGCCGCGCCGGGCGGCCGGTTGCGCGGTGATTGCAGCGGGAGCGTTGCTGATCGGTGCGTTCGAGGCGGCGAGCTGAACGTTTCGGCCGTGCGCGCCGGGCGTGTCAGCCTTCCACCGGCATCGCGCTCGTGCACTTGATCTCGTCGAGGCACACGCTCGAATGCACGCCGCTCACGCCGGGAATGCGCATCAGCGTTTCGAGCAGGAAGCGCGATAGCCCTTTCAGATCGTGCGCGACGACTTTCAGCACATAGTCGATGTCGCCCGTCACCGAGAAACATTCCTGAATCTGCGCGAGATCCGACACGAGTTTCTGGAACTTCGACAAATCGCGGATATGACCGCGTTCCATCGTCACGTGCACGAACGCGGTGACGCCGAAGCCGAGCGTATCGGGGCACAGCCGCGTTTCGTAACGGCGGATCGCGCCAATTTCCTCCAGCCGGCGGTGGCGTCGCAAGGTCTGCGCGGGCGACAGGCCGACGGCCTTCGCCAGATCGAGGTTCGACGCGCGGCCGTTCTCCTGCAACACCGACAGCAAGTGGCGATCGATGCGATCGAGAACCGGTTCAGGCATTTTTGTTTCCTCATCTGTCTCCCGGGTGCAATCTTATCTCATAATGTAGGGTTTGCATGAGCGGGTTACGCAACCCGATTTCGCCGTCGCGACGCTAAACTGACGCCGGATTTTCGTGTGCGGCCGCAGCAATGCGGCGCGGGCGACGAGTCGGCGGCCGATCTGGCCGCACGCCGACGCGAATCGGATGCCGCCACGCGAGGATTGCAGTCCCCCAACTCGGCGGCTCCACGAACGGCCGCCGGCACAGCAAAACAGCGCCCGGCACACCGAGGCGCGCCGCACCGCGTCAGGCGGAGGCGGACAGAGTGGAGAAGACATGGTTTCTGGAAACGAGAGCGACGGCCTGAAGCGCGGGCTGAAGAACCGGCACATCCAGCTGATTGCGCTCGGCGGCGCGCTCGGCACGGGGCTGTTCCTTGGCATCGCGCAGACGATCAAGATGGCCGGCCCGTCCGTGCTGCTCGGCTATGCGGTGGCCGGCATCGTTGCGTTCTTCATCATGCGCCAGCTCGGCGAGATGGTGGTCGACGAGCCCGTCGCGGGGTCGTTCAGCTATTTCGCGAACAAGTACTTCGGCCACTTCACCGGCTTCCTGTCCGGCTGGAATTACTGGGTGCTGTACATCCTCGTCAGCATGGCCGAACTGTCGGCCGTCGGGATCTACGTGCAGTACTGGTGGCCGGGCGTGCCGACCTGGGTGTCGGCGCTCGTGTTCTTCGTCGCGATCAACCTGATCAACCTGACCAGCGTGAAGTCGTACGGCGAGACGGAATTCTGGTTCTCGATCATCAAGGTTGCCGCGATCGTCGGGATGATCGGCTTCGGCGGCTGGCTGCTCGCGAGCGGTCACGCCGGGCCGGAGGCAACCGTCCGGAACCTGTGGCAGCACGGCGGCTTCTTCCCGAACGGCGTGTCGGGCCTCGTGATGTCGATGGCCGCGATCATGTTCTCGTTCGGCGGGCTCGAGCTGGTCGGTATCACCGCGGCCGAGGCCGACGATCCGAAGCGCAGCATCCCGCGCGCGACCAACCAGGTCATCTATCGGATCCTGATTTTCTACATCGGCGCACTGGCCGTGCTGCTGTCGCTGTATCCGTGGGAGAAGGTCGTCAGCGGCGGCAGCCCGTTCGTGCTGATCTTCCACGCGCTGAGCAGCAACCTGGTCGCGAACGTGCTGAACGTCGTCGTGCTGACGGCCGCGCTGTCGGTCTACAACAGCGGCGTGTACTGCAATAGCCGGATGCTGTTCGGCCTCGCGCAGCAGGGCAACGCGCCGAAGGTGCTGTGCTCGGTGAACAAGCGCGGCATCCCGCTCGCGGCGCTCGGCGCGTCGGCGCTCGCGACCGGCGTGTGCGTGCTGGTCAACTACTTCATGCCGGGCAAGGCGTTCGAGGTGCTGATGGGCCTCGTCGTGTCGGCGCTGATCATCAACTGGGCGATGATCAGCCTGATCCACCTGAAGTTCCGCCAGGCCAAGCGTGCTGCGGGAAAGGAGACTTCCTTCCGCAGTCTGGGCTATCCTTTCACGAATTACCTGTGCCTGGCATTCATGGCCGGCATTCTCGTCGTGATGTACCTGACGCCGGATCTCCGCCTGTCGGTGTACCTGATCCCGGTATGGCTCGCGGTGCTCGCGATCGGGTATCGCTTCCGTCAGAAGAATGCGGGCTTTGCGGTGCACGACGGCGCTTCCGCACGCTGACGCAGGCCACGACCGACCCTTCTTCCAAACGAGACCGACTCAAGCCATGTTCGAACACATCGACGCGTACCCGGGCGACCCGATCCTGACGCTCAACGAGAACTTCCAGAAAGATCCGCGCGATCGGAAGGTCAACCTGAGCATCGGCATCTATTTCGACGCCGAAGGCCGGATTCCGGTGATGGGCGCCGTGCGCGAAGCCGAAACCGCGCTGCAGCGCGACAGCGGCCCGAAGCCGTACCTGCCGATGGTCGGCCTGGCCGCGTACCGCGACGCCGTGCAATCGCTGGTGTTCGGCGCCGATCACCCGGCCCGCGCGGCCGGCCGCATCGCGACGCTGCAGACGCTCGGCGGCTCGGGCGCGCTGAAGGTCGGCGCCGATTTCCTGAAGCGCTATTTCCCGGATTCGCAGGTGTGGCTCAGCGATCCGAGCTGGGAAAACCACCGCTTCATCTTCGAGCGCGCCGGCTTCACGGTGAACACGTACCCGTACTACGACGAGGCGACGGGCGGCCTGAAGTTCGACGCGATGCTCGCGGCGATCGACGCGTTGCCGGCGCGCAGCATCGTGCTGTTGCACGCGTGCTGCCATAACCCGACCGGCGTCGATCTCGACGAAGGCCAGTGGGAGAAGCTGATCGACGTGATCGAGGCGCGCGGGCTGCTGCCGTTCGTCGACATGGCGTACCAGGGCTTCGGCGCGGGCCTCGACGCGGACGCGTTCGCGGTGCGCGAGCTGGCCCGCCGCGGCGTGCCGACGCTCGTCGCGAATTCGTTCTCGAAGAATTTCTCGCTGTACGGCGAGCGCGTGGGCGGCCTGAGCGTCGTCTGCGAAGACGCGGCCGCGGCCGACCGCGTGCTCGGCCAACTGGCCGGCGCCGTGCGCTCGAACTACAGTAACCCGCAGACCTACGGCGCGAAGGTCGTCGCGGCCGTGCTCGGCACGCCGGCGCTGCGCAAACAGTGGGAAGAGGAACTGTCGGCGATGTGCCGCCGTATCGCGCGGATGCGCCAGTCGATCCACGACGGCCTGCGCGACCACGTGAGCGGCGAAGCACTCACGCGCTACGTGAAGCAGCGCGGGATGTTCACGTATACGGGCCTGACCGAATCGCAGGTCGACGCGCTGCGCGAGGTGCACGGCGTGTACATCCTGCGCTCGGGCCGGATGTGCGTCGCGGGCCTGAACGACTCGAACGTCGGCATCGTCGCGGACGCGATCGGCAAGGTGCTGAAGAGCGGCGTCTGAACGCGGCGCGGCGGCGCGCCACGCACGATGCGGAACCGGCTGTATCCCGTCGCGGGAGCAGCCGGTTTTTTGTTGAGCGGCCGTCATGTGCGGTGCCCGGCTGACGCGCCGGGCAGACGCGGCGGTACGATCACGGGATCGTATGCAAGACAGGGGAGCAGAGGAGCGACATGGGCATCCGGATCATCCAGCTCGGCACGCCGCGCGCGGCCGGCGAAGGCCTGCGGATCGGCACGGTGCGGCGGCCGCCGCGCGGCGTGCCGAAGGCGGAATTCGCGTCGCGCAACTACTATGATGTATGGTTGCCGACGCTGTCGCCGAGCCCCGAGCTCGTCGCGCAGGCGCAGGCCGCCGAAACCGACGCCGAATGGAAGGCGTTCAAGCGCCACTTCCGCGCGGAGATGGCGCACGGCGATCCGGCGAAGGTGCTGGACCTGCTGGCCGCGCTGTCGGCGACCACCGCGCTCTCGATCGGCTGCTACTGCGACGACGAGCGCCGTTGCCACCGCAGCGTGCTGCGCGAGCTGCTCGCGGAGCGCGGCGCGGCGATCGAGCCCGACGCGGGCTGAAGCGGCGTTGGGCGGCCGCACCGCGATCGTGCGGTGCAGCGAACCGGTTGACGTGGGTCAAGCGCGCGGTCGCGCGCACCACTATGCTCTCGTCATGGAGCCATCGCGACGATGACAGGCCGACAGATGCACATCACTTTCCCGCCCGAGCCGCCGGAATACTGCGCGCGCGACCTGGTCGTCGCGTTTTCCGCGCTGGTCGACGGGCGTTGCGTCCAGTGCGCGGTCACCGCCGAGGCGCTGGAAGACCATTTCGGCGCGCGGTCGCTGCTCGAACGCGATCTGCTGAGCGCATTCGACGCGCACCGGCCGGCCATCGAGGCGATGGCACGACGAATGCTCGAGGAAATCGGCGGCCGGCCGGTGCTGCTGCACAGCGGGCACTTCCGGCTCGAAGGCTGATACCGCAGGAGGGCGCATGACACTGCAGGGCAACATTCACGAACGCGACTGGTCGGTCGAAGTGGAGACGCGCCCGTGCGAATCGGGCGAGTTCCGCTGCCGCGTGTCGGTCGAGCACGGCGCCGGCGCCGCGCGGTTTCATCATACGTTCGAGCACAGCCACGCGTATCCGACGGAGCGCGAGGCGATGATCGAAGGGTTGCGGGCCGGCATGACGTGGATCGAGATGAAGGCATCGCAGACCTTCAACGTATGAACGGTTCCGCGCCGGCGACGCGCGGGCAGGCCATCGGCCGGCCGCGATCGAAACATGCGCGCCGCGCCACGGGAAACACGTGCTGCCCATCGTGAGGTGGCCGGCACATGCAAGGCGGTCGACGAGCAGGCGGCCCCGTCAGGAGGGCGACATGGGCGTGGGCATGCAGATCGCCTGTCTCGGATTCACGGGGTCGGCAGCGATCGAAGCCGAAGCCGGCGCGCAACTGGTGCGGCTCGAACGGTTTCGCGCGTTGATCGATGGCTGCCAACTTGCGATCGAATCGCGCATGGTGGCCGATGGCGTGCGTCTGTACGACGTGCGGCTAGACCTGACGATGCACGGCGCGACGCTCCGATCGCTGCCGCCGTGCGTCGGTGCCGACGTGGACGACGCGCTGCGCCGCGCGTTCGCGCAGGCCGAGCAGGCGTTGATCGCGTGGCAGGCGGGCGCCGCAACGGCGGCGCTGCGCGACGCGGCAACGGGCGACACGATGCGGTAATGTCGCGCCGGCGGTCGTGCGCCGTACGTCAGACCTGCGCGAGCGCTTGCGCGTCGATGATGCGCACGCGCTTGCCGCGTGTTTCGACGAGCGCTTCGCGATGGAACCGCGAGAACATCCGGCTGACGGTTTCGAGCTTCATCCCGAGATAGCAGCCGATTTCCTCGCGCGTCATCCGCAGGTTGAATTCCGTCGCCGAATAGCCGCGCGCCTCGAACCGCGACGACAGGTTCAGCAGGAAATGCGCGACGCGCTGCTCGGCCGACATCGTGCCGAGCAGCAGCATCTGGCTCGATTCGCGGACGATTTCGCTGCTCAGCATCTGGTAGAGGAAGTGCTGCATCGGCTTCATTTCGCGGCACGCGGCTTCGAGCGCGCCGAACGGAATGATGCACACCACGCTGTCTTCCAGCGCGATCGCGTCGCAGCAGTGCTGGCCGCCGCCGATGCCGTCCATCCCGAGCGTTTCGCCGGCGATCTGGAAGCCCGTCACGTGCTCGCGGCCGTCGCGATGCATCATCACCGTCTTGAACGAACCCGCGCGCACCGCATAGATGCTCTGGAACGGATCGTCGGTGCGAAACAGCGCGTCGCCCTGGCGAACCTGTCGCGTCGTGCAGATGATCGCGTCGAGGCGGCCGAATTCGGCGGCCGTCAAGTGCGGCGGCAGGCACATCGAGCGCATCGCGCACGCCGAGCAGCGGGCGGCCGGATGCTTGATCGCGTCGGCGCGCGCGGCCGGGCGCAGGGCAATCGTGGGCCGGGATACGACGGACACGTCGGCGGCGCAGGCGGTGGCGGTGGACATGAGTCGCTCCGGCTCGTCAGGGGCGGTGCACGCGAGCGTGCACCAGGGATTCGATGACACGGCACGCGGCGTCGAATTCGACCGTCTTGTCGAAGAAATAGTCGGCTCCCGCCGTCGCGCATGCCTCCCTGAATGCCGGCGCCGAGTGATTCGTCAGCACGATCGTGACGATGCGCGGCGTGGCCTTCGACAGCATCCCGATCAGGTCGAGGCCGCTGCCGTCCGCGAGCCGCACGTCGACGATCACCACGTCCGCGCGACTGCTGCGGATATGCGTCCACGCGTCCTGGCCGTCTTCCGCTTCGCCCACGACGACGACGCCGCGGATCGCGCCGACGAGCAGCGCGATCCGCTGGCGAACGGCGACTGCGTGATCGACGAGGAACACCCTGAGCGCGGCGGGTGACAGGCTGGCATTCATGCCGGCAGTATCGTGTTGCGCCGCCGAAATTGAAATCGGCCGAATTGGAACTTCGTGTAGGCCGCCTCGACACGGTGTAGGGCGTTTCCTACACCGCGTACGGGAAACCGCCGGCGTGGCTCCGGCGATGCGATGCCGCGTGTGCGGCGTGAACGGTTGTGCGTGCGGGTCAGCCGGCGCGGCGCGCGGCCAGCGCGTCGCGCGCGGTGCGGCACGCGGCCAGGTCCCACGCGGCGCAGCCGACGCTCTTGAACAGCAGCGGGCCGCCGCGGGCGAACGTGCCGTTCAGCACGTCGGCGAGCGATGCGACGTGCCGCCAGTCGACCTGCGCAACGATCAGATCGCCGGCTTCGTGGCGCGCGCCGGCCGGATCGTCGACGACGAGCCGGCTGCCACGCACCGTGCTCGCGTCGATCTCGGCGGCATCCGCGGTGAACGCGCCGACGCCGACCACGAGCCGGCCTTCGCGCGCGGCTTCGCGGTAGACGGGCGTGCGGCTCGTCGTCAGCGTGACGACCACGTCGATCGCATCGGGAACCGCATCGCCGTCGAGCGGCACGAGTCGCGGTGCATGCGTGCGGTGGGCGGCGCAGAAGGCGGCCGCGCTGTCCGCTGTCGTGCCGCGCACGTGAAGGCGCGCTTCCGGAAAGATCGCCGCGAGCGCTTCCGCGTGATTGGCCGCCTGCTTGCCGGTGCCGATCAGCAGGATGTCGCGGGGTGCGGCGCCATGCAGCGCCTGGATGCCGAGCGCGGTGATCGCCGCCGTGCGGCGGCCGGTGACCGTCGGGCCGTCGAGCGCGAAGCGCATTGCGCCGGTGGTGGCGTCGTACGCGGTGACCTGGCCGAGGATCGTCGGCAGCCCACGTGCGCCGTTGCCGGGGCACACGTTCACGAGCTTGTGGCTCGCCAGGTCGTGGGCGCTCGACGGCATCGACAGCATCACGCCGCCGCCTTGCAGCGGCACGACCAGGCGTTCGGGGCTGACGATGTCGCCCGCCGCATATTCGACGACCGCTTGCCTGAGCGTGGCGAGCAGCGCCGGGTAGTCGAGCAGCGCGGCCGTGTCGGTCGCGTCGAAAACGGGAAGCGGGGAAGAGGCGGTCATCGTGTACGTCGTGGGCGTCGGTGAGCGTGAACGGCGGACGCATGCCGCGCCCGCCACAGATCTGCCGGATACCGTGACACAGGGCAGTGGATCGAATCTATACCACTTTCTGGCGCACCCGCAACCCAGAAAATAAAGCGTTTCGTGGATTTTGGTTCTAATATCTGGCCAGAAGGCTCGCCGCTGCCGCGCTGGCCGCGCCGCTCCGGTATAGTGCGAACCCATTCCAGATCCACGCCCGCGAACGGGCAGGAGCCATACGATGATGTCCGCGCGTCCCGACTCACTCGAAGGCGGTTTCAGGCCGCTGCATATCTACGAGCAGGTAGCCGAAAAGATCCGCGACGAGATCCGCGCGGGACGCTACGCGGCCGAATCGCGGCTGCCGTCCGAGCGCGAGCTCGCGGCGCTGTTCCAGGTTGGCCGGCCGGCCGTGCGCGAAGCGCTCGGCGCGCTGCAGAACGAAGGGCTCGTGTTCACGAAGCGCAATTCGGGCACCTACGTCGTCGCGGCGCCGCTCGACGTGCTCGCGCAGCGCGGCGACGCGCACATGGCCTCCGAGGCCGACTTCAGCCCGACGTCGACGCTCGACGTGCGGCTGATCCTGGAGCCCGCGATCGCGCGCCTCGCGGCCGCCCATGCCCGCGCGGACGCCGGCGCCGAGCGCTATCTCGCGCAGATGGAAACCATCACCGACGTCGACGACCCGCACCAGCGTGCGCTGTGGAACGAGAGCGACCGGCTGTTTCATCGACAGCTCGCGCTGATGACCGGCGATGCGCTGATCGTGAAGATCGCGGACGAAGTCGCGAAGACGATGGACCAGCCGCTGTGGAAGCGGCTGAAGGACGACGGCATCTACGACGCGGGCCGGATCCGCCTCTATGTATCCGAGCACCGGCTGATCTACGAGGCGATCGTGTCCGGCGACGCCGATGCGGCCGCGTTCTATGTCGAACAGCACATTCGCCGCGTGCGGCGCGATATCGCGCCGAAGTAGCACGCCTGCACGCACTTCTATCTGGTCCTATAAATGACCAAAATATCCGGAATTATTTTGAAATTGCTTGCGATGTGACCACGTGTGTCCTACATTGGTTTCACACAAAACCAATCAGGAGACATCATGCGACACCTCACGACCGTGCTCTCGGTGGCTGCTGCCGTCGGCGCGCTGACTTCCGCGCACGCGCAGGAAGTCGTGACGATCGGTCATTCGGCGCCGCTGACGGGCCCGCAGGCCGCCAACGGCAAGGACAACGAAAACGGCGCGCGGCTCGCGGTCGACGAGCTCAACAAGGCTGGCGCGAAGGTCGGCGGGAAGACCGTTACGTTCAAACTGGTTTCCGAGGACGACCAGGCCGATCCGAAAGCCGGCGTACAGGTCGCGCAGAACCTCGTCGACAAGGGTGTCGTCGCGGTGCTCGGGCCGTACAACTCGGGCGTCGCGATTCCGGCCTCGCGCGTGTATGCGAACGCCGGCGTGCCGATCCTGCCGGTCGCGTCGAACCCGGCACTCACGCGGCAGGGTTTCAAGAACATCTTCCGGATCGGCGCGAGCGACGAGCAGCTCGGCGGCACGATGGCCACGTTCGCCGCGAAGACGCTGAACGCGAAAACCGCCGCCGTGATCGATGATCGCACCGCATACGGGCAGGGCGTCGCCGAGCAGTTCATGAACGTCGCGAAGGCGAACGGCATCAAGATCGTCGACCAGGAATACACGAATTCGTCGGCCACCGATTTCCTCGGCATTCTCACCAAGATCAAGGCCGCCAACCCCGATGTGATCTTTCTCGGCGGCTATGCGGCGCAGGGCGCGCCGATGGCCAGGCAGATGAAGCAGCGGGGCTTGCGCGCGAAGCTGCTCGGCGGCGACGGCATCTGCTCGGCCGACATGGGCAAGGTCGCGGGCGAGGCGGCGTCGATCGTCTATTGCGCGCAGGGCGGTGTCGCGCTCGAGAAGACGCCGGCCGGCCGCGAATTCCTGAAGAAATACCACGACGCCTATCACACCGATACGCAAGTCTACGGCGTCAATTACTACGACGGCGTGAAGCTGCTCGCCGACGCGATGGTCAAGGCCGGCACGACTACCGACAAGGCGAAGCTGATCGCGCAGCTCGCGAAGTCGAGCTACGCGGGTGTCGCGGGCACCTATTCGTTCGACGCGAACGGCGACCTGAAAGGCGCGCCGACCACCGTCTACGTGATCCGCAACGGGCTGCCGCAACCGTACGCGAAGTAATCGCCGCACCCACCCGTCCCCGGACGGCGGCCGCGCCGCCGTCCTTCGTTTCAACGCATTCGATCCACATGAAAATTTCCCGCTCCCTTTCCACCGTCGAAGCGCACACCGGCGGCGAGGCGTTCCGCATCGTCACGAGCGGGCTGCCGCGGCTGCCCGGCGACACGATCGTCCAGCGCCGCGCGTGGCTCAAGGAGAACGCCGACGAGATCCGCCGCGCGCTGATGTTCGAACCGCGCGGCCATGCCGACATGTACGGCGGCTACCTGACCGAGCCCGTGTCGCCGCATGCGGATTTCGGCGTGATCTTCGTGCACAACGAAGGCTACAGCGACCATTGCGGACACGGCGTGATCGCGCTGTCGACGGCGGCCGTCGAACTCGGCTGGGTGCAGCGCACGGTGCCGGAGACGCGGGTCGGCATCGACGCGCCGTGCGGCTTCATCGAGGCCTTCGTCAAATGGGACGGCGAACATGCCGGGCCTGTGCGCTTCGTCAACGTGCCGTCGTTCATCTGGCGGCGCGACGTGTCGGTCGACACGCCGTCGTTCGGCACCGTGACCGGCGACATCGCGTATGGCGGCGCGTTTTATTTCTATGTCGACGGCGCGCCGTTCGACCTGCCGGTGCGCGAATCGGCCGTCGAAAAACTGATCCGCTTCGGCGCGGAAGTGAAGGCGGCCGCGAACGTGAAGTATCCGGTCGTGCATCCGGAGATCCCGGAAATCAACCACATTTACGGCACGATCATCGCGAACGCGCCGCGCCACGCGGGTTCGACGCAGGCGAACTGTTGCGTGTTCGCGGATCGCGAGGTCGACCGCTCGCCGACCGGTTCCGGCACCGGCGGCCGCGTCGCGCAGCTCTACCAGCGCGGGCTGCTCGCGGCGGGCGACACGCTCGTCAACGAATCGATCGTCGGGACGGTCTTCAAGGGGCGCGTGCTGCGCGAAACGACGGTCGGCGATATCCCGGCCGTGATCCCGGAAGTGGAAGGCAGCGCGCATATCTGCGGGTTCGCGAACTGGATCGTCGACGAGCGCGATCCGCTCACGTACGGATTTCTCGTGCGCTGAGCCGCAGCGCCGGTCGCGCCGCCGTCGCGTCCTCGTCGCGACCTCGCCGCGCGGCGTTCAGGTTGTGGTACCAGGTTTGGCGCGTCGTTCCGGTCGCGGAGCACGCGCCTTTTTTGCGTCGGCGCCGTCGCGAAACCGCATCGCCGTGTGCCCGCCCGGCGCCGCCGCGGGTCGGACGGCCGCGCGAGTTTGGTACGATGCAGCCTTTTCAGCCGAGCTCCACCCGCGTGAATCGCCGAAACGTGTCGTCAGTGCGTGCCTTGTGTGCCAGATGGGTCGCGCGCGCCCAACCTGTCGCGGCAGCCGCCGTCGCGCGGGTCAAGCCTCTCGCCGCCGCCGCGTGGCACCATGTCCGCCACCCGACGCGCCGCGGCGTGCTGCTCGCAGCCGCCGCCGTGCCGGCGCTGTTCGCGGCGTACGTGGTCGTGCTCGTTCCATTCACGCCGGGCATCGGCGACATCCGCAAGGCGCGCGTCGACCAGCCCGCGCAGGTGCTGTCGGCCGACGGCAAGCTGCTGGCCGAATTCAAGCCGTCGAACCGCGAATGGGTGCCGCTCAAGCAGATCTCGCCGCACATGGTCGACGCGCTGATCGCGACCGAGGATCACCGCTTCTACGCGCACCATGGCCTCGACTGGAAGCGCACGGCGTCGGCCGCGCTCCATACGTTCTCGGGCAGCCGCCAGGGCGGCTCGACGATCACGCAGCAGCTCGCGCGCAACCTGTATCCGGACGAGATCGGCCGCGCGCCGACGCTCACGCGCAAGGTGAAGGAGGCGATCACCGCGCTGAAGATCGAGGCCGTCTACAGCAAGGACCAGATCCTCGAGACCTACCTGAACACGGTGCCGTTCCTGTACAACGCGTACGGCGTCGAGATGGCCGCGCGCACCTATTTCGACAAGTCGGCCGACGAACTCGACGTGCTCGACAGCGCGACGCTCGTCGGGATGCTGAAGGGCAACAGCTACTACAACCCGGTGCTGAACCCCGAGCGCGCGCTGCAGCGGCGCAACACGGTGCTCGGCCAGATGGTGAAGTACGGCAAGCTGTCGCCGGCGCAGTTCGCGCAGTTGCAGCGCCGGCCGCTGCGCATCGACTTCGAACGCCAGAAGGAGCCGCCCGGGCCGGCGCCGCATTTCGCGCAGCAGTTGCGCAAATGGCTGATCGCGTGGGCCGACCGTAACGACTACAACATCTACTCGGACGGGCTGATCGTGCGCACGACGATCGATTCGCGCCTCCAGCAGATGGCGACGCAGGCGCTCACGCTGCAGGGCAATCAGTTGCAGGGCATCGCGAACAACGCATGGAGCGGCCGCGACGGCTGCGGCACCGACAACGAGGTGTTCCGCACCTTCATGCGCGAATCGCCCGAGTACAAGGCGGCGCAGGACGCCGGCAAGGACGACGCGGCGGCGATGAAGATGCTCGCGGCCGACCGCGGTTTCCTGCATGCGCTGTGCAAGGCGAAGACCGACGTGCAGGCCGGCTTCCTCGCAATCGATCCGCGCGACGGGCAGATCCGCGCGTGGGTCGGCAGCCGCGACTTCACCCGTGAGCCGTTCGACCACGTCGCGCAGGCGCGGCGCCAGCCGGGCTCGACGTTCAAGCCGTTCGTCTATGGCGCCGCGTTTGCGAGCGGGATGAAGCCGGACGACACGTTCATCGACCAGCCGGTCGAGATCCCGTTGAAAGGCGGCGAGATCTGGCGGCCGAACGACGACGTGCCGCCTACGGGCAAGCCGATGACCTTGCGCGACGCGGTCGCGCTGTCGCGCAACCGGATCACCGCGCAGGTGATGGAGAAGGTCGGCCCGGCCGCCGTCGCGCGGCTGGCGCGCGACATGGGCGTGCGCGAAAGCCCGCTCGAACGCGTGCCGTCGCTCGCGCTCGGCACGAGCCCGGTCACGCTGAAGGAAATGGTCGCCTCGTACGCGACGATCGCGAACGGCGGGCTGTACGTCGAGCCGCAGATGGTCACGCGCATCGAGAATCGCCAGGGCGACGTGCTCGCCGAATACGCACCGGCGCCGCCCGAGCGCGCGCTCGATGCCGAAACCGACAAGATGCTGCTCGACGTGATGCGCGATGTCGTCACGCGCGGCACGGGCGGCAGCATCCGCACGCGCTTCGGCATCCGCGGCGACGTGGCCGGCAAGACCGGCACGACGCAGGACAACGCGGACGGCTGGTTCATCCTGATGCAGCCGGGACTCGTCGCCGGCGCGTGGGTCGGATTCGACGACGGCCGCGTGACGCTGCGCAGCGACTACTGGGGGCAGGGCGCGCACAGCGCGCTGCCGATCGTCGGCGATTTCTTCCAGCGCGCGCAGCGCGCCCGGATCGTCGATACCAAGGCGAAATTCGATACCGAGCCGTCGCCCGGCTGGTTCGCGTCGCTGCGCGAGCGCGCGGCCGACCTGTTCGACACGTGGTTCCCGCCCGAGCCGAAGAAGGTGCCCGTGCCGGTCAGGACGCAGCGTATCGAGCGCCCGGCCGAGGCCGACGAGGGGGCGGCGTCGGCGGCATCCGCCGCATCGGCGCCGGATGCCGCATCGGGCGGTATCGTCGAGGAATGGGTGCCGGCATCCGAAGTGGCCGCGTCGGCCGCGGCGCTGTCGGCGGGCGCCTCGCAACTGCAGCCGCAGCCTGCGCCGCCGCCGGCAGGGGCCAGTGCCACGAGTGGAAGCAGCGCCGGTATCGGCGTCGCCCCTTCGGCCGTGCCGGCTCCGCCGCCGTCGGTGCCGATGCCGGCCGCGCCCGATTCGACCGGCGCTTCGCAGTAACGAAGCCGTGTCGCGGCATTCGGCGCGCAGGCGGCGATAATCGTCTGACGAAACGACTTATTCCCGCTCGATTGTACGGTTTCGATCAACAGTGAATTTGCGATTTAAGTATTTACCCTGATAGCCGAGCCTCCTAGACTTCTACTCATGCGCAACGACCTCGAGTCCGAAGCGCCTGACAAAACAATCCCGGAGGTAACGCATCATGAAATCGCTGATCAAGGCAGTTGCACTGGCCGCCCTGGTGGCCGCACCGGTCGTCTCGTTTGCCCAATCGAACCAGCAGCCGCTGACCCGCGCGCAAGTGCGCGCCGAGCTGGTCCAGCTCGAAAAGGCCGGCTACAACCCGAACGACTGGATGAACTATCCGGAAAACATCCAGGCCGCCCAGGCCAAGATCGCCGCGCAGAACGCCGGTGCGCAAGCCGACGCAACCGGCTACGGTTCGAACCCGGTCGCGACGTCGCAGTCGGGCCAGCGCGCGGTCGTGCCGGCCGCGAGCGACCGCTCGTCGGTGTATTTTGGCCACTAAGCCAGCCGTCGTTTCGCGGCCTTGAAGGCCGCGGCTGACGTCGTATCGAGAAAGCCCGCACTCGGTTCAGTTCCGAGTGCGGGCTTTTTCCATGATACGAAGCTCAGCGAACCGGCGCACACGGCGGGCGAAATCGTCGGCCGGGCAATCCGATATTTGCCGATGCCGGAGGTCTCTCTTCCCATGGGTTCGTTCGGGCCGACGCCGGGAAGTCTCTCTTTCCATGGGTTCGTTCGAGCAAGATCCGTGGCCAATCGACCGCGACCACCCGCAGCACCCGAGACCGTGATTACGGTGCATGCGCAATCGTTCCCGAGCGAGTGTCCGGCTGCAACCCCGGCCCCCGCTGACAATCCGCCGCGCGTGCGCTAGCATCGCGGTCGATGTTGCCGCGGGGAGCGCGGCCAATCCACACGGGGCGCCGCAGGGCACCGGGTTCCCAACTTCAACGAACAACAAGGAGCATCCATGCGTGTCTTGACCGGTCTGCTGGGCTCGCTGGCGCTGGTGGCGAGCGTCGCCCATGCGCAGGCGAATTGTGCGGACGCGACGGATCAGGCGACGATGACGGCGTGTGCCGATCGCGCGTACAAGAAATCCGACGGGGAACTGAACCGGACTTACCAGGCCGTCACCGCGCGCCTGCGCGATGCGCGTCCGCTTGCCGACAAGCTCGTGAATGCACAGCGCGCGTGGATCGCGTACCGCGATGCCGAATGCCATTTCTCGAGCGCGAATGCCGAGGGCGGCAGTGCGTATCCGATGGTCGTATCGACCTGCCTCGACGATTTGACGAAAGCGCGCACCGAAACGCTGAAGGGCTATCTGTCCTGCGAGGAGGGCGACCTCGCGTGCCCGGTGCCCGCGAAGTAACGATCACGCGCGGGCCCGTCGAGGCCCGCACTACACTGGCTAGACGTCGTCCGTTACACGTCGCCGTTACACGTCGTCCGTTTCGTCGAGCAGCTTGTGCCGCATCGCGTAACGCACGAGCGCCGCTTCGTGCGGCATCTGCATCTTTTCGAGAATCCGTGTCTTGTAAGTACTGACCGTCTTCGCGCTCACGCACAGCGCATTCGCGATCTCGGTCAGCGTCTGGCCGGCGGCGATTCGCCGGAACACGTCGAATTCGCGGTCGGACAGCCGCTGGTGCGGCAGCGTTTCGGCCGGCTCGTTCAGGCTCTGCGCGAACTGCTCGGCCATCGCGAGGCTCACGTAGACGCCGCCCGACGCCACTTTCGCGACCGCGCCGACCAGCTCCGCGCTCGCGCTTTCCTTCGTCAGATAGCCGGACGCGCCTGCGCGGAACGCACGCACCGCGTATTGCTGCTCCGCGTGCATCGTCAGCACCAGCACGCGCAGCGCGGGTTTCTCGTCCTTGATCTGCTTGATCAGCTCGACGCCGTTGCGGCCCGGCATCGACAAGTCGAGCACGAGTACCTGCGCGGGCGTCGCACGCACCAGCGCGATCGTCGACGGGCCGTCGCAGGCTTCGCCGGCCACCTCGAAACCGGTGGCGTTCTGGAGGATGTGCCGCAGACCGTCGCGTACGAGCGTATGGTCGTCGGCGATGAGCACCTTGATCATGTGATGAGCGTGTCCTGTTGAACGGTGCCGAGCGGAAACGCGACGGTAATCGAGAAGCCGCGCGCGAGCGCGGTGTCGATCGTCACGGTGCCGCCCAGCATGTGTGCGCGTTCGCGAATGCCGATCAGGCCGAACGACTTGTCCTCGTGGGCCGGACCGCCGGGCGCCGCGCCGCGGCCGTTGTCCGCGACGCGCAGCACGCAAAAGCCTTCCTCGATGTCGAGCCGCAACGTCACGCGCGTCGCATCCGCATGACGCGCGACGTTCGTCAGCGCTTCCTGGACGATGCGGAACAGCGTGGTCGCGCCCGTACTGGTGAACGTGAGGCCGCCCGTTTCGATGTGACGCTCCACGTCGATTCCGTAGCGGTTCGTGAAATCGTTCGCGAGCCATTCGATCGCGGGCACGAGGCCGAGATCGTCGAGCATCACCGGCCGCAGGTCGGCCGCGATGCGCCGCACCGACGCGACCGTCGCGTCGATCAGCCGTCGCATGCCTTGCAGATGCATCTGCACGCCTTCGTCGGGCTGCGCGCGGCCGGGCATGCGCAATTGCTGCTCGACGACCGACAGGTCCATCTTCAACGCGGTGAGCTGCTGCCCGAGGTCGTCGTGCAGCTCGCGCGCGATGCGGGTCTTTTCCTCTTCGCGCACGTTCTGCAGGTTCGCGGACAATTCGCGCAATTCCTCGCGCGATTGCTTCAGCGCGTTCTCGGCCCGCTGCCGCTCGGTGATGTCGCGCAGCATCACCGTATAAAGCTTGCCCGACGCGTCGCGGATCTGCGAGATCGACGCTTCGATCGGGAATTCCTCGCCGTTGGCCCGCAGCCCGAACAGCACGCGCTGGCGGCCCATCTGCCGCTCCGACACGCCCGTCACGCCGAACTGGTCGACGTGCTTCGCATGTGCGGCGCGGAACCGCTCGGGAATGAAGCGCGACAGCGGCGCACCGATCGCCTCCATCGCGGACACGCCGAACACCTGTTCGGCCATCGGATTGAAGATCACGACCTTCTGCGTTTCGTCGATCGTGATGATCGCTTCCATCGACGAACGGATGATGCCCATCATCCGCGCTTCGTTGAGGATGCCGCGGCTGCTCGCGCCGGCATCGGCGCGCCCGCGCAGCAGCGCATGGACGAGCGCCGCGAACCCGAACGACGCGATCAGCCCGGCGGCGAGCACGGTGCCGGCCGCACGCTGCGCGCCGGTCGCGCTCGGCCGGCCGTCCGCGGAATAGGCGAGCGTCAGCGCGGTGCCGCCGAAATTCAGCACGTCGGTGCGCCGCATCAGGTCGGGCGACGCCGACGCTTCGTCGGTCGTCGTCTCGACGCTGACGATCGCGCGCGAATCGTCGCCGGCGGTCATCCGCAGATCGATCCCGCGTTCCGCGTCGAGTGCGCGCTCGACAAGGCGCCGCGCGCTCAGCGCCGCGAACAGCATCCCGTCGGCGCCGGCCTCGCGCGTGCCGGACGGCGTGGCGGCGGCCAGCGGCGAGGTCGTCACGGGCAGGAACAACGTCAGGGTGCGCGCGTCGCGGGAGGTGTCGTCGTCGGCGGGGTGGACGCCGAGCGCGATGTCGCCGGTCCGCAGCGCACGCGTGAGCGGCGCCGCGTCGAACGCGCCGAAGCGCACGACCGGCGCGTTCGATGCCGGGGCGCTGAGCGTCGCTGCCGCGAGCGCATCGGCCGGCAGCGGCTTCGTGCCGGCCAGCGCACCGCGCGCCGCGGGCGTCAGCGGCGCATAGCCGATCTGCCGGACCGGCGAGTGGCCGCTGTCGAGATCGAGCGTTTCCGCATACCGGCGCCATTGGCCGGGCGTCATGTCCGGCACGAGGCCGAACGCGCCGCGCGCGCCTTCGAGTACGGCGGCACCGGCCTGCAGTTCATGCCGCAGCATCGCGGTCACGTGCGTCGTGCGGCGTTCGAAACGCGTGTGAACGGCGCCTTGCCACTGCTCGCGCACCACGAGCGCGACACCGAGCGATAGCACCGCACCCGCGCACAGCGTAACGACGCCGGCCGCGAGTGGCTGGCGTAACATGATCTGAAGGCGCGTGGGCCCTCGGGCGTCCCGCGTCGGGGTTCCACTGGCGGTCATTCGATGGCCATTCTGTTGTTCGGACTACCCGGGGCACTCGGGCAGCGCGGCAAAACCGGGGAAAACTCGCACCGGCTGCATGCAACGATTATTTTCAAGATGAAATTGTGCGCGTTTTACACGTTTTTTGTAATGGGGTCGGTTGAAATTGCGGCAAACGCGTGAAGCAGCGCGCGCCGGCCGCGGTTGACGCGCGTCAACGCACGCGCGGGCACGTGGGGCAGACTGTTCGGCAGGCAAGCCGGCGCCGGGCCGGCTTGCGATGACGGGCAGGCGTTGCGCAACGCGCGACGCCCGCCCGGTCGGAGGGACGGACCATGTACAAGCGGATTTTCGTCGGGCTCGACGGCAGCCCGAGCGCGCGTCTCGCGCTGAACGAGGCGATCCGGATTGCGATGGCGTCCGGCGGCGAAGTGACCTGTGCGTACGTCGTCGAACATCGGCCGCAGCTCGTCGACGTCGACGCCGGCTTCGCCGCCGAGCACGACGGCGATGTTGCCGCGACGCCGGTACTCGATGCAGCGAAAGCGATGCTCGCGCAGCAGCATGTGCGAGGCACGGTGCGTGCGCTCGACGCGTACGGCGAGGACATCGCGACGGTGCTGATGCGTACCGCGGCCGAAGCCGACGCCGATCTGATCGTGATGGGCACGAGCGGGCGGCACGGCCTGCGCAGGCTGTTGCTCGGCAGCGTGGCGGAATCGCTGCTGCGTGCGGCCGACCGGCCGGTGCTGCTGGTACGGCACGACGAGGCGGGCACGTCGGCGGCTGCATGACCGACGCGGTACGGCGCGGTACGGCGGGTCGATGCGGCACCGGCGCTCGCCGTTGGCGGGCTGACGCGCGGCATTCCGGACTTCTTGCGTGAGCAGGTGTGCTGCGTCGTCGAATCGCCCAACACGGCGCGGCGAGCATCGCCGATACGCATCGTCGATGCGCGATTGCGCGTCCGCAGTTGCATCCCGGCATGCAGTTCTGGCAGCATCGGCCGGTGTCCGCTCGATCGCCACGCGCATGGCCGCGACGATCGACGCAGGGGCATCCGGCGGCACCCGGGCGCATGAATCGCGATCGGACAGTCGGCCGGATGCCGGTTTTCTACCTTACCGACGTCATCTGCCATGCCGATTTCCGCGACCGACCTGATTCGCCAGTTCGACCTGCAGCCGCATCCCGAAGGCGGCTATTTCCGTGAAACCTACCGCGCGACCGAGTCGGTCGTGCGCCCGGCCGACGGCGCGCCGCGTGCCGCGTCGACCGCGATCTACTACCTGCTGTGCGACGGCGCGTATTCGTCGTGGCATCGCATCCGCTCCGACGAGGTCTGGCATTTCTACGCGGGCGATCCGATCGAAGTGTGGGTGCTCGATGCGCGCGACGGACTGACGATCCACCGGCTCGGCAACCCGCTCACCCATCCGGGCACCGTGTTCCAGACGGTCGTGCAGGCCGGAAGCTGGTTCGGCGCGCGCTGCGCGTCGCCGGAGCATGTCGCGCTCGTCGGCTGCACCGTTGCGCCCGGATTCGAGTTCGCGGAGTTCGAGCTGGCGGATGCGGCCGCGCTGGCGGCCGAGTTTCCCGACTACGCGGAACATGTCGCACAACTCGCGCCGCGCTCCGACGTGTGACCGTCGCGGTCGCGTCACGCCGCGCGCAGAGCCCGCGCCGCCGGCCGGTGTTCCGCGCGAGCGAGGCCAAACCCGTTTAGAATGCGCATGATGCATCGGTCGATCGCGGACGTGCCGCGGCGGCCGTTGCGCCGCCGTACCGACGGCCCTGTCGCGCGGCCCGCATGTCTTCCAGGAGCGCCGCCGTGTGGCACTTTCCCATCGCTATTCCATCGTCGCTCGGCCCGTGGGCCGTGTTCGCGAGCGTGTTGATCACGCAGCTCGGCGTGCCGGTGCCGGCCGTGCCGATGCTGATTCTCGGCGGCACGATGGCGGCGATGGGGCAGGCGTCCTGGGTCAGCATGTTCGCGGCGGCGATCGGCGCGACGATGCTGGCCGATTCCCTTTGGTTCTTCATGGGCCGCACGCGCGGCCGGCGCCTGCTGAACGGTCTCGTACGCTTCTCGCTGTCGCTCGACACGACGCTGCGTTTCGCGCGCAACGTATTCGAAAGGTACGGCGCGCCGCTGCTCGTGCTGTCGAAATTCCTGCCGGGCCTCGGCCTCGTGTCGGCGCCGCTGCTCGGCACGACCGCGATCGGCATCGGCGTATTCCTGTTCTGGGATCTGGCGGGCGCATCGCTGTGGGCGGCGTTCTGGCTGATCGGCGGCGCGGCCATTCACGACCAGATCGTCCAGTTCGTGCTGTGGGTGCGCGCGAGCGGCGGCACGATTCTCGACGCGTTTCTCGCGATCTTCATCACGTTCCTGCTGTACCGCTGGGTGCGTCGCGTGCAGTTCCGCCGCTATCTCGCGCAGGTGCGCATCTCGCCGCCGCAGCTCGTGGAGATGATGACGTCCGACGAACCGCCGCTGATCTTCGATGCGCGTCCGAAGGCGATTCGCGAACGCGAGCCGTACCGGATTGCCGGCGCGGTGCCGGTCGATCTCGATTCGCCGGACCTGCTCGATCCGGAAGTGCTGAAACGGCCGATCGTCGTCTATTGCGTGTGCCCGAACGAGGCGACCGCGAAGCGGCTGATCGCGAAGATGCAGCGCAAGAAGATGATCCACAACATCCGGGCGCTGAAGGGCGGGCTCGACGCGTGGGAAAAGCACGGTTATCCGGTCGAGCCATTGCCGGCGGATCTCGATTCGTCGCGGTATTTCGTGCGGCCGGAGCAGGGTGGGCTGGAAGGCGAGTATACGGTGCGGGCGACGTTGTCGAAGTGATGCAGCCGGCGTTGCTGGTATCGCTGAGCGTGTGAGCGCGCATCTTGGTCTGTTCGATCGCGTCATCGCTACCAGTGGCGATATGAATCTCATCGGGGAGGCGAAACTGGCCTGCATTCGCGAGCAGATCGGCGACGACTTCGTGTATGCGGGTGATAGCAAAGCCCTCAGCGACGACCTCTGTCGGTGCGCATGTCCGACGCCGCCGAAGCTGGTGGCGTCGCAGTCGGTCTCGTATATCGAGGTCTGAACTCAAGAATGCGCGCCCGCCGCGCGCATTCGAATCCAACCACCGCTTTCACCCACCGCGATTTTCCCCAAAATCGCCTGGCGTGAAACCGCCGATCCTCCCTATAATCCCGCCTGCATATTGCGTGCGCTCGATTGCGCACATTCGACGCGCGTTCGTTCGCGCCGAAAGCGATGAATCCCGTTGCCGCTCGTCACGCGCACAGCCGCGTCGCGCGGGTCGGTCGGGTGTATTCCATGAAAGGCCCTATCCGTATATCCGGACTGTTCCGGGAAATGCGGATAATCCGCAGCAATTCCAACCGAATTGACGCGGCATCCGTGTCGTTTCTCATTCGGAAATCGACAACGGGGATTATTTCGTTTTCGGCTGCCGAAATCGGCGGTCGCGCATTGTCATCGACACAATGACGGCGGCCCGCTCGCGGCTGCCAGGAGACGAATTTGAAACAACCAGAAGACCAGCTGCACCGCGGGCTGGAAGAACGGCACATCAACCTGATGGCGCTCGGCGCGACGATCGGCGTCGGCCTGTTCCTCGGCTCGGCCACCGCGATCCGCACGGCCGGCCCGGCCATCCTGCTGACCTACCTGCTGGGCGGCCTCGCGATCTTCCTGATCATGCGCGCGCTCGGCGAGATGGCGATCACCAACCCGGTCGCCGGCGCCTTCAGCCGCTATGCGCGCGACTACCTCGGCCCGCTCGCGGGCTATCTGACCGGCTGGACCTACTGGTTCGTGTGGATCGTAACCTGCATGGCGGAAATCACGGCGGTCGGCGTCTACATGCACATGTGGTTCCCCGGCGTGCCGAACTGGATCTGGGCGCTCGCGGCGCTCCTGGCGATGGGCTCGGTGAACTTCATCGCGGTCAAGCTGTATGGCGAATTCGAATTCTGGTTCGCGCTGATCAAGATCGTCACGATCGTGCTGATGATCGTCGGCGGCGGCCTGATGATCGCATTCGGCATCGGCAACGGCGGTGTCGCGACCGGCATCTCGAACCTGTGGTCGCACGGCGGCTTCATGCCGAACGGGATCAACGGCGTGATCGCCGCGCTGCCGATCGTGATGTTCGCGTATCTCGGCGTCGAGATGCTCGGCCTCACGGCCGGCGAGGCGCGCAACCCGGAGAAGTCGCTGACGAAGGCCGTGAATTCGGTGTTCTGGCGCGTGCTGATTTTCTACATCGGCGCGCTGTTCGTGATCATGTCGCTCTATCCGTGGGACCGGATCGGCACGCAGGGCAGCCCGTTCGTGATGACGTTCTCGCGGCTCGGCATTCCGGCCGCCGCCGGCATCATCAACTTCGTCGTGCTGACCGCGGCGCTGTCGTCGTGCAACAGCGGCCTGTTCAGCACCGCGCGGATGCTCTACAACCTCGCGCAGCAGGGCCAGGCGCCGGCCGCGCTCGGTCGCGTGAATCGCAGCGGCGTGCCCGTGTACGGTGTGGCCGTGTCGGTCGCGCTGCTGCTGATCGGCGTGTTGCTCAACTATCTCGCGCCGCAGCACGTGTTCACGTGGCTCACGTCGGTATCGACGTTCGGCGCGATCTGGACGTGGTGCGTGATCCTGATCGCGCAGATGCGTTTTCGCCGCACGCTGTCGGCCGACAAGATCGCGCGCCTGCCGATCCGCGTGCCGTTCTATCCGCTCGGTTCGTTCGTCGCGCTCGGCTTTCTCGTGCTGGTCGTCGTGCTGATGGCGTTTACGCCCGATACGCGCGTCGCGCTCGTGATCGGGCCGGTGTGGATCGTGCTGCTCGGCATCGCGTACGCGCTGTTCCATGCGAACCGTCCGGCCGCGTCGATGCCGACGAAGCCATAAGCGGCGCAGGCAGGGTGCCGCACGATCGTTGATCGCGATCATGCACGCGCAAGCCGGACGGCCTATGCTGATCGAACGCATTGCTTGTCCGCGCTTCGCGTGACAGTCCGCCGATCCTGCGGCCACGGCGGCTGTCCGACCGCGGCAGCGCCGCTGCCGCGCGAAGCCCCCGTCGTCGTCCAGCGACGACGTGCACGCACGGAGACCTTCGCCATGCAGCCTGCCCAGTCCATCCCGACGCTCGCGCGGATCGCGCTGGCCGTCGATCCGATGCCAGAATCGCTGACCGCCGCACGTTACGTGCGCACGCTGCTGTGTCCCGGCATGCGATTGCGCATCGTGTGCGCGATCGACAATCCGCGCCTCGTGTTGCCCGACATTCCGCGCATCGACGCGCTGCTGACGTCCGCGCGCGAGGACATGATGCGCGAAGCGCAAGCCACCTGCGAGCGCATCGCGGCGCTGTTCGCCGACAGCGGCGTCGACGTTGAACGAACGGTCGTCGATACGTCGGTCACGGGCGGCTCGGTGGCGGACGCCCTGGTGAACGATACGTCGACGTGGCGCGCGGACGTGCTGGCGATCGGCGCGAACCCGCATCACGGGTTGTTGCGGCTCCTCGAAGGCGCGATGTCGGACACGCTGACGAAACGCGCGCGCTGTGCGCTGCTGATTGTGCCCGGCACCTATGCACGGCCGTCGGACGGCGCCCTGCAGCGGCTGATGTTCGCGGTCGACGGCAGCGAGCCGTCGCTGCACGCGCTGCGCGTCGGGCTCGGCTTCGCGGCGCCGACGACGTTGCTGTATGCGACGTACGTGATCGATCGCGCGGTTCGCCTGACCGATGTCGTGCCGGTGCGCGCGCTCGAGGATGCGTACCGCGCGGAAGGCGAGGATGCGCTCGCGAAGATCGGCCCGCTGCTCCATGCGACGGGCAATCCGACCAAGCGCGGCATCGTCGAAACGCGTCCGACCAGCGACGACGTGGCTCATGCGCTGATGCGCGAGGCCGTGCACTGGCGGGCGGAGCTGCTGGTGGTCGGCACGCATGGCCGTCGCGGCATCGCCGCCTGGCTGATCGGCAGCGTCGCGCGGCGGGTCGCGCATCTCGCGCAGGTGCCCGTGCTGCTGGTGCGTGGCGCGGAATGAATCCCGCGTTGTCGCGATCGAAGCGGATTTGGATTGACCTGCATCAGAAACGCGGCGCACATCGCGTGAGACAGTGACGAAACGTCCGGCGACGCGGCTGGCCCGTCGTGCATGTGCGATTCCCGACCGCGCCTGCATGCAGGAAGCGATCGCTGCCGCACTCGCCGCCGTCACATCGTTTTCAGGAGCGGCGCCACGTGTTTGTCCGGCGCGTCATCCGACCGGGAACTCTCTGGCACGAGGGTAGGCAACCGACGGTTGCCTTGGAGGACGGGCGGGGTGCAAGTCACCCCGTCCGCTTTCCGCATGGCCCCGTCGAATTCGCTTCCCCGCAGGAACGATCTTGAATGGGGCCGCGTCGAGTGGCGCGTCATCGCGCGCAGCCATTGCGCGGCTCCGTGCCGTGCGTCGTTTACGTACGCCGGTCACAGCACACGAAGCATCGATCGCAGGTCGTGCCGGCGGCCCGCGCCGCGTCGTACCCGCGCATGCGGACGCACGACATGGAGCGGTGCGCATGCGCTCCACGTGCGGTTGCGCAAACGATTCGCATGCGGCCAGCCTGGGCGGGCCTTGCGACGCGGCTCCGACCTGGCTGGTGCGTCGGCCGCGTCGGCTGCGTTTCGTGCGTGGAGTGCCGCGGCGAACCGCTGCAAAGCGAGGACCGACCCCACGACGCTCTGATACTTTTCGCGGCCGATCTGCCCGTCGAGCGTGACGAGCAACCCGGCCTCGCGTGCGAGCGCGAGCAAGGTGTCAAGGTCGTCGGACGGACGGTTGCCGGCCGACGCGGTGCGGTCGGGCAGGGCGTGCGCGTTGCTCGACGCGCGCCGCTGGCCGTGGCCCGGTAAGTTGCGATGTGCCATGGTGGTCTCCTGCGCCGAACCCCGCGTGCCGGCTCGATGGCCGGCTGAGCGATGTTCGGGTATAAACGCCTGGTTCATGTGATCAGTATCGTGTGGCGATGGCGCACTGCCAAGCGGCGCGCGCTGAAGTCTCTGTCAGGAAATTGCGCGACGCGTATCGGAATCCGCTGACACGCGCGGCGGCCGACCGGCCGATCCGGCGCGTTCGTCCGACGAATGGCAGCGCGCTTGACGCATGATTTCGGACGGTCTAAGTTTCCCCACTGCATCGGCGTCGCGCGGCGTTCCACTTGCCGCCCGTCGCCAGTGCCGCGCCCCGGGGTGGCGTGACAGGGTTCAGTATCGTTCGCGGGCCATGTGCACGACGAACGCTGCGCGGCCGATTCGGAAAACGGACCCGCACGGCGGCACGCAACGTGCCGTTGATCGCGCGCAAACACGCGCCGGCGCATCGTACGCCGCGCGTCTGTCCTAGTCTTTAAGCTTCCAGTACCGTCATCTTTTTCGTTCCTCGACCGTCAGGAGTCTGTCGATGTCCAAGGACAATTTGCTCGATTCACTCAAGGAAGCCGCCGAACGGCGCGCGATCGGCGCGGATCAGTTGCGTGCGATGCTCGACGACGAAGTGCGCGCGCTGTCGTCCGATGCACGCGTGCACGACTACATTCACGTATTCGCGATCCGGCACCTGCGCGAACGGATGCGCCAGAAGGACGATTTCGACCGCGACACCCGGGCCGACGACGCACCCGCGGACGCCGATCCGCGTCCGAGGCATCGGCTGTAGCAGATAGCGGCCGGGGCGCCGGGACCGGCGCGAGGCCCCCCCGTCGAACCCGGCCATCCTGACGATCCGCCGACAGTCGCCGGCGCGTTTCGTCATACGTTTCAACGAATTGTCACAACGACCTCAAGTAAGCGGCGCGATTTGCCGTTTACCCGGTGAATTCGTCCACCGGGCGTTCCCGCTCCCTTACCGAGTCGTTGCCATGTTCTCGTCCATTCGCGCCCGCATCCTCGCCGCGTGCGTCGCCATCGTCGTATTCGCGCTCGTCGCCACGACGCTGATCAACTATTTCATCGCGCGCTCGTACAACGACGACGCGATCGACCGCAATCTGACCTCGGTCGCCAGCGGCCACGTGGTCGGAATCGCCGACTGGGTCGCCACCCGCAGCCGAATGATCGCGTCGCTGCAGGATGCCGCGCTGACGCCCGATCCGCTGCCGGTGTTCAAGCAGATGGCCGCGGCCGGCGGCTTCACGAACGTCTATGCCGGCTACGCCGACAAGGCGTTCCACTTCTCCGACCCGACCGGCATCCCGCCCGACTACGACCCGACCGGCCGGCCGTGGTACAAGCAGGCCGCACAGGCCGGCAAGCCGGTCGTCACGCCGCCGTACGTCGATGCCGGCACGGGCAACCTCGTCGTCACGTTCGCGGTGCCGATCCTGCGCGACGGCGCGCTGAAGGGCGTCGTCGCCGCGGACGTGTCGATGGACAGCGTGATCGCCAACGTCAAGTCGATCCGACCGACGCCGGCCAGCTTCGGGATGCTGATCGACAGCAGCGGCCACGTCGTCGCGCACCCGGACGCGAAGCTCACGCTGAAGCCGGTTGCCGACGTATCGCCCGAACTCGGCTCGCTGGGCGTTGCATCGATCGCGGCGGCGAGCGCACCGGTCGAGGTCGGCGTCGGCGGCGACGCGAAGCTGGTGCGCGCGAAACCGGTGCCGGGCACCGACTGGTACGCGCTGGTGCTGCTCGACAAGACCGAAGCGACGGCCGGGATGCGTTCGCTGCTGACCGCGTCGCTGATGACGCTGATCGTGATCGTCGGCGTGGCGTCGCTGATCATCGGCGCGATCACCGCGACCGCGTTCCGCCGCCTGTCGCAGGTGCGCCAGGCGATGGCCGCGATCGGCTCGGGCGCGGGCGACCTGACGCAGCGCCTGCCGGCCGACGGCCGCGACGAAGTCGCCGACATCGCGCGCTCGTTCAACAGTTTCGTCGACAAGCTGAACGACGTGATGCGCCAGATCCGCGACGCGAGCGAATCGGTACGCACGGCCGCGAACGAGATCGCGGCGGGCAACCAGGACCTGTCGTCGCGTACCGAATCGGCGGCGGCGAGCCTGGAGGAAACCGCGGCGTCGATGGAAGAGATCACCGCGACCGTCGGCCAGTCGGCGGCAGCCGCGAGCCAGGCCGACGAACGCGCGGCGGCCGCGTCGAGGATCGCGTCGCACGGCGGCGTGGTCGTGTCGGACGTCGTCGCGACGATGGGGAAGATCGAGGAAGCGTCGGGCCGGATCGGCGACATCATCGGCGTGATCGACGGGATCGCGTTCCAGACCAACATCCTCGCGCTGAACGCGGCCGTCGAAGCGGCCCGTGCGGGCGAACAGGGCCGCGGCTTCGCGGTCGTCGCACAGGAAGTGCGCAGCCTGGCGCAACGCAGCGCGCAGGCCGCGCGCGAAGTGAAGGTGCTGGTCGAATCGACGGTCGCGAGCGTGTCGGCCGGATCGGGGCAGGTGCGCCAGGCCGGCGACACGATGCGCGAGATCGTGTCCAACGTGTCGAACGTGACGACCATCATCTCCGAGATCACGCACGCGGCGAACGAGCAGACGCGCGGCATCCAGGAAGTGAACCGCGCCGTCAGCCAGCTCGACGAAATGGTGCAGCAGAACGCGGCGCTCGTCGAACAGTCGACCGCGGCGGCTACCGCGCTGCAATCGCAGGCGAACGCGCTGGCGACGACGGTCGGGCAGTTCAAGGTCGCCTGACGCGGCCGGCGGCCCGCGGCGTACGGCCCGCGATGCTCACGAGCCGCCCTGGTCGCGCATCAGCGCGAGCCGGTTGTAGAGCGTCTTCAGGCTGATGCCGAGGGCCTTGGCCGCGCGCGGCTTGTTGCCGTCGAAGTGACGCAGCGTCGCCACGATGAAGCGCTGCTGCGCATGGTGCAGCGTCGCGCCGAGCGGCAGCGCCATCGCGCCTTCCGACGTGCTGTCGACTGCCGGCATCGGCTGCTTCGGCAACGCGATCTCGATGCCTTCGTCGGACAAGAGGTACGCGCGCTCGATCGTGTTGCGCAGTTCGCGCACGTTGCCTGGCCACGAATACGCGCGCAACGCGGCGATCGCCGCGCCGGTCAGCCGCTTGTGCGAGCGATGCCGCTCGTTCAGCGTGTCGACGAATTCCTGCGCGATCGTCTCGACGTCGCCGTCGCGCTGACGCAGCGGCGGCACGTAGATCGCGAACGCGGCGAGCCGGTAGAACAGGTCCTCGCGCAGCCGGCCGTCGCGCACGGCGTCGGCCGGATTGTGGCGGGTGGCCGACACGAACCGCACGTCGAGCGGAATCGATTCGGTGCCGCCCACGCGCACGATCGTATTCGACTCGATCGCGCGCAGCAGCTTCACCTGCAGCGCCGCGGGCATTTCCGCGATTTCGTCGAGCAGCAGCGTGCCGCCGCGCGCGGCTTCGAAGAACCCTTCGCGCTGCGTGGTCGCGCCGGTAAAGCTGCCTTTCTCGTGCCCGAACAATTGCGCCTCGGCCAGCTCGGGCGGAATCGCGCCGCAGTTCACGGGCACGAACGGGCCGTCATGCCGCGCGCTGAGATCGTGCAGCCGCCGCGCGACGATATCCTTGCCGACCCCGCTTTCGCCGGCAATCATCACGCTCGCGCGGGTCGGCGCGATTTTCTCGATACGGCCGAGCAGCGTGCGCATCGCGGCGGACCGGCCGGACAACCGGCGACTGTCCGCGCGCTGCTTCGTCCGGTTTGCGGATTCACCCATAGGCGTTCGTGGGCCGTTTTGAAAAACGGCATCGCAGGTTCCGTTGCTTGCAATATTTATCATCGACAGCGAAACGGCCGCGAAGGTGCCGCGGAATAGAAAATTCCAATGCGCGCGACATGACCGACAGAAACGGGCCATCGGGCCGGTCGCGCGCCGTCGACGCGACGCCGCGTTCGGATTGCGCCCCGCACTTTTTTACAGAAATCCGATGAAAAAAGCGGTTGTCGATACGGTGCCGCGGTACGCGCGACGATGCCGACACCCAACTGCCGGCCCGTCTCCCCACGCGGGCGTAGGGCGCGGCCATGCGTTGCCGCGAGCACGACCTTGGCCAGCACCGGGTACGTCGTTTGCTGACGCGTTCCTGCTCGCCCGGTGCGCTCGACGGGATGCCGGATGGTCGAAACGCGGCATCCCCCCGCACCCGACGGGAGCCGGCGCGATGCAAGGATGCAATGAGGACTATGACCCGTGAGCTGCTCCGGCAGGGTGCATGGATCGTGCTGGCCGTCGGGGTGGCGTCCGCGCTGCAGGCGTGGGCGATTCAGGCTGTCGGCAAGCACGCGCCGTTTGCGCCGCTGCCTTTTTACGCCGGCGTGGCCGCCGCCGCATGGCTGACGTCGCTCGCCGGCGGCCTTGTCGCGACCGCCGCGAGCGTCGGCGTGATCGCCGCATTGTGGTGGCGCGACGCGTCGCTGGCGACGCTGCTCGCGCAAGCCGGCGCGTTCGTCGCGATCGGTTTCGCCGAATGCGTGCTGGTGACGACGGTGAAGCCGCTGCTCGCGAACGATCGTTTGCGCGAGATCGATGACGACGACGGCGATCCGTACCCGCCGCACCGTGAGCCGTCGTCCGTCGCCGGCGTGTCCGACGACGCGCTGCTGCGCCGCGTGGTCGATGCGTCGCCCGATGCGATCGTCGGGACCGATGCGCAGCGCAGGATCACCAGCTGGAATCCGGCCGCGGCAAGAATCTTCGGCATCGATACGGCCGAGGCGAACGGACGCGACGTCGTCACGATGATCGCGCCGCGCTGGCTGCGCCGGCATGCGGTGCCCGCGTCGTTCGCGGACCTGCGCGCGCCGGTCGGGCCGCTCGACGTACTGTGCGTGCGCCGCGACGGCGGCCGTTTTCGCGCCACCTTCGTCGCCTCGCCGATCGTCGACGCGCAGGATCGCTGCGCGGGCCTGTCGCTGACGCTGCGCGAAGCAGGCGAACGCCGCCGCAACGAACGCTACAACCTTCGCTCGCTGCGCGGCGCACGCGACGCGCGCATGCAGGCCGACACGTCGAACCGGCTGAAGGACGAGTTGCTGGCGACGGTGTCGCACGAACTGCGCACGCCGTTGAACGTGATCTACGGCTGGGTCGAGGTACTGCGCAACGCCGACGGCCAGGGCTTCGCGCAGCAGGCGGTCGACGCGATCGATCGCAGCGCGCGGTCGTTGTCGCACATGGTCGCCGATCTGCTCGACGCATCGTCACTCGCGACCGGCCGGCTGCGCCTCGAACGCGTGCCGGTCGATCTCGTTCGGATCGTGCGCGACGCCACGCGCGAACTCGACGCGACGGCGCAGGCGAACGGGCTCGTGCTGTCGACGTCGTATGCGATGCCGGCCTGCGTGATCCCGGCGGACGGCGAGCGCCTGCGCCAGGTCCTGTCGAACCTGCTGTCGAATGCGATCAAGTTCACGCCGCCGGGCGGGCGGATCAACGTGTCGCTGACCCGCGCGGGGGAGCGCGTGCGGCTGTCGGTCTCCGACACCGGGCAAGGGATTGCGCCGGAATACCTGCCGCACTTGTTCGATACGTTCAGCCGGCCGGAAGGCGCGTTCACGTCCCCCCGGCGCGGCCTCGGGCTCGGCCTGTCGATCGTGCGCAACATTGCGCAGCTGCACGGCGGCGAGGTCGTCGCGACGAGCGCGGGCGCCGGGCGCGGAACGACCGTCACGGTGACGCTGCCCGCGGGCTGGGACGCCGACGATCCGGTCGAGCAGCCGTCGCGCGCGAAGGGCCGGGCCGATACGGTCTCGCTCGACGGTCAGCGCGTACTCGTGGTCGACGACGATCCGACGTCGCGGACCAGTCTCGCGGCGGCGCTGGAGACCATGGGCGCGCAGGTATCGACCGCCCGGTCGGGACACGACGCGCTCGACGCGGTGGAGCGGCAGCAGCCGAGCGTCGTGCTGTCGGATCTCGCGATGCCGGACGGCGACGGTTACTGGCTGCTGGACCGGATCCGGCATTTGCCGAACGGCGGCGGACATCTGCCGGTCGTCGCGGTGACCGCGCATGCAGGCAAGGCCGACCGGCGCCGGGTGATTGCCGCCGGGTTCGATGCGTATCTGTGCAAGCCGGTCGACATGTCGACGCTCGCGAGCGTGATCGTCGACGTCGTGCCGGACGACATGGGCGACGGGAAGCCGCGCGAGCGGTAGCGGTACATACCCGCGCATAACCGACGCACACGCGGCGCGGCAATCCGGTCGCGTGGCCGTCCGGCCGCATACGAGAAAGGAGACGCGATGGACCCAACGAAAAGCACGCGACGCGACGGCACGGGCAACGAGCCGGCACGCACCGGACGCAGGACGCCGGTCGTGCCGATCGCGAGCATACTGATGTTGTCGTGCGCATGGATCGCGACGCCCCGCTACGCATCGGCCGAGGAGGGCACCCGTGCGAAGCTTGCGAGCCAGGCGTCGGCCGTCGGGGGGCAGATCCGCGATGCGACGCTCGCGTCCCGCGTCAGGGCCGCGCTCGTCGCCGAACGCGGCCTGGCCTCCGGCGACATCGACGTGCAGGTTCGCGACCGCGTGGTCGAACTGACGGGTAACGTGCCCGACGAGCGACAACGCGCGACCGCGATCCGCGTCGCGCACGACGTCAGCGGCGTGAGCGGCGTGCGCGACAAGCTGCAGATCCGCCGGAAGTAACGTGATGCGCGGGCCAGCGCCGGGCCGATCGGGCGTCGCGCGCCCGCGGTCCTGCGCGTCACCGGGCAGGAGGTTCGACATGGACACCATCATCGCGGGCCGTTTCTCGCGGCTCGAGCAGGCAGAACGCTGCGCGGAGCAGTTGCGCGGCCACGCCATGCATCGGGACGACGTGAAGGTCTTCTTTCTCAATCCGCCCGGACAGCACGCGCTGTTCTGGCTCGGCGGCGACGTCTATGCGGACTCCGCCGCGCGGCCGGGCGGCATCGGCGCGCTGGAAGGCGTGGCCATCGGCGCGATCGTCGGGCTCGCCGGGGCCGCGCTGCTCTATCTGGGCGGCCTTCATTCCCCGCTCGCGTGGATCGGCGTGCCGCTCGTCGGCGGGTACGTCGGCGCATTGTGCGGCGCGCTCGGCCGGATGCGCGGCGATGCGCCGGAGGGGCATGGCGCGCTGAAGCAATGCGAAAACGGCGTCGTGCTGGCCGCGCACGTGACGCGGCGCACGATCACGTTCGCGGAGCGGACGATGCTCGCCGCCGGCGCGCTATCGGTGGAGCGCACCGAGGGCGCATGGCACAACGGCGAGTGGACCGATTTCTTCACGTCGGCCCATCGTCCCGCGTGACGCTCCGTTGCCCGATACGGAGGCCCGGATGACGAAAACGGACCGGATGAAGCCACGCGGGCGCCGATCGGCGGCAATCGTACTGACTGCCGCCGTGGGCGCGCTGGCGTTCGCGCTCTCGCATGCGCAGGCGCCGCCTGCTTCGTCGGCGCAGGTCGCGCCGGGCGTCGTGCGCCCCGGCCCGACCGCCGACGAGGCCGGCATGACCCAGCGGCCGATCGGCATCGACGCCGAGTTCGTCGACAAGGCAGGCATGATCGGCAAGGTGGAACGGCAGGCCGGGCAGCTCGCGCTCGATCGCTCGTCGAACGCGGACGTGAAGGCCTTCGCCCGCCGGATGGTCGACGACCATGCGCGTATCGCGGACGAATTGCGGCACATCGGTGCGCAAAAGGGCGTGCCGGTCCAGACGCGCATGCTCGTCGATCCGGCGGTGACGGCATTGCGCGCGAAGAACGGGCGCGCGTTCGATACGGCGTACGTGGCGCTGGCGGGGCCTCGCGCACACGAAGCGGCGGTCCGGCTTTACGAAACCGAAGCGAAAGACGGCCGCGACCCGCAGCTTCGCGCATTCGCGGCCCGCACGCTGCCGATGCTGAACGCACACCTGAGCGCCTCCCGCCAACTCGCGAAGATCGTGGCCGCCGCGCAGTGAACCGCTTTCCGGCCGGCAGGCTTCAGTGCTGCCGCGTACCGTCTTCGGGGCCGCCCGGCGACGCCTCGTACGGCGGCGAATCGAGCGCCGTTTCGCCTTCCTCGATCAGCCAGTACGGCGAACGGCCGTAGTACGCATGCAGTGCTTCGGCCCATTCGGGGTCGGCCATCGTCGGCCACCGGCTCTTGTCGAAGCCGGGCGCCTCGCGCACACGCGCGGTGTCGACCGGCAGCACGAAGCATTCGCGCTCGGCATCGAGGACGAGCGCGTTCCACGGCACCGCGAGCAGCTTGTCGCCGATCCCGAGCAGGCCGCCCGACGACACGACCGCGTATGCGATCCGTCCGGCGCGCACGTCGAGCATGATGTGGGTGACCTTGCCGATGTCGTCGCCGTCCAGCGTCAGCACGCGATCGCCTTCGAGCGTGCGGGCGGCCATCACGTCGGGGCCCGGGCCGCCGACGGCCGTACGCGGATTCGTGCCGACGATGCGCGCGGCGTCGCGCGACGGTTTGTCCGTTGTCATCGAAAACCTCCTGGTCGAAGCGGCAACCCGGCCCGCGCGCCAATTCGTCGCGCGGGTATTGCGCCGGGGCGGCAGGCCGCGCGGGATGATGGGATGGAAACGCCGCTCAGCGGCGGCGCGGCAGCGATACGTCCTCGAGCGTATTGGCCAGCTCGTCGCGCGCTGGGCCGCCGGCTCGCGTCGCGATGTCGCCGAGCGACACCATGCCGACCAGCTTCAGATTGCGGTCGAGCACCGGCAAGCGGTGCAACTGCACGTCGGCCATCCGCTGCTGGACATCGCCGACGCCGTCGTCCTCGACGCACCATTGCACGGGTCTGGACGCAACCGCCTGCACGGGCGTATCGGGCGAATGGCCGTGCGACAGCGCCCGCACCGCCAGATCGCGATCGGTCACGATCGCGACGAGTTCGGCGCCGTCGCAAACGGGCAGCACGCCGATATCGAAGCGCTGCATCAATTCGGCTGCATGACGAATCGTGTCGGTCGGCGCGACGCACACTACGTCGCGCGACATGATCTCGTTGACGCGATACATGAACGTCTCCTTCGTGAGCGGGGACGATGCGGGAGCACCGCACGTGCCGCGCGAGGCGCACGCGTCGGGCCCAAGGCCTCTTCACGCTGATAACGGGCTTGCGCCGGATAGCCGGCGACGGAGAAATTTGCCAGCCTGCTTGTACATCTTCCACGGCGCAGACGCGGGACGTCAGTGGCCGATGCCCGTCATCGTGACGATTGCGAGGACCACCGCGCTTTCGATCGCGGCCAGCGCCGCGACGCCGGCTGCGCCGCTTACTTCATGCCATCTGCGTTCAAGGACTTTCATCGATCGCTCCTGATTGGGCCGGCGCGCGGAGGCGCTGTCGCGCAGCGCGTGCCGGGTGCCGCCGTCAGCCGTGATCGCGGGGCGGGGAAGGGACGTGCGGCGCGCGACGTTCGCGCTCGCCGGGGTCGATACGCGTCGCACCGCCGACGGCGGGCGGGTCGCTGGCCGGGAACGTCTCCTCGAGCCCTTCGTCGATGCGTTCCTCCGTCTTGTCTTCGGACGGCGGACGCGACGTGGCGAACCGGAGCAGTCCGGCAGCCGGTGACACGGCGTCGCGGCGGCCGGGGGCGTGAACGGTCATGATCGAACCTCCTTGTCGATGAGAAGGCGCAAGCGCCGTACCCGCGGCAACCGCGGCACGGCGCTTGCAAGCCGCGGGAACCGGCCGGGCATGCGGGTACGAAGCGCACGGGGCCGGTATGGACGAGAGGACATCGTGATGAATGCAGCCAGGGAAAGGATACGTTACGACGCGAACGTATGCGGCGGCGATTTCGGCCAGGTGCGCGAGCGGTTCGACACGTGGAAGCGGGAATCGCGGGTCTATCGGCCGGAGCGGCGCATGTTCGACGGCAAGGACGAGGTACGCGAGCTGAACGACACCGTCTACGACGGCCCGGAGCGCGCGCAGCAGGCACTCGTCGCCCATTGCGAACCGTCCGATCCGTTCGCGCTTGCCGTGCAACTGAGCGCCGAGGGGCGCACGATGTGGCTCGTCATGGCGGCCTACGACGACTGAACCCGACGGCGACGGGGCACGGCGCGATAGCGGGCACGGCGCTTGCGGGCGCTCGCTTCGCCATCGAAATGCGCGCGCCGTCGCGCAGGAGTGACATGAAGACGCCATCCACGCTGCACCGCCCCGAACCGACGACACCCGACGTCGACCCGGATCCGCCGCCGCCCGGGCACGACGACCCGGTCGACCCGCCCGTGCCCGACGGGCTGCCGCAAGGCGATCCGCCGTCGAACCCGCCGCCGATGCGGATGCCGGACGGGGGCAGTGCGCCACCACCGGCCGCGCGAACACTGAAAGGAGGACCGTCATGGACATTCACGTGCAATCGCCAGACAAGCGCGCGATCGCTCAGGTACTGGGCCGCTATTTCGAATCGCGTTCGCTGCACTATCACATCGAGGAATTGCCGGGCGGCGTGCTGCAGATCGGCTTTCGCGCCAGCGGCCGACCGGTCGCCGTCACCGTTTCGTTCGACGATGCCGCGTACGACACCTATACGCACTGGGACGCGAGCCAGAAACAGCTGGCGCTCGGCCGGCTCGCCGACGGCTTCTCGCGAATGATGTCGACGCGCAGCCCGGCCGCGCTCGCCGGCGACTATCACGTCGAGCGTTTCTGATTCCGCAATCATCCGCCGGCGCATGCCGGATTCCGGCAAAGTGCCCGTACACAACGGGCGCTTTGCGTCCGCACGCGTGTCGCGTAGGATGTCCGTTAATTCAGCGCACACTACGTTCGCGCAGCGGGCTGCCGACTGTTGCAGCCGCTGAAGCGCGACACGCTTTCCTTCAGGTTCGTTTCGTGCAGCCGACGGAGACCGCCTTGACCACTGTTGCTCGCCTGTTGCTGTCACCCGGCGCACGCCGGTTCGTATCCGGCCTGTCGGCATGCGCGGCGCTTGCCGCCGGCGCGCGCGACGCGGCGGCCCAGACGCCTTCGCCGCTCGGCGAATGGCAATACACGGCGGGCGTACCGCTCCAGAAACTCTTCGATCCGAATATTCCCGCCTGGCAGGTGAGCGTCGGCGCCGCCATGACGCTGCAGCCGCGCTACGCGGGTTCCGACCGCTATCGCGTGATGGGCGGCCCGAATTTCGACATCCGTTATCGCGACCTGTTCTTCCTGTCGACCGGCGAAGGCCTCGGCGCGAACGTGTTGCGCGGGCCGAACTGGCGCGTGAGCCTGGCGGTCGGCTATGACCTCGGACGGCGTTCGGCCGACGATCTCGGCCACCTGAACGGCCTCGACAACATCAACGCGGCGCCCGTGATGAAGCTCGCCGCCGATTACGTCGTCTCGAAGGATTTCCCGCTCGTGCTGCGCGCGGACGTCCGGCGCAGCATTGGCGGGTCGAACGGCTGGACCGGCGATTTCTCCGCGTACATGCCGATGCCCGGCAGCAACGAGCACTTCTTCTGGTTCGCGGGGCCGACCGTGTCGTTCGCCGATTCCCGCTACATGAACAGCTGGTTCGGCGTGAACCAGGGCGCGGCCGCGCGCTCGGGGTTGCCGGCCTATTCGTCGGGGGCCGGGATCAAGTCGGCCGGCCTCGGCGTGACGATGGTGTGGTTCGTGAACAAGCACTGGTTCGTCACGATGGACGGCGCGATCGAGCAGCTCGTCGGTCGCGCGGCGCGCAGCCCGATCACGCAGCAGTCGACCAACGGCGTGTTCGACATGTCGGTGAATTACCAGTTCTGACCGAAGCCGGATCGCAGGCGGATAGCGGGAGGGCGATGCCGCGTACAGCATCGCCCGTCACATTTGATATGATTGCGACCTGTACAAACGTACAGTGATCGATCCCCGTGACGCCTGCCTCACCGACGCCTCCGGCGTTTTACTACCTGACCAATTTCGAACGCGCGCTGGCCTGGCTCGGCGAGCGTTACGACGACCTGTTCGACGCGCACGAGCACGCGTTCGTCCGGCAGTTCGCGGCGCTGCCGCAGGCATCGCGGGCGCTGCTCGTGCGGATGCTGATGCGCAACGGGTCCGATTTCCGCGCGAGCAAGCTCGTGTACGACGAGATCGGCTGCACGCTCGACGCCGCCGCGCCGCTCGTCGCCCTCGGCTGGGTCGATCCGGCACCGCCGCTCACGCTCGACGAGCTGTTCGCGCTGTCGACCAAGGCCGATCTGCTGCGCATCTTTCCGTCGCTCGCCGCGCACGCGGGCGAACGCAAGGCCGACTGGCTCGACCGGCTGCGGCCCGCGCACGACGTTGCGCAACCGCTCGACGCGTGGTGCGCACAGGCCGACGACCGCGTACTGCGCGTGACGGTCGGCGCACTGTGCGACCGGCTGCGGCTGATGTTCTTCGGCAATCTGCATCAGGACTGGAGCGAATTCGTGCTCGCCGATCTCGGCGTGTTCCAGTACGAAAGCGTGCCGATCGCGCCGTCGTCGCGCGCGTTCCAGCAGCGTGGCGACGTCGACGCGTATCTCGCGCTGCAGATGTGCCGCGACGCGCTCGATGCATGGCCCGACGATCTGCCGTTCGACGACCTGATCCGCGCGCTGGCCGCAGTCGACTGTGCGCAGCCGTGGCTCGCGACGCGCCGCGCGAAGCTGCTGTTCGCGCTCGGCCAGGCGTGCGAGCGCCGTGCCGACTGGGGTACCGCCCTCGACGCGTACACCCGCAGCGCGTGGCCCGGCAGCCGCCACCGTCGCATCCGCGTGCTCGAACGCTGCGGACGCGACGACGACGCGCTCGCGCTGGCGCTCGACGCACGCGGCGGCTTCGAGAGCGACGAGGAGCGTCAGCGCGTCGAGCGCATGCTGCCGCGCCTGCAACGCCGCGCCGGCCAGCGGGTCGAACGCGCGGCTGCCGCCGCCGACGTACCGCGCGAGACGCTCGTGCTGGCGCGCCCCGACGCATCCGTCAGCGTCGAATTCGCCGTGCGCGATCATCTCGCGCAGCCGGCTTCGCCGGTCCACTACGTCGAAAACACGCTGATCAATTCGCTGTTCGGGCTGCTGTGCTGGGAGCCCGTGTTCGCGGCCGTGCCCGGTGCGTTTTTTCACCCGTTCCAGCGCGGCCCGGCCGATCTGCACGCACCCGATTTCGCGATGCGCCGCGCGGCGGCCTTCGACGCATGCTTCGCGCAGCTCGATTCGGGCGCGTACCGCGACACGATCCGCCGGCATTTCGCGACGAAGGCCGGGCTGCAATCGCCGTTCGTGTTCTGGGGCGTGCTGACCGACACGCTGCTCGACGAAGCGCTCGCCTGCCTGCCGCCCGAGCATCTGCGGCTATGGTTCACGCGCCTGCTCGCGGATATCCGCAGCAACCGGTCCGGCCTGCCCGATCTCGTCCGCTTCTGGCCCGACGAACGCCGCTACGAGCTGATCGAGGTGAAGGGCCCCGGCGATCGGCTGCAGGACAACCAGACACGCTGGCTCGCCTACTGCGTCGCGCACCGCATGCCGGTGCGCGTCGTCGACGTCGAGTGGGCCGGCGCGGCCGCCGCGCACGCCGAAGCGGCGGGGTTGTCCGCATGAGCTACGTCGTCGCGGTGCGGGCCATGTGCGAGTTCACCGCGCGGCGCGGCGATCTCGACCTGCGCTTCACGCCCGCGCCGACCGCGCTCGAAGGCATCGCCGGCCACGGCGCGGTCACGTCGAAGCGCGGCGCGCGCTACGAAACCGAGATCGCGCTGACGGGCACGTGGGGCACGCTCACCGTGCGCGGCCGCGCGGACGGCTACGATCCCGTGGCGAACCGGCTCGAGGAAATCAAGACCTATCGCGGCAGCCTCGACGCGATGCCGGACAACCATCGTGCACTGCACTGGGCGCAGGCCAAGGTCTATGCGCACCTGATGTGCGACGCGCGCGATCTCGAGGAAATCGACGTCGCGCTCGTGTATTTCGACATCGTGTCCGAGCGCGAGACCGTGCTGACGGAAACGCTGGATGCCGGCACGCTCGCGACGTTCTTCGCCGAGCAGTGCGCGTGCTTCGTCGGCTGGGCCGAACGCGAGACGGCCCATCGCGCCGCACGCGACGCGGCGCTGCGCGCGCTCGCGTTTCCGCACGCGCAGTTCCGCAGCGGCCAGCGCGAGCTGGCGGTGGCCGTCTATCGCGCGGCGCGCGACGAACGCTGCCTGATGGCGCAGGCGCCGACCGGCATCGGCAAGACGCTCGGCACCGTGTTCCCGCTGCTGAAGGCATGCGGCGAAGGCGAGCTCGACCATGTGTTTTTCCTGACCGCGAAAACGCCCGGCCGTGCGCTCGCACTCGAAGCGGCGACGACGCTCGGCGCCGGCACGCCCGCGCTGCCGCTGCGCGTGCTGGAACTCGTCGCGCGCGACAAGGCGTGCGAGCATCCGGACAACGCGTGTCACGGCGAATCGTGCCCGCTTGCGAAAGGCTTCTACGACCGGCTGCCGGCCGCGCGCGATGCGGCGATCGACGCCGGGCTGCTCGATCGCGACACCGTGCGCGCCGCGGCGCTCGCGCACGACGTCTGTCCGTATTACCTGGCGCAGGAGCTCGCGCGCTGGTCGGACATGGTGATCGGCGACTACAACTACTACTACGACGGCAGCGCGATGCTGCACACGCTCGCGCAGCAGAACCAGTGGCGCGTCGGCGTGCTCGTCGACGAAGCGCACAACCTGCTCGACCGCGCCCGCAAGATGTACAGCGCGTCGCTCGATCCGTTCGCGTTCGCGGCCGCGCGCGAAGCCGCGCCCGCGGCGCTGCGCAAGGCGTTCGACCGGCTGGCCCGTGCGTGGGGCACGCTCAATCGCGCACAGGCCGAGCGCTATGCGGCCTATCCCGACGTGCCGGGCCCGATCGTGTCGGCCGTGCAAAACCTCGTCGCGGCGATCGGCGAACACCTGACCGACGCGCCGCGCGCGAACGGCGACGCGCTGCTGCGCTTTCATTTCGAGGCGATCCAGTTCGGCGTGCTGGCCGAAGCGTTCGACAGCGCATCGATCTTCGACGCGACGCTGCATGGCGAACCGATGCCGCGGCAGCCCGCGCTCGACGGCGTGGCGACGGCCGGCCGCCAGCGCCGCGTCCAGTCGACGCTGTGCGTGCGCAACGTGATCCCGGCCGGTTTCCTGGCGCCGCGCTACGAAGCCGCGCGCGCAACCGTGCTGTTCTCGGGCACGCTGAGCCCGTTCCATTTCTACCGCGACACGCTCGGGCTGCCCGGCGATACGGGCTGGCTCGACGTCGACGGGCCGTTCCGCGCCGAGCAACTGACGGTGCGCGTCGCGAGCCACGTGTCGACGCGCTGGCGCGACCGCGATCGCTCGCTCGAGCCGATCGCCGACCTGATCGCCGCGCAATACACGGCCCGGCCCGGCAACTATCTCGGCTTCCTGAGCAGCTTCGACTACCTCGGGCGCGTGGTCGCGCTGATGCAGACGCGCCATCCGGACGTCCCCGTGTGGGCGCAAGCGCCCGGCATGGCCGAAAGCGAGCGCGACGCGTTTCTCGCGCGCTTCGACGCGGCCGGCCGCGGCGTCGGTTTCGCGGTGCTGGGCGGGGCTTTCTCGGAAGGCGTCGACCTGGTCGGCGAGCGGCTGATCGGCGCGTTCATTGCGACACTCGGATTGCCGCAGGTCAACGACGTCAACGAGCAGATGCGGCGCGCGATGGACGCGCGCTTCGGCAACGGTTACGACTACATGTACCTGTACCCGGGGCTGCAGAAGGTCGTGCAGGCGGCCGGGCGCGTGATCCGGACCGAGCACGACGAGGGGGTCGTGCATCTGATCGACGACCGTTACCGGCGGCGCGAGGTGCGCAATCTGTTGCCGCGTTGGTGGCGGATCGGGTGAAGGGCAAAAACCGGCCGACGGACTGCCGGTTGCGGCGCAGGGCGCTATTCGTTACGTAGCGGGGTTGCAGGCGTTGCACCGGGGCCGTTCGCGGCGAGCAGGGTGCGCTACAGCACGTTGAGCATCGCGAGCGCCGCTTCCTGCAGATGCGGCAGCACGCGCCGCACGGCAGCGTCGGTCGTCTCCGCGCCGATCGGCATGTTCGTGCTCAGCGCGGCGACGACTTCGCCGTGACGGTTCTTCAGCGGCACCGCGATCCCGCGCACGCCAACCTGCAACTGCTGCTCGATCGCCGCGTAGCCGGCGTCGCGCGCCTGGTCGACCTGTTCGAGCAGCCGCGCCTTGTTGGTGATCGTGTGCGGCGTGAACGGCGGCAACTCGGTCTCGTCGAGCCACGCGCGCACGGCCTCGCGGTCGGGATGATGGGCGAGCAGCACGACACCGGGCGACGTCAGCGGCGCCGGCACGCGTGCGCCGAGCACGAAGCCCGTCGTCATCACGCGCGACACGCCGTTGCGGGCGATGAACACGAGTTCCCAGCCGTCGAGCACGCTGACGTACGCCGATTCGTTCAGCGACGCGCTCAGTTGCTGTAGATAAGGCTGGACCGTGCGCGGCAGCCGCGCCGAATCGAAGTACGACCAGCCGACCCGCAGCACGCGCGGCGTGAGGCCGTACAGCTTGCCGTCGGTGTACACGTAGCCGAGCGACTCGAGCGTCAGCAGGTAGCGCCGCGCGGCCGTGCGCGTGAGGCCGGTGCGGGCGGCGGCCTGCGTGGGCGTCATGCGCGCGTGCTGGCTGTCGAACGCCTCCAGGATCATCAGGCCTTTTTCGAGGCCGGCAATCCAGTCGCGTCGGTCGAGATCGGGCTTTTTCATCGTCGCAGGCGGGCAGTGGATGCGCGTTATTCGCGCGGAAGTGAGCGATTATCGCGCGAGTCATGGGTAATGGGGCGCGCGTGCCCGCCCAATTGTCCATTCAGCCGAATTGCGGATTCGCACCAACAATATACAATCGACGACGTATATCCATGGAGGCTCAGATGCAGGTCGCTAAATGGGGCAATAGCCTGGCGGTTCGTCTTCCGGCCAGTGTGGTCGACGCACTGGAACTTCGCGAAGGCGACGATATCGAGATCGTGGTCGACAGTCCCCGCGTTTTCGCGGTAAGTCGCAAGCCGAGGCCCGACGAGCTTCTGGAGCGACTGCGGCGTTTCAGGGGCAAGTTGCCCGCGGATTTCAAGTTCAGCCGGGACGATGCGAATGAGCGGGATTGAGACGGAGAAATCGTTCGTCGACAGCAATGTCGTGCTTTATCTGCTGTCCGAGGACGAAACCAAGGCAAATCGTGCGGAGGCGCTGTTCCTTCGACGGCCAACCCTCAGCGTCCAGGTATTGAATGAGGTCGCCAGTGTCTGCAACCGCAAACTGCGGATGCCGTGGCGCGAGGTAGGGGAGTTTCTGGAGCCGATCAAACGTTTGTGCGACGTCGTGCCGCTCACCGTCGATGCACACGACCTCGCGCGGCGGCTGGCGGAGCGGCATCGCTTGTCCTTCTACGACGCATGCATCGTCGCAACTGCTTCGATCGAGGGATGCGAATATCTGTACACCGAAGACATGCACGACGGCTTGCAAGTGGACGGCGGTCCGGTATTGCGCAACCCGTTTGCTTGAGGCCGGGCGAACCGGAAAAGCGGAGGAACCGGATGCGACGCGACCGTGACGCGCGTCGCATCCGTCATGGCCTTACTCGCTGCTCGTCCACTCGACGTTCGCGCCGACCGAACGCAGGTTCTCGACGAAATGCGGATGCGCGCGGCGGATCGGCAGCGCGTTCATGATTTCCGAGCGACCTTCGATGCTCGCGGCCACCATCAGCAGCGCGATCGCGACGCGGATGATGTACGGGCTCTCGACGCGCGCCGGCGTCAGTTGCAGTCCGCCGAACGTGATCAGCCGGTGCGGGTCGGACAACAACACGTGCGCGCCGAACTTCGACAGTTCGCCGGACCAGCCGAGCGCACCGTCGTAGACCTTGTTCCAGAACATCGCGCTGCCTTCCGCGCGCACGCCGAGCGCGATGAAGATCGGCAGCAGGTCGACCGGCAGGTACGGCCATGGCGCGGCCTCGACCTTGGTCAGGATGTTCTGCGTGAACGGCCGGCGCACGCGCAGCGGGCCATCGCGCTCCGCGCGCGACCAGCCGTCCCGGTGCGTGACGGTGACGCCGAATTTCGCGAACGTACGGTCGATCAGCGGGAAATGCTCGGGCGACGAATTGCGCACCGTGATGTCGCCGCCCGTGATCGCGCCGAGCGCAAGGAACGTCGCGATTTCATGGAAATCCTCGGCGAAGCGGAACTCGCCGCCGCCGAGCTTGCCGCCGCCCGTCACGCAGAGCCGCGACGTGCCGATGCCCTCGATCGAGACGCCGATCATCGCGAGGAACTGGCAGAACTCCTGCACGTGCGGCTCGGAGGCCGCGTTCATCAACGTCGACGTGCCGTTCGCGGCCGTCGCGCACAGCGCGAAGTTCTCGGTGGTCGTCACCGACGCGTAGTCGAGCCAATGAGCGTTGGCCGTCAGCGGCCCGTCGGTACGGACGATCAGCGAATCGGGCGTGCGCTCGATGTGTGCGCCGAAACGTTCGAACACCTCGACGTGCGGATCGATCTCGCGCACGCCGAGCGTGCAGCCCTTCACGTCGTTCTCGAGGCGCGCGACGCCGAAGCGCGCGAGCAGCGGCGGAATTAGCATGATCGACGAACGCATCGCCTCGGGCAGCCGGTGGATGGCCGGATCGAATTGCGTGTTGCGATGGTGAAGCTCGAGCAGACCCGTCGTGAAATCGACCGACACGTCGCTGCCGAGCGTGCGGAAGATGTCGAGGATCTTGCGTACGTCGGTGATGTCCGGCACGCCGACGAGGCGCAGCGGCTGATCGGTCAACAGGGTGGCGCACAGAATCGGCAGGACGGCGTTCTTGTTCGCGGACGGCTTGATGTCCCCGCGCAGCGGAGTGCCGCCGTGGACGATGAGATTCGACATGATATGGGGGCGTATCGGTGACTGACGTAGGCCCATATGATGCCATTGGTCGGCATGCGGCGTGGAGTGTTCGGAGGGGAAAAGGGGAATCGGCGCGCGTAACTGACAGTGTTTGACGTCGCGCCGCGATGCGGCGGGTCGAATGCCGGCCGGCATGGCCGAACGACCGCCGCGTTGGCCGACCGCGAATCGGGTCGGCCGACGGTCAGCCGTCATTGCGCGGCCCGCATCCGCGCGGCGACCGCCAGTGAGATCAGGCAGCCGAACGCCAGATAGCCGGCGACGAGGTGCCACGAACCGCCTGCCACGCTGACGAGGCCGACCGCGATGAACGGCGTGAACCCGCCGCCTACGACGCTCGCGAACTGGTAGCCGACACCCGCGCCGCTGTAGCGGTATTCGGCGCCGAACAGCTCGGTGAACAGCGGCTGCTGGACGCTCACGACCATGTCGTGCGCGGCGTTCGCCAGCAGGATCGAGAAGATCACGATCCACGCGATCGATCGAGCTTCCAGCGCGACGAAGAACGGCACCGCCGATACGAGGCCGATCAGCGCGCCGATCAGGTAGATGCGGCGCAGGCCGTAGCGGTCGGCCAGCCATGCGAAGCAGGGGATCGTCACGCAGCTCACCGCGCCCACCAGCAGGCCGATGTTCAGGAACAGGTCACGCGACATGCCGAGGTTCGTCGTCGAATAACTGAGCGCGAACGCGGTGACGATATACATCGTGAACAGTTCGGCGAGCCGCAGCGCGACGATCAGCAGGAACGCCTTAGGGTGGCGCGTCAGCGCCTCCAGCACCGGCAGGCGCAGTTTGCGGTTGCCGTGCTCGACCTTCTCGACGAACTCCTGCGATTCGTCCATGTTCTTGCGCACCCACAGTCCGATCAGCACCAGCACGATGCTGAACACGAACGGCAGGCGCCAGCCCCACGACTTGAACGCCGCCTCGCCGAGCGTATGGCTCAGGATCGAGACGATGCCGGTGGCCAGCACGAGCCCGACGCCGTAGCCGACTTGCACGCCGCTGCTGTAGAACGCCTTCTTCTGCTTCGGCGCGCTCTCGACGGCCATCAGCGCCGCGCCGCCCCATTCGCCGCCGACCGCGAAGCCCTGGATCGCGCGCATCAGCACCAGCAGCACGGGCGCCCACCAGCCGATCGTCGAGAACGTCGGCAGCAGGCCGATCGCGACCGTCGACAGCCCCATCAGCATCACGGTCAGCACGAGCATCCGCTTGCGGCCGAGCCGGTCGCCGTAGTGGCCGAACACGATGCCGCCGAGCGGCCGGAACAGGAAGCCGACGCCGAAGGTGGCGAATGCCGCGAGCGTGCCCATCGTCGGGCTGACTTTCGGGAAAAACTCGGAATTGAACACCAGCGCGGCGACGATCCCGTACAGCAGGAAGTCGTACCAGTCGACGACGGCGCCGACAAAGCTGCCGATCGCAGCCTTGCGGGCCTGGCTGCGGGCGCGAGCGCCGGCGGTGTCGAGGGTGTCGAAGGTGGGGGTCATGGCGATGTCTCCTGGCACGGCGCATCGTGGAATCGTGGCGGCGCCGCGTCCGATGCTGCATTGAAGTCGATGAGTGAACGGAGAATAGGGCGCGGGCCGCACGGCGGCAATTGGCCAATCGGACAATGTGCGCGATTATCGTTCAATTACGTGCGATTATCGAACGCTTTTGGGGTTTGCACTAAGCGGCGCGACGATATGCCGTTTGGCCGGGGTGTGCCGCGGTGAACGATCTGGTTAAAATCTGCAACATCGACAACTCGCCCGTTCGGGGCGGACGCGAGGCCGCCGCATCGGCCGCGCATGCCGCACGCGACAGGCACGAACCCCCATCGACCGCATGCCCCCGGAGACTGGAATGCCCGGCAATTTCCACCCCTTGTCCAGCGATACGCCGCCCGTTGCCGATCCGGCCGCCAATCCGCTCGGGATGGCCGGCCTCGAATTCGTCGAATTCGCGGCGCCCGTGCCGGAAGCGCTCGCGCAGCGCTTCGAGCAGTTCGGGTTCAAGGCGATCGCGCGGCACGTCAGCAAGAACGTCACGCTGTACCGGCAGGGGCAGATGCATTTCCTGATCAACGCCGAGCCCGATTCGTTCGCCGCGCGCTATGCGGAGGAATACGGGATGGGCGTCTGCGCGATCGGGTTGCGCGTGGCGAACGCCCGGCGCGCGTTCGAGCGCGCGATCCAGCTCGGGGCGTGGGCGTTCGAAGGCGAAAAGGTCGGCGTCGGCGAGCTGAAGATCCCGGCGATCCAGGGCATCGGCGATTCGCACCTGTATTTCGTCGATCGCTGGCGCGGGCGGGGCGGCCAGCGCGGCGGCGTCGGCGACATCTCGATCTTCGACATCGATTTCCGGCCGATCGACATCGCGACCGCGCATACCGATCTCGATCGCGCGGGCGTCGGCCTGCAGCAGGTCGACCACTTCACGCAAACCGTCGGCGCGGGCCGCATGCAGGAGTGGCTGGATTTCTACCACGACCTGCTGCATTTTCGCGAGATCCACCAGATCGACGCGCACTGGCATGTGTCGGAGGAGTCGCGCGTGATGGTGTCGCCGTGCGGCGCGGTGCGGATTCCGGTCTACGAGGAAGGTACGCGGCGCACCGAGCTGATGCATGCGTACCTGCCCGACCATCCGGGCGAGGGCGTGCAGCACGTCGCGCTGGCCACCGACGACATCCTGGCGTGCGTCGATGCGTTGCGCGCGAACGGCGTCGAATTCATCGAGCCGCCCGTACGCTATTACGACGACGTCGACGCGCGGCTGCCCGCGCACGGTGTCGATCTCGACGCGCTGCGCCGCCGCGCGGTGCTGGTCGACGGCGAGATCGGCGACGACGGGGTGCCGAGACTGTTCTTCCAGACCTTCGTCAAACGCCGCCCCGGCGAGATCTTCTTCGAGATCGTGCAGCGCAAGGGGCACCACGGGTTCGGCGAGGGCAACCTCGCGGCACTCGCCCGCGCGCGCGACGCCGGCTGAACGATCAAGCGCCGGCGGCCGGCAAGCGGTTCGGGGCGGGGCGTTCGATGTCCGTATCTGCGGCGGCATAACCGCTTCGGTCCTGCCAGGACCGCCCGTCGACCGAGGGTCGAAGTATTGCGGCGAAGACCGGCAGCCCGTCGCGGCCGGTCGATTTGTCACGCCGCGCCGGCCGCCGCGAGTTTGCGGCTTTGCCGACGCATGCCCGCGAATATCGCGTCTGCCACGTCCGCAGGAAAATCCGCCGGGATCTGTGCGGCGGCTTCGGCAATCGCGGGCTCCGTCCGTGCTGCGACGGCCGTCATCGCGGCCCGCACGTCGTCTTCGGTCAGGCCGACGCGCCGGCCCTGTGCGATCCAGTGGCGCGGCCGGATTTCCCCGATCACGTAGTGCCGGTTCTTCCCGCAGACGGCCATCGCCAGGCGCGCGCGGCTCGGCGGGATCTGATTGCGGCGCGTACCGATGATCGGATGCGCGGACAGCACGTCGTACAGCGGCGTGCTGCGATACGTATTACCGGGCAGGTGCGCGATGCTGAAGTTCTTCGCGTGGCCGTCGATCGCAGCCAACACCCAGAACACGAGCTGTGCGACGAAGAAATTCATCCGGTCGCGGGAAGCGTCGGCCGAATTCGCGAGGATACCCATGATCGTCTCGATGCCGGGGCCGCCGTCCGCTTCGTATTTCGCCCCCGACGGCGTGCCGGTCGCCTGACACATGTCCTCCTGCGGCAGCCGCAGGATCCACGAGCCGTCGCGCGACGGGCGCCGGTCGAAGCGCTCGACGATCAGCGCCTTCTGATCGTCGAACCGGCCGATCTCGCACGGTGCGACCGGCAAGCCGTACGCGGCGACGATCTTCGAGCACAACCATTCGTTTTCGACGGACGTGCGCATGTCGGCCTGCATGTTGCCGACGCGCCCGAGCGGCAGCTTGAAGATGTGGGTCGTCGGCGTGCTGCCCGACGGCCGCAGCCAGCGGTTGCGCTGACGCAGCAGCGCGGTCTTTTCCTGCGCGCCGGCAATCGACAGGCGCAGGTCGCCGTGCGGTTCCCCGTGGCCGGGCAGCGGCGCGGCGGTCGCGTGGCGCAGCACATCGGCAACGGCTGCGTCGTCGAGCGGCGCGCCTTCGATTCCGTTGAGATTGACCGGTGTCTCGTCGGGCGGCAGCATTTGAATCGCGCCGACGCAATCGCGGCCGATCGACGCGAGCAAGTCGAATGGCGCTGTCGACCGGAGCCGGTAACGCTGCGCGATGCGACGGCGGATCGGCTCGCTGTCCGGCAGCAGATTGTCGAAGTAGTCGGCCACGATCGCGCCCTGGTGCGGCTGGTTGCCGGGCGTGAAGGGCAGCGACAACGACAGCGGCCGGCCCTGGGGATCGTCGAGCCAGTCCGGCAGGTAGACGAGACGCTCGACCCCACGCCGGATTTCCCAGTAGCCGACAGGAATGCCGTTCATCCACAGGTCGAGCCGGTTGCTGCGGGCGCGTGCGACCATCGTCACCAGTCCTCCCGCTCCGACGCGCGAGGCCTGGCCCGCGTCGCTGTCGGGCGCTTCCGCGCAGTTCTAACGGCGGCCCCGGTCGGGGTTGTGGCGGCCGTGGTGCCGCGCTTGCTCGCGACCGGCTTGCGGCGCACCACCGGTTCGGCATCGGGAGCCGAATCGGCCGCTTCCGCCGGTGCATCCCGCTCGTCGAGGCTGAGCAACATGCGAACGCCAAGCGCGTTCATCACCTTGAAAAGCCGTTCGATGCTGACCGCCGACGGGTTGGCTTCGAGCTGAGCATAAGATTGCTGGGTGATGCCGAGGCGGGCGGCCAGTTGCGCCTGCGTGAGCCCCGCGGATTTGCGGAAACCGACGAGGATCGGGCGCAATTGGGTCAAGGTCTGGACAGGAAAGGCCATCGGGCGCTCCGCGAGATGACAGGTGATCGTTTGTAATCGGAAAATACAGTCTATGGCATGTATCGTCAAAATACAAACTAAAGACTGTATTAACAAAATACAAGCAATAGCCTGTTACGCGGAGCCCGATCGGTCAACCCGCCTGCGGTCGTCGCGCACGATGCCCGCGCATCGCCCCATCACGCCGCCTGTGGAGCATACGTGTGCGTCGCGGGATGCCGTGCAAGGCGGCCCGATATTCCATTGCGCGAAACCGTCCGATGTGTATGCCGCGGCCGTTGCCCGGCGGCGCTCGTGCGGATTTTGCCCGGGAGTGTCGTGCCGCTCGGGTGGGCGATAGCATCGGTACGCCAGGAACGACATGCCGATGGCGACATCTCGCAAAAGAGGCTCGCGGGGGGCGAGCCTCTTCTTCATTCCGTTCAGTCGATCACGCGCATCGAAGCATCGACGAGCGGCGCGACGATCCGCGTTCACGACCCGCGCGTCGAGCGATTCGCCCAATCGGCCAGTGCCGGCCACTGCGCATAGCCGCGCCGGATGAACCCGGCGCCCGTGCGGATCACGAGCGCACCGATCGCGAGCGCCGCCAGATCGTCGAGGCGGCCGAAGCCGAGCAGCGCCGCACTCATCGCGAGCGCCGCGAGCAACGACGACAGCGCATCGGTCCGCACGTGCCAGCCGCTCGCCTCGAGTAGCGCGGAGCCGGTCTCGCGCGCCTGGCGCAGCATCCAGTACGACAGCACGGCCTTGCCGGCGAGCGTGACGGCAGCCAGCGCGAGCGCGGTCGCGCCCGGCTGCACGACGGGCGGCGTATCGAACCGGGTCAGCGCATGCCAGATCATCTGCGCGCCGGTCGCGGCCAGCAACGCGCCGAGGCCCGCGAGTGCGAGCGGCTCGTAGGTCGGGCGCCGCTCCGGCGGCAGGCGCGCGTCGAACCGGCAGGCGACGAGGATCAGCGCATCGGCCGCAAGATCGATCGCGGCGTGCGCGACGTCCGCGAGCAGCCCCGACGAATGCGCGAACCATGCCGCCGCCGTCTCGACGGCGAGCAGCAGCAGGTTGATCGCGAGGCTGATAGCGAGGGCGCGGGACGTGGCTGCGTAAACGTGGGGCGTGGCGCGCGACGGGCGCTGCATGTCGGTTCGCTTGTCGGAATCGGGGCGGCTTCGAACGTTACCGGCCTACGGTGGCACGCGAATGACAGACCGAACGAAGGCCCTGAGCGACGATTAGGCCCCCGGCGATCCACTTTCCGCTCACCCGTAGCGCCCCCACGCTTTCGATCATGCTGAAAAAATTACAGCGCGCGTTCGTTGGTAGCGAATTCGACGGCATCGCATGAGGCTGCCGCGCCGTCGACGCAGGCCGCTCGCGCGAGCGTCGAAGCGCGACAAGCGCCGCTGCCGGCGTGCGGGCAGGACCGTGATTTGCTCGCGCGACAGCCCGGCATGTTCGCCCAAACGGCGTATGTTTTTTCTCGGACGCCATCGGGCACCGCCGAGCGACGAAATGTACCGCCCCTTCGCTTCAGCCATCAGATGCACGACAGTCAACGCCTTTCCCCGTCGGACACGATTCGCGAGTCGAGCACGATCGTCGTCGGCCGCGTCGTTCATCCGGGACGGGAAAGGCAATTCGATCGATGGGCGCGCGAGATCGACGCGGCAGCGCGGCGTTACCCGGGGCATCTCGGAAACGTTCGCCTGAACGATTCAAGCGGCATCAACTATCTGGTTTATCGTTTCGACTCGCCGGAGCACCTGCATGCGTGGGAGGCCTCCGGGGAACGGCGAAAGCTGGTTGCGAAGGGCGACGAGATATCGGACGAACATCGCGACGCCGCCGTCGGCATGGATGCGTGGTTCGCGATTGCCGGCAAGCCCGCTGCACCGAAGTGGAAGACGTTTCTCGTGACGTGGCTGGCGGTTTATCCGGTCCTGCTGTCGATCACCTTCCTTCTGAACGCGCTCCTTCCCGCGCTGGAGCGTCCTGTCCAACTCGCGCTCAGCTCCGCACTCCTGACTTCGTCGCTGACGTGGATCATCATGCCGCTCCTCACGAGGCAACTTCGGCCATGGCTGCTCCGCGGCGTGAAGCAGGTCGACAGGCTGAGCGACCGGCAACGTAACGGATGACGACTCATGCAGAATGAACGATCGATGTCAGGGATGCCGGCGGCCGGCTTGCCGGCCGGTTTCCATCGGCGATTCAGCCGGCGCTACGCGCAGGTCGACGACGTGCGTCTCCATTACGTGACCGGCGGGCCGGACGACGGCGAGATGGTGATCCTGCTGCATGGCTGGCCGCAAACCTGGTACACGTGGCGTCACGTGATGCCGGTGCTGGCGGAAGAGGGGTATCGCGTCGTCGCGGTCGATTACCGCGGCGCGGGCGAATCGGACAAGCCGCTCGGCGGCTACGACAAGGCCTCGATGGCAGGCGACATCCGGGCGCTCGTCCGCCAGTTGGGCGCGACGCGCATTCACCTCGTCGGCCGCGACATCGGCGTGATGGTTGCCTACGCGTACGCCGCGCAATGGCCTGCCGAGATCGCGAAGCTTGCGATGCTCGACGTTCCGGTGCCGGGCACGCGAATCTGGGACGAAGCGAAGGCCCGTGCCGATCCGCAGATCTGGCATTTCGGCTTGCATCAGCAGCGCGATATCGCCGAAATGCTGATTGCGGGCAAGGAGCACGCGTACATCCTCGATTTCTACAAGAAGAGAACCCACGTCCCACTGTCGGACGACGATATCGCCGTCTACGCCGCCGCTTATGCGGCGCCAGGCGCGCTACGCGCCGGATTCGAACTCTATCGCGCGTTTGCACAGGACGAGACGCAGTTCAAGGCGTTCATGAAGCACAAGCTCCCGATGCCGGTGCTGGCGCTCGCCGGCGACAAGAGCAACGGCGCCAAGGAACTCGACATGGCGAGGGAACTGGCGCTGGACGTGCGTGGAGCCGTTGCGCCGAACACCGGTCATTGGCTGCCGGACGAGAATCCGGCCTTCCTGACGCGCCAATTGATCGACTTCTTCAGGGAAGCGGCGCCCGGCCGCTGAAGGCAGGCGCGCTTCGCGCCATCGGCGCGCCCACGCTGGTGTTTGGTTGCCGCGCGTGTGGCGCGATCGTACTTGTCCGGCTGCCGTGCAAAGGGCGGCTGTCCCGATCCAGCGGATGCCCCGAGACGCTCGGTGAAATCTGCGGACATGACCCGATAGGGGATTCCGGCGTTTCGATGCCGCACCGCGCCACGCCGTAACGAGCGGGGCCGGCTTCGTTCATCTTCCCCTGAGAAATTCTCGACATTATAGAAATAATGTCAAACTGAAACCGGCCGATGATTGGATATTTAACGGTTTACGTTATATTATCGACGAAATTCCTCGATAGAACCCGCCATGTCCGATCTCGTCGTCGATGAACCTCGCCTGACCGCCGAAATCGAGCGCCTCAAGGCCGACTTCCCGAAAACGCGCGAGCTGTACCGCGAAGTCTGCGCGCTGTTGTTCTTCCGCTTCGGCATCACGCCGACGGCGAACCGCCTGTACCAGCTCGTTCGCAAGGGCAGCATGAGCACGCCGACGGCCGTTCTCGGCGAGTTCTGGGCCGAACTGCGGGAAAAAAGCCGCGTGCGCATCGAGCATCCGGACCTGCCGGCCGATCTGCAGGCGGCGGCCGGTGAACTCGTCGCGGCACTGTGGAACCGGTCGAGCACCGCCGCGGCAGCGGCCCTCGACGCGCTGCGCGCGGAAGTCGAAGCGCAGCGAGCCACGGCGCAAACGGAAGTCGCGACGTTGCAGGCCGAACTGGCCCGCACCGAAACCGCGCTGGAGCAACGCACGGCCGCGCTGCTGGCCGCGCAGGTCCGCATTCAGGAGCTGGAGCAGGCGAGGGCGGCCGACGATGCCTCCCGGCAAGCGCTGCAAGCCGATATCGAACGCCTGACGGCCGACAACGCGGAGGGCGATCGTGCGCTCGCCGAGGCCCGTGCGGATTTCACCACCCAGCTCGACCGGTTGCGCGACGACGCCGGCCGCGCCGAGGAACGCCTGCGCGCATCGGAGAAGCGGGCGCTTCAGGAAATCGATCGCGAGCGGCTCGCCGCCGCGCGATTGCAAAAGGAACTCGACGCGGCGACATCGCGCGCGGAACAACGCGATGCGCAGCAGCGGAAAGAAGTGGCCGCGCTACAGGCGCAACTCGGCGACGCGCTGCATCGCTGCGGCGTGCTTCAAGGGCAGCTCGATGGCGCACTGGCGACCGAGGCGGCGCGCGGCAACGAACTCGATGCGTTGAGGCGCGAGATGGCGGCACTGTTGCGGCGGCCGCCGTTGCGCGGGGTCAAGAGTGCCCCGGCCGCCGAACGGAGCGAGCGTCGGGCGCGCATGAGAAAGCGCGCCGACGAAGCGCCGCGCTGACGGCGCAACCGAGTCGCCGCGATGTCGTGCCACGCGTGTACGCCCCGGGCAGGCGAGAAGCGCGCCGGCCAGGCATTGGGCCCGTGGCGGGGATCGGGTAAAGTGCCGCTCAACATGCCGGTTCGACATTACTAGACGACCGGTCTAATCGTTGCTACCATACGCCATCATGAATGCATCTTCAGGCGCCGAAGTCCGCCAGCACATCCTGAATATCGCGAAGCCGATCATGCTCCACAAGGGGTTCTCGGCGGTCGGTCTGAACGAGATTCTCGCCGCGGCGGGCATCCCGAAGGGCTCGTTCTACCATTATTTCGGCTCGAAAGAGGCATTCGGCGAAGCGCTGCTCGAATCGTATTTCGAAGGCTATCTCGCGCATCTCGACAACCTGCTCAAGCAGCAGGCCGGCACCGGCGCCGAGCGCCTGATGACGTACTGGGGCAACTGGCTGCACACGCAATGCGCGGACGATCCGGAAGGCAAGTGCCTCGCGGTGAAGCTCGGTGCGGAAGTGTCGGATCTGTCGGAAGCGATGCGCACGGTGCTGCGGCGCGGCACCAGCCAGATCATCGAGCGGCTCGCGGGCGGCATCGAGGCCGGCCTCGCCGACGGTTCGCTGAGCGGCGTCGACGATCCGTCGTACACGGCCGCGATCCTGTACGAGCTGTGGCTGGGCGCGACGCTGCTGGAAAAGATTCACCGCAACCGCAAACCGCTCGAAAGGGCGATGGCCGAAACGCGGCGCATGCTGAACCTGCCGCCTGCCGCGCCACGCAACGGGGCGCAGTCGTAATCCGGGCGCGCTTGGGCGCGCCTTGTTTTTGCCCTGATTCTAGACGACTGGTCTACTCAATCATTCATGACGAATGCCTCACACCGCGTTACGCTGTCCCGATCGTTCCAATCGCCTGCCTGCGATCGCACCGGCTCGACCGCCGACGCCGCCGCAGGCGCGCCCTTTCCGCTGGTCCATCCCTGATCCGAGCGTGCGCACGCAGCACGTTCATTCCCGTTGACGGAGGCTCACATGCCGCAAAGCAAAACCGCAAACCGCCAGATCGTCCTGAATTCGCGCCCGGTCGGCGCACCGACGCCGGACAACTTCCGCGCCGAAACCGGCGACGTGCCGGTGCCTGGCCCCGGCCAGGTACTGCTGCGCACCGTCTGGTTGTCGCTCGACCCGTACATGCGCGGCCGGATGAGCGACGCGCCGTCCTATGCGCCGCCGGCCGAGCTGGGCCAGCCGATGGTCGGCGGCACGGTCAGCCGCGTGGTGGCGTCGAACCTGCCGGCGTTTCGCGAAGGCGATCTCGTCGTGGCCGGCGCCGGCTGGCAGGACTATGCGCTGTCCGACGGGCGCGACCTGATCCCGCTCGGCCGCGACTTCGCGCACCCGTCGTACGCGCTCGGCGTGCTGGGCATGCCGGGCTTCACCGCGTACACCGGGCTGCTGACGATCGGCGAACCGAAGGCCGGCGAAACCGTGGTCGTCGCGGCCGCGAGTGGCGCGGTCGGCGCGGTGGTCGGACAGATCGCGAAGCTGAAGGGTTGCCGCGTGGTCGGCGTCGCGGGCGGCGCCGACAAGTGCGCGTACGTGACCGGCACGCTCGGCTTCGACGCGTGCGTCGACCATCGCGATCCGGCGTTTGCCGCCAAGCTGAAGGACGCGTGCCCGAACGGCATCGACGTTTATTTCGAAAACGTCGGCGGCGCCGTGTTCGACGCGGTGTGGCCGCTGCTGAACGACCATGCGCGCGTGCCCGTCTGCGGAATCATCGCGCATTACAACGACGCGGCATACGACGACAAGGCCGTGTCGACCGGCCGCGACCGCGTGCCGGCGCTGATGGGCGCGATCCTGCGCAAGCGCATCCGCGTGCAGGGTTTCATCATTCTCGATCACTATGCAACCGGCTATGCGCCGTTCCTGAAGGACATGAGCGAGTGGGTCGCGCAAGGCAAGGTGAAGACGCTCGAGGACGTCGTTCCCGATCTCGCCGACGCGCCGCAAGCGCTGATCGGCCTGCTCGCCGGCAAGAATTTCGGCAAGGTCGTCGTGCGGGTCGGCCCGGACGAACTGGTCTGATCCCCGCTCGGCGATAGACCACCGCTGCACGCTGGCGTCGCGAGACGCCGGCTTGTGGCATGCTCGTTTCCGTTTTCAAAGGAGTGAAAAAAAATGGCGCTTCACGTGATTGCTTCGCTGTTCCTGAAACCCGAACACGCGCAGGCCGCCGAGGCCGAACTGCGCAGCATGGTCGCCAAGACGCGCACCGAACCGGGCAACCGGCGCTATGACCTGTTCCGCGAGCAGGACGGTTCGCCGAACCTGCATCTGTACGAAATCTACGACGACCAGGCGGCGTTCGACGCACACCTCGCGAGCCCGTATTTCGGCGAATTCCGTACGAAGTCGGCCGACTGGTTCACCGCACCGCCGGTCATCAAGGTGCTGTCGGGCATCGACGTGGCCGAGTAACGACGCAAGCATGCAACACCACCGCCGCGGCTCGCCCGCACCCGGGCCGCGCGGCAGCCGTTGCGCACGACGCAATGGCGACGACGACCCCACGGCGCAGCACGCCCCGTTCGCGCCGCTTCCCCAATACAACGGCCCCGGAGGCTGAATGATCACCCTCAACATCAACGGCGAAACCCGCTCGGTCGACGCCCCCGACGACATGCCCTTGCTCTGGGTGTTGCGCGACGTCGTCGGCCTCACCGGCACCAAGTTCGGCTGCGGGATCGCGCAATGCGGCGCGTGCACCGTGCATCTCGACGGCGTTGCCGCGCGTTCGTGCGTGCTGCCGGTCGCGGCCGTCGCGGGCCGCAAGATCACGACGATCGAAGCCGTCGGCGCAACGCCGGCCGGCCACAAGGTCCAGCAGGCGTGGCGCGAGCTCGACGTCGTCCAGTGCGGCTACTGCCAGTCGGGGCAGGTGATGGCCGCCACCGCGCTGATCGCGGCGAACCCGAATCCGAGCGATGCCGACATCGATGCGGCCATGGCCGGCAACATCTGCCGCTGCGGCACGTATCACCGGATTCGCGCGGCCGTCAAACAAGCCGCGAAGGAGGCCTGACATGTCACGTGGACTGATCGAAGCAGGTCGGGCCGGCGCGGGCGTGTCGCGCCGCGGGTTTCTCAAACTTGGGATGTCGCTCGGCGCGGCGGCCGGCGGCGGCTTGCTGCTCGGCTTCAGCCTGCCGGCGGCGGGCGACGATGCGCGCCGCTCGGTGATCGGCGGCGATGCAGCCGAACCCGCTGCGCCCGGCGTGTTCGCACCGAACGCATTCGTGCAGATCGACCGCGCCGGCAAGGTCACGCTCGTGATGCCGAAGGTCGAGATGGGGCAGGGTGTCTATACGGCGCTGCCGATGCTGATCGCGGAAGAACTCGAAGTGCCGCTGTCGAGCGTGACGCTCGATCATGCGCCGCCGAACGAGAAGCTGTTCCTCGACCCGCTGCTCGGCGGCCAGCTCACCGGCGGCTCGACGTCGGTGCGCTACGCGTGGGAACCGCTGCGCCGCGCGGGCGCCACGGCGCGCACGCTGCTGGTCGCGGCGGCCGCGAAGCAATGGAACGTCGATCCGGCCAGTTGCCGCGCGGCGAACGGCGAAGTGCAGCATGCGCAGAGCGGCCGGCGCGCATCGTACGGCCAGTTGGCCGACGCCGCGGCGAAGCTGCCGGTGCCGAAGGACGTCGTGCTGAAACAGCCGGCGGATTTCAAGCTGATCGGCACGCCCGCGAAGCGCCTCGATTCGCCGGAGAAGGTCGACGGCACCGCGCAGTTCGGGCTCGACGTGCGCGTGCCCGGCATGCTGTACGCGGTGATCGTGAACAGCCCGGTGTTCGGCGGCACGGTCGCGAGCGTCGACGACACGGCCGCGAGGAAGATCCCCGGCGTGCGCCAGGTCGTGCGCGTCGACAACGCGGTCGCGGTGGTCGGCGATCACACGTGGGCCGCGAAGCGCGGCGCATCGGCGCTCGTCGTGAAGTGGAACGAAGGCGCGGACGCAAAGGTGTCGACGAAGGATCTTTTCGCGGATCTCGCGCATGCGGCGGCGAACGGCAAGGGCGCGGTCGCGCGCAAGGAAGGCGACGTCGGCAAGGCGTTCGCGAACGCGAAGACGCGCGTCGACGCCGTCTACGAACAGCCGTTGCTCGCCCACGCGACGATGGAGCCCGTGAACTGCACGGTGCACGTGCGCGGCGACGGCTGCGAGATCTGGGTCGGCACGCAGGTGCCGACCCGCGTGCGCGACACGGCGCAGCAACTGACCGGGCTGGCGCCGGACAAGATCGTCGTGCACAACCATCTGCTCGGCGGCGGGTTCGGCCGGCGGCTCGAAACCGACATGGTCGGCCAGGCCGTGAAGGTCGGCAAACAGGTCGCGGCGCCGGTGAAGGTGATCTGGACGCGCGAGGAAGACGTCCAGCACGACATGTACCGGCCGTGCTACTACGACACGATCTCGGCCGGCCTCGACGCGAACGGCAAGCCGATCGCGTGGCAGCACCGGATCGTCGGCTCGTCGATTCTCGCGCGCTTCGCGCCGCCCGCGGTCAAGGACGGCGTCGATCCCGACGCGGTCGAGGTCGCGGCCGAGCTGCCGTACGACCTGCCGAACCAGCTCGTCGACTACGTCCGCCAGGAGCCGCGCCACGTGCCGACCGCGTTCTGGCGCGGCGTCGGGCCCACGCGCAGCACGTTCGTCGTCGAGAGCTTCATCGACGAACTGGCCGCGCAGACCAAGACCGACCCGGTGCAGTACCGCCGCGCACTGCTCGACAAGGCGCCGCGCGCGCGCAACGTGCTCGACGTCGCGACGAAGGCGGCCGGCTGGGGCGCGTCGCTGCCGAAGGGGCAAGGGCGCGGCGTGTCGGTCATGCACGCGTTCGGCAGCTTCTTTTCGATCGTCATCGACGTGGCGGTGGATGGCGGCGAGGTGCAGGTCAAGCGCGTCGTGTGCGCGGTCGACTGCGGCATGTACGTGAATCCGAACACGATCGAGGCGCAAGTGCAGGGCGGCATCATCTTCGGGATCACGGGCGCGCTGTACGGCGAGATCACGATCGAGGACGGCCGCGTCGTGCAGACCAACTTTACCGACTACCGGGTGATGCGAATCAACGAGACGCCGCCGATCGAAGTCCATCTGGTGAAGAGCGGCGAAGCGCCGGGCGGGATCGGCGAGCCGGGCACGGCCGCGACCGCGGCGGCGTTGTCGAACGCGATCTTCGCGGCCACTGGCACGCGGCTGCGCAAGCTGCCGGTCGGCAACCAGCTGAAAACGGCCTGAGGGGAGGGGACGACCATGCGACATCTCACCCTGAACCCGAGCCTGAATGCGCTCCGCGCCTCGTTGCTCGCGCTGTCCGCACTGGCGGTCGGCACGGTCGCGCATGCCGCGCAGACGGCGCCCGCCGACAGCGCGCTCGTCGCGCGCGGTGCGTATCTCGCGAAAGCCGGCGACTGCGTCGCGTGCCACACCGCGCCACGCGGCACGCCGTTCGCCGGCGGCCTGAAGATGGTCACGCCGATGGGCGCGATCTACACGACCAACATCACGCCCGATCCGGAGACGGGCATCGGCGGCTATACCGAAGCCGATTTCGCCGGCGCGTTGCGCAAGGGCGTCGCGAAGGACGGTCACAACCTGTATCCGGCGATGCCGTATCCGTCGTACGCGAAGCTGAAGGACGACGACGTGAAGGCGCTGTATGCGTACTTCATGCACGGCGTCGAACCGGTGAAGCAGGCGAACCGGCCGTCCGACATTCCGTGGCCGCTCAACATGCGCTGGCCGCTCGCGTTGTGGAACATGGTGTTCCTCGACACGACGCCCTACGCGGACAAGCCGGCGAAGGACGCGATGTGGAACCGCGGCGCGTATCTCGTGCAGGGGCTCGGACACTGCGGTTCGTGCCACACGCCGCGCGGCGTCGGCTTCCAGGAGAAGGCGCTCGACGAAAGCGGCGCGGCGTTCCTGTCGGGCGCCTCGATCGACAACTGGTTCGCATCGAACCTGACCGGCGAGCACAATACGGGGCTCGGCCGCTGGAACGAGGCCGACGTCGCGCAGTTCCTGAAGACCGGCGCGAACCAGCACGCGACCGCGTTCGGCTCGATGGTGAGCGTGATCAACCACAGCACGCAGGAACTGACCGACGACGATCTGGCCGCGATCTCGCGCTACCTGAAATCGCTGCCGGCGGCAGGCGGCACGGGCGCGCCGCCGTACCGCTACGATCCGAAGGCGACGCAGGCCGCGCTGGGCCGACCGGCAACCGATCCGGGCGCGAAGGTGTATAACGCTTACTGCCTGCACTGCCACGGCGTGGACGGGCGCGGCTATGCGCCGCTGCTTGCGCCGCTCGCCGGCAATCCGAACGTGCTGGAGGCCGATGCGTCGTCGCTGATCAACGTGACGCTGAACGGCAGCGACACGCTCGTGATCGGCGGCGTGCCGTCCGCCTATCCGATGCCGGCATTCTCGAACCAGTTGAACGACCGGCAGATCGCCGACGTGCTGACGTTCATGCGCGCCGGCTGGAACAACGGCGCGCCGGCGGTGCAGGCGGCGGACGTCGCGAAACTCCGCAAGGCGACGGCGGCCGCGCACTGAGCGCGGCACGCTGCGCAACGATGGCGGGCCGCCGTGCCTGCCGCCCATGCCGCCCGGTGCGTGCCTGCCCCGGCGGCGTGGCTTTTTCTGTCAACCGGCGCGCGGCCGTTCGCGGCAGCGCGCGTTTTATCGACGCAATGTAGGGGTGTCTGGATGGCTAACGTGACTTATACGGATACGCAACTGCTGATCGACGGCGAGTGGGTCGACGCCGCGAGCGGCAAGACGATCGACGTCGTGAACCCGGCGACCGGCAAGCCGATCGGCAAGGTGGCCCACGCGGGCATCGCCGATCTCGACCGTGCGCTCGCCGCCGCGCAGCGCGGCTTCGAAGCGTGGCGCAAGGTGCCCGCTCACGAGCGCGCGGCGACGATGCGCAAGGCGGCCGCGCTGGTGCGCGAACGCGCGGACACGATCGCGCAGTTGATGACGCAGGAGCAGGGCAAGCCGCTCACCGAAGCGCGCGTCGAAGTGCTGTCGGCGGCCGACATCATCGAATGGTTCGCGGACGAGGGCCGCCGCGTGTACGGCCGGATCGTGCCGCCGCGCAACCTCGGTGCGCAGCAGACGGTCGTGAAGGAGCCGGTCGGCCCGGTCGCGGCGTTCACGCCGTGGAATTTCCCGGTCAACCAGGTGGTGCGCAAGCTGAGCGCGGCGCTCGCGACCGGCTGTTCGTTCCTCGTGAAGGCGCCGGAAGAAACCCCGGCATCGCCGGCCGCGCTGCTGCGCGCGTTCGTCGACGCAGGCGTGCCGGCCGGCGTGATCGGCCTCGTGTACGGCGATCCGGCCGAAATCTCGTCGTACCTGATTCCGCACCCGGTGATCCGCAAGGTCACGTTCACGGGTTCGACGCCGGTCGGCAAGCAGTTGGCCGCGCTCGCGGGCCAGCACATGAAGCGCGCAACGATGGAACTGGGCGGCCACGCGCCGGTGATCGTCGCCGAGGATGCGGACGTCGCGCTCGCGGTGAAGGCCGCCGGCGGTGCGAAGTTCCGCAACGCGGGGCAGGTCTGCATTTCGCCGACGCGTTTCCTCGTGCACAACAGCATCCGCGACGAATTCACGCGCGCGCTGGTCAAGCATGCGGAAGGGCTGAAGGTCGGCAACGGCCTCGACGAAGGCACGACGCTCGGCGCGCTCGCGAACCCGCGACGGCTGACCGCGATGGCGTCGGTCGTGGACAACGCGCGCAAGGTCGGTGCGAGCATCGAGACCGGCGGCGAGCGCATCGGCGCGGAAGGCAACTTCTTCGCTCCGACCGTGATCGCGAACGTGCCGCTCGAAGCGGACGTGTTCAACAACGAGCCATTCGGCCCAGTCGCGGCGATTCGCGGCTTCGACAAGCTCGAGGATGCGATCGCCGAGGCGAACCGTCTGCCGTTCGGGCTGGCAGGCTACGCGTTCACGCGCTCGTTCGCGAACGTGCATCTGCTGACGCAGCGCCTCGAGGTCGGAATGCTGTGGATCAACCAGCCCGCGACGCCGTGGCCGGAAATGCCGTTCGGTGGCGTGAAGGATTCGGGCTACGGGTCGGAGGGCGGGCCGGAAGCGCTGGAGCCGTATCTCGTCACGAAGTCGGTGACCGTGATGGCGGTTTGACGACAGGTCGAGCATCGCGAGGCCGCCGCTTCCGAGTAGGGGGCGGCGGCTTTTTTTCGGGCGCGTCGACCGACGGCGAACCTCAGCGGATCGGCAGAATGCCCTCGAAGACACTTTTCACTGCGTTCTGCTGGTCGGGGTTCAGATCTCCGTAGCTGGGCGGAACCTCGCCGCATTCGGCGACCTTCGCGATTTTGACCTTTTCTTTCGCGACTGCCCACTCGCCGGACAGATGGCCTTCGAATCTCATGCCGAAGGGGCTATTGGCGCCTGCCGCCTGGCCCCAGCCGTTCACCATCATGGTTTCCTGCGCGCCGCCCCACGCGAGCGGGTGCTTGCCGTCCTGCGACTCGCGACGGTTCTGGCAGGAGTCGGCATTCGGCACGCAGTGGCCCCCGATGATTTGCTCCGGCGTGGCTTTCTTCAGGTCGGCCAGGTCCAGCAGCATGTAGTTCTCGAGATTGACGAGATAGTCGCGATTGCTTTCGGCGATCAGGATCGCCGCCATCGCGTTGCCGAGCGCCTGATCGTTCGCGGCGGCTCCGCTCAGGCCGCCCGCGTAAACCGTCTTCATCGCTTTGAGCAGTTCCGCCGACGTCCTGTCTTTGGCGGCCCTGGCAAACATCGTCGGGTAGTCGCTGGCGAAACACGTGCTCGGGTTCCCGTTCGCTCGGCCCCAGAAGTGAATGTAGTTCGAGTATTGTCCGCCTCCGCACTGGCGATAATAAATGGCCTCGTTCATCGAGAAGAACTGGCTCCGGCCTTCTGCACCAGCGCATTGATAGGCCGCGAGACGCAGGAACTTCAACGGGCTCACGACGTTGCCGAAGTAGTTGCGCTTGTCGGGACCGGCTGCAGGAAGGTGATCGTTCGCCCCGTCGCAACGTTTCGGGTCGGGCGGGGGCGCTTCCGGTCTCAGCGGCATATGCTCGGCAGTGTCGACTTTCGCGTTCGCGACCCTGAGCGCGGCTTCGCGCAACACATCCGACGTGACGTAGAGCGGCCCTCCGCGCATGGCGACGGCATAGCAGGCGGTCGCCCCTTGCGCCTGCGCGGCGAAAGAAAGTGCGGCGGCAAACGAACATGCGGCGATCCCCAAGGTGCCGCCGATACGGTGACAATCGATATCCATGAACGGGCTCCGGTGATTTCGTGGATGGGAAAGGGTCCGCGAGCGGGCATGCATCAACGACGAGCCGGCGCACGCAGATGGCTTATGGGCCGACAGCGCTGCCCGACGTCGCGGGATGAAGGACACAGAAGGAAGGACGCTCGGGACGAGCCGTTGTGAGCCGCCCGGGGAACCGAGGGGTGCCGGGCTTAGTCACGCATCGGACTGGCTGGATGGATCAAGCAGTTCTTGCAATGGGACAGGAAGTGACACACTTAATGAGCCAAGATACTCAATTTTACATAACGTGAATTATCGATAGTTTTGGTTGTACTGGCTAGATTGAAATGTCCGCTTTGGGGTTGCCCAAGCTGTCCGGCCGGCGGATACGCAGCGCCCGACGCGACAATAGCCGCAGCGCACGGCCAACGTTTCTACGACGACGCATCCGGGACGACCGCGATCGCTTCCACCTCGATCAGCGCGTCCGGCGAATACAGGGCGGAGACTTCGACGAGACTTTCCGCCGGATACGGCGCGGAAAACCATTCGCGACGGACGTCGACCATTCTGTCGAGGTACGACATCGACTTCAGGAAGATCGTCGTCTTGACGACATGGTTCATGCCCGAACCGGCCGCTTTCAATGCACGCTCCAGATTGCCGAATGCGCGTCTGGCCTGGCGATCGAAGTCTCCGGGCCCTTCGATTTCGCCGTCGTCGCCAATGGCAGGCTGCCCCGAAACGAAGACGAAACCGCCTACCCGAATTGCTTGAGATAATGCAAACGGCGCATAGGGATCGGGATTCGTGTGCACCTGTTCGATTTTCATGGAAGGCTCTCCGTCGAGTTCCGGGTGATTGTCAGGGATCGGAGTATCGATGGAGCTTTCGAGCGCAACAAATGGTCAATTCTCACCTTACAGATGAGCTTTTCTAACCCATGCGCAAACTGCCTCCGTTGAGCGCGCTACGTGCATTCGAAGCCGCGGCCCGGCGCGCCGGCTTTAAAGCGGCGGCTGAAGAACTCAACGTCACCCCTACCGCCATCAGCCACCAGATACGTCAACTCGAAGAATGGCTCGACGTCAAACTGTTCGAGCGCCAGACGCGCGGCGTCCGGCTGACGGAAAACGGCAAGGCGCTGTTCCCGGTTCTTCGTGACGGCTTCGACAGCTTCGAGCGCGCAATCGAGGCAGCGCGAAACATCGACGAAACCAAGGTTGCAACGCTCACGTCCACGGTGGCATTCACCGCGAAATGCCTCGCGGCTCGAGCAGGCGGATTTCGTGCCGCGTATCCCGATTGGACCCTTCGGCTCGACGCCACCAATGCCATCGTGGACCTCGACCAGTCCGCGCATGCGTCGATCCGTTACGGTTCGGGCTACTATCCCGGGCTCATGTCGGAACCGCTTTTCAGGGACCGGTTTACCCCGGTGTGTCGTCCGCATTTGTCGATCGCACACGAAAAAGACCTGCAGCGCGCGACGCTGATTCACTTCGATTGGGGTCCCTCCGTCCGCGACGATCCACGCGCAATTACATGGGCACGCTGGCTGGAGGCAGCCAAAATACGCGGCACCGATCCGAACGATGGCCTCCGATTCAACGACGAAGTCCATGCAATGCAGGCGACCCTTGCCGGACAGGGAATCGGCCTGATAAGCCTGACCCTGGTCTCCGACGAATTGGCCAACGGCACCTTGGTGCGGCCGTTCGACCTGGCGCTGGATAGCTTCCAGTACGATCTCGTTTACAGCCCTCGCTCCGCGACGAGACAGGCAACCGAAATATTGCGAGACTGGGTGCTTCGGGAATTTGCCGGGCATCGGTGTGCGGAAGCCGCCGAAACAAACGCAGGCGTGCTGCCCACTCCGGCGCCAGCCTTCGATACGACGTAATCGTTATCGAGAAATAGTCCTCCGTTGAGCGCCCTGCTTCAACACGGAACCCGACCGCCCACACCGTTGCCCATCATCGTGCACCAGCGCTGCGTGTCTTGTTGCAGCGACGGATACGGCAACCCGGTCCTCGGATCGATCGAGTTCAGCGGATTCGGCCTCGGGAGGTGGTTTGCCGCGTGCATCGCGGCGTTCTCCGCCATCTGGCGGCGATCAATTTCGTTCAAGACCGGGCACCGAATGCGCGATAGGATCGAGCCACACCCACACCCCCACCGGAGGGCACCATGGCGATTCACGAAGTCTTTCCGTATCTGCGCGCCAAACGCGCGGAGGACGCCATCGCGTTCTATGCGAAGGCATTCGGCGCGCAAGAGAAATTTCGGCTCGTCGAGCCGTCGGGGCGCATCGGTCACGCGGAATTGCAACTCGGGCCGTGCACGCTGATGATCTCGGACGAGTTCCCGGAATACGATCTCTTCGCCCTCGATCCGGACGGCAACGCGCCGATGGCGCTCCATCTTCATGTCGACGATGCCGATGCGACGATCGCCGCCGCCGTCGCTGCCGGCGCGCGCGTGACGCGTGCGCTCCAGGACCAGTTCTACGGCGAGCGTTCGGGCAGGATCCGCGATCCGTTCGGTTACGATTGGCTGATCGGGCATACGATCGAAGCGGTCGAACCCGACGAAATGCAGCGGCGTTACACGGCGCTGATGTCCGGCGATCAGTAAGCAATCCGGACGGCATACCCGGAGCGATCCCCTGACCTGACACGCGGCATGCAGTATGGCTGGCGCGGCGCGCACCGGGCCGCGCTGCCAATCGCCCGCCGCTAGCGCTCGGCACACCCTCGCGCGATGGCGCGCCGACTCGCACGCACCGCCACGCACGCCCCCTCCCCGACCGCCTCCCCGCAGCCGACGCATCGCGATTCCGAGCGATTCCGCAGAGGACCTTTCCTGTGCGACGCCTTAATCGGCCGCCGAAAGATTCCAATAATGGCCGCCCGATCCATCGGCCGCCAGGCCGGTCCAACAACAACAAACGCCTATGCCCTTCTCCCAAACGAACCAGCACGCCGGCGCACGCGTCGCGGGGACCGTCATTGCCGCCTGCCTGACCGGCTTCGTGCCGGATCTCGCGCTTGCCCAGAGCAGCGTGACGCTGTACGGCCTGATCGACACGTCGATCACCTACTCGACCAACCAGCGCACGCGCGGTGCCGGCTCGCCCGGCGGCGGCGGCGTCGCGATGACGAGCGGCGCACTGAACGCGTCGCGCTGGGGGCTGCGCGGCCGCGAGGATCTCGGCGGCGGAATGGCCGCGGTCTTCGCGCTCGAAAACGGCTTCTCGGGCACCACCGGCAAGCTGTCGCAGAAAGGCGTCGCCCTGTTCGGCCGCCAGGCATGGATCGGGCTGAGTTCGCAGACGGCCGGCACGCTGTCGTTCGGCCGCCAGTACGACCTGATCCTCGATTTCGTGACGCCGCTCGGTGCGTCCGGCCCCGGCTGGGGCGGCAACCTCGCGGTCCACCCGTACGACAACGACGATTCGAACCGCAACCTGCGCATCAACCACGCGGTGAAGTACACGAGCCCGACGGTTCGCGGGCTGAGGTTCGGCGCGATGGTCGGGTTCTCGAACATGGCCGGCCAGTTCTCCAACAACGCGGTGTGGAGCACGGGGGTGTCGTATGCGAACGGGCCGCTGAAGCTCGGCGCCGGCTACCTGAAGATCAGCCGGGACCGCAATGCGCCGAACCCGGACGGCGCGCTCAGCACGGTCGACGGCTCGGCGACGATCACGGGCGGCAATCAGCAGATCTGGGCGATGGCCGGGCGTTATGCGTTCGGGCCGCACTCGGTCGGCGCCGCGTGGTCGCATTCGACCACCGACGGCGTGACGGGCGTGCTCCAGGGCGGCAACATCGTGCCGCTGAAGGGCGAATCGCTGGTGTTCGACAACGTCACGATCGACGGACGCTATTTCGTCACGCGTGCGCTGAGCGTCGCCGCCGCGTACACATATACGATGGGCCGCTTCGACACCCGCACGGGCCAGACGCGCCCAAAATGGAACCAGATCGTCGCGCAGGCCGACTATGCGCTGTCGAAGCGCACGGATGCGTATCTCGAAGGCACGTACCAGAGCGTGAGCGGCGGCAACGGCCATCCGGCGTTCAACGCGACCGTCTGGACCTTGACCCCTTCCGCGAACGGCAATCAGGCCGTCGTCGCGCTGGGGCTGCGGCACAAATTCTGACGAGGCCGCGAGCGCTGCGGCGTCACGCGGACGACCGACGGCATCCGGCAAGTGCTCCCCGCATCACCCGCTCCCCCGTCGCCGCCACCGACAAGGCCGCGCCCCGTGCGCGGCTTTTTTCGCAGTGGCATGCGACGCATGCCGCACACCGCTCGCGGCAGCAAGAATGCCGCCCGGCTGTCGCATTTGCGCAAAAAATGCGGAGAAACTGGGCACGTTGTGACATTTTTCCTAATCTATTTGCAGCGACGCCGCGATCCGGCGTTCCGGTCGCAACATTCTTTCATCTGGCGCACCATCGGCTTACGAGCCCGCATCACGGCAACGGAGCCGGACCTTTCGCGCCACGGCGGCCGGACGGCTGCGTGCGGATGACACGCGCCCCGCTTTCAACGCAGTCAACCGCTGGAGAAACGAACGATGAGCAAAATGAACCGAATTGCGGTCCTGGCAACTTTCGTACTGCTGGCCGGTTGTCACAACGCGGCGAAAACGCCCGAGAATGCCGGCGCGGCGCCGACGCCATCGAGCGAAGCCGTCGCGACGGTGACGGCCGACGATCTGAACAATCCGAACAGCCCGCTCGCCAAGCGCAGCATCTACTTCGATTTCGACCAGTACTCGGTGAAGCCCGAATTCCAGTCGTTGCTGCAGGCGCACGCCGACTACCTGCGCAGCCACCCGGCGCGGCGCGTGCTGATCCAGGGCAACACCGACGAGCGCGGCACGTCCGAATACAACCTGGCGCTCGGCCAGCGCCGCTCGCAGGCCGTGATGAGCGCACTTGAAACGCTCGGCGTGCCGGCCACGCAACTCGAGGCGGTCAGCCTCGGCAAGGAAAAGCCGGTCGCGCTCGGCCACGACGAGGAAGCGTGGGCGCAGAACCGCCGCGCCGATCTCGTCTATCGTTGATCCACGCGCCGCCGCCGCGGCGATACGTAAAAAGCATGGAATAACCGCTTCGCCGAAACGTCTTCTCATCGCGCAGACGCGCGGTTCACGCGAGCCGCCTTTCCTGGCGCCTGCGCGCTGCAAGGAGATTGCAATGAAATCGGTAACGTTGGTTGCGGCGCTGATCGCGGCGCTGGTGCTCGTGCTGTCTGCGGGCTGTACGTCGTCGGGCAGCGGCATGCCGCAAGGACCGGGCATGAGCCGGTATGGCGGCTCGGGCGGAAGCGGAGGCGGAGGCGGCGGTTACTGACGCGCCGCGGCAAGGAAAACGGGGCGGCGCATCGCGCGCGATCGCCGGAAACCGGCTGCCTCGCTCGCGACGCCCCGCCCCGGGGCACGGCTCAACGCATCGCCTTCACGTCGGCCGGCGTGACGCTCGCGGGCTGGCCGCCCCACGTCGCGCGCAGGTAGTTCGCGAGCTGCGCGAGTTCGTCGTCGCTCAGCGTGTGCGCGAAGCCCGGCATCGGCTGCAGGTTTTCGACGCCGGCGAACTTCTGCTCGTCGATGCCGTCGAGCATCGCGACCAGCAGGTTGCGCGGATCGCCCTGCCGCACCGTCGAGTTGCCGTTCATCGGCACCGCCACGTGCGGCTTGCCTTCGCCGTTGAAGCCGTGACAGCCGGCACAGACCGCGAGATACACCGAGCGGCCGGCGGCCAGTTGCGCGGCATCGGCCGACACCGGCTTCGCCGGTTGCGGCGCGGGTGGCGTATCGCCGAGCAGGTACGTCGACAGCGCGCGCAGGTCGTCCTTCGTCAGGTACTGCGTGCTCAGGTGCACGACCGGATACATCTCGCCGAACGCCGAGCCTTGCGGCGCGATGCCGACGCCGAAGAACGTCTGCAGGTCGGTGCCCGTCCAGCCGCGCGCGGCGAGGCCGGCCGGCGTGATGTCGGGTGCGGCCACGCGGCCGAGCGCGGCCCCCGCGAACGGCTTCGCGCCGTCGAGCTGCCCCGTGAACGCGCGCGGCGTGTGACATTCCGCGCAGTGGCCGAGCGCACCCGCGAGATAGCGGCCGCGCTGCCAGTCGGCGGATTGCCCGGCCGACGCATCCGGCAGGCTGTCCTTCAGGAACACCATGTCCCAGAACACCATGCCGAAGCGCAGGTTGTACGGGAACTTGAGTTCATGCGCGCGGTTTTCCTGCGCGACCGGCTTGACCGTCTTCAGGTACGCGTACATCGCGTCGGCGTCGGCGCGCGTGAGCTGCCGGTAAGACGTGTACGGCATCGACGGATACAGGCGCTTGCCCGGCGCCTTGCCGTCGTGCAGCGCGGCGTAGAAGTCGTCCGCGCTCCAGTTGCCGATCCCGTGATCCTTGTCGGGCGTGATGTTCGAGCCGTAGAACGTGCCGAACGGCGATTCGAGCGCCGCGCCGCCGGCGAACGGCGCACCGTCCTTCGCGGTATGGCACGCCGCGCAGTCGGCGGCCCTGACGAGATAGCGGCCGCGCGCGATCTGGTCGGCGCCGGGGGCGCCGGACGCCGCGCTCGACGCCGGCGCGTCGCGACCGCCGCAGGCGGCGAGCAGCAGCGCGCAGGCCGCTGCGAGCGCGGGCAGGCCCGCGGCCCGCGCGGCACGATGAGCGAATGTGCGTTTCATGCGCTGTCCTTCACGAGTCCCGGCGTCGTCAGCACCACGTCCTTGACGGCTTCGTAGTAGCGGACATAGCCCGTGCAGCGACAAAGATGCGCGTCGAGCGCGTCGGTGATCGTGCGCTCCACGTCCGTCTTCGCGATCGGCTCGCGCTTCAGGCGTTCGATCAGCACGGTCGCCGCGTTGACGAAGCCCGGCGTGCAGTAGCCGCACTGGAAGCTGAAGTGCTCGAGGAATTTCTGCTGGATCGGCGACAGCTCGACCACTTCGCCGGCTTCGTTGCGCTTCGCGTGGCCTTCGATCGTGCGGATCGAACGGCCGTGGAAGAAGTGCGCGCCGGTAATGCAGGTACGCATCTCCTCGCTCGTGCCGTCCGGCTTGTCGACGATCACGACGCACGCGTGGCAGATCCCCTGCCCGCAGCCGAGCCGCGAGCCGGTGAGGCCCACGTACTCGTGCAGGAACTCGATCATCATCAGCCCTTCCGGCACCTGCATCGGGCCGACGGACTTGCCGTTGATGTTCACCGACAGCGGTTTCTGCTGAAACCGGACGAGCGGACGCTCGACGGCTGCCGGTGCCGATGCCGGCGCGGCAGACGCAAACGCCGGTGCGACGGAAGCCGCATTCGGCGCGGCAGCGCCGGTCGCAGCCGCGCCGGCGCTCGCGGCCGAAGCCGCGGTTTGGGTGGTCGTCATGCGAGCACCTCCTGAATCTTTTGCGGGGTCACCGGCAAGTCGGTGAAACGATGGCCGATCGCGTGCGCGATGCCGTTCACGATCGCGCCGACGACGGGGATCATCACCACTTCGGCGACACCCTTGGGCGGATCGGTTTCCGACAGCGGCGGCAGCACGTCGCCCGTCTGCGTCCAGACGGCGACGTCGGATGCGCGCGGCAACCGATAACGGTTGAAGTTCCACGTGCCGTTGCCGGGGCCATCCTCGTAGAGCGGCAGGTACTCGTGCAGCGCATGGCCGATGCCCATCGCGAGACCGCCCTGCAACTGCCCCGACACGAGCTGCGGCGAAATCTGGTTGCCGCATTCCATGATCGAGTGGTGCGTGAGCAGTTCGACCTTGCCGGTCGCTTCGTGCACGGCCAGCTCGACGAGCGTGCCGACCGCCGTGTAGTACGTGACGGCCGCGTTGTTGCGGCTCGTCGGCGGGATGAACACGCGCTTGCGATCGAGCACGCGATAGCCGTTCGCGGTCGGCGGCAGCGTGCCGTGCAGCGCGGTCGCGCCGGCCGGTGCGGCGGTGCCGGGCAACGGGCCGTCGTCGGCGCCCGTCTTCGGCGCGCCGATACGCAGCGACAGCCCGTCGATCGGCAGACGCTCGAGCGCGCCGCCGATCTCGAATTCGGCATCGGTCCACTGCCAGCGGTTGAACACGTGCACGACGGCGCCGGTGGGCAGGCCGAGCGCATGCGCCTGCTTCGCGAGTTGCTCGAACGTCAGCGGCTCGAGGCCGTCGGCGGTCAGCTTGCCGTCGACCCAGCGCGCATCTTCGATACGAATCGTGTACGGCGCGGCCTGGCCGCCGCCCAGGCCGCGCGTCCAGATCGACATCGCGGCCGGCCACAGCCCGTAGCGGAATACGGCGCGCGCAGCCTCGCGCGTGCTGTGCGTGAAGTAGTACGCGGAGTTCGTCGCGCTCGACGGCGACGCATAGCCGGGCGACCAGCGCGGGTTCGTGCTCAGGCGGTCCTGGTCGGCCTGCGACATCAGGTACGGATCGCCGCTCGTCTCGACCGGCAGGTCCGGCCATTCGGTCACGGCCACGCGGACGTCGGTCGCCGGGCGGCCGAGCCATTTCGCGACCGCGACGGCCTGCGACGTCGACATCCCGGTGCCGATCTCCGCGGCCGTGTGTTGCAGCGACACCTTGCCGTGCGCGTCGAATTCGACCTTGGCGAACGACGCTTCCGCGCCCGTGCCGAAATCCTTCTGCACGCACGCGAAACCGACGCCGTAGCGCTTGCCCGGATGTGCGGCCTCGAATTCGGCCTTGCGCGCGGCGCGGTGCGTCCACAGCGGATGCTGCTTCGCTCGCTCCAGCACTTCGTCGACGCGCAGCGCGCCGGCGGGGATCGCGCCCTGCGTGTTCTTCATCCCCGAACGCAGCGCGTTGCGCAGGCGGAAGTCGATCGGGTCGATGTTCAGTTGCGCGGCGATCTCGTCGACCGCCATCTCGGTCGCGGCCATGCTCTGCAGCGTGCCGTAGCCGCGTGCGGAGCCGGCGTCGATCGCGCGCGATGCGATCGCGACCGCCGCGAGGTCGCTCTTTGGGAAGTAGTAGATCGATTGCGCAGCGGTGGCGCCGACCATCGCGACCGACGGCGAGAAGTTGGAGCGGCCGCCGCCGTTCGCCTCGAAGTCGCCCTTGAACGATTGCAGCAGGCCCGTGTTGCGGTCGACCGCGATCCGGTAACGCATCTTGAACGCGTGACGCTTCAGCGAGGTCTGGAACTGCTCGTAGCGGTCGTTCGCGAAACGCACCGGACGGCCGTCCGCGTACAGCGCGCAGACGAGGCCGTAGAACGGCACGTTGAAGTGATCCTTCGAGCCGTAGCCGACCGTGTAGCACGGATGCACGAACAGCTTCTTCACCGGGAAGCGGCATTTCGCGACCATCGCGGCCGCGTTCTCCGACACTTCGCGCGGCGACTGGGTCGGCACGACGAGATGCAGCGCTTGCGTCGCGGCGTCGTACCAGCAGTTCGCGTTGTCGGGTTCGAGCGCGGCCGTATCGACCGACTGCGTGTTGTATTCGCGATCGAACACGAGCCAGTCGGCCGGCGGATGGTCGAGCTCGCCGGCGATCTGCCCGGCGAGGAACATGCCCTGCTCGTCGAGCTTGCCGTGCTCCTTGCCGTCCGGCCAGACCGGCAGGTGCTTGCGCATCATGCTCGGGAAGATCGGTGCGTCCTTCAGGCTCGAATAGACGTCGTCGTCATAGGCGGTCTTGCCGCCCACGCGCACGTAACGGAAGGTGCCCCACGGATCGCGCTCGAGCGGGCCGGTGACCGCGCCGTAGCGGATCACGTCGTCGCGGAACTTCAGCGCGTTCTTCGCGAAGCGGAAGCGCGCGAAGTCGTGATAGATCAGGATCGCGACCGCATGGCCGAGATACGCGGGCGTCTTGCCGGCCGGCAACAGCATGTCGTCGCCGTAGAACGCCGGGAATGCGACGCCGTCGCGCGCGAGATCGTCGGCCGTGACCACGCGGTCCGGCTTCAGCTCGTCGCCGAGCAGCGACAAGTCGAAGCCTTCGTACGTGCGGTCGGCCTGCGTGACGCGCAGGATCAGCGCATGCGACTGCTGCTGCGGCCAGTGCGGCATGTCCGCGGCGCGCACGTCGCGGGCGAACACTTTCGCGCCCGTGACCTTCGCAATGCCGTCGATGCGGAATTGGGGGATGCCGGTGACGCTATCCCATTTGACGGGCGTGAGGAGTTTTTCTTCGAAGAGCGCCGCGAACGCGCGGCTGCCGATGGGCGCGACATACACCGCGACGCCCGCCAGCACGCTGGCTTTCAGAAAACCCCGCCGTGACAGGCCGTGGTTTTTCATTGGGGGGAACCTCCTGAGGCGGCTCGGACGGCGATCGGGTGTCGCGGCGTTCGGAGCGGCGCGCATTCTGGCATTGTTTTCGATATATCGCCTATAGTATTTCCCGCATGAAATACTTATTGAATTTCTTATAACTGGACTCGGCCAGACTGCGGCCGGCGGTCCCGTTGGCCGTTTGCGTGCGGCTGGATGCCGTCGCGCCGGCTTCGCGGTCGCCGGTCGGCCGCCCGCATCGTTCCGTTCGCAACGACGCCGCCTTCGCACCGACGAATCCGCAAGCCGCTCGCGGCCGCGGTCGACGACCCTCGCGCGAGACAGTGCGCGGCGCCCGCCGGCCGGCCCGCGCCGCGGGTTTTTCATGGTAATGTCGTGCGCATCCGGCTCGGCCGGGCTTCCGCCACGTGCCGTGCGGGCGCCGCGAGCCATCGCGATATCGTGTCGAGGTCAATAACCATGGCAGTCAGGGCATCTCTCCTGAACTCCGTTCTCGCCACTCCCCCCTCCGGCAACCACCGCGTGACGGCCGCGCTGCGTCCGTCGATGCTCGTGACGCTGTTCGAGGACGTGCGTCCGATGGCGCTGTCCGGGCTCGCGAGCGGTTTCGTCGCCGCCGTCGCGCTGCTCCGGCTGCAGCAGCTGTGGTGCCTCGCGTGGCTCGTTGCCGACGTCGGCCTGCTCGTTGCGCGCCTGTCGATCGCACGGGCGTACACGGTGCGGCGCAACGCCGGCGACGATCGCGCCGAATACTGGGCGATGCGCTATGCGCCGGTGTCGCTCGTCGCGTGCCTGGTGCTCGGCCTCGGCGCGATGGGCTGCGTGCAGGCCGCCGACGTCGAGCTCGGCACGCTGTCCGTGATGGTCGCGGGCGGCGTGTTCGGCGGGATCGCATCGCGCAATTCGGCGCTGCCGCGGCTCGCGATGACGCAGATCGCGCTCGGCGTGTTGCCGATCGGTGTCGGTGCGCTGCTGGCCCCTCGGCCGGGCGCGTGGCTGCTCGTGCCGCCGCTCGCGATCTATCTCGCGGCGATGCGCACGGTCGTGCAGCGCCACTATCGCGTGCTCGTCGCGCTGATCGCCGCGCGCCAGCGCAACGCCGAACTCGTTGCCCGCTTCGACGCCGCGCTCACCTACATGCCGCACGGCCTGTGCATGATCGACGGCGACAGCCGCGTGATCGTCGCGAACCGACGCACCGCGCAACTGTTCGGCTCGCCGCGCGAGATCATGCTCGATACGCCGCTTCCGGCCGTCGTCGCCGCGCTCGGCGCCCATGCCGCGATCGATCCCGGCGGCGCCGGCCTCGCCGCGCAGTGCGACGACTGGCTGAGCCGCCACGAGCCCGGGCCGCTCGACATCGCGCTCGCCGACGGCCGCCAGCTCGAACTGACGCGTCACCGCGTGCCGGACGGCAACGCGGTGATCATCGTCGAGGACGTCACCGCGCGCCGACAGACCGAACAGCACATCCGGCACCTCGCGCGACACGACGCGCTGACGGGTTTGCCGAATCGCCACGAACTGCATGCGGAGCTCGAGCGGATGCTCGCGCGCCGGCCGCGGTTGCCGAGCCCGGCGTTCGCGGTCATGTATCTCGACCTCGACGGTTTCAAATCGATCAACGATCGCTTCGGCCACCAGGCCGGCGACGAAGTGCTCACGCAGGTCGCCGAGCGGCTGGGCAAGACGCTGCCGCCGGGCGAGCTCGCGGCACGTATCGGCGGCGACGAATTCATCGTCGCGATCGACGACACGACGATGCAAGCATGCTCGATCCTCGCCGCGCGGATCATCCGGCAGATTTCGGCGCCGTATGCGCTGTCGATCGGCGAAACCGTCTGCATCGGCATCAGCATCGGCATCGCGCTCGACGACGGGCACGGCTCGCCCGACGAGTTGATCCGGCAGGCCGACAGCGCGCTGTACGACGCGAAATCGGCCGGCAAGGGCATCTACTGCTTCTATTCGAGCGGCAGCCGCCGCATGGCGCCGGCCACCGCAAGCTGAGCCGGCGACGCGCCGCGCATTGCCCTTTGCGCACCCGCGCGGCCTCCCGACGATTCAATGCCGAAACGTTTTGCCGGTTCGCACGCGGCGCCGCGCGTTCGCGTGTCACGTGACGTGTTCCGTAACATCGCCGCCCGGCACGCCGAAAGATGACTGCAGAAGCCTGCACGATCGAGGCCGAGTGCGGCATTTCGCGGTTGGCACCCTTATTGCTCCTTGATGAGGAAAGCACGTTTCAGGGAGCCCCACATGAATACCGTCGACGTCCTCGCACGAACCGAAATCATCGACGAACAGGCAGTGATCGACGGCGCATCGCTGATTCGCCGGCTCGTGTCCGACAGCCGGCCGCCGGCGGCGTACGAAGCCGCATGCGTCGACAATCCGCCGCTCACGCTGTACGGCGCGTTTCGCCAGGGCGTCGCCGATCACGCTGCGGGGCGCGCGAATCCGTATCGCGCCGGCAGCCGTTTCTGGGCCCTGTGGGAAGAAGGACGTCTCGAAGCTGAAACATCCGGCCGGTAACCCGGTTGCGCGCGCCGACCCTGTCGCGGCAAGGGATCGGCGCGAGATCCGACGTATGCATGCGGCCGGCCGGCGCGCCGGCATGCGTTCATCGCTGCAACATCCGCATCGGTCTGGCGGGGCATCGTCGTCGATACGGGAACTGTGTTTCGATCGACGCGTGCAGGCGTTCGGCACCGAACGCGCCCGGTGCGGCGCGCAGCGCTCGTTTCCTCTATAAGATGGCAGATTCCATGCATCGAACGACGCTGCCATGACCGCTTCCTCCTCACACCGAAATCCCATTCACTGCGAAATCGATCTCGACGCGCCGGGCAAGCACGCGGGTTACCTGCGGCTGCCGCACTCCGTGCACCGCTCCGCATACGGCTGGCTGCCGATCCCGATCGCGTCGATCCGCAACGGCGACGGTCCGGTCGCGCTCGTGATGGCCGGCAACCACGGCGACGAGTACGAAGGCCAGATCATCGTGTCGCAACTGATGCGCGAGATCGAACCCGAGATGGTCAGCGGGCAATTGATCCTGCTGCCGATGGCGAATTTTCCGGCGGCGGATGCGGGCCTGCGCGTGTCGCCGCTCGACGAAGGCAACCTGAACCGCAGCTTTCCCGGCGACCCGACCGGCACGCCGACGCAGATGATCGCCCACTACATCGAGCACGCACTGCTGTCGCGCGCGCAGTACCTGGTCGATCTGCACTCGGGCGGCAGTTCGCTGCTCTACCAGGGCGGCAACATGCTCGCGATCGATCCGCTCGACGCGGACGAAGCCGCGAAGCTCAACGGGCTGCTGAACGCGTTCGGGCTGCAGAATGCGCTGCTGCACGCGCCGAATCCCGTGCATTCGGCGTCGGCCGCGCGCCGGCAAGGCGCGATCTCGATCGTCACCGAACTCGGCGGCGCCGGGATGGCCGATCCGTCGCTGATCCGGCTCGGCCGGCACGGGTTGCTGCATTACCTCGGCTATATCGGGCTGCTGCACGGCGCGCTCGTGCCCGACGCGCCGCCGACCGTCACGCGCTTCATGCGCGTCGACGGCGATCGCCATTTCGTCTATACGTACGAGTGCGGGCTGTACGAGCCGCTCGTCGAACTCGGCGACCAGGTGAAGGCCGGGCAGCCGGCCGCGTGGGTGCATTTTCCCGATACGCCGTTGCGCGAACCGGTGCTGCACCGGTTCAACGGCGACGGCGAGGTGGTGTGCAAGCGTGTGCCCGCGCAGGTGCGGCGAGGAGATTGCCTGTTTCAGTTGGCGGAGTTGTCGACGCCGCCGCGTGTCATCGAGTGACGCAACCGACTGGCGTGTTCGCGACCGTCGCAAGTCGACGCCGGTGCGTACGCGCCGATTGTCAGTCGGACGACACCGGCGACTCATTTCCCTGCGCAACGCCGCATTGATGGCAATGCGGGAAAAAGAAGAAATTCCGGCCACCGCATTCGCCGCAACGATTGAAAAGTCTCAAGCCGCAATGTACGCAGAACGTGGAATCGTCGCCGCCGAGATTCCACTGTTTGTCGCACGACGGGCAGCGCTTTTTTTCGAGTGACCGGACGGCTTTTTCGTATCCGATCGTGCGTGCGCGTTCGCCCTGATCCTGCTGCAATTCGAGCCGCTTGCGTTCGGCATAGCGCTGAAACGCCTTCATCATGTAAAGACCGGCGAATACCGTGAGCACGATGCCGACCAGAACCCGGACATAGCCGCCGAAATTCGGCAAGTACGGCACCAGTTCAATGAAAAACGCACTCAGCGCAAACAGGCCGAAACCGTACACGAACGGCCAGTAGCGCGCCTTGCGGTAGCGGATGAACAGCCAGATCGCAACCAGCAGGATCGGTAACGTCAGCGCTAGCCGCAGCCCGAACACCTGCATTTCGTAGTGCCGCGTTGCTTCGTCGAAGCGCCGTTCGGCTGCTGCGTCCGCTTCGGCGATTTGCGTGTCGACTTGATTTTGCTGCGACGTCAGTGCCCGTTGCTGGTCGCCGATCGCATCGATCTGATGCTGCCAGTTGACCACCACGGCCTGGAGCGTATCGAGCTTGCGCGTTCTCGCCAGAATGTCCGGATCTCTCGCACCGTCTCCCGTCACTGCGCGGGTTGCCAGCCAGTTGCGGAAACTTTCCTTCTCGGCCGTGTATTCCTTCGCGGCTCGGCCGCGCGCCACTTCCATCGTGTCGACCTTCTCGGCAAGTGCGTCGCGCTGCGCCAGCAGATGGCGCCGCGCCGCGTCGAGCCGCGCCTTTGCCGGAGCATCGGCGAATTGCTCGACGACCGGCGGCCCCCCACTCGGAGCGAACGCCATGTCCCGGATCACGAGGCTGCCGAGCATGTTCAGAAAGACCGCGAAGGCGATCGCGATTACCCATGACGCGAGTCGCAGGAGCCGTGCAGGGCTGGTCAGGCCGTCGCCGGAAATCATCATTGTTTTTTCCCCTCTTGTTGGAATGGTTTCCATTGTCATCAATCTTGATGCAACCGTCGATTCTCTCTTTCTCGCCGGTTACAGCCCGATTCCGCTGCGATGCCGAATGCCGATCGGTTACGGTTCTTCGGCGCCATCAAGCTTTGGTATCCTTGATCCGCAAAGCGAACGGTCACATGGGGCCGGGAATTCCCGGTAAGAAAGATGTCCCCTCGCCCTAGCGAGTCTTTGGCCTGACGCAGCGATTCATAGGGCGTGCACCCTGACTCCACGGAATATGCTCGATATCGTCCGATTCGTCATCGTCGCGATCGTTTTCTATGGTTCCGGGATCGAGGCTATACGCTGGCTGTCCGGCTGGAAGGAGCTTGAGCGATATGCGGCAAGCCGGAATGCCCCGAACGGAAGGCAAGTCTCCAATGGCTCCTATCGCTGGGTTTCGTGCCGATCAAAATGGACAAGATTTGCCGTGGCCGTTGAACTCTATCCTCAACACTTATGGCTACGACCCGGCTTTCCCCTGAACTTGCGACTTCCCGCGATCTGCATACCTTGGGACGCCATAAACGCGTCACAAAAAGAAATATTCCTTTCACGCACGGTCACGTTACGTATTCAAGGTCGCTCTACCGCTCTGCGCTTTTGCGGCGCGGTAGGCCAGCGAATCCTGGCGGAAGTTGAAACGCAAAGAGCGAGACGCGTAGCCCCTGACTCCGTTGATCACGCCAACGGGCGCACCGGCCTTTGAGCTTTGGCATCCCGTCCAGTGACCGCGTCCAGGTACGAGTCGGGCGCTGTCATCGGCTAACCCAGCTGCCGCTCCGGCCACTGACCATCCCCGTCAGATAGAATGACGCGCTTTGCCCGTACGCCTATGTGGTTCAAGAACCTTCAGCTTCACCGTCTTCCGGCACCCTGGGCCGTTACCCCCGATCAGATGGAAAAATGGCTGGCGCCTCACGCGTTCCAGCCGGGCAGCAGCGTCGAAATGCAGCGCGTCGGCTGGGCATCGCCGCGTGACGACGGCGCGCTCGTGTATTCGATCAACCGGCAGATGCTGCTGCTGTTCCGCTCCGAAAAGAAGCTGCTCCCGGCGTCGGTCGTCAATCAGGTGACCAAGGCGCGTGCGCTCGAAGTCGAAGAGCAGCAGGGCTTCAAGGTTGGCCGCAAACAACTGCGCGAACTCAAGGAACAGGTTACCGACGAACTGCTGCCGCGCGCGTTCAGCATTCGCCGCGATACCCGCGTGTGGATCGACACGGCGAACGGCTGGCTCGTCATCGATGCGGCTGCCCAGGCGCTCGCCGACGACGTTCGCAGCCTGCTCGTCAAATCGATCGACGCGTTGCCGCTCGCGGGCGTGCAGGTGGCGCGTTCGCCGGTCGCCGCGATGACGGACTGGCTGTTGTCCGGCGACGCGCCGGGCGGATTCACCGTGGACCAGGACGCCGAGTTGCGCTCGAGCGGCGAAGGCGGCGCCACGGTGCGATACGTCGGCCACGCGCTGGAAGCGAACGACATGCGCCGGCACATCGAAGCCGGCAAGCAATGCATGCGCCTCGCGATGACCTGGGATGACCGGATCTCGTTCGTGCTGACCCCGTCGCTGACGATCAAGCGCGTCACGCCGCTCGACGTGATCAAGGAGGTGGCGGATCCGACCGCGCAGAACGACGACGAACGCTTCGACTCGGATGTCGCGCTGATGACGGGTGAGCTGGCGCGGATGCTGGCGAGTCTCGTCGATAGCCTGGGCGGCGAGCGGCAGGACGCGACTCGTCAGGAAGCAGCCTGAACGCCGTCGTCGTCGAGGATCGTCGCCCCGCGACGGTGGGGCTTCGCGCCGACGCGACGATTGGAGGAGAACCGTCGCCACCCTGGCGGCGGCGAATCGCGGTCGGGCGCGCGCGATCCTGAACAACCCGCCCCGAATCGGCGCGACCGGCAGGCCATCGAAACGACGACACGCCGCCGGTCCGCGGCGCTCGTCTGCGTCGCCCACACGTCGAACGGGCACGGCGCCGGCCACCCCCGTTCGCCCCACCCCACTCCCGCTGCAAGCCTTCTTCCGCCTCCCGCGAAATCCTTATCGAAATTGCTTCGTTCGCCTTTGCCGGCCGCGCCGCTAACGTGTTCGAAACACGGCGGCGCGCCGGGATGCCTCGCACGAAGCACGACAGCCGCCGCCATCACGACAACTGCGTCGCGATAACGGAACGGACCGCACGGGTCGCGTGCCCGCACCCGGGCCAGGAACGTCCGCATCGCGCGCCATTCGCGATGCCCATGGCCACGAACGACCGCATCATCGACACGACGCCGCTCGACGTCCGCGCGCAACCGCTGATCGACGCGCTGATCGACGAGTATTCGACCCGTTACGACGCGTACCGTCCCGACAGCCGCGCGTCGGCCCGCGACGAGCTCGCGCGCTACCCGGCCGAACTGTTCGCGCCGCCCGACGGCGCGTTCGTGCTGCTGCTACGCGACGGCGAAACGATCGGCGGCGGCGCGTTCAAGCGCTACGACGCGCAGACCGCCGAACTGAAACGCATCTGGACGCGCACCGATCTGCGCCGCCAGGGCCTCGCGCGACTCGTCGTCGAAGCGCTCGAACTGCGCGCCGTCCAGCAGGGCTACCGCCGCCTCTATCTGACGACCGGCTTTCGCCAGCCCGAAGCGTGGGCGCTGTACGACCGCACCGGCTATACGCGGCTATTCGACTCGTCGATCGATCCCGAAGCGTATTTCCATCTGCGCTTCGGCAAGGACCTCGTCGATCCGTCGCGTACGTCGACGCTGGCCGACCTCTGGGCGCCCGTGCCCGAACCGGTGCTGCCGCGCTGAGCGCACGGCGTCCCGCCTTTCACGTTGCCCGTTCCGCTTTCCACGCTTTCACGACAGGACGTTTTCATGCATCGAGCCGTACCGCTTTCATTCCGTGCCGTGCGTACGCTGGCCACCGCGCTGATCGGCCTGAGCGCCTTCGTCGCCGTCGCGGCCGCGTCCGCCGCGACGTTCGACCTGAGCCCCGAGCAGCGCGGCCGCCCGCGCGGCGCAGCCGATGCGGCGGTCGAGCGCGCGGTGCCTGCGTCGTTCAGGTTCGCCGAACCCGGCACGCTGACGATCGGCATCGCGCCGAGCCTGCCGCCGATCAGCTCGTATGCGACCGACGCACGCACGGTGGTCGGCTTCGACGCCGACATCGGCCAGCTCGTCGCCGACAGCCTCGGCCGCAAGCTGAAGATCGTCGCGCTCGCCTGGGCCGACTGGCCGCTGGCGCTCGAATCGGGGAAAGTCGACGCGGTGATCTCGAACGTGACCGTCACCGAGGAACGCAAGCAGAAGTTCGATTTTTCAACCTATCGCAAGGATCAGGTCGGCTTCTACGTGCGCAACGACAGCAAGATCCAGGCGATCCGCGAGCCTAAGGACGTCGCCGGGCTGCGCATCGTGACCGATGCCGGCACCAACCAGGAAAAGATCCTGCTCGCGTGGGACCGCGAGAACATCGCGCACGGGCTCAAACCCGTGCAGATCCAGTACTACGACGACCAGGCGATGCGCATCGTCGCCGTGCAGTCGGGCCGGGCGGACGCGGTGTTCAGCGTGAACTCGGTGCTCGCATATCAAAGCGCGCAGCAAGGCAAGACGCGGCTCGTCGGCGCGATCAGCGGCGGCTGGCCGCGCACGGCCGACATCGCGATCGCCACGCGCCGCGGCAGCGGTCTCGCCGAGCCGCTGACCGTCGCGCTGAACGGGCTGATCAAGAGCGGCCGCTACCGGCAGGTGCTCGACCGGTGGAACCTCGCGTCCGAAGCGATCGACCAGTCGCGCACGAATCCGCCCGGGCTGCCGAAGAGCTGAGTGCCGTACGCCCGCAACCGTCCATCCACGCTCACGCAGGAACGCCGCTCACCATGTCTTATTCGCTTTCGTTGCTGGACAAGAGTCCGATCGCCGACGGCGCGAACGCCGCCGACGCGCTGCGCTTCACCACGGCGCTCGCGCAACGCGCCGAACAGCTCGGCTACGCGCGCTTCTGGGTCGCCGAACATCACGGCACGCCGGGCTTCGCGAGCTCGGCGCCGGAGATCGTCGTCGCGCATCTGCTCGCGCGCACGTCGCGCATCCGCGTCGGCTCGGGCGGCGTGATGCTGCAGCACTACAGCCCGTTCAAGGTGGCCGAGACGTTCAAGCTGCTGGCCGCGCTCGCGCCGGGTCGCGTCGATCTCGGCATCGGCAAGGCGCCCGGCGGGCTGCCGCTGACCACACGCGCGCTGCAGTGGTTCCACGACAAGGCGCGCAAGCCCGACTTCGCGGGGCAGTTCGCGGAGCTCGAGGCGTTTCTGGGCTGGGGCGTGGCCGAAGATCATCCGCTCGCCGGCGCGGTCGCGATGCCGGTGCCGCCGCAGTTGCCCGAACGGATCCTGCTCGGCGGCTCGCCGGACAGCGGCGCGCTCGCCGCGCGCAACGGCTGGCGCTTCTGCTACGCGGGCCATTTCAACGGCGACGACGCGAATCTCGAACGCTCGCTCGACGCATACCGCAGCGCGGGCGGCCAGAAGCCGCTCGTCGCGCTGTACGCCGTCGCCGCCCCGACGCGCGACGAGGCCGAGCGACTGATCGGGCCGCTGAAGATCTTCAAGCTGCAGTTCGCGGGCGGCCAGAGCTTCAACCTCGCCAGCGCGCAGGCGGCCGCCGAATTCGCGCGGCAAAGCGGCGCGTCCGACTACCGGATCGACGAGCTGCGACCGACGGTGCTGGCCGATACGCCCGACCGCGTGCACCGCGCGCTCGACGCGCTGAGCCGGCGCCTCGACGTCGATGCGTTCGTGATCGATTCGCCGGTGTCCGACTACGCGGCACGGCTCGCGTCGGCCGAATGGCTCGGCGGCGCGCTGTCGACCACGCCGTTGCAGGCGGCCCTCGCGGCCGACCGTTCCCTTTCCCCCGACCAGAACGCGTGACGCTCCCATCATGACGACCCGACGATCGATCCCCTTCGGCCTGATGCTGCAAGGCGCAGGCAGCCACATGAACGCGTGGCGGCATCCGAGCAACCCGCCCGACGCGAGCATCAACCTCGACTTCGCGATCGGCGTCGCGCGCAAGGCGGAGGCCGCCGGCATCGCGTTCGCGTTCGTCGCGGACGGCCTCTACATCAACGAGAAGTCGATCCCGCACTTCCTGAACCGCTTCGAGCCGCTGACCGTGCTGTCCGCGCTCGCGGTCGCGACGAAGAAGATCGGGCTCGCCGGCACGATCTCGACGTCGTACAGCGAGCCGTTCACGGTCGCGCGCCAACTCGCGTCGCTCGACGCGATCAGCGGCGGGCGCGCGGGCTGGAACGTCGTGACGACGCCACTCGAAGGCACCGCGAAGAATTTCGGCAAGACGCACCCGGATCACGAACTGCGCTACGAGATCGCCGACGAATACCTCGAGGTCGTGCAGGGCCTGTGGGACAGTTGGGACGACGATGCATTCGTGCGCGACCGCGCGACCGGCCGCTTCTTCGATCGCGACAAGCTCCATACGCTCGATCACCGCGGCCGCTTCTTCCAGGTCGCGGGCCCGCTGAACATCCAGCGCTCGCCGCAGGGGCAACCCGTGATCTTCCAGGCCGGCTCGTCCGACACCGGGATCGGCCTCGCGGGCAAATACGCGGATGCAGTATTCACGCATTCGCCGTCGATCGAGGAGACGGCCGCGTTCACGCAGCGCGTGAAACGGAGCGCGATCGAGCATGGGCGGCAAGCCGGCGACGTGAAGATCTTCCCCGGCGTCGGGCCGATCGTCGGCCGCACGGCCGCCGAAGCGGAGGACAAATACCAGGCGATCCGCGACCTGCTGACGATCGACGAGGCGCTCGCGTACCTCGGCCGCTATTTCGATCACCACGATTTCACGCAGTACGCGCTCGACGCGCCGTTCCCGGAACTCGGCGAGCTCGGCCGCAACAGCTTTCGCTCGACCACCGACCGGATCAAGGCCGATGCGAAACAAAAAGGCCTGTCGCTGCGCGAAACCGCGCTTGCGGTCGCGACGCCGCGCCCGAACTTCATCGGCACGGCCGAGCACGTCGCCGACGAGTTGATCCGCTGGCACGACGCCGGCGCCGGCGACGGTTTCATCCTCGGTTTTCCGGTACAGGCGCAGGGCATCGACGATTTCGTCGAACTCGTGATTCCGGTGCTCGAGGCGCGCGGCCGCTACAGCCGCGACCTGCCCGGCGTCACGCTGCGCGATCACCTCGGCCTGCCGCGCAAGGCGAGCCGCTACGCGACGCCCGGCGCCGCACGGGAAACGGCCGCCGAAGCGCACGCCTGACGCCGTACGCCGCCCGTGCGCGGGGCGCCCGCCGATCATCCATTCGAGGATTCAAACGACATGAGCGACACGACCCATCTCGGCGGCGCGCTGCCGCCGCTCTCTTCCCCCGGTGCCCGAGCGCCCGGCGCGGGTTTGCGGATCGTACCCGCGCGCCACCGGTCGCGCACGGCCGGCACCGTGCTCGCGCTCGTGCTGATCGCGATCACGCTGCATTCGATCCTCGGCAACCCGCAATGGGGCTGGCCGGTGTTCGCCGAATGGTTCCTGTCGCCGCCGGTGCTGTCGGGGCTCGCGCGCACGCTGATGCTGACGCTGCTCGGCGCGGTGTTCGGCTTCGTGCTCGGCGCGTTCGTCGCGTTGGCCCGGCTGTCGCGTTCTCGCCTGCTGTCCGCCAGCGCGTGGACCTTCGTGTGGCTGTTCCGCTCGATTCCGCTGATCGTGCTGCTGCTGATCCTGAACAACCTCGGCTACCTGTACGAGCATGTGCGGCTCGGGGTACCGTTCACCGACATCGTGTGGTTCGACACGCCGACCACAGATCTCGTCAGCCCGTTCCTCGCGGCCGTGCTCGGCCTCACGCTGAACCATGCGGCGTTTTCCGCGGAAGTGATTCGCGGCGGCATTCTCGCGGTCGACCAGGGGCAACTCGAAGCCGCCGCCGCGCTCGGGCTGCCGCGCGGCCGGCAAACGTCGCGGATCGTGCTGCCGCAGGCGATGCGCGCGATCCTGCCGACCGCGTTCAACGACCTGATCACGCTCGCGAAAGGCACGTCGATGGTGTACGTGCTCGCGATGCCGGAGTTGTTCTATACGGTGCAGGTGATCTATCGCCGCAACCTCGAAGTGATTCCGCTGCTGATGGTCGCGACCGTCTGGTATCTGATCATCCTGACCGTGCTGTCCGCGATCCAGGTGCAGGTCGAGCGGCACTATGCGCGCGGCGCGTTGCGCAATCCGCCGCCGTCCGTGGTCACGTTCGCGCTTGCGCGCATCGGCGGGCTGTGGCGACGCGTCGCGTCGCGCCGCGCGGCATCGAGCGCCAGTGCACGAAGCGATGCCGGCACGCATGCCGATGCCGCGGCCGCCGTGTCGCGCACCGGCGGCGAAGTGGCCGTGCATGGCGTGTCGAAACAGTTCGGCATGCAACGCGTGCTCGACAACGTGTCGTTCGTCGCGCCGCGCGGCAGCGTGACCGTGATCGTCGGGCCGTCCGGCTCCGGCAAGTCGACGCTGCTGCGTACGATCAACCATCTCGAACGCGTCGACGATGGGTTCATCGACATCGATGGTGAATTGATCGGCTATCGCCGCGACGGCGACGTGCTGCACGAATTGAACGAACGCGACGTGCTGAAGCGGCGCACGGCCGTCGGCATGGTGTTCCAGAACTTCAACCTGTTCCCGCACCTGACGGTGCTCGAGAACCTGGTCGAAGCGCCGGTCGCCGTCGCCGGCATGGCGCGCGATGCGGCCGAGCGCGCCGCGCGCACGCTGCTCGCGCGGGTCGGCCTCGCGGATAAGGCCGATGCATACCCGCGCCAGTTGTCCGGCGGGCAGCAGCAACGCGTCGCGATCGCGCGGGCGCTCGCATTACGGCCGAAGGTGCTGCTGTTCGACGAACCGACGTCGGCGCTCGATCCGGAACTCGTCAACGAAGTGCTCGACGTAATCAAGGAACTCGCGCGCTCGGGTACGACGCTCGTGATCGTCACGCACGAGATCGGCTTCGCACGCGAAGTGGCGGACAACGTGCTGTTCATGGAACGCGGGCGCATCGTCGAGGCCGGCCCGCCTGCTGTCGTGCTCGATGCACCGGCACATGCGCGCACGCGCGCGTTCCTGTCGCGGGTGCTGTGATGCGCGCCGCTTCCGACTCGCAAGGTGCCGCACGATGACCGATCGACGCCAGTTCGTCACGGCCGCGCTGGTCGCGGCATCGGGCCTGCCGTGGCGTGCGGCTCGCGCAGCCGCCGCGACGGCCGACCTCGACCCGCGCCAGGCCGGCCGCGTGCGCGCCGGCCCCGACGACGCGGCCATTCGCGCGGCAAGCGGCTACCGCTGGGTGCGCGACGGCGCGTTCACGGTCGCGATTTCGCCGCATGCGCCGCCCGTATCGACCTATGCGACCGACGCGCGCACCGTGGTCGGCGCCGATCCCGACTATGCGCAGCTCGTTGCCGACGCGCTCGGCCGTACGCTCGTGCTGGTGCCGATCGCATGGGCCGACTGGCCGCTCGGGCTGACGTCCGGCAAGTACGACGCGGTGATCTCGAACGTCGGCGTGACCGAGAAGCGCAAGGAGAAATACGATTTCACGACCTATCGGCTCGGGCTGCGCGGCTTCTACGTGCGCACCGCCAGCCCGATCGCGAAGATCACGGAACCGAAGGACGTCGCCGGCCTGCGTATCATCACCGGCGCCGGCACGAGCCAGGAGCGCATCCTGCTCGAATGGAGCAAGCGCAACGTCGCGCAGGGGCTCAAGCCGGCCGAGCTGCTCTATTTCGACGACGACGCGACGGCGCGCGTCGCGCTGCTGTCGGGCCGTGCGGACGCGGAGCTGAACCCGAACGCGTCACTCGCGTACGAGGCCGCGCGCAGCGGCAAGATCCGCCGCGTTGGCGTCGTCAATGCCGGCTGGCCGGCGAATGCGGACGTCGCGATCGCGACGCGTCGCGGCAGCGGGCTCGCGCCCGCGCTGACGCTCGCGACCAATGCGCTGATCGGAAACGGCCGCTACGGGCAGGCGCTCGCGCGCTGGGGTTTGCAGAGCGAGGCGATCGCGCGGGCGGAGACCAATCCGCCGGGGCTGCCGTCGTTCTGAACGCGCCATGCAAGCGCCCCGGCATGCCGTGACGGCGATGCCGGGGGCACGCGACTCGCGGGCAGGCTCGTCTACGCCGGCACCGCGGCCCGATATCGGTCGAGTTCCGCGATATGCGCATGAATCGCCGGGATCAGGTCGCGCCCGTAGGCCAGCGCATCGTCGAGCGGATCGAAACCGCGGATCAGGAACGTCGATACGCCGAGCCGGTAATACGCCCCCAGCGCCCGCGCGACCTGCTCGGGCGTGCCGACCAGCGCGGTCGAGTTCCAGCGCGCGCCGGTCAGGTTCGCGACGCCCATCCACAGGCGCTCGTCGAGCACGTCGCCCTGCGCGGCGGCCGCCATCAGCCGCTGCGAGCCGGCATTCTGCGGCGCATGGCCGGCGATCGGCTGGCCGTTCGCGAGCCGCGCCGCGCGCACGCGCTCGCGAATCGCCTCGGCCTTCTCCCACGCGGCCGCCTCGGTATCGGCGACGATCGGCCGGAACGACACGCTGATGCGCGGCGCCCGCCCGAACGGCGCGGCCGCGGCCCGCACGCGGGCGATCTGCTCGCGCACCGCGTCGAGCGGTTCGCCCCACGTCATGTAAACATCCGCGTGTTCGCCCGCGACCGCGAGCGCGGCCGGCGACGAGCCGCCGAAATAGATCGGCACATGCGGCCGCTGCGCGCCCTTCACGACCGGCGACGCGCCGCGCAGCCGATAAAACGCGCCGTCGTGGTCTACCGGCGCATCGGCCAGCCAGATCCGTTTCAGCACGTCGAGATATTCGCGGGTGCGGCGATAGCGAGCATCGTGCGGCACGAAGTCGCCGTCGCGCTGCAAGTCCGCATCGTCGCCGCCGGACACCACGTTCAGCGCCAGCCTTCCGCCGCTGAACACGTCGAGCGTCGCTATCTGCCGCGCGGCGGCCGACGGCACGATCACGCCCGGCCGGTGCGCGAGCAGCAGGCGGATGCGTTCGGTCGCAGCCGCCGCGAACGACGCGACGATGAAGCCGTCCGCCGCGTTGCTGAAATGGCCGACCAGAATCTGGTCGAAGCCGGCGGCCTCGTGCGCCTGCGCGAAGCGGCGCACGTAGTCGGGCTGCACAGCCGCGCCGCCCGGTACGTCGACCTCCGCGCCGGGTGTCGCGGTGATCATGCCGATGATGTCGACTGGCATGTCGGGATGTCCTTGGATATATCGATTGGAAATCGTGAAGCGTGCCGCACGGTCATTGTGCGGCGGCCGTCTTTTGCGCAGGCACGGCGAACGCGCCCGCATACGAGCGGTCGAGCAGCTTCGACGTGTCGTACGCGGCGGGAATCACGCCGGCCTTGTGCAGGAAGTCGGCCGTGTTCTGCGCATCTTTGGCGGCCGCTTCGTCTACCGGGCCGACGCGTTGTTTGGCGTTGCCGAGCCAGCGATACGCGACGTCGGGCTCGAGCTTCGCGCGCTTCGCCCACAGGTCCGCGTACTCGCGCGGATGGCTGTCGACCCACTGGCGCGCGGCCACCACGCGCCGCAGGAAATCGGTGATCTCGGCACGCTTGCCCGAGGCGGCCTGCTCGTTCGCGGCGACGAAGCTCAGCGCCGGCATCAGCCCCTGTGCGGTCGTCACGGGCCGCGCGCCCTGCCGCAACGCGAGCGTGCTGACGAACGGCTCCCACAGCGATACCGCATCGACCGAACCGTTCGCGAGCGCATTGGTGGCGTCGATCGGCATCAGGTACGCGTACTTCACCGAATCGGCGCGCAGGCCCGCGTGTTCGAGCGCGCGCAGCACGAGCTGCTGGCTCCAGGCGCCGCGCCATACCGCGATGGTCTTGCCCTGCAGGTCGGCGACGGTGCGCACCGGCGAATGCTTCGGCACTAGGATCGCGACGCCGTCGAGGCTCTGCCGCGACACCGCGACGACCTTGACCGGCGCGCCGCGCGCGGCCAGCGTGAGCAGCGCGGAATCGCCGAGGAAGCCGATGTCGATCGCGTTGCCGTTCAGGCTTTCGGCGACCGGCGCGGCGGCCTGGAAATGTTTCCATTCGATCGCGTAAGGCAGGTCCTTCAGCACGCCGGACGCTTCCATCGATGCCTGGATGTTGAAGTAGTTCTGTTCACCGACGCGCAGCGTGACGGTGTCCTTGGCGATGCCCGGCTGCGCGGCAAGCGCCAGCATGAGCGCCGTGACGATTCGGCTCAGCAACATGATCTCCCGGAAGGTTGGCGGACGGCCGCGCGACGGCGCGCCCTCTTTCCGCCTGCGCGACGGCCGGCGGAACGGATGGAACCGGTGAAGATACGTCGATCCACTTCATGACACAAGCGCAATATTCTTCTATACAAAGATGCAAATATTTTATGAAGCGCGCGCACTTGCGCGGCGCTCGCCGCCGGCCGCCGGACTACGGAGTTCGAACGATTCCTCGATAAATATTTCGCGCACGAAATAAATCGCGGACTATAGTTCGCATACGAAATAACTGCCCCGAGCGAGGACGACCATGACCTCCCACCCCATCGAATTTTCCGCCGCCGACGGCTATGTCCTGCACGGCACGCTGTGGTCGCCGGCCGCGACGCCGCGTGCGCTGGTCCTGATCCATCCGGCCACGGCCGTGCCCGAGCGGCTGTATGCGGGCTTCGCGCGCTTTCTGACCGAACGCGGTTTCGCGGCGCTGACCTACGACTATCGCGGCATCGGCGCCTCGCGGCCTGCGCGTCTGGGCGCGCTGCAGGCCCGCATGCGCGACTGGATGGAGCTCGACGTGGGCGCCGCGACCGCGTGGGCCCGGCACACGCATGAAGGGCTGCCGCTGCTCGCGGTCGGCCATAGCGTCGGCGGCCACGCGATCGGGCTGTCCGGCGCGACGCCCCATCTGCGCGCCGCCGTGCTGGTCGCCGCGCATGCGGGCAGCACGCGGCTGATCGCGCAGGCGGCCGAACGCCTGAAGGTGCGGCTGATCCTGCGCGTGCTCGGGCCGCTGATGTCCGCGCTGCTCGGCTACGTGCCCGGCAAGCGGCTCGGGCTCGGCGAGGATCTGCCGGCCGGCGTGTTTCGCGAATGGAGCCGCTGGACGACGCTGCCGCACTACTTCTTCGACGATCCGACACTCGGCGCGGCCGAGCGCTTCTCGAAGCAGCAGTTGCCGATCCTCGCGCTCGGCTTCGACGACGATCCGTGGGCGAACCCTGCCGCGATCGGCCTGCTGGTAAGCTATCTGACCCGCGCGAAGGTCGAACGCCGCCAGATCGATCCGCGCGCGGCAGGCAGCGGCCCGGTCGGGCACATGGGCTTCTTTCGCAGCCGGCCCGGCGCCGTGCTGTGGCCCGACGTCGCCGACTGGCTCGCGCAGGCGCTCGACACGCCTCGCGCCGCGGGCCGCCCCTCCCTTTCCATCGCAGCCGGGAACCCAGCTTGAGCGAAGACCGACGCCTGTTTTTCATGTTGAACATCGGCCAGCGGCGCGTGCAGCGCTGGATCGATCGCAAGGCCGAAACCGAGACGCGCGCGAGCGCCGCGCAGGCCGGCGTGCTGTTCTGCCTCGCGAAGCAGGCCGGCGCGCTGATCGGCGAAGTCGGCGCCGCATTGCAGCTCGCGCCGTCCGCGATGACGGGGCTCGCCGACCGGATGGCGAAAGCCGGCCTCATTACGCGTCATGCCGATTCGGACGACGGCCGCGCGACGCGGCTGTACCTGACCGACGAAGGCCACGCGGCACTCAAGCGCGCGCGCGTGCTGCTGCGCGAACTCAACGGCAAGCTGTGCGACGGGTTTTCCGACGACGAACTCGATGTCGTCGCGCGCTGGCTGCACGCGTTGCAGGAGCGGTTTCCGGCCGAGCGCTGAGCAGCGCATCGCGCGCTCGCAACCGGCTCGCGCCGGCCGCAATCGCAAGCGATTGCGATTCGCGTTTTCGATTCGATTTTCATGCCGGCGCAGCGGCAAATCTTGCGTGCCCGCGCCGGCTTCCGGCAACGCTTTCCGGCTACGCTCTGTTACAAAAAACCGCCTGTCGCGCCGCATTCGAATCGCCTACATTGCAATCCACTTCGACACATTCGTCGCATGCTCTGACCGGCTTTCCCGTCGGGTCGACATCGCAGGCACACCCGACAAGCAATGAAAATGAAGAGGAGTCTTAACCGAAGCGCTGGCGGCATCCAGCGCACGCGGATGGCGATGACCGAAGCGGCATGCTGAACGACCCGTAACGACGTGCGCGGCATGATCGGCCGCGCCCCGGATCGGGTCGCCTCGTCGTGCCCCGCCAGCGCATCCGCACCTCATCGAGGAGTCGTCCATGCGACGCATGATCGTGTCCCATCCGCTTGTCACCCGCCTGTCCGCCGCGATGGCGCTGGCCGCCGCTGCCGCGGCGCACGCCGAGCCCACCGTCGTGTCCGGCCCGAGCCCGTTCGCCGCGTGCACCATCGGCGGCCCGGGCGTCAACTACGTGAATGCTGAAGTCGAACCGTGGCTCGCGGTCAACCCCGCGAACCCGAACAACATGATCGGCGTGTGGCAGCAGGACCGCTGGTCGAACGGCGGCGCCCACGGGCTCGTCGCCGGCTACTCGTTCGATGCCGGCGCAACCTGGGCGCGCACGCCGCAGCCGTTCAGCGCATGCGCGCCGGGCGGACTGAAGTACGAGCGCGCATCCGATCCATGGGTATCGTTCGGGCCGGACGGCACCGCGTATTCGGTGTCGATCTCGTTCAATCAGTCGAACAACAGCAATGCGGTCGGCGCATCGGTCTCGACCGACGGCGGACAGACGTGGAGCAGCCCTGCCGTGCTGATCGCGAACGATGAACCGACGACGCAATTCTTCAACGACAAGGAATCGGTGACCGCCAACCCGGTGAAGGCCGGCACCGCGTACGCGGTATGGGACCGCCTCGAACTGCCGAACGGCAACCCGTACGCGAACCTGCACACGCAGGCGTTCCGCGGGCCGACGCTGTTCTCGAAGACGACCGACGGCGGCAAGACGTGGAGCGCCGCGAAGGTCATCGTCGACGTTCCTTCGCGTCAGCAGACGATCGGCAACCAGATCGTCGTCGATCCGAAGAGCGGCACGCTCTACGATTTCTTCGACCTGATCCAGCCGCCGTTCAGCAAGGCGGCCGGCAAGGTCGCGTTCATCAAGTCGACCGACGACGGCGCGACGTGGACCAAGCCGCAGGTGATCGCGGGACTGCAGACGGTCGGCGTCACGGATCCGAACACCGGCGAACCCGTGCGCACCGGCGACATCATTCCGGAGCCGGCGATCGACCCGGCATCGGGACAACTCTACGTCGTGTGGCAAGACAGCCGCTTCAACGGCGGCACGTACGACGAGATCGCGATATCGACGTCGAAGAATGGCGGCGCGACATGGAGTGCGCCGCTACAGGTGAACACGCCGACCGGGCGCCCCGCGTTCAATCCGTCGGTGCGCGTCGACAACACGGGCGCGGTGATGGTCACGTACTACGACTTCCGCGACCTGCAGGCCGGCAACACGACGACGCTGCCGACCGGCTTCTGGCGCAAGATCTCGCACGACGGCGGCGCCACGTTCGCCGACGAGCGGCGCGTCGGCGGCCCGTTCGACATGAAGCTCGCGCCCAACGCCGAAGGGTTCTTCATCGGCGACTACCAGGGGCTCGACGTCCTCCCGTCGTCGTCGTTCCATCCGTTCTTCGTCCAGACCAACGCTGGCAACCTGACGAACCGCACCGACGTGTTCTTCGCGCCGTGATGCGAGGATGACCGCTCCGGCGCCGCACGACGCCATGCGTCGCGCGGCGCCGTGCGCTTGTTCAGGGCATCGGGCGCGATGCGTCCGTCGACCGTCCCTTCCCTCGGCTTCGCGAATACGTCGTCGATGCTGGCGAGCCGGTCGCGGCGGATACGCGCGCACCAGGCGTGCGCCGCGAAATCGAGCGACTCCTGAAGATTGCGCGGCTTGCCGACGATCGACCTGCGTACGGTGATGCCATTCAGCACGGTCGAGAAGATCGGCAACGGGAAATCGCCCGGAGGCGGGCCGTTGAGCGCCACCGTGCCGCCGCGCCGGTCGATGCGGCTTCGCGCCGGTCGACGCGAAAGCCCGCGCCGGCGGTTGCACGCCGCCCCGCTGCTGCCGCGACCCTAGCCGATCCGACAGAAACCCGACAGGATCCTGCCGTTCGGCTTGGAATTTGACATGATATAACATATCATTTCGCGTGCTCGTCCGCCTGACGCCGTTCCAACCCAGGTGGCTGCGCCTCGCCGAGCCATGTTCCAACGGGTCATTGCGCGTCAGTGACGCAACAATATATCGTATCCAGCGATGATCCGCATGGCTCGTTATCCGATCCGATTCCAACCGATTCACCGACCATGCGCGACCTCCCTCGCTTACCGCTTCGCCCGCTCTCGTCCTTGTCGCTGATACTGTTCGCCGCCGTCGCCCACGCGCAGACCGATGCGTCCGGCACGCCGGCCGCCGCACCTGCGCCGCTCGCACCGATCTTCGTGACCGCGAACCCGCTCGGCGACACCGAACTGATCGCACCGACCGTCCAGCTTTCCGGCGATGCGCTGACGCGCCGCCAGGCCGATTCGCTCGGCGAAACGCTCAACGGGCTGCCCGGCGTGTCGACCACCACCTACGGGCCGATGGTCGGCCGTCCGATCATCCGCGGGATGGACGGCGACCGGATCCGGCTGCTGCAGAACGGCGTCGCGGCGTATGACGCGTCGTCGCTGTCGTACGACCATGCGGTGCCGCAGGATCCGCTGTCGATCGAGCGCGTCGAAATCGTGCGCGGGCCGGCCGCGCTGCTGTACGGCGGCAACGCGGTGGGCGGCGTGGTCAACACGATCGACAACCGGATTCCGCGCGAAGCGATCGAGGGTGTGACCGGCGCGCTCGACGCGCGCTACGGCGGCGCGAATTCCGTGCGCGCGGGTGCCGCGCAGGTCGAAGGCGGCAACGGCCGCTTCGCGTTCCACGTCGATGCATTCGATCGCGAAACGAGCAAGCTGCGGATTCCCGGCTACGCGCGCAGCAGCCAGCAACGCGCGATCGACGGCCCCGACACGCCGCAACCGGAAGGCAGCGTGCCGAACAGCGACGGCCGCGTGCACGGCGGTGCGGTCGGCGCGTCGTACACGTGGGCGGACGGTTTCGCAGGCCTGTCGTACAGCGGCTACGAATCGAACTACGGCTCCGTCGCGGAAAGCGACGTGCGGCTGCGGATGCGCCAGGAACGCCTCGCGCTCGCGTCCGAGGTGCGCAACCTGAGCGGACCCTTCACGACGCTGAAATTCGACTTCGCGTACACCGACTACCGCCACAAGGAAGTCGACAACGGCGAGACGGCGACCACCTTCCGCAACCGCGGCTACGAGGCGCGCATCGAGGCGCGCCATCGCAAGATCGGCCCGTTCGAAGGTGCGATCGGCGTGCAGTTCGGCCAGAACACTTTTTCCGCGCTCGGCGACGAATTGCTCGTGCCGTCCACGCGCACCAACAGCGTCGCGCTGTTCGGCCTGGAGGAATGGCAGGTCGTCCCGGCGCTGAAGCTGAGCCTCGGCGGCCGCTTCGAGCACGTGAAGGTCGATCCCGATCCGGCGGGCGTCGAGAAATTCGCGCTCGCGCAGCCGCGCGATCTCAACGCCGGCAGCCTGTCGGCCGGCGCGCTGTTCTCGCTGACGCCGGTATGGTCGGTCGCCGCGAACGTCGCCTACACCGAACGCGCGCCGACCTTCTACGAGTTGTATTCGAACGGCCCGCACGATGCGACCGGCCAGTTCCTGATCGGCAACCCGAACGCGTCGAAGGAAAAAGCCGTGTCGACCGACCTGTCGCTGCGCTATGCGAGCGGGCCGAACCGCGGCAGCGTCGGCGTGTTCTACAACCGCTTCTCGAACTACCTGACCGAGTACAACACCGGCCGCGTGGTGGACGACGACGGCGAGCCCGTCGCGCCCGGCACCGACGGCTCGCTCAACGAGGCGATCTATCGCGGCGTGCGCGCCGAGTTCTACGGCATCGAGCTGGACGGCAAGTGGCGTGCATTCGCGCGGCGCGGCCATACGGTCGATCTCGAACTGACGGCCGACTACACGCACGCGCGCAACGTCGATACGGGCCAGCCGCTGCCGCGCATCGCGCCGCTGCGTGCGACGCTTGCGGCCGACTACGGTTACGGCCCGTTCGGTGCGCGTGCGCAGGTCACGCACGCTTGGTCGCAGCATCGCGTACCCGACAACGACTTCTCGACGGACGGCTACACGTCGCTCGGCGTGATGCTGACCTACAAGTTCCGTGTCGGCGCGACGCACTGGCTCGCGTACCTGCGCGGCGACAACCTGACGAACCAGGAGATCCGCTACTCGACTTCGGTGGTACGCGGTTTCGCACCGGAAGGCGGCCGCAGCGTGATGGCCGGATTGCGCACCACGTTCTGACCCTCGTACGGCTCGCGGCGCCCGCCGCGGGCCTTTTACCGGCGCGAACCGAACCGGCCGCGCCGCTCCGTTTATTCGTCAATCCATCGCGCCGATTACTTCGATTACGTCGCTCACGTCGAACGCGCGCACCGCAACGAAATTCCCTTATTCGTCGGCAAATCAGAACGAAATCATCAGACAAATATCATAAAAAAGATGTTTTTTGTTTCACCAGTAAAAACACATTCAAATTCCGCGCATAACACATCGAATAAAAGCACCCCACGAGCCTTTTGATCAAGATCAAGAACGACCGCCCAATAAGGCCGTCAGTGCCAAGAAAAATGAATGTAAGGGTTTTCGAAGGGTAAAGAATCATCCCGAATACCCGTTAAAACCGGCACGAACCCGTATCTGGTCGAACGATAAATTCCATTTACAACCACACGCACAGGGGCCGAAACGTGAAAATCGTCAGAATCAGCATCAAAACGAAACTCCTCGGCGGCTTCGGCCTGCTGGCCGCGGTGGTCGTGACCGTATCGGGCATGGCGCTCAAGGCACTGTCCGATACGAACGCCGAGTTTTCACGCTACATGAACGGCATCAACGCGCGGGCCAGCCTGGCCGCACAAATCCGCACCGCGGTCGACCGGCGCGCGATCGCCGCGCGCAATCTCGTGCTCGCCACGCGGCCGTCCGACATCGAGGCCGAACTGGCCGAGGTGAACCACGCGCACAAGGACGTGCAGGACCATCTCGCAAAGCTCAACGACCTCATGGCGAACGCGACCGACACGTCCGATCGCGCACGCGAGCTGGTAGCCGAGATCGTGCGCATCGAAACCCGCTACGGGCCCGTTGCGCTGCGCATCGTCGGGCTCGCGCAGGCCGGCAGGAAGGACGACGCGATCGCCGACATCGACGACAATTGCCGCCCGCTGCTCGCGCAACTGGTGCGTGCGACCGACGCCTACGCGACCTATACGCATGAACGCGAAATCGCGATCGCGCAGGCATTCGCGGATCGCTACACGGGGGAGCGCAACCTGCTGGCCGGCATCTGCCTGATCGCCGTCGCGATCGCGGCCGGCGGCGGCCTGTGGCTCACGCGCAAGATCACGGCGCCGATCGGCTCGGCCGTCGACGTCGCGCGCACGGTGGCGAACGGCGATCTCGGCAGCCGCATCGAGGTGCGCGGCAACGACGAAACGCGCGACCTGCTCGATGCGCTGCGGACGATGAACGAGCGGCTGACCGGCATCGTCGGCCGCGTACGCGACTCGTCGAACAGCATCGCGCACGCGGTGAGCGAGATCGCATCGGGCAACCTCGACTTGAGCCAGCGCACCGAGGAACAGGCTGCTTCACTGCAGGAAACCGCGGCGACGATGGAGCAATTCACGTCCACGGTGCGCCTGAACGCGGAAAACGCGCAGCAGGCGAGCACGCTCGCCGCGAATGCGTCGGACGTCGCGCAACGCGGCAGCTCGGTGGTCGGCCGCGTGGTCGACACGATGACGGAGATCGGCCACAGCTCGTCGAAGATCGCCGACATCACCGGCATCATCGAAGGCATCGCGTTCCAGACCAACATCCTCGCACTCAACGCGGCGGTCGAAGCCGCCCGTGCGGGCGAACAGGGTCGCGGCTTCGCGGTCGTCGCGAGCGAGGTGCGCAGTCTCGCGCAGCGCTCGTCGACGGCGGCGAAGGAAATCAAGGCGCTGATCTCCGCGTCGGTGCAGACGATCCGCGACGGCTCCGCGCTCGCGGGCGAAGCCGGCAAGACGATGTCCGACGTCACGCAGGCCGTGGCGCGCGTGACGGACATCATGGGCGAGATCGCGGCCGCGTCGGCCGAGCAGAGCCGCGGCATCGACCAGGTGAACCTGACGATCACGCAGATGGACCAGACGACGCAACAGAACGCGGCGCTCGTCGAGCAGGCGGCCGCCGCATCGAAGTCGCTCGAGGCGCAGGGCCGCGAGTTGTCCGAAACGGTCGCCGCGTTCCGGATGCCGGCTGGCGCGCATGCGGTATCGCCCGGCACGCATGCACTGGAAGCCGACACGCGCCACTGGCAACCGGCCGCCGCGTAACGGCATGCGCGTCGTCCGCACCATTGCGCCCGACGCGCCGCATGACCCGGCACACACTGCGTCGCAGCGCGGCGCAAGTTTCGGTCCCGCCCGGGCAGCGCCGGTTGCAGGACCGGCGCCATCGATACGTGCGACCTGTTCGTCCGAGCCGTTCGTCGACACGGACTTTTAAAACGCACGAATGACGAGTATCCTAAAAAAGCACTTTTCGACCGGACGGCGAATCGCGTGCCCTGACTCCCGTCCGATCGCCATGCGGCCCCGTCGTATCGCGCACCGCGCGCCGATGGCGGCGTCTGCCTCTCGCGCCTTGGCCGCACGAACCTTCCCCAACAATCGTCAGGAGAGCTGGTGAGCCGACTCGTCGTCGTATCCAATCGCATCGCAGATCCCCGTAAAGCCGCGGCCGGCGGCCTCGCCGTAGCCGTGAAGGACAGCCTGCAGGAAACCGGCGGCGTCTGGTTCGGCTGGAGCGGCAGGCTACGCAGCGGCGACGAGCAAAGCGCGCATGGCGACGACGTGCAGGTCCAGAACGTCGGCGGCATCCAGCTCGCGACGGTCGATCTCGATCCGCAGGATTACGACGCTTACTATCTCGGTTACTCGAACAACGTGCTGTGGCCGGTGTTTCACTACCGGCTCGATCTCGCGCAGTTCGACCGGCGCTTCGCCGACGGCTACCGACGCGTGAACCAGCTGTTCGCGCGCAAGCTGCGCACGCTGCTGCGGCCCGACGACACCATCTGGGTCCACGACTATCAGCTGATTCCGCTCGCGGCCGAACTGCGCGCGATGGGCTGCACGAATCCGATCGGCTTCTTCCTGCACATCCCGATGCCGCCGCCGCCGATCATGGCCGCGATTCCCGAGCACGAATGGCTGATGCGCGCGCTGTTCGCGTACGACCTCGTCGGCTTCCAGACCGAATCGGATCTGCTCCACTTCGAACACTACGTCGAAGCGGAAGCCGGGGCGGCACGGCTGCCGGACGGCCGACTGCGCGCGTTCGGCCGCACGCTGTCGGCCGGCGCGTTTCCGATCGGCATCAACGTCGACGAATTCGAGTCGCTCGCGCGCGACCGCGACGGCCTCGCGATGTTCGAACGCATGCGCGACGAATATTCGCGCCGCCAGTTGCTGGTCGGGGTCGACCGGCTCGATTACACGAAAGGGCTGCCGCAGCGCGTGCACGCGTTCCGCGAGTTGCTCGAGCAGTATCCGGAGAACCGCGACCGTGCGACGCTGATCCAGATCGCCGCACCGAGCCGCGAGGATCTCGGCGCCTACGACGACCTGCGGCGCGAGATGGACAGCCTGTGCGGCGCGATCAACGGCGACTACGGCGAGCTCGAATGGATGCCGATGCGCTACATTCACCGCACCGTCGCGCGCAAGCGCCTGCCGGGCCTCTACCGCGCGAGCCGGGTCGCCCTCGTCACGCCGCTGCGCGACGGGATGAATCTCGTCGCGAAAGAGTTCCTCGCCGCGCAGGACGCGGCCGACCCCGGCGTGCTCGTGCTGTCGCGTTTCGCGGGCGCGGCCGAGCAACTGAAATCGGCGCTGCTCGTCAATCCGTACGACACGCAAGGCACCGCGCAGGCGATCCAGCGCGCGCTCACGATGCCGCTCGAAGAGCGCCGCCAGCGTCACGCCGCGCTGATGGCGATCGTGCGCAAGACCGACGTGCACTGGTGGCGCACGCGCTTTCTCGACGCGCTCGCCGAAGCGGCCGAAGTTGCGGCCGCGACCGAATCCTGACGCGCTGACGCGCGCGCCCCCCTTCGTCGTGCATGCCAGCACGACACCGTTCGATCGATGCGTGCGCGCCGCTCATCGCGACTCCATGGCGAAATAGAAGGAATATCGACGCGCGCCGTCGCCGGCCCGCGCAACGACTTCAGCGATCGGATTCGTGCGGCCGTCCGTACGCGACGAAATCGCGTTCGACGGCGGAGGCCTGCTCCGTTCCGATCGCGCCGCCGCGCGCATTCGTTTCGTCGCCCGGTAACGCCGACGTCGCCGACGACGGTTCGATGCGTCCGTCGATCAGCGCCTGCAGCGCGTCGCGTTCGAGCACCTCGCATCGCAACAGCCGTTGCGCGATGCGCTCGAGCGCGTCGCGCCGTTCGCCGAGCGTCGCCGCGACGCGCGCATGCGCATCGGTCAGCAGCGTGCGCACTTCTTCGTCGATCATGCGCGCGGTGTGCTCGCTGCAGCGGCCGCCGTCCGCATGCCACGTGCCGGGCATGCCCGTGCGCGCGTCGCCGTCGTCGAACGTCGCGAGCCCGATCTTCTCGCTCATCCCGTACTGCATGACCATGTGGCGCGCCATCGCGGTCGCGCGTTCGAGGTCGTTCTGCGCACCGGTCGAGACATCGCCGAACACGAGCTCTTCCGCCACGCGCCCGCCGAGCAACGCATCGATCCGGTCGAGCAGCTCGCTGCGGCGCAGGACGTAGCGATCCTCGGTCGGCACCTGCTGCGTGTAGCCGAGTGCGGCAACGCCGCGCGGAATGATCGACACCTTCTTCACCGGGTCGCAATGCGCGCGGCTTTCCGCGACGAGCGCATGGCCGGCTTCGTGATACGCGATCGTCAGCTTCTCCTGCTCGTTCATCACGCGGCTCTTGCGCTCGAGGCCCGTCAGCGCGCGGTCGATCGCCTCGTCGAAGTCGGCCATGCCGATCGCCGGCTTGCCGAGTTCGGCCGCATGCAGCGCGGCCTCGTTGACGACGTTCGCGAGATCGGCGCCGACGAAGCCCGGCGTGCGCGACGCAAGCTCGCCGAGATCGACGTCGGCCGCAAGCTTCACGTGCTTCACGTGCACGCCGAGAATCTGGCGGCGGCCGTTCACGTCGGGCCGGTCGATCGCGATGTGCCGGTCGAAACGGCCCGGCCGCAGCAGCGCGGGATCGAGGATCTCGGGCCGGTTCGTCGCGGCCATGATGATCACGCCGGAGCCGGCCTGGAAGCCGTCCATCTCGACCAGCAACTGGTTGAGCGTCTGTTCGCGCTCGTCGTTGCCCGACATCGGGCCGACGCCGCGCACCTTGCCGAGTGCATCGAGCTCGTCGACGAACACGATGCACGGCGCCTTCTGCTGCGCCTGCTCGAACAGGTCGCGCACGCGCGCGGCGCCCACGCCGACGAACATCTCGACGAACGCCGAGCCGCTGATCGAGAAGAACGGCACGGCCGCCTCGCCGGCCACCGCGCGTGCGAGCAGCGTCTTGCCCGTGCCCGGCGCGCCGACGACGAGCACGCCTTTCGGAATCTTGCCGCCGAGCCGCTGGTAGCGATCGGGATTGCGCAGAAACGCGACGAGCTGCTGCAATTCGGCCTTCGCTTCGTCGATGCCCGCGATGTCGTCGAACGTGATGCCGGTTTCCTGCTGCACGTACACGCGCGCACGGCTCTTGCCCATCCCGGTAAAGTCCTGCAGCCCGCCGCGCTTGCGCAGCATCATGTTCCACACGAACACGAACAGCATGAGCGGCAGCAGCCACGACGCGAGCGACGCGATCCAGCCGGTATCGGGCGTGCCGTGATAGCGGATGCCGGCGGCGGTCAGCGTGTCGATCAGGTGTTCGTCGGTCACGCGGCTGGTCGTGAAGCGCCACGGCGCGCCGGCCTGCTGCACGACCGCCGCGTCGGACGCCGGCAGCATCGTGCCGGCCTGCGGCATCTTCAGCGCGCCCGAGATCGACGCGGGGCCGACCTCGAGATCGTCGACGAGCCGCGCAGCGACGAGCCGGTGGAAATCGCTGTACGCGATCGGCGTCGACGTCGGGTGCAGCATCAGCAACTGCGCGGCGAACAGCACGAAGAAGCCCGCCGCGATCAGCAATCCCGGGTAGTCGAATTTCTTGTCCATGGCATCGGACCGGCCGTCTCTGCTGCGCGGCGTGCGCTCACGCCGGCACGCGCGCGGAACCGGTACTTGGCCGCCATGCGAAAACGGCAAGCATCCACGCCATCGTCGCCTCGCTGTCTCGCATCGTTCGCTGCATCGATGCCGCCTCGGCAACACCGTCGGCCGGCGTCGCGGGGCGATCCTCGCCCGGGCGGCACGCCGCGACGCGCCGCCCCTGGTTCCAGTCTAGTTCGCGCGCGGGCGTCGCGCACCGCTCGCCGCGCGAGCGTCGAATCGTCCGACGAACGGCTTTCATCTGCCCCCTTGGCGCGCTATAGTCGCGTTCATGACATTTATGTGACAGCCGCGTCGCGCCACCGCGCGATGCCAGCCGTTGCATTCCGTCCTGTGTCGCGGCAACCCGCGCGACGCCGGCGCGCATCGAACGACAACGCCCACCGCCCATCCGAGGAGCCCACGACGTGAACGACACCCCCGATCGCCCCGACGACCTGCCCGCCGATCCCGACCGCCGCCGTGTGCTCGGCGGCCTCGCTGCGTTCGGTGCCGGCGTCGCGCTCGCCGGTTGCGAAACCACCGCGGGCAACGCGCCGCGTTCGGCCGCCGACCTGCGCATCGACGAAGCGTTGCGCCAGCGCGTGCGCCACATCGTCGTGATCTATGCGGAAAATCGCAGCTTCGCGAACCTGTACGGCGATTTCCCGGGCGTGCGCTATCCGCTCGGCGAAGTGCGGCCCGAACAGGCACGACAGCTCGATCGCGACGGCAAGACGCCATTGCCGGTGCTGCCGAAGATCTGGGGCGGGCTCGTGCCGCAGGCGCAGGAAGTGGACGGCAAGCGCTACGCGATCGCCGAGCGCGACATCGACAAGCTGCCGAACGCGCCGTTCCCGATTACCGACGCGCAGGGCAAGCCGCTGCCGAACGGTGTGATCACGCGCGATCTATGGCATCGCTTCTACCAGAACCAGATGCAGATCGCGGGCGGCCGCAACGACCAGTTCGCCGCATGGGCCGATTCGGGCGGCCTCGTGATGGGCCACTACCGCAATTCGGCCGACACGCTGCGCCTGTGGAATCTCGCCCGGCAATACACGCTGTGCGACAACTTCTTCATGGCGGCCTTCGGCGGTTCGTGGCTGAACCACATGTTCCTGATCTCCGCGCAGCCGCCGCGGTATCCGGACGCGCACAAGCATCCGCATGCGGCGAAACTGCTGTCGCAGGTCGAAGGCGACGACCCGGCCGGCACGCGCCTGAAGCTCGCCGACGATTCGCCCGCGTCCGCGCTCGACGGCCCGCCGAAGTTCGCGGCCGACGGCCCGCTGACGCCGGACGGCTACGGCGTGAACACGATGGCGCCGCCGTACCAGCCGAGCTACGTGCCGCCGCCCGATCCGGGCAACGCTGCGTATGCGGATCCGGCCGACCATCGCGTGATGCCGCCGCAGGGCTACGCGACGATCGGCGACCGCCTGTCGGAAAAGAACATCGACTGGGCGTGGTACAGCGGCGCGTGGCAGTACGCGCTCGAGCATCGCGACACCGGCGCCGTGCCCGACTTTCAGTACCACCACCAGCCGTTCAACTACTTCGCGAACTACGCGCCCGGCACCGAAGCCCGCCGCAAGCACCTGCGCGATGCAGGGCTCGGCGACGCGCCGTCGACCAACCGCTTCATCGCCGACATCGACGCGGGCCGCCTGCCGGCCGTCACGTTCTACAAGCCGCAGGGCAACCTGAACATGCATGCGGGCTATGCGGACATCGAATCGGGCGACCGTCACATCGCGACCGTGATCGACCATATCCGGCGCGGGCCGCAATGGGAAAACACCGTGATCGTGATGACGCACGACGAGAACGGCGGCTGGTGGGATCACGTCGCGCCGCCGGTCGGCGATCGCTGGGGCCCCGGCTCGCGGATCCCGGCGCTCGTGATCTCGCCGTTCGCGAAAAAGGGCTTCGTCGATCACACGCTGTACGACACGAACTCGATCCTGCGCTTCATCAGCCGCGTGCACGGCCTCGCGCCGCTCGACGGCGTGGTCCTGCGCAACAACGCGTTCGCCGCACGCGGCGCGACGCCGCCGGGCGATTTGACGAACGCGCTCGATCTCGGCTGATCGCCCGTCGATCACCGGAAACAACGACGCCCCGGGCCACGCGATGGATGGCCCGGGGCGTCGTTCGTTTTCGGCCCGGCGATGCCATGCGGCGCCGGGCCATGCGCCGCGCGCAACGTGCGCGACGCCGATTCCGCGCGTCAGCCGCCGATACGCTGCTCGATCTTCTTCATCGTGTCGGTCATTTCAGCCGGCAAGCGCAGCTTCAACGTCTCGAACAGCGCCGCATGCAGCTTCAGCTCCTCACGCCATTCGTCCGCGTTCATCGACGTCACCGCATCGAACTGATCGCGCGTGAAATCGAGACCGTCCCAGTGCAGGTCTTCATACGAAGGCGACACGCCGAACGCATGCTCGCCGCCACCGCCGGTGCCTTCCAGACGATCGAGCATCCACTTCAGCACGCGCATGTTCTCGCCGAAGCCGGGCCACACGAACTTGCCGTTCGCATCCTTGCGGAACCAGTTCACGCAATAGATCTTCGGCGGCTTCGCACCGGCGGCTTCGAGCTGCTTGCCGAGTTCGAGCCAGTGCGCGAAATAATCGCTGACGTTGTAACCGCAGAACGGCAGCATCGCGAACGGATCGCGGCGCACGATGCCCTGCTTGCCGACGGCTGCCGCGGTCGTCTCGGAACCCATCGTCGCGGCCATGTACACGCCTTCCACCCAGTCGCGCGCCTCGGTCACGAGCGGCACCGTCGTCGAGCGGCGGCCACCGAAGATGAACGCGTCGATCGGCACGCCGGCCGGGTTTTCCCAGTCGTCGTCGATCGACGGGCACTGCGCAGCCGGCGCGGTGAAGCGCGAGTTCGGATGCGCGGCCTTGCGCCCGGTTTCCTTGGCCGTTTCGGGCGTCCACGGATTGCCCTGCCAGTCGGTCAGCTTCGCGGGCGGCGTGTCGGTCAGCCCTTCCCACCACACGTCGCCGTCTTCCGTCAGCGCGACGTTCGTGAAGATCACGTTTTCCTTCAGCGTGGCGATCGCGTTCGGATTGGTCTTCACGCCCGTGCCCGGCGCCACGCCGAAGAAGCCGGCTTCCGGATTGATCGCATACAGGCGGCCGTCGCGGCCGGGCTTCAACCACGCGATGTCGTCGCCGATCGTCGTGACCTTCCAGCCGTCGAAGCCCTGCGGCGGGATCAGCATCGCGAAGTTGGTCTTGCCGCACGCGGACGGAAACGCGGCCGCGACGTGATACTTCTTGCCGGCCGGCGACGTCACGCCGAGGATCAGCATGTGTTCGGCGAGCCAGCCCTGATCGCGGCCCATCGTCGACGCGATGCGCAGTGCGAAACACTTCTTGCCGAGCAGCGCGTTGCCGCCGTAGCCCGAGCCGAAGCTCCAGATCTCGCGCGTTTCCGGGAAGTGCACGATGTACTTGACCGGATTGCACGGCCACGGCACGTCCTGCTGGCCGGCCTCGAGCGGATGGCCGACGCTGTGCACGCAAGGCACGAAATCGCCGTCCTCGCCGAGCACGTCGTACACGTCGCGCCCCATGCGCGTCATGATCCGCATGTTCACCGCGACGTACGGGCTGTCGGACAGCTCGACGCCGACGTGCGCGATCGGCGAGCCGAGCGGCCCCATCGAGAACGGCACGACGTACAACGTGCGACCGCGCATCGAACCGCGGAACAGCCCGTTGAGCGTCTCGCGCATTTCGGCCGGATCGATCCAGTTGTTGGTCGGGCCGACGTCGTCGCGCGACGCCGCGCAGATGAACGTGCGATCCTCGACGCGCGCGACGTCCGACGGATCGGATTGCGCGAGATACGAGTTCGGGCGCTTCGCCGGATTCAGGCGTGTGAGCGTGCCCTGGTCGACCATCGCCTGGCACAGCGCGTCGTATTCTTCCTGCGAACCGTCACACCATACGATGCGCTCGGGCTCCGTGAGCGCCGCAATGCGCGCTACCCAGTCGATCAGCTTGCGATGTTTGACGAAAGCCGGCGGAGCGATCAGCGGGCCGTGCGTCGCTTCGGCCAAAGTGTTTTGCGACATGGGGATGTCTCCAGATTATTGGGCGGGGATGGGGGATGCGGGCTAGCCCGCGAGATGGGGAATGCGTGCGGAGCGCAGGAAGATGCGGCACGTGGAACGGGACGCGCGAGCGGAGCGCGCGTCGATGCCGCGATGCGTGCGAGAGAAGGTGAAGTCTCGTTAGAGGGTGCGAACGCGAGTTTCGCCATGCAAGCAACCTGCCATACAACTCCATGCCGGCCAGCATACCATCGCCGTTATTGGGCGGGCGTTGCGTTGCAACAAGAAACAACTGTGACGGCGCACCGGCACGCGCGTTGCAGACAGGTGCTTTTTTACGGTGTCATCGCAGGCGACTGGGGGACAAAACGGCCGCAACAGCCGCCCGGCAAGGGTTTCGCGCGAGCGGTAATTTCAACCCGCGTATCGTCCATGCGGGCAATGCGAACACGCACAGCGCCCATTCGCGTTTTCGCTACTCAGGCAAACCCTGAATTAGGTTGCGCACACAAACATCCTGATCGAATGCCCCGATGCAGCCACCGCTCATGACGGTACGCGTGGCAATCCGGGGTAATACGCGCCCGGCTACGACGCGAATCGTCGAGGAGTACTGCCGGTCGCCGCGATGACGATCCGCCGGCATTGTTCGACGCGGTTGGCGACGACGCACGATTCCGGCACGACGTGGGCGAGATGATCGACAGTCACGGATGCTTCGTCGATCTCGACGAGATCGACGGCGTGCCGACGAACCGGCACGCCGCGAAGGGCGTGCGCGGGTAACGCACTTGCTCGGGCAGGCAAAAAAAACGCCAACCCCAAGGGGCTGGCGTCGTGCTTCGGGTCGGACGACGATCAGAACTGGTTCATCGTGTTGTCCTTGCCTGCTGCCTTCAGCGCCGCTTCGCCGCTGAAGTATTCCTTGTGATCGTCACCGATGTCCGAACCGGACATGTTCTGGTGCTTCACGCAGGCGATGCCCTGACGGATTTCCTTGCGCTGCACGCCCGCCACGTAGCCGAGCATGCCCTGGTCGCCGAAGTATTCCTTGGCCAGATTGTCGGTCGACAGCGCGGCCGTGTGGTACGTCGGCAGCGTGATCAGGTGGTGGAAGATGCCTGCTTCACGCGATGCATCGGCCTGGAACGTACGGATCTTCTCGTCGGCCAGCTTGGCCAGTTCGGATTCGTCGTATTCGACGCTCATCAGCTGCGCACGGTCGTAAGCCGACACGTCCTTGCCTTCGGCCTTCATCGCGTCGTAGGCCTGCTGGCGGAAATTCAGCGTCCAGTTGAACGACGGGCTGTTGTTGTACACCAGCTTCGCGTTCGGGATCACCTTGCGGATCTCGCGGACCATGCCGCCGATCTGCGCGATGTGCGGCTTTTCGGTTTCGATCCACAGCAGGTCGGCGCCGTTCTGCAGCGACGTGATGCAGTCGAGCACGCAACGCGCTTCGCCCGTGCCGGCGCGGAACTGGAACAGGTTGCTCGGCAGGCGCTTCGGACGCAGCAGCTTGCCGTCGCGCTTGATGACGACGTCACCGTTGCCCAGTTGGTCGGCCGACAGCTCTTCGCAATCGAGGAACGAGTTGTACTGGTCGCCCAGGTCGCCCGGCGCGTTGGTCACGGCGATCTGCTTGGTCAGGCCGGCGCCCAGCGAATCGGTACGCGCGACGATGATGCCGTCGTCCACGCCCAGCTCCAGGAACGCATAGCGGATCGCGCGGATCTTCGCGAGGAAGTCCTCGTGCGGCACCGTGACCTTGCCGTCCTGGTGGCCGCACTGCTTCTCGTCCGACACCTGGTTTTCGATCTGGATGCAGCATGCGCCCGCTTCGATGAACTGCTTGGCCAGCAGGTAGGTCGCTTCCGCATTGCCGAAACCGGCGTCGATGTCGGCGATGATCGGCACGACGTGCGTGGCGTGGTTGTCGATCTTTTGCTGGATCGCGGCCTTGGCGGCCGCGTCCTTCGCGGCATCCAGCTCGCGGAACAGGCCGCCCAGCTCGCGGGCGTCGGCCTGGCGCAGGAACGTATACAGCTCGCGGATCAGCGCGCTGACGGAGGTCTTTTCGTGCATCGACTGGTCCGGCAGCGGGCCGAACTCCGAGCGCAGCGCGGCGACCATCCAGCCCGACAGGTACAGGTAGCGGCGTTCGGTGCTGTTGAAGTGCTTCTTGATGGAGATCATCTTCTGCTGGCCGATGAAGCCGTGCCAGCAGCCCAGCGACTGCGTGTACTTGGACGGATCGGCATCGTACGCGGCCATGTCGGCGCGCATGATCTTCGCGGTGTACTTCGCGATGTCCAGCCCGGTCTTGAACTTGTTCTGGGCACGCATGCGGGCGGCGTATTCCGGGTTGATGGCATTCCACGCGCTGCCGTGGTTTTCCTTCAAACCTGCCACTGCCTTGATGTCGTCTTGATATTGGGACATGTCTATCTCCTGGGAACGAAGCGCATTTGAGTAAAGGGTTCAGCGTGCCCGCCGCGTGTGACGAAGCGAACTGCATGGACTCAATAGTAATCCCGCCCGGCGCGATTTCGGTCAAGTCTTATATAAGACATAAGATATAAATTTCTATTGTTTTTCAATGAGATAGCCAAGCGTTTTTGCGATGCAAAACACGGTTTCAAGCGGCGGTAAAACGCGGCGGCAGGAATCCGGCCAGCATCTCGCGATATGAAATGCCCTTTCGGCTGCTGAAGGACGGGCACGCTTCGATCAGGCCGGGAGCAACGACGACCGTCAGGCTTTGTCATCACCATGACAAAACGTCTATACTTGGACGATTATTTGATACGCGCGCGTCAGCGCATCGGCCTGCGTCCCGGATCGACATGAACGACTCTCCCGTTTTCGACACCCTTTGCGAACTGCTGAATACGTCCGGCGCGCGTTTCCGCGTGCTCGAGCATCCGGCGGAAGGCAAATCCGACGCGATCGCCGCGCTGCGCGGCACACGCCCCGAACAGGGCGCGAAGGCGATGCTCTGCACGTTCAAGGATGGCGGCGACACCGCCGCGCTCGCGGTGATTCCCGGCCATCTGAAGATCGACTTCCGCAAGGTCGCCGATGCGGTGGGCCGGCGCAAGGCGACGCTCGCGTCGCCCGACGTCGCGGCCGCCGTCACGCGCTGCGTGATGGGCGCCGTGCCGCCATTCGTATTCGATCCGAACGTGACGCTCGTCGTCGATCCGGCCCTGGTCGAGCGCAACGCCGAGATCGCGTTCAACGCGGGCCGCCTCGACCGCTCGGTCGTGCTCGACGCGGCCGACTATGTCCGGATCGCGCGCCCGCTGCTGGCCGACATCACGCGGCCGGAAACGACGGACACGCCCGCCTCCCAGGACCACGCATGAGCACGAACCGCAAATCGCCGCCGTCGGAGCAGGCATCGCTGATCGAGCAGGTGCAGCGCATCGCCGAAGGGCTCGGCGAGATGTTCGCGCCGTTCACCGAGGTCGTCGTGCACGACCTGCGCACGCCCGAGCATGCGATCCTCGCGATCCACAACAACCTGTCCGGACGCGCGGTTGGCGATCCCGCGACCGAACTCGGCCTCGCCCGCATCGCCGACGACGATTTCCCGCAGGTGCTCGCGAATTACCCGAACCGCTTCGCCGACGGCCGCACCGCGAAAAGCACGTCGATCGGCATCAAGGATTCGGCCGGGCGCTACGTGGCCGCGCTGTGCCTGAATGCCGACGTCACGCTGTTCCGTGGCTTCCAGGGCATGCTCAACCAGTTCTGCCGCACGGACGGCGAAGCCGTCGTCGAAACGCTCGACCCGGCCGGTGCCGACGCGATCCGGCAGCGCATCGACGCATTCGCGACGCGCCTCGCGACGACGCCGCGCGAGCTGAAGACCGACCAGCGCCGCGAGCTGATGCAGACGCTGAAGGCCGACGGCTTCCTCGAGGTGCGCCGCGCGATGGAGATCGTGTCGCAGCATCTCGGCGTCTCGCGCGCCACCGTCTACAACGACGCGAAGTGACGCGTCGCGCGTCCGGCCTCCCCATTTCGAGTTTTCCCGTTGACTGATCTTTTCGACTCTCGAGCGACCATGAACTCTCCGATGCTTCCCACGTACGACGACGTCGCCGCCGCGGCGGCCCGGCTCGAAGGCCACGCACACCGCACGCCCGTCATGACGTCGCGCACGGTCGACGACACACTCGGCGCGCAGGTGTTCTTCAAGTGCGAAAACCTGCAGCGCATGGGCGCCTTCAAGTTCCGCGGCGCATTCAACGCGCTGTCGCGCTTCAACGCGGAACAGCGGCGCCACGGCGTCGTCGCGTTCTCGTCGGGCAACCATGCGCAGGCGATCGCGCTGTCGGCACGCATCCTCGGCATTCCCGCGACGATCGTGATGCCGCAGGACGCGCCGGCCGCGAAAATGGCCGCGACGCGCGGCTACGGCGGCAATGTCGTGACCTACGACCGCTACACCGAGGATCGCGAGCAGATCGGGCGCGCGCTCGCGGAGAAGCACGGGCTCACGCTGGTTCCGCCCTACGATCACCCGGACGTGATCGCCGGCCAGGGCACCGCGGCCAAGGAACTGTTCGACGAAGTCGGCCCGCTCGACGCGGTGTTCACGCCGCTCGGCGGCGGCGGGCTGCTGTCGGGCACCGCGCTCGCCACGCGTGCGCTGTCGCCGCATGCGAAGCTGTACGGCGTCGAGCCCGAAGCCGGCAACGACGCCCAGCAATCGTTCCGGTCCGGCACGATCGTGCACATCGACACGCCGCGTACGATCGCCGACGGCGCGCAGACGCAGCATCTCGGCAACCTGACGTTCCCGATCCTGCGCCGCGACGTCGACGACATCCTGACCGCGACGGACGCGGAACTCGTCGACTGCATGCGCTTCTTCGCCACGCGGATGAAGATCGTCGTCGAGCCGACCGGCTGCCTGTCGTTCGCCGCCGTGCGGCGGATGAAGGATGCGCTGCAGGGCAAGCGCGTCGGCGTGGTGATCAGCGGCGGCAACGTCGATCTCGAGAACTTCTGCGCGCTGGTGTCGGCGCCGGCCTGACCGTCTGCGCGCGCATGAAGATCCTGTCATGCGCGCGCCGCCCGGCCTTCACGCCGCGTTAAGTTTCGCTCCCTAGACTGATTACGTCGCCCCGAAATCGGTCATGCAGGAGTGTTCATGAATACGCACGCGATCGTCGCCGCCGCCCTGGCGGCCGCTTCCCTGGCGGCGTTCGCTCAACCGGACGTGACGTCATCCGGTGTTTCCGCCGCCTCGCCTCACCCCGCAGTCGGGCACGCGATGCACCGTTCGCCCGCCGCGTGGCCGCCCGCCGGCTTCGTGCTCGCGAAGATCGATCAGAACAATACGCCGCCCGATCGCGGCGGCGAACCGGGCGGCCGCACGCACGCCGGCACGCATATGTAACGACACGCGCCGGCCATCGGGATTCGGCACGACGGCAGCCGGTTCCGGCACGGCGGCATGCGGTCGAACCCGGCCGTTTTCTTCAGACCTGAAACGCCGTCCGCGCACATCGAACGAAAGGATCTGGAAAGCCGGCGCCGATCGATGACGTTTTTTCGCATCCGCGCGCAGACGAACGATTGACGTGCCCGAGCGCACGCCATTACCCTTGCGCGCTGATGGTTCCCGGAGACGGGATCAAAAGGGAACGCAGGCGAGGCGACGCCTCGAATCTGCGGCTGCCCCCGCAACTGTGAGCGGCGAATCCGTGCCACCGCGTGCCACTGGGAAACCGGGAAGGCCTGCACGGATGGCGACCCGCGAGCCAGGAGACCTGCCATCGACCCGAGGTCCAGCAGCCGCACCGGGCGGGGTGTCCCGATGTGCAAGCACCGCCGTTGGCGGCCGCCCGTTGCATGGACGACCCGACCTCAGGATCCGCCAGATGTCCATCGTTCCCGAATCCGCTTCCCGGCCGGAAGCGTCGCACCGACACGCCGTCGGCATGCGTCCCCTGTCCGCCTTGCGCTCACGATCGCCGTACCCGCCCTACGCTTTGTCCCGCCGCCTCATGAACATTCGTCACCTGCTCGCCACGTCCGTCGCCACCGCGCTGTTTTCCCCGCTCGCCCATGCGGCCGGCGACACTGCGCCTGCACGGCCCGCCGCGCCCGCCGACGGCACGGACCTGCCGACGATCAGCGTGACCGACACGCGGCACCTGCCCGAATCGTTCGACCGGCGCTATGCGTCGACGCAGGTGCTCACGCGCGAGGATCTCGACCGGCTGTCGCCGACCGACCCGAGCATCACGCAGGCGCTCGCGACGCTGCCGGGCGTGACCGTCGTGCAGAACGGCGGGCCCGGCTCGTCCGCGACGGTCAGCATTCGCGGCGCGTCGGCGAGCCAGGTCGCCGTATTCATCGACGGCATCCGGATCGGCTCGCCGACCACCGGCATCGCGCCGTGGGCCAACCTGCCGACCGAAGCGTTCGAGCGCGTCGAAGTGATCTCCGGCCCGGCCGCCGCATCGTTCGGCAACAACGCGATGGGTGGCGTCGTGCAGTTGTTCACGCGCCGCGCCGCCAACCAGCCGAACCAGACCACCGTGTCGTTCGGCGGCGGCTCGAACAAGACGTTCGACACGCAGTTCCGCACGTCGGGCACGGTGCCGTCGACGGGGCCCCTCGCCGCACTCGGCGGGCTCACCTATTCGCTCGGGCTGCACGACTACAACACGGCCGGCATCGATGCGACGCGGCCGTTCTTCTACGGCCACGAAGACGGCCGCAATCCGTATCACGCGCAGGATCTCGATGCGCGGCTCGGGTATGCGCGCGACAACTGGTCGATCTCGACGTTCGCGCTGTATCACCGCTCCGATCTGTCCTACGACAACAGCGGCTACGCCAATCGCGAGCTGGATCACCAACTGACGACCGGCGTTGCGTTCCATCTCGACATCACGCCCGATACGCAGTTCGACCAGTCGTTCGGTTATGCGAACGATCGCCAGTTCATCCATGCGGACAACCCGGCCCTCGCGACGGACCAGATCGACTCGCAGCGGATCAGCACGTCGACGTCGCTGACCCATCAGGAGCGCGGGTTTCACCTGTTCGGCCTGCCGCTGTCGGGCGAATCGAAGCTCGCCTACGACTTCACGCGCGAACAGGCGTTCCTGCCGGCCGACATTCCCGGCGGCGTGCCGACACGCAACGACTCCGCGTTCTCGCTGCACCAGTCGGCGACGCTCGGCAGCGTGACGATGTTCGTCGCCGGCCGTCACGAGATCATCGCCGGGCAAGCCGTGAACACCGGCAACGCCGCGCTGTCGTGGGCGATCACGCCGGTCTACGCGGCGCGCGTATCGTACGGCAATGCGTTCCACCTGCCGACGTTCAACGACCTGTACTACCCCGGCTACGGCAATCCGACCCTCAGCCCGGAGCGCAGCACGTCGGTCGAGGCCGCGCTCGACGCGAACACGGCATACGGCACGTTCACCGCAGCGATCTACGACACGCGCGTCAACAACCTGATCGCGTACAACCCGGCGACGTTCTCGCCGATGAACATCGGCCGTTCGCACATTCGCGGCATCGACCTGTCGTACAAGGGGACGATCGGCCGCTCGACGCCGGTGAGCGTTGCCGTCGGCATCCTGAATCCACAGGACGAGACCAACCAGACCTGGCTCAGCCGCCGGCCGCGCCAGACGGGCAGCGTAAACGTCGACCACACGTGGGACGAACTGAAGCTGCACGCGTTGAGCACGGGTGCGTCGCTGCTGTACGGCGGCTCTACGTTCGACGATCCGGCCAACCGGCAGTATCTGGCGTCGTACCTGACGGTGAGCCTGCGCGCGTCGTACAGGATCAATTCGCACCTGACGGTGTCGGCGTCGCTGTCGAACCTGTTCGACCGGCAGTACATGACCGCGTACGGCTACAACACGCTCGGGCGCACCGCGTTCGGCAAGGTCAGCTACACGTTCTGACGGCCCGGCGCATCGACGCAACGCGCCACACCGGCACGCGCGGGAAATTGACATCGCGGCAAAAGCTAATAGAATTAGTTTTTTGACTCACCCGCATGGTATTCGTCATGGCGCGTGCCGGTATCACCGTGGACAAGCTCGTCGAAGCCGGCGCGCAGCTGGCCGATGAAACCGGCTTCGAGCAACTGACCGGCGCGGCGCTCGCGCGGCATTTCGACGTCAAGCTCGCGAGCCTGTATTCCCATATCCCGAGCTTCGACGATCTCAAGAGCCGCATCGCGCTGTTCGCGCTGCAGGAGCTGGCCGATCGCGCCACCGACGCGCTGGCCAGCCGCACCGGCAAGGACGCGCTGGCCGCGCTCGCGAACGTCTATCGCGACTACGCGCGTGCGCATCCGGGCCGCTTCGCGGCCGCTCGCCATCCGGTGAGCGCCGAGCGCGCCGCCGCGAGCGCGGGCGGGCAGCTCGTCAGGATGACGTCGGCGGTGCTGCGCGGCTACGGCCTGCCCGATACCGAACACGCGCATGCGATCCGCCTGCTTGGCGGCTTCTTCATGGGCTACGTGACGCTCGAAAACGCCGGCGGCTTCTCGCACAGCGCGCCGGATGCCGACGCGTCGTGGTCGCGCTGCCTCGATGCGCTCGACGTGATGTTGCGCCACTGGCCTTCGGCCGCATGACGCCCCGAACGAAACCCGGGTGATGAAAGACAAACCAGACGGCGTCGTGCTGCCGAGCCGAGTCGTCCCCTTCCCGACCTCGATCAGCGACGAAGCGCGCGCGGCGCTGCAACGCCTGACCGGCGACGACGGCGTGCCGCTGAACGCAGCGCACGTAATGCCGGCCCCGGACGACATCGACGCGTGGATGCGCGTGAAGGCCAGCGCCGACGCGCATTACGCGACCGCGGTCGAGCAGCTCGCCGGCTATTTGCGTTCGCACGTCGAAACGGTCCGCGTCGGCGATGCGGACGTGCATGTCGCGACCCCCGAAGCGGCGGCTTCCGACGCCTGCGCGATCATCGATCTGCATGGCGGCGCGCTGGTCGTCGGCGGCGGCGCCGCGTGCCGCGCCGGCGCGCAGATGCAGGCCGATCGGCTCGGCATTCGCTGCTACGGCGTCGACTACCGGATGCCGCCGGAACACCCGTATCCGGCCGCGCTCGACGACTGCATCGCGGCCTATGCCTACGTGCTGGAGCGTTACGCCCCGGAAAACGTCGTCATCGGCGGCCGGTCGGCCGGCGGCAATCTCGCTGCCGCGATGGTGCTGCGGGCCCGCGACGAGGGCCTGCCGCTGCCGGCCGCGCTCGTGCTGCTGTCGCCGGAAGCCGACCTGACCGAATCCGGCGACAGTTTCGAGACCAACCGGCTCGTCGACGTCGTGTTGCCGGGGCCACTGATGGCGAACAACCTGCTCTACGCGAACGGCGCCGATCTCGCGCATCCGTACCTGTCGCCGCTGTTCGGTGATTTCGCCGCCGGCTTCCCGCCGACCTTCATCCAGAGCGGCACACGCGACCTGTTTCTGTCGAACGCCGTTCGCCTGCATCGCGCACTGCGGCGCGCGCAGGTGCCGACCGAATTGCACGTGTTCGAGGCGATGCCGCATGGCGGGTTCATGGGCGCGCCGGAGGATATCGAGCTGAGCCGGGAAATCGCACGCTTCGTGCATGCGCACTTGCATTTGCACGCATCGAATTGAGCCGGCGATGAACGGAAAAGCACACGAGGACGACATCGGCATCGGCCCGGATCGCTGGATCGAATGCGGCGGTCTCGCAGGCGGCCACGGGCATGCGGTCGACGCGATCCGGTCGGCCCGCGCAGCCCCGCACGACTAGATCAGCCCGCGCACGCCGGCGACCACCTGGATCGCGCCGAATATCGCGACGACGGCCGCCGACGCGCGCGACAACCCGTGCATGAACGCGACCGACAGCTTCGCGCGCAGCGCGGCGGTCGCGCTGCTCAGGCACAGCCACCACGTGGCCGAGCCGACGAACACGCCGGCGACCATCCGCGCGACGGTCGCCCACATCGCGCCTTCCCGCGCACCCGGCAGCGGGCCGAGCGCCGCGAAGATCCCGACGAACGACACGATCGTCATCGGGTTCGACAGCGTGAGACCGAACGTCGTCAGGAAATCGCGCAGGACGGTCGTACGCGGCAGCTCGCGTTGCCCCGCCGGTGCGGCCGGCGCCTGGCGCGCGATGGTCCACGCGAGCCACACGAGAAACGCGCCGCCGCCGATTTTCAGGCCGACGGTCAGCATCGGGAACGCAGTGACGATGCCCGCGACGCCCAGCGCGCCGAGCAGGCCGTAAATCGCATCGGCGCATGCGGCGCCGATGCCCGTCGCAAATCCCGCCCGGAAGCCACGGCTCAGGCTGCGCTGAATGCACAGCATGCCGATCGGGCCGACCGGCACCGCGATCGACAACCCCATCACGACCGATTTGACGAACAGCATCGCCTGCCCCTTCCAACATCCCGTGGATCGAACAGGCATCGTAGGGAAAGTCCGCTCCCCGTTGAATGCGGTTTTTAAGGAAAAATGGCGGCTCCACCTTAAAAATTCCCGCTGCGATGGACGATCTGGACTGGAAGATACTGGCGCTGTTGCAGGACAACGGACGCATCAGCTATACGGAGCTCGCGCGCCAGGTTCACCTGTCGGTGCCGGCGGTGACGGAACGCGTGAAGCGTCTTGAAGCAGCCGGTGTGGTCGAAGGCTACACCGCGCGGGTCAATCCGTCCGCGGCCGGCTATCCGGTGAGCGCGCTGATCGGCATCACGGTGCCGCAACCGGCGAAAGCGAAGTTCCTCAAGCTGCTGGAGACGATTCCCGAAGTCGTCGAATGCCATCACGTGACAGGCGCTGATTCGTATGTGATGCGGTTCGTCGCCGTCAGCATGGCCCATCTCGAACGACTGATCGAACGCATCAACCTGTACGGCGAAACGCGCACGTCGATCGTGATGTCGACGCCGCTGCCGGCGCGCGGGATGGCGCGCCCGGCTGCGAAGCCCGGCGACGGCCGCAGGTAGCGAGTCGCGGTTTCGCGATCGTCGGCCGGTTCCGTGCGGGGACCGGCGACGATCGACGGCGGCCGTCCGCACTCATGCGACCGGTTCCCGCATGACGATCGGTACGCGCCGGCTATTTGCCGACCGCGCCGCCGAGCAGGCCGCCCACCAGCGACGTCACCGGCGCGAGCGGATTGGCGAGGCCGCCCAGCGGCGAGCTGCCCCCCGTACCGGTCGCGGCGCCGTCGTGCACGGTGGCCGGAATGCCGCCGACCACGCTCGTCACCAGCCCGGAGATCGGCACCGCGCCGTTCGCACCGGCCGGGTTCACGAGGCCGCCCACATTGGTTACCGTGTTGCCGACCGCACGGACGAGGTCGCCGACGCCACCGACGATCGGCTGCGGCGACGCGGCGGTCACCTTCCATCCGGCCGACGTGATCGCCCCGCCGACCTGTCCGAGCAGGCCAGCGACCGGCTGCCCGAGGCCGGTTGCGGTGCCGACCTGCTGCGTGAGGTGGCCCACCGTCGTCACGAGCGGCGTGATCGCGGTGCTGACCGCCTGCGTCGCCTGCTGGACCGGGGCCGACGACAGCGACGCGCCGAGCGTCGCGCCGCCCGTGCGCAAACCGCTCGCCACCGTGTCGAGCAGCCCGCTGACCGGCGTCGTGATCGGCGCCAGCGGCGACAGCGGGCCGGAGCCGAGCGCCTTGACGGTTTCGCTGATGCCGCTGACCGGATTGCCGGTCGCGGCAACGACCGTGCCGAGGCTGCCGACCGTCGTGCCGACCGGGTTCGGTACGATGCCGATCTGGCCGAGACCGCCGCTCACGGCGTTCGACGTATCGCGGATGATCGTGCCGACACCGGTTACCGTATCGGCCGGCCCGACGGTGACGCCCTTGCTGACGCCGGGCACGCTCACGCTGCCGAGCGTGGCGCCCGCGTCCATCACGATTCCGCCGATGGAACTGACGATACCGTTCGTACCCGGCGCGCCGCTCGTGCCCCAGCCGCTGGTGTTGCCGCTGCTCGTGCCACTGCTGCTCGTGCCACTGCTGCTCGTGCCGCTACTGCTCGTGCCGCTGCTGCTTGTGCCGCTGCTGCTTGTGCCGCTGCTGCTTGTGCCACTGCTGCTGGTGCCACTGCTGCTGGTGCCGCTACTACTCGTGCCACTGCTGCTCGTGCCACTGCTGCTCGTGCCACTGCTGCTGGTGCCACTGCTGGTGCCGCTGCTGCTTGTGCCACTGCTGCTGGTGCCGCTACTGCCGCTTGAGCCACTACTACCGCTCGTCCCGCTCGTGCTCGTCCCAATGTTGTTACCAGCAAGCGTCGGCGCCGTAATGTCACTTCCGCCGCACGCCGCGAGCGTACATGCCGCGGCCATAGCGGCGAGCGCAACGTTCGCCGTGATGAAATGATTTCGCATGGAAGCCCCCGTCCATTATTCAGCGCAAGCATTCCATCAAGCATCTACCGTGCCATTTCCATCGGCCTCCTTCACAGTTTCACAATTGCCTTGCACCGGCCGTCCGGGCCGCGCTGCAGGGCAGCGCGCATCGGATCCGGATCGTGCCGCCCGGCTCGGCCCGTGCAGGCCGTCCGATAACGCTGACGTAACACCGCCCCTGCGTTACGTAGCACGAGAAGAGAAAATCGACGGCGCACCGTACACGCGCCGCATCGTCGTCACGGCCGCTTCACCAGCTTCACGATCGTCAGTGTGCCGTTGACGTTTTCTACCCGAACCCGGACCTTGTCGCCCACATGCAGCGACGGGATCATCGCCGCGTCGCCGGCCTTGAATGCCATCGTCATCGGCGGCATCCCGATGTTGTCGAGTGCGCCGGGCTTCAGCGTCACGAGTCTGCGCCCCGCATCGATTTCCCTGACTTCGGCATCGGTCAGCTTCGCACCCTGCGTCGACATGCTCGCGTCGCCTGAATTCATGCCCGACATGTCGCCGCCTGCGAGTGCCGGCATTGCAACGACCGCCATCGCACACGACATCGCGACAGCGTGAAAGCGGATCTTCATCGAGCGTCTCCCTTCGCGTCCGGCGTGTTTCTGCTGCCAGCCGGTGCCGCGCCTTACACGATCAACGTCACGCCGGCCCAGGCAATCAGCACGACGCCCAGCACCCGGCCGATACGATCGCCGCCGGGCAGGACCTTTTCCACGAACACGAACAGCGACAACGCGACGATCCACACGACATTCATCACGCCGCCGACGAACAGCAGCGCCATCAACAACCAGCAGCAGCCCACGCAAACCATGCCGTGCCGCGCGCCCAGCAGAAAGCTGCCTGCGACGCCGGGACGCCAGTGCGCGATCAGGAACGCCGCCGGCGCGCGGCATTGCCGCAGACACGCGCGTTTCAGCGGCGAGAATTGATAGAGTCCGGCCAGCGCCAGCACGATGGCGGAAAGGCGCGCGCTCTTCGACCACAACATCATCGCCGAGATCAGCCCGGCCGGCTGCAGCAGCGCCTGAAGCAACGCCGCACCGATCGAGAACGCGAGCCATGTCGTCAGATAGCCGGCCAGCAGCGCCACCGACGTGAACGCCGATCCCGCCGCCCCGTTGCCGTGCTGCAGCAGCACGCGCCGGTACAGCATCACGACCGGCGCCGCGCCGGGTGTCATCATCGCGATCATCATCACCCACCACATCGCGATCACGATCGGCAGAGACGGATCCATGCTGCCCATGCCGTCCGCCAGCCGATGCGGAAACAGCGCGACGGCCGTCATCTCCCGCGCCGACATGCCGGTTCCCGCGCCCGTCCACAGGTAGAACCAGCACAGGCCGACGAGCGCGGCCATGCCGATCAGCATGACGGCGCGCTCGCGCGCGAGCCAGGTGTCGAACGGCGTCATGCCGCGGCGCGATGCCGGATCAGCCCGTGGTTGTTCAGATGCAGTCGCGCGAATTGCGCATACGTTCCGTCGAGATTCAGCGCGATGTTGCCCTGCGAGCGCCCCGTGCCCGAACCGACCTCGGCAAGCTCGTATTCGAAACCGTTCGGCAGGTCGATCCGCACACGATGCTCGGCACCCGTCACCGGATTGTGGATGGGTTCGCCGGCGACGTCGAACACGCCGTCCACGTGAATCCGGCCGCGCCGTGCATCGACATCGACGTCGAAATCGATCTTCGTGAAGATCGGATCGAACGCGTGCTCGAGCGTCGACGCATACACCGAGAACATCGTCGCGAATGGATCGGTATCCTGACCGGTCATGATCTTCAGCACGGCATCGCGTTGCGCCGGACTCGCGCGCTCGTCGACGATCGGCTGGCACTTGCCCTTGCCTTCGTGAACGGCGCCCGGCCACTGGAACACCACCGCGATCCTGACGCCGTCGAGTACCACGTCGCCGTAGTGGCCGCTGTCGATCGAAATCGCCCCCATCGCTTCGCAGTTGCCGTTGGTCGGCAGCGCATTGAACTGGCAAGGGCAACCGTATGAGCAATTGCAACTGATCATTTCGGTGCCCTGAATCTCCCACGGCGTCATGGCTCCACCTCGCGCTCTGAAACGGACGAACGCTTCGAATCTAGTGCACGCCATCGGGGAAAGCAAAGCGGTAATGGCAGCGTGAAAAACGTGGGTGCCGGCCTCACGTAAGACATTTCCGAATGCGTTCGCCGCGCGGCTCCGGAAACCGTCTCGTCATCCGTTCTCACACGAATAACGACGCGACGATCGCCCACCACACCGCGCCCGCGCCGCACAGAAACACGCGCCGCGCGACGAACATTCGCGATTCGTCGTCCGGTGTTTTCATCGGCGACGTCGCGAGAAACGGCACGCTGGCGAGGCATGCGAAACCGGCTAGCGCGAGCACGATCACGACGTAGTCGCCGAACCGCCAGGGCGATGCTTCGTGCAATCCCCAGTAGCCGAGAAACAGCATGCCGATCGAGAACATCGTCGCCGCAGCCGAGCTGAGCGCGACCACCGATCCTGTTGGAAATTGCACGGGAACCTCCCCTCGCGCAGCGCGCGATGCAACGCCTGTCTCCGGAGATCGGCATAATCTTGTCCGCCGGCAGCGGAATCAGGCGTTCGTTTCGGACCCGCATGCATGAGCACACCGTCTCCGCTCTTCGGCGAATGCGCGTTGTCACGGATTGACGGGTTCGGTCCGGACGAGCGGTATTTCGTGCCCGTTCAATCGGGCAGCACGACCATGACGTTGCTAGCCCGGTTTCTTCGTGCCCTGCGCAACGGAAATCCACCCGACTACCGCCGCGGCGACCCAGCAACAGGTGATCATCAGGTCCAGATCCATCAGGCCCTGGAAATTCGTACTGTTTTCGAAACTGCAGCGCTGATGGCCCCTGACCCACATGCAACCGCTGATCAACTGCTGGATATGCATGTAGATGCTGTACACGGCAACGGCCGACGCGATGACGGCGACCCGCAGGCGTATGCTCTTTTTCATTGGCGCTGAAGGCTTGGGATGATCTCCCGACCGATCTTAAGTCAATGGCGATGCGCGACGCAATCGACCCGGTATCGACCCGATTGACCGGCATGCAGAAATGCCCATCGAACTCGCGCCGGCAATGCGGACCACCATGACCACACGGAACACGATTGCACTGATCGTCGATCCCGACAGCGGCGAGCGAATTCGCGACATCGCCGCGCACGCGCGGCATACGTGGGTCGTGACGAGCGACACGAACGATCCCGTGATCAGGCAGATCTGGAATACGCGTCGGGTGGAGTCGGACCGAGCCGCCGAAGGCGGCGTGACCCTGTTCCTGCGTCATGGCGACGACCGCGAAAGCTGGTGCGCCGGAATACTGGATGCGGTGGACGACCATCACGGCGACGCGATGCATCTCGACGGCCACGCGATTCTGGCGGTTTACGGCACGCCGCTTTCCGCGCGCCTGCGACACGCGTTGTCCGCGTTCGGATTTTCTGGCTTCGTGTCGACGGTGGAGGGATTTCGAGCGATCAAGCGCGGCGCCGCATGAATCGCGGGCGGCTCAAAGCGCCCCCGCCCAACCGGCGATCGACCTGATGGTCTTCAGGTAGTCCGCCGCCGGTTGCCAATGGATCCGCGTGCCGTTCGCCTTCGCGTCGCTCTGTTGCCTCACGACACGTGCGGGCATGCTCGCAAGCGGCACGTCGTAGCCGGCCTCACGAATACCCCGGGTCGCGACGATCGTCGTTGCGCCGATCGTTGCGCCGTCCATCACGACCCTACTGACGCCGACGGAAACCGGGGCGCAAACCACGTCGTCATGTGACGCGCGGGCATGCCGCTTGCACGCCGGATGTTTCTCGGCTGCTGACACCACGCTGTCAGCAGGCAACGTCCAGACTCGATCGACCGACACCCGAGGAGCACCGCCCTTGGCCCATACCGAAGGACTGGCCGCACTGGCCGAACGCACCGTCAAACGCCGCGGCGTGACCCTGTTCACGCTGTGCGTCGCCGTACTCGTGGCCCAGGTCGACACGGCCGTCGTCAATCTCGCCACGCGCGCGATCGGCGCCTATTTCCATGCCGGTGTCGGCGCATTGCAATGGGTCGTCGACAGCTACAACCTCACGTACGCTGTGCTGCTGCTGACCGGTGGGCTGCTCGCCGACCTGTACGGCCGCCGTCGCGTCTTCGTGGCCGGCGCGGCCGTCTTCACCATCGCGTCGCTGCTGTGCGCGCTTGCGCCGTCGGTGTCGGTGCTGATCGCCGCCCGCGCGCTGGCCGGCGTCGGCGCGGCGTTGTTGCTGCCGGCGTCGCTGGCGATCGTGCGGGTCGTGTGGCGCGACCCGGTCGAACGCGGCCGCGCGCTCGGCATCTGGGCCGCGTGCAACGGCGTGGCGATGGCGATCGGGCCGACGCTCGGCGGCGTACTGATCCGGCACTTCGGCTGGCGCAGCATCTTTTTCGTCGTCGTGCCGCTGAGCATCGCCGCGATGCTGCTCGCGATCCCGGCCGTGCCCGAGTCGTCCGATCCGCACGGCCGGCATTTCGACGGCGCGGCGCAAGTCATGGGCGCAGTCGCACTCGGCGCGCTCGCGTATGCGGCGATCGTGTTCCGCGAGACGCCGGTCGCATGCGCGATCGCCGGCTGCATCGCGGTCGCGTCGTTCGTCGCGTTCGTGGCGATCGAGCGCCGCCACGGCGAATCCGCGCTGGTGCCGCTCGACATTTTCCGGATCGGCGCGTTTCGCGGCGCGATCGCCGCGACCACCGGCATGACGTTCGGGATGTACGGCGTGCTGTTCCTGCTGCCGCTGACGTGGCAGAGCACCGGCCGCCTCGATTCGACCGGCGCCGGCCTCGCATTGCTGCCGATGGCGCTCGTGTTCGTCGCCGTATCGCCGTGCTCGGGGCGGTTGTCGGAGCACATCGGCACGCGGGTGACGACGGCCGGTGGGGTCGCGGTGATCGCGAGCGGCCTCGCCGCGATCGGTGCATCGGCCGGTTCGTCGAGCCTGCTCGGTGCCGAGATCGGGCTCGCCATGACGGGGCTCGGGATGGGGATCGCAACTGGCCCGCTGATGACCGTCGCGGTCGGCGCCGTCGATGCCGCGCGCTCGGGCACCGCGAGCGCGCTCGTCAACGTCGCGCGGATGACCGGCGCGACGCTCGGGATCGCGGTGCTCGGCACGCTGTTCGCGGTCGCGCATGGCGGCACCGCGGGGTTGCGCGCGGCGATGTTCGCCGGTGCCGCGGTGCAGTTGGCGGGCGCTGCCGGATCGGCGGTCAGTGTGCGACGCGCGCGGCAATCGGCGTGACGCTGCGCGGCCGGCCGCACGAAGGCCGGCGCGCATCGCATGCGACCGTCGCAAATGACGGCCATAGCCTATACCCGCCGCCCGAATCAACGATGCTCCCGGCCATGCTTGCGCGCCCGATGTTCGGCGCGCTTCTGCAACAGCGCGGCATCAGTTCCTCGATGTATTGCCGCACCTGCCCGTGCGTAAAGCCGCAGGCGAACGGCGTCGCAACGCGTTCGTTCAGTCGTCGGCCGGTGCGAACGACGATGCGTTTCGCCGACGCGTGCGGATCGTGATGATGGAGTTTCCTGCGGGACGCGGCCGCCTGAGCGTGGAACACGCGCGGCGCCGGTAAAGGCGGGAGAGGTGGGAGAGGCGGGAAAAGCCGCCGCGGCGCGACGGCACCGCCGGCGATCGATGAACGGCGCACCGTGCGCCGTTCATCCGGTTCATCCGGCCGAACAGGTGTCAACCGGTGCGCGCGGATGCGCACCGGTCGTGGCCGCTCAGCGGCGCGGCTGGCCGCTTCGCGGCGGACGCGGCGAGTTCGCGTCCTTGTGCCGGAAGTTGATGCGGCCCTTGGTGAGGTCGTACATCGACAGTTCCAGCGTCACGCGATCGCCCGCGAGAATGCGGATGTGGTTCTTGCGCATGCGGCCCGACGCGTACGCGCCGACCACGACGCCGTTTTCCAGCGTGACACGGTATTTGCTGTCCGGCAGCACTTCGTCGACGATTCCGTCCAGTTCCAGCAGTTCTTCTTTTGCCAAACCAATTCCTCCAGACAAGGTGATTGACCGCGGCCGCGGCGACTGCCCGGCGCCGGCTCCCCCAAACGGGACGGCGGCCGGCAGGCGGCCGGGATCGGTTCGTTCAGACGGGCCACTGGCCTGTCTTGCGATCGGAGCCCGGCGCGTTGCGGCGTTCGGGCGGTCGGTGGCGGCGGCGCAATGAGCGCCGCGCAAGTCGGGACCGCGCCGGCTACGGGGCATGGCGGCGGCCTGCTCGGGTTGATGCGTTGAAGCGGTGATGCGCAGGCGAAGCGCCAGGCGCTTCGCGAGGGCGTTGCGTCGCACGCGGGTCACGCATGCGATGGGGGAGGCGTCACGACCGATGCATCGTGAATGTCGCGATGCATCGGTCGTGCGCATCGGAACGCACAGGCCGCCGTCATGCGGCGCCCCGCGCGATACTCCATCCGGCAGCGGCCGCCGCTCGGCGACCGCTGCCGATGCGGCTTACTGCGGCGTGATGTTCGACGCTTGCAGACCCTTCGGGCCGCGCTTCACTTCGAAGCTGACCTTCTGGCCTTCGGCCAGGGTCTTGAAGCCCGTGCCGCGAATTTCCGAGAAATGGGCGAACAGATCGTCGCCGCCGTTGTCCGGGGAAATGAAACCAAAGCCCTTGGTTTCGTTGAACCACTTGACGGTACCGGTATCCACAAATACTTCCTTAATACAAATAATTGAACATGCGCCCGCGACGGGCACAGAAAGAATCAAAGAGGGAGAGACCAACGACTGCCGCACGGTGTGCGGCCAATGATGAGCAATCGGACTTCTTGACGACTTCGGTCTCGGACACTACGCGGTAACGACCGCCTCGTCAAGTTATTTTGATGCAGCGCACAAGCGCGGACCTTCAGGCGCCGTCAAGGAGGCCGATCGGTCGAGCGCGTTACATCGTCTGTCGGGACGGGAGCATGGACGGTAAAAGGCGGAGTTGCGCCGCGAAAGCGCGCCGGCAGACGATTCGGTGCCCGGGGCGCGAAATGTGGCGGCCGTGTCGAACCGGCCACGAGAGCCAGACGTCGTGCGCTAGCCTGGCCGCCCGACTTCACACGACGTCGGGCGGCCGCCGCGACGCTAGTCGAACGGATTCAGCAACCGGACGCCGGTGCGGGCGAAATCGTCGACGTTGCGCGTGACGACCGTCAGATCGTTGATCAGCGCGGTGGCTGCGATCAGCTTGTCGAGTTCGTGCGTCGGATCGGGCACACGCAAATGCCCCCACATCTGGCTGATCTCGATATCGACCGGCAGGATGTTCGGCGCATAGCCGGACAGGATCATCGCGATCCAGGCCTCGAGCGCCGACGCCTGGCTGTGATCGCCGCGATGACGGATCAGATCGACACCGCGCCGCAACTCGGCCACCGTCACGACCGACAGGTAAAGCGGGCTCGCGTCCGCTTCGGCCTGCCTGAAGAACGCCCGCACGCCGCGGTTGGTTCGCTTGCCCTTCCTGATTTCGCTGATGACGTTCGAATCAATCAAAAACACGCCGGACCTCGCCTGAATCCTGAATACGTTGGAAATCCGCGTCTTCGCCAACCTCCGGCATGCTCATCAGCACTTGCGCGAAAGTCCGCCGCTTCGGCCGGCCGAGCGCGTCGGCCAGAATGGCCCGGTGTTCGGCCTCGGCGCTCCTGCCATTGGCCGCTGCCTGCTCGCGCAGGCTTTGAACGATAGTGTCATCCACGTTACGCACCAGAAGATTTGCCATGAGTACCTCCATCCAGATTTGCTATCAATGATAGCGCCATGAAGGTAAATTGCAAGCATTGCTATCACCTTCATGGCCGGACGGACCACTGAGTCGGCGCGGACCTGCGGCAATCGACGACAAGAATTTCGTCCATCTTCCGCCGCCGGTCCGACGCATCGAACTGCTGTCGCTCAAGGTAAGCCGGAGCGGGACGGCGTGGAAGCCGGCCGGATGGCCAGTCGAGCGCCGTCGATCACGACGCATGCCCGGCCGGCGAGGAACGGGATTTGCGCCGCGAGCACCGTCGGCGACAAGCGTCACGAATCCGGCCGTCGCCTCGATTCGCGCTGAAACATCGTGTTGCACAACCGGCCGCGGCCGTCGCCATCGTTTGATACCATCGGATCACAAGACCGGCGATCGAACGCCGTGCGAAGCGCGCAGAAGACCTTGCATCGACGCGGACCCTCCGTGCCTGAAATCCCGATCCAAGACACGAGACGCTCTTCAGTGGACTTCGTTACGCCCTCTCTGGAAACCCTGTTCTCCCCGACACCCGACAAACTCTACTTCCCGGCATGCGTTGCGGCCGTGGCGATCATCGCGTGGCTGGTTGCCCGGCACGTGCCGTTCTACCGAGCGGCCGTCGACAAGTCGCTGTCGATGCGCTATCGCAATCTCGACGGGTTTCGCGGCCTCCTGGCCACCTCCGTGGTGTTCCATCATTTCGCGTGCAACCAGGCGTTGCTGTCGACCGGCGTCTGGGGCGCCGGCACCGACTTCCTGCGCAATCTCGGGACGATTCCCGTCGCGATGTTCTTCATGGTCACCGGCCTGCTGTTCTGGGAACGCGCATGCAGAGGCACGCTCGACGTGCGGACCTTTTTCGTCGGACGCGTACGACGCCTCGCGCCGCTCTATCTGTTTTACGCGGCCGTCATCGTCGTCTGCACGCTTTACTGGTTTCCCCGCCATGCCGTCGACGCACCGACGCAGTTGCTGGCCGACCTGCTCAAGACCGTTTCGCTCGGCTGGTTCGGCGCGTTCCCGATCAACGGGGCGCAGCGCACGCCGTATCTGAGCGGCGTCTGGTGGACCCTCGCCTACGAATGGCGGTTCTACGTCGCCGTTCCGTTTCTCGCGTGGTTCGTCGCCACGCGTGCGTGGCGCAAGCTGCTTGCGCTCGCGATCGTCACGGCCTGCGCGGCGCTGTTCGGGCCGCCCGGCGGCATGGCGCTGCTGTTCGCGTTCGGCGCGGTGGCCTACGAGGTGTCGCGGCACCCCGCGGTCCGTGCGCGGCTCGCCACGAAACCGGCGGCGACGGTCGCGCTGCTGATTCTCGCGATGTCTCCGTCTCCCGCCGAACGGTATTCGATCGCGGGCGCACTGCCGCTGCTACCGGCGTTTCTCTGCATCGCCAGCGGGAACACGTTCTACGGCGTGCTCAAGACCCGGCCGCTCGCGCTGCTCGGCACCGCCAGTTTCAGCATCTACATGATCCACATGGTGATCGTGTACATGATCGTTCACGCGTTCAACCATTTCGTTTTCCCGATCAATTCGGTCGACGATTCAGGCATCTGGGCGCTCGCGCTGGCGTGCGCGCTGGTTGCCGTCTTCTGTGCGCTGCTGACTTACCGCTACGTCGAGCATCCGTTCATCGCAAAGCGCCACGACGCCCGCCCGGCACGCCGTGCGGCGGAGCCCGCTCGCGAGCGTCAAACGGTCACGCCGTGACCCGTGCGCGCTCAGAAACGGTACGAGATGCCGATCTGCAGGACCGGATACCACCGATAGCGCGACATCGTCTGCCGCAGCGAGTCGAGCCCGCTCGCGATCAGCACCTGGCTCTTCGCCGGTCCGGCCGCCGCGGCCAGTGCCGGCGACAGCGTGTACGAACATTTCGGTATCCCGTACGCGACGCCGATATCGGCAACGAACCCGAGCCCTTTCGACGCCGGCCGATGCCCGTAGCCGATTCCGACATACGGCATCACGGTCGGATAACGCGCTTGCGCGACCGCGTACATGCCCGGAAGCGCCGGATAACGCTTGCCGCCGAATACGTAGGTTCCGTTGGTCGGTACGGACACGCCGTGAAGCTCGTCGTCGTTGAAGCGCAACCCGAGCGTCGCGCGAAAGCCGCTGCCTCGCCACGGAAAGACATCGGCATACAGGCCGCCCTGGCGCAGCTTCAGGTCGTCCTGATAGCGATTGCCGGCTACCGTGAAGTCATGTGTCAGATCGATCGCGTTGAAATCCGCGTGCGCGCCCAGCATCGAATTGAAGCTCACGGCCGCCCCGATGCCGACGCCCTGCGTGCCGCCCTGCAGGTAGATTTCCTGCGCATGCGCGCTCGCGACGAACATCGCCGCGACCGCTGCCCATTGATTCACCGTCGTTTTCACGGGCGCCTCCCCCGACATGTGCCGGGCGCGACGCGACGCACACGCGGCCTTCGTCGCGATGCGCGATGCGAACCCCGGCACGACACCTTGCAAGCACGCTTGCTGTTCGACGGATCGGAGCGCGTTGCGCGGTGCGCGTGGCCGATACGACACGCGCTGCGCATGCACCGTGGCACACGGCGCGCGCGACCCGATCCGGTTCCCCGTTTGTTTCGATGTCGTTACATGCCGCCGATGCGCGGATCGTTCTGGCGAAATTCGTCGGCGCGGGCGGCATCGGGTGAACCGCAAAGGGTGTGCCATGCGGCGCTGACCGAAGCGGAAAAAGCGCCATCAGTCGGCACAGGTGGTGGCGCGAGTCGCAATCGAGCGGAAATGTTTCATGAACGTATCCGTATTCGGCGAGCGACACCCAAACACGCGATGTACCGTGTTGCGTGTCAACCGCGCATTGATGGCGCAATGCCCGCGGAGCGAAGCCGGACGGCCGTCAGCGCACGCGCGTTGCCGTTGCGATCGGTCGCATACGGAACGGCGCATTGAAAATGCGTTGCAAAAATGCAGCTTCGTGCCGGGCCCGGGCGTCGCCGATGCACGATCCGGCGCGACGAAGCAGGATGAATACCGATGCATGCGCATGCATCTTGTCCGGCCACGCGCGACATGCTGCGCGAGCCCGGTCGGCTCAGGTCGTGCGACGTCGTCGAACGGATGCAGAAGCGGAAAGCCGGATCATGTCCCCGATGCGGTTGGCGAGACCGCTTCCCGACGACCGGCGGAATCGGTACCATCGAGCGGGCGCCGCACGACCCTGCACCGGCACCGACCTTCGTACCACCGATTTCGCCATGTCCCGGGAACCCACACATTCCGCGTTGCTCTGGATCGTCGCCGCTGCCTTCTTCATGCAGTCGCTCGATACGACGATCGTCAACACCGCGTTGCCCTCGATCGCACAAAGCCTGCATGCGTCGCCGCTCGCGATGCAGCCCGTCGTGGTCGTCTACACGCTCACGATGGCGATGCTCACGCCGGCCTCCGGCTGGCTCGCCGACCGGTTCGGCACGCGCCGCGTGTTCTCGGTCGCGATCCTCGTGTTCGTGCTCGCGTCGATCGGCTGCGCGGCATCGCACACGCTCGGCCAGCTCGTCGTCGCGCGCGCCGTGCAGGGCATCGGCGGCTCGATGCTGCTGCCGATCGGGCGGCTCGCCGTACTGCGCCGCGTGCCGGGCGAACAGTACGTCGCGGCGATCGCGTTCGTGTCGATCGCCGGCCAGCTCGGCCCGATCGTCGGGCCGACGCTCGGCGGCTGGCTCACGCAGGCGATTTCGTGGCACTGGGTGTTCATCGTCAACGTGCCGGTCGGCGTGATCGGCTTCATCGCGGTTCAGCGCTATCTGCCGCACGACCAGGCGACGCAGCCGCCGCCGTTCGACTTCGTCGGCTGTGCGCTGCTGTCGGCTGCGATGATCGCGCTGTCGCTCGCGATCGACCCGCCGATGTCCACGCACCGCGCCGCGTGGTCTGCCGCGCTCGCCGGGCTCGGCCTGGTGAGCGCGCTGGCGTACCTGCCCCACGCGCGGCGACGCACGCAGCCGCTGTTCCGGCTCGGGTTGTTCCGCGAGCCGAACTTCGGGTCGGGGCTGCTCGGCAACCTGCTGTGCCGGATCGGCACGAGTTCGGTACCGTTCATGCTGCCGCTGCTGATGCAGGTGCAGCTCGGCTATACGCCGCTGCGATCGGGGCTGATGATGCTGCCGGCCGCAATCGCGGGCGTCATCGCGAAGCGGTGGATCGCGCCGCTCGTGAAGCGCTTCGGCTATGCCGCGTTTCTGGTCGTGAATACGGGGATCGTCGGCTGCGCGATCGCGGGGTTCGCGCTGGTGTCGGCGCGGCCCGCGCCGGTGCTGGAAGGCGTGCTGCTGATCGTGTTCGGCGCGGCGAATTCGATGCAGTTCGCGGCGATGAACGGCGTGACGCTCAAGGGGCTGTCGCACGCCGACGCGGGCAGCGGCAACAGCCTGTTCACGATGATGCAGATGCTCGCGATGGGGCTGGGCGTGTCGATCGGCGGCGGGCTCGTCAATCTGTTCGCCGCCTATCGGGGCTCGACGGCGCACGGGTTCATGCTGTCGTTCGCGTGCATGGGCGCGGTGACCCTGCTGTCGTCCGTCGTGTTCCGGCGGATCGATACGGCCGCGCCGGCCGGTGCGGCGGCGCGCCCTTCCGCGTGATCGCGGCCGTCAGTTCACCTGGCGGCGCTCGACGACGCGCTTGAGCACCCAGCGGATCGACGAGCCGTCGGCCGGCGGCCGCGCGACGCGGTATTCGTCGACTTCGAGCGTGTACAGGTAGCCGGGCTGGTACGCAAACCCTTCGATCCCCGCGTACCACAGGCTCCACGGCTCGCTCGGGCTGCTACGCACCTGCAGGCACTCCATCGGCGCGACGCCCGTGCAACGCGCGGACTGCGGCGCGACGTAGACGGTCTTGGCCACGGGCTCGCCGTCGGCCGGGCGGGCGGCGTTCGACGCGGTGGCCGCCGCATCGGTCTGGCATCCGGCGAGGAGCGTGCTGCCGGCCAGGATGGCCGCGCCAAGCAGCGTTCGGATCTTGCGAATCATCTGATATGCCTCCGGGAGCGTTGAAGGGCCAATTAGACGAGCCGCCCGGCGAGAAGGTTCACGAACACCTTACGGAGCGCGTTCGAGCACGCTCATTCATCGGATGTCGCGCGCGAGCCGATACGTTACGCTGTTCCGGCGCCGCCGCGCGCATCATCGCCGGCTACGCGATCGCCGTCGACGGCGGCTTCACCGTGCGGCGATCGTGTACCATCGACGCTTTCCGATACGCCTTGGCGCGCCGCGTTCGTCCCCCAGGCCAAGCCCGCGCGGTTCGCACGGCGCGTTCCCTTCGCATGACCTTATCCGTTCCGTCCGACACCGCGCTGCGCCCGCTGCCGATCGATACGCTGGCCGTGCCGGCCGCGCTCGACGGACGCACGGGCACCAACCGCTCGGGCAGCGCGCATCCGCAGATCGCCGCGACCAACGACCTCGACGCCGTGCGCGCGTGGCTCGCCCGCTTCGTCGATACGCCGACCACGTTCCAGAACTACCGCAAGGAAGCCGAACGCCTGCTGCTGTGGGCCGTGATCGCGTGCGGCAAGCCGCTGTCGTCGCTCACGCACGAGGATCTCGCGGTCTACCGGCAGTTCCTGCTTGCGCCCGCGCCGGCCGATCTGTGGTGCGCGAACGGCGGCCGCAAGCATCCGCGCGACGATCCGCGCTGGCGGCCGTTTTACGGGCCGCTGTCGGCAGCCAGCCAGCGGCAGGCGCTGGTGATCCTGAACGTGATGTTCTCGTGGCTCGTGCAGGCCGGCTATTTGGCCGGCAATCCGCTCGCGTTGTCGCGACAGCGGCAGCGCCGGCCCTCGCCGCGCGTCACGCGCCATCTCGGGCAGCCGCTGTGGCAATCGGTGAAGGACGCGATCGCCGCGATGCCGCGCGACGATGCCCGCGCATGCTTCCATGCGGATCGCGCACGCTGGCTGTTCACGCTGCTGTATCTCGGCGGGCTGCGCATCACCGAAGCGGCCGATACGACGATGGGGCGATTCTTCTGCCGGCGCGATGCGAACGGGCACGAGCGCTGGTGGCTCGACGTGACGGGCAAAGGCGGCCGGCAGCGGCTCGTGCCGGCCACCGACGAGATGATGGCCGAGCTGGCGCGCTACCGGCGCGCGCACGGCCTGCCCGCGCTGCCGCTCGACGACGAACCGACGCCGCTCGTGCTGCCGTTCGGCCAGACGCGCAAGCCGCTCACGCGCGCGGCGCTGCACCGGATCGTGAAGCAGGTGTTCCGGCTCGCGGCCGACCGGCTGCGTGCTCGAGGGGATGCCGGCGAACAACCGGCGCGCGTGCTCGAACAGGCGTCCGCGCACTGGCTGCGTCACAGCGCGGGCTCGCACATGGCCGACGGCCGCGTCGACCTGCGGCTCGTGCGCGACAACCTCGGCCATGTGTCGCTCACGACGACGAGCCAGTATCTTCACGCGGACGACGACTGGCGCCATCGCGAGACGGAAGAGAAGCACCGGATCGGGTGGGACTAGACTGCGTTCCGCCGCTCGACGGACGAGGTCGATCCCGCCGGATCCACCGTTGCTGCGGCACTTCGCACGGTCGCGCGTCTCCGGCACGTTGATCTCGCCGCACGACACGTCGACACGCTTGCCGTGTCAGTACACCGCCACCCAGTGCCCGGGCACCCACGCCCAGTGATTGCCGGCCCACCGGTAATGCCCCTTGGCCCAGCGATAGCCGGGCGCGGGCGGCGGCGGCGCCACCTCGACGACGGGCGCCGGCTGCGGCGGCCGCACGGGTTCGACCACGCACGCGGACATCAGCACGGCACTCGCGCTCGCCAGCACGGCGAGCGAAACGGATCGGATCTTCATTGTCGATTCTCCCTGTTGTGTAATCGATCGGCGGGGCCAATCGCCGATACGTGCCGCGTCACGCGGCCCCGCGAATCAGGCCGCTCATCGGCCGCGTCGCGCCGCTTTCCGCGAACAGCGCTGCCGCGGTGCGGCGGGGATCGAGCCGCAGGCTTTCGGCAGCCGCGCCCGCGATCAGCGCGTCGAGCGACGCAGTCGGCTTCAGGTCGCGCCCCTCGTACAGATCGCCGGGCCGCAGCCCCGGCCAGTCGGCGATCACACGGCCGCCTGCCACCGCGCCGCCCGCAAGCATCGCGACCGACGCCTGCCCGTGATCGGTGCCGCCCGTGCCGTTCGCGGCGGCCGTCCGGCCGAACTCGGTCGCGACCAGCACCGTGGCCTGCCGCCACGCAGCCCCGAGGCCGTCGCGCAACGCGGCGAGCATCGTGTCGAGCGCCTTCAACTGATTCGCGAGCCGCGCGTTCTGCGCGCTGTGCGTATCCCAGCCGCCCGTCTCGATCATCGCGATCCGCGGGCCGTCGTCGCGCGCGAGAAACGTCGCGGCGAGCTTGCCGACGCCGGCCGGGTCCTGCCGTGCATGCGCATCGCCGGCGAGACCGCGCGCCTCCATCGCCGCTTGCCACAACGGGCCGAGCTGCGCGTCGGCTTCGTAGAGCGCCGACACGCGCGTGAGCAGATCGTCCGGCGCGGCCGGTAAGCCGGACGGCGCATACGACGCGGCCTGCACCGTGCCGCGCAGCGCGAGCGGCACGGTCGGCGCGAATGCGATCGCGCTGTCGCGCGTCGCCGGCAGCAGCGCGGCGAGCCGGTTCAGCCAGCCGTCCTTCACCTGGTACGGCGCACGGCCGCCCGTTTCGAGCACGTTCTGGCCGTCGAAATGCGAGCGGTCGCGATACGGCGATGCAATCGCATGGACGAACAGCGCCTGGCCGTCGCGATACAACTGCGCGGTCTGCGCGAGCGACGGATGCAGCGCGAACGTACCGTCGAGCTTCGTCGCGGCCGCCGTGTCGATCGCGAGCGGGCCGCGCAGCGACGCATACGCGGGCTCCGCGTACGGGACGACGATGTTCAGGCCGTCGGCCGCGCCGCGCTGGATCACGAACACGAAGCGCCGGTCGGTGTCGACATTCGCGAACACGATCCGCGGCGCAACGAGGATCGCGCCCGTGCCGGCGGCGGCAACGCTGAGAAATTGTCGGCGGGACAGTGCCATGGTCATCTCCGTTGGAAATCGGGCGACACGAGCAGCAGCGCGAGCGACGTCGTCGCGCTTTCGGCGCGCGCGAGCGCGGTCGCGGTCGGCGCGCTCATCGAACCGGCGAGCAGCGTGTTGCCGAGCGTGCGCGGGTCGAGCCGGTCGCCCGTGCGCGCGGCCAGACGCTGCGCGATCTCGACGCGGCGCACGAGCGCGTCGGGCGCGGCCCAGCTCGCGGCCACGTCGTCGTAGCCGGCCGGCGAGCCCGGCCGCCACACCGGCTGGCCGAGTTGAGCCAGCAGCGGCGCGGCCTTCAGATCGCCGGTGTCGCGCCAGCCGAGCCCGCGCAGCGACGATACGGCCCACTCCCACGGCGTCTTGAACTTGCGGTCGACCGGCGACCACGCGTCGGGCGCGTCGACGAGCGCGCGATAGACGGCCGGCAGGTCGCCACCGCTCGCATCGAACGCACGCGCGAGCCGTTCGGTCAGCGCGGGCGGCGGCGTATCGGCGACGAAATGACGGGCGAGCTTGAATGCGATGTGCCGGCCGGTCGCCTCCGATCGCGCGAGATCGTGCAGGATCGCGCGCGCCTGCGCTTCGCCCGGCCGATCGTAGGTGCGGCCCATCACCGTGCGCGTGCCCGGTTCGTGCAGATTCGGGCGGAACACGAATGCGCCGGGTGCTGCATCGCCCGGTTGCGGCCCGCGGCCGCCGGCGATGCTCCAGCCGGTCAATGCGCGGGCGAATTCCGTTACGTCAGCCTGCGTGTAACCGGTGCGCACGCCGAGCGTATGCAGCTCCATGATTTCGCGTGCGAGGTTCTCGTTGAGCCCTCGCTTCGCGGAAGGATTGCGTGCTTGCGCACGCAGCGCGGCCGGGCTGTCGGGGCCGACCGAGCGCGCCTGATCGAGGAACGTCTGCATCGCCGGATGCTGCTCGACGGCGACGAGCATGTCCTCGAAACGGCCGAGCACGTGCGGGCGGATCGCGTCGCGTTCGAATGCGCCCGCGTATGCGGCCACCTGCCCCTTGTCGACCGATACCGCGAAATGGTTCGCCCAGAAATGCACGAGACGCTCGACGAACGGCGCGGGCGTGCTCAGCGCGCTGTTCATGCGCGCGGCGACTGCGCTGCGATACGCGTCGTAGCCGTCGCGGCGGATCGACTGCGCGGTTGCGCGCTTGGCGGCCGCGTCGTCGCTCGTCATCGCGTTGCGGGTGTTCGCGAAGCGCGTCGCGAGCGTGACCGCGTCCGGCTCGCCGGCCCATGCGGCCGGCCGTGCGTCGTATCGGTCGAACTGGGCAAGCAAGGCGGCCTTCGGGTCGGTGGGCGGTGCTTCGTCGGCTCGCGCGCCGAGGCCGAAACGGTTCAGCGCGATCGCGGCCGGCGTGGAGTCGTTCGGGTGGTCCATGACGGGCTCTCTTGCGGTGCGTACTCACGTTCAACGTAAGGGCACCGGGAAATCCGTCGCGGGAGGGGAAATATTTTTTGCGATCGGGGAAACGGCAGGCGGAAGTTTCGCAGCACGGCGGCATGCATCGTCAACGGACGACGACCGCGCGACTCGCCGGAACCGGCATACGCATGACGCGCGAGCAACACGCAGATCGAATCGCGGGCCGCCCGCGCACGGTTTCCTTTTACTCGCTCGCCGATGCGTCGGGCTTCTTCTGCAGCTTCGGCGGCAAACGCCAGTTGCCGCTGCGCTGCAACCCGTCGACGAACTTCGCGCGCTCGTCGGGCGTCAGCGTCGCCGCGAATTCGACGACGCTGCGCTCGACCTGCGCCCGCAGCGCGGTGTCGGCCGCGCGCGTACGGTCGAGCGCGGCGTCGATCGCCGCGCGATCGAGTTGCGGCGCGGCAAGCAGGTCCAGCACGGTGATCCGGCCGTCGCGCCCTTCTCGTGCGAAATCGCGGCCGCTCTTGCGCGCCGCCTTCAGCACGGCGGCGAACTCGCGCTGGCGCGCATCGGGCAATTCATCCGCCGCGAAACGCAACGCGGTACGCGATGCGGGCGTGCCGGGCACATGCTGGTCGCGGTAGGTCGAGAACCATTGATATGCGCCGCCGCCGATCGCGCCGAGCATGAACACGTTCAGCACGACCGAGCCGACGAGGGTGAATTTCCAGCCGCGCTCGGTCATTCGTCGCCCCCGTCCACGCTCGGACCGCCGAACGTCGTCGTCAGATAGCCCGGCTCGTGCTGTACCGACGGCGCGCTGCCGAGCATCAGCATCGACACGGCCACCGCCCCCGCGAGCGCGCCGGCCAGGCCGACGCCGGCGAACGCCGCGCCCGACCACCATACGGCGCCGCGCCGGCGTGCGCGCTGTGGCGCGGGCGCCGTTGCGACGATGCGCTCGACGAGCGCCGGCGCGGGCGGCGCGACCGTGTCGCATGCGAGCCATGCGTCGAGGTCGGCCGCCTCGTCGAGCGCCAGCAGCGCTTCGCGCGGGTTCGCATGCGCCCATGCCTCGGCGGCAGCGCGCTCGCCGGCCGGCCAGCGCCGCGCGTCCGAGCCGTACGCGGCGACGATGGTACGAAATCGTTCGGGTGTCATCGCTTGTCCTCGCTAGGTGGGTCGCCGGCCAGTTGCGCGCGCAGGTTGCGCCGCGCACGGGCAAGCAGGCTTTCCAGCGCATCGACGGTGATGCCCATCAGGTTGGCCGCTTCCACATTCGACATTTCCTGATAGTACTGGAGCACCAGCGCTTCCCGCTGCCTCGGCGGCAACGCGGCCAGCGCCCGCCGCACGCGCGCGTCGCGCGAACGCAGTTCCGCATGCGCGGCCGGCTCCGGTTGCGTGTCGGGCACGTCGGGCAGCGTGTCGACGGGCTCCTCGCGGCGGCCTCGCAACCGGTCGTAGCACAGGTTCAGCACGACGCGATGCAGCCACGTGTCGAAGCGGGCTTCGCCTTCCCGCCAGCGCGGCGCCTGCTTCCAGATTCGCAGGAACGTCTCCTGCGCGACATCCTCGGCTTCGTTCCGGTCGCCAAGCATGCGCGTCGCCAGGGCGAGCAGCCGCGGCAGCTTGCGCGCGACGAGCACGCGTACCGCCGACGCATCGCGCGCGCCGACGCGCGCAACGAGTTCCGCGTCCGGATCGCGGTCGCCGCGATCGTTCAACGTCGCCTGCTCCGTCGCGCGGCGCGCGGGCGCCGCACTGTCACGGCAGGGATCCCCGCCGCCCGGCTGAAGCTCATCGTCGTGCTCTCCTTGCATGCGTCGGGCCATCGCCGGACGGCGCCATGCCGCCCCTTCGTCGACGCCGCGCGCATCGCGCCCGGCATCGCACACGGCGTCGGCCGTGCCGATTTCATCGACATCCGGTTCGCGCCGCATGTCGATCCTGTCGGCCGGCCGCGCGACCGTCGGCCGGCGCGCTCAATATACGACGACCGGCGCGGGCCGGTAATACACCGGACGGGCCGGCACCACGACGCAGCCGGCCAGCACGATGGCTGCGACCGCCAGTATCACGATGGTTCGAAAAGGCATCGCCACGACTCATGATGTTGCGTGAAAAATCCGCTGCGCCGGCACCGCGTGCCGCGCGCCGGCGTGCACGTCAGGCCCACTGGCCCGGCACCCAGCGCCAGGCCGGGCCGCGCGCGGCCCAGTGTCCGGGCACCCAGCGGTAACCGACGCGCGCGACCTGCCAGTGGCCCGGAATCCATACGTAGCGGCCCTGCCGCCAATGCCAGTGCCCCTGATCCCAGACGTAACCCGCACGGGGGGCCGGCATCACTTCGACGCGCGGCGGCGGCGGCGCGTAAGGCGCGACGATGACGGCCTGCGCGAATGCGGCCGACGTCGCGAGCGCAGCCAGGCAACCGGCGGCCAATCGCAATGGAACAGAAAGTTTCATGAAAGACTCCGAAATAACGGGCATCGACCGGAAGCGGTCGTTCATGCGTTAAACGGAGCAAGCGGGAGAAATCCGTCGCGGTATCGGCAAATTAATTTCGGGGAATCGAACGTGCGCGGAAGCGGATCGCAGGCCGCGACGCGCGCCCCTGCACATCGGCCGCCGCAGGCGCAGGGTTGCGGCACTGTCACAACGCGGCAAAACTGCCCTTCGACAATGCATGCGACCGGGATCCCGCTCGTTTCCGGCCCACGCCCCGGCCGTGTTCGCGCATGGCCGCGCGGTTCCACGTCTCGCGTCCCTTCAACGAAAACACCGACCATGTCGAACCAGGACACTCTCCCTGACCAGCCGAACGAGCCGGCCGCCTCCGTGTCGCGTCGCGGCTTCCTGAAACTTGCCGGCGTCTCCGGCCTCGCCACCGCCGCCGGCGGGCTCGCGGCAGCCCGTGCCGCCGCGTCGAATCCGGACGGCACACCCGAGCAGGTTCACCTGACGTGGGGCAACGACCCGACGTCCGAAGTCGTCATCTCGTGGGCGTCGCTCGCCGCGGCCGTCAATCCGCGCGCGCGCATCGTCGCCGACGGCGAGCCGGCGCGCACCGTGCACGGCGTCCAGCGCCTGTACACCGACGGCCTGAACGGCGAGACCGTGTTCGCGTACCACGCGCGCGTGCACGGGCTGAAGCCGGATACGCGCTACCGCTACGAGATCACCGCCGACAACGACAGCAATGCCGCGCAGCCGTTTTCCGCGAATTTCTCGACCGCGCCGCGCGGCCGGGCGCCGTTTCGTTTCACGAGCTACGGCGATCTCGCGACGCCGAACGGCGCGTGGGTGCTGTCGTCGCCGCAGAGCCGCTTCGCGGTGCAGGCCGTCGAGCAGTTCCAGCCGCTGTTCCACCTGCTGAACGGCGACCTCTGCTACGCGAACCTGAACCCGGCGCACCAGCCGGACGTGTGGCGCGATTTCGGCAACAACAACCAGACGTCAGCCGCGAATCGTCCGTGGATGCCATGCCCCGGCAATCACGAGATCGAATTCAACAACGGTCCGCAGGGGCTCGACTCGTACCTTGCACGCTATACGCTGCCGGAGAACGGCACGCATTTCCCGGGCCGCTGGTACAGCTTCCGCGTGAGCTCCGTGCTGTTCGTGTCGCTCGACGCCGACGACGTCGTGTACCAGGATGCCGCCGCGTTCGTCGGCGGCCCTGCGCCGCTCGTGCCGGCCGCGAGCACCGGCCGCCCGCCGATCGAGCCCGGCACGTCGTTCTACGTGCGCGGCTACAGCAACGGCGAGCAGACGCGCTGGCTCGAGCGCACGCTGCGTCATGCCGCGCATGACGACGACATCGACTGGATCGTCGTGCAGATGCATCAGGACGCGCTCAGTTCGTCGAAGACGGGCAACGGGTCCGACAAGGGCATTCGCGAAGCGTGGTTGCCGCTGTTCGACCGTTACGGCGTCGATCTCGTGCTGTGCGGCCACGATCACGACTACGAGCGCAGCTACCCGGTGCGCGGCTGCAATCACCGCGCGGGCGTCGATGCGAAAACCGGCGAAGTGGTCGAGACGCTGCAGCCGCGGCCGGTCGGCTCGAACGATCCGAACCGTACGACGTTCGACACGAGCCACGGCACGATCCACCTGATCCTCGGCGGCGGCGGCACCAGCGCGCCGCTCGACGTGTACGGCGAAAACCCGTCGACCGGCTTCGCGCAGGCGAAGGTGTTCACGAAGCCGAACCGGCCGGTGCCGGGCACCGCGCCGAACACGTTCGTACGCCAGCCGGCCGATGCGCTCGAGGACGCGATCTGGTCCGCGCGCCGCGATACGGGCACCGGCTACGGAATCGCGGTGTTCGACCACGATCCGGGCAAACCGGGCGGCCACACGACGATCACGATGCGCTACTACCATGCGCCGGGCGCCGATCAGCACCCGACCGCGCAGTACGAACTGTTCGAGACGATCGAGCTGAGCAAGAAGCGGCGCGAGCGGTGATCGACGCATCGGGTGCTCGCCGCGGCGGGCGCCCGATGCGTTACCGTCGGCGGACGGCAGGTGCGGCGCAAGTTGCACTGCCGCCGCGCACACCGGTCCATGCGGATGCGTTTCGAATACCGCATTCGCACGCGTCCGCCTCCTCCTTCGGCCGGCGTATTCCATGCCATCGCAACGATGCTGCGGCAAGCACATCGCGACATCGGCGTAGGTCCATACGAACGACGGCTCGAAATTCGCGATGCGACCGGCGGCCGACCGCCGATCGATCTGTCGACCGAGGAACCCGGCTTCCTCCTTGTCACCACGCTCGGTCCGACGGGAATGCGATGCTCGACGCGATCGGACCCGCGCGATCGGGAATCGGCGCCGCGTGGCGTATCGACTACGTGCGATCGGCTCGCGCGACCCAATCGATCGTACGCGCCGATCCACCTGCGTCGCTGCAACCGCCGCCCCACCGTAAAATGCGCGTTTCCCGCGAAATCTTCCCGTTGTCTCGCCGTTCGTGATGGCGGCACGCGCAGGCGGACTCACATCATCCGAAATCGAATGGGCATGTTGAAACAGGCAGCACGCATGAAACGCAAGAACAAGGCAACGCTCATCGGGCTCGGCGCGGTGCTGTTATGGGCCTCGGTGGTCGCGCTCGTTCGCGGGGTCAGCGAAAGCCTCGGCGCAACCGGCGGCGCGGCGATGATCTATACGGTGGCATCCGTGCTTCTGGTGTTCTCGATCGGCTTCCCCGACCTGAGCCGATTTCCGAAAAACTATCTGCTGTGGGGCGGGCTGCTGTTCGTGTCGTACGAGCTGTGCCTGGCGTTGTCGATCGGCTACGCGAGCAACGGTCGGCAAGCGATCGAAGTCGCGATGGTCAACTATCTGTGGCCGAGCCTCACGCTCGTCGCCGCCATCGTGTTCAACAAGCAGCGTGCGAACCTGCTGGTCGTGCCCGGCGTCCTGCTGTCGATGCTCGGCATCTGCCGGGTGCTCGGCGGCGGCCAGGGGCTCGATCCGGCGGACATGCTGCGCAACGTCGCGGACAATCCGCTCAGCTACGGCCTGGCGTTCTTCGGCGCGCTGATCTGGGCCGGCTATTGCACGGTGACCGCGCGCATCGCCGACGGCAAGAACGGCGTCACGCCGTTCTTCATGCTGGTCGCCGCGGTGCTGTGGATCAAATTCGCGATCGAAGGCGGCGGCGGCATGACGTTCAGTTTTCACGCGGTCGTGTACATCGTGCTCGCGGCGTCGGCGCTCGGGTTCGGCTATGCGGCCTGGAACACGGGCATCATGCACGGCAACGTGACGATCATCGTCGGCGCATCGTACTTCACGCCGGTGCTCGCCGCCGCCTTCGCCGCCGCGCTGCTGGATGCGCCGCTGTCGGCCGAATTCTGGCAAGGCGCGGCGATGGTGTGCGGCGGCTCGATCCTGTGCTGGCTCGCGACGCGCAGGCGGCGCGACGAGGCCGAGCCCGTGCGGATCGCCAAGGAGGCCGAAGGCAATTGCCACGGGTGACGATGGCCGGTACCTTCAACGGAAGGCCGGATCGCGGCCGGCCATGCGCCGACGCGTCGACCGCCGCGCCCTAACGCTGCGATTCCAGCGCAATCCGCACGGCCAGCCCCGCCAGCACCGTCCCCATCAACCAGCGCTGAACCGCGGCCCAGAGCGGCCGCCCTGCAAGAAAACCCGCGATCGACCCGGCCGCGCAGGCAATCAGCGCATTGACGCTGACGCTCACCGCGATCTGCACGCAGCCGAGCGCCAGCGATTGCGCGAGCACGCTGCCGTGCCCCGGCACGACGAATTGCGGCAGCAAAGACAGATACATCACCGCAATCTTCGGGTTCGCGAGATTCGTGACGAAGCCCATCGCGAACAGCCTGACGCGGCTGTCGTGCGACAACTGCCGGACCTGGAATGCGGAGCGCCCACCCGGTTTCAGCGCCTGCCACGCCAGGTACGCCAGATACAGCGCGCCGGCCACGCGCAGCGCATCGTACGCATACGGCACGGTCATCACCAGCGCGGTGATGCCCACTGCCGCGCACACCATGTAGAACACGAATCCCAGCGCGACGCCGCCGAGCGACACCAGCCCGGCGCGGCGGCCCTGGCAGATCGAGCGCGACACCAGATAGATCATGTTCGGTCCCGGCGTCAGCACCATACCGAGCGACACGAGTCCGAACGCAACGAGGGTGGGCAAGGCCGGCACGGCATGCTCCTTCATGGCAACGACAACGAGGTTCGAACAATGTATTGCATCTCGGCCATCGGTGGCATGAATAAACTGCAAGCCCCTCATGAGCGCCGTTCATCGTGCGCGCCAGTTGCTATCGGCCCTTTTTCGCGCGCGTCCGAATCGCCTTTTCCGCCTTCGCACGTTGTGCGTCGACGAGCCGCACGAACGCGTCGGTAACCGCGTTGCCGGCGGTATTCCACGCCAATCGCACGGAGCGATGCAGCCGCGGGGACAGTGCCAGCACGCGGCCGCCGAACGGCGTGTACGTGAGCGTGATGCGCGGCACGATCGATACGCCCATGCCGGCCTCCGCCATCGACAGGATCGTGCGCATCTCGACCACGTTGAACGCGGCCCGAAGCGGTACGCCGCCGCGCGCGAAGTAATCCGCGATCACCGGCCCGCATCCCGCCTTCGAGAAAATGAACGGCGCCCCGGCCAACTGTCTGGCCGACACGCTCTTGCGGCCAACGAACCTGTCGTCGGCCGCCACCGCGACGAAATCCTCGTCGAGCAACGGCAGGTTGTGCGCGAACGTCTTCGCGCCGGCGACCACGCCGACGTCGGCCGTCCCGTCGTCGATCCACCCTTCGACTTCGCTGTCCGTCCCTTCGAGCAGCACCGCCGATACGCCGGGGTGCATCTCCTTCAACGCCTCGAGCGCGGGAACGACGAACGCCAGCGACACGCTCGGCAGCGACGCGACCACCAGCTTCCCTTCGAGTTTGCCGCGCGACAGGCTGAACTGCTGGCGCAGCATCTGTGCTTCCCGCACCACGCTCTGGACATACGGCCACAGGCGTTCGCCGGCCGCCGTCAGGACGACCGGCTGCCGGTCGCGCCAGAGCAGCTTGACCTGCGTGATGTCCTCCAGCTCCGTCAGCGCGTGGCTGATCGCGGATTGACTGCGGCTGAGCCGGTCTGCCGCGGCCGTCAGCGAGCCGAGTTCGACCACGGCGGCCAGTGCCTGCAACTGGGCGAGCGTCATCGGGTTTCCTTGTTCGGGGGTTGTATGTCGTACATGAAGCGACCGATCGACTTGAATTATATTGAACCGATGCGACGGTCACGCAGCCGACAGGCGCACCTCGCCACGCGCGCGCCGAATGCCTCGCGCGACGCTCGGGTACGGCGCACGATCGAACTGCCGGCACGCTGCATGCAACCGATCGCACATGCGTTCTGAAAGCTGCAACGCGCAGTATTCGCAGACCGGGCGTATCGCCGCCACGGACGGCCCGATACGGGACCGGTTTTGCTGCACGTATGCCGATGTCGACGTCGGCGTTGCCATGTTTTCAAAGGCACGAAATGGAAACCTATGTGTTGCTGGGCTGCGGACTGGGCCTTGGCCTGCTGATCGCGATCTGGGGTATCTGGTCGCTCCGATGACGCGCGCCGGCCCCGTCCACGCGCAAGGATTCCGTATGGAGAAGGATGGAAAACCGAAGTTGTAGGCGAACCGTTCCGGCTCACTTGATTCGTAGTCCGGTTCAGTCTGCCCAGCGCCTGCATTCGGAGCCGCCGGCGCCTCTGCCGCCTGACGCATGGTACGTCCGGCGCCAAGCCCTGCTTCAATTCCGAAGACGCGTTAGACTAGATGGATGGAACAATGCCGTTATTGTCAGAGAATCCGCGATGAATGGGATTGCCATGGCGACGAATGCCGCCGCGCGATCGCCAAGGCGCTGCGCCGGCAGCGCGCGGGCCTGCCGATGGTCCCCGATCGCATCCGCAACGAGCTGCCCTCCGGCGCGCCGACCCAGCAGGTGATCGCCGTCCTGTCGCGCCAGCGACTGCGCGCGCGCCGCGGCAACGAGGAACGCCGCGAGCGCAAGGAAATCGACGACGACGGGGTCTGAGCAGCCCTGACGCGATCCCGCCGCGAGACATTCGCCGGTCCTGCGCAGCCGGGTGCGCGCCTGTGCGCCCGTGCACGACATCCCGCCCTTCACTTTCCCAGTATTGCCTGCAATCTCCGCAATACAGCATGGGGACAGTACATGTCTGCCTCGAAATTATTACTCCGAGCGCAACGATCTTTCACTCAAACTCACGTTTACCCTAGGTAAGCCGGCGCCTACGATGTAATCAACCGCTGACGACATGGTGTCGAACGCGGAAAGCCAATAAACATCGGAGGTCATCATGAAATCGCTCGTTTCCGCAGTCGCCGCCGCCGTCGCGCTGTCCGCCTCGTTCGGCGCATTCGCACAAAGCACCGTGACCCGCGCCCAGGTGCGCAACGAACTGGTCCAGCTCGAGAACGCCGGCTACAAGCCCAGCCAGTCGAGCCCGTACTACCCGGCCGACATCCAGGCCGCGCAAGCCCGCGTGCATGGCATCGACAACAGCGGCTTCGGTTCGCAACCGGCCGCAGCCGTCGAGAGTGGCGCACCGGCCGGCCGCGCACGGAACCCGCGCGACTCGGTCTACTTCGGCCACTAAGCGTGCCGCTGCGCGCCACGCGCGTGCGGCCCGCACCGGAGACGAGCCCGTCCAGCGACGGGCTCGTTGCGTTCCGGCGCGCCGTCAGCGGTTGCCGCCCGACGCAACGCGGCCAGTCTCGTCAGGCACGCCGCCACGCATCAAATCCTGATAGCGCACGCACACGCACTGCGCGGACGCCTTCGCCGCGTACATCGCCGCGTCGGCCTTGACGAGCAACTCCTCGGCCGACGCGCCATCCGCCGGAAACTCGCTGACGCCGATGCTCGCGCCGACGGCCATGCGTCCTTCGTCGAACTCCAGTTCCTCGGCCATCACGATCTGGATGCGCGTCGCGACATCGCCGATCACCGCCGGCGAACGCACGTCCGAAATCAGCACGATGAATTCGTCGCCGCCGAGCCGCGCCACCATGTCGCCGCTGCGCAGCACCTGGCTCAACCGCTTGGCGACGGTGACGAGCGTGCGGTCGCCGGCCGAGTGCCCGTGCTGGTCGTTGATCTGCTTGAAGCGGTCGAGATCGACGAACATCACCGCCAGCCCCTCGCCCACCGCGGCCGCATGCCGGATCGCGGCATCGAGATGCTCCATGAACAGCAGGCGATTCGGCAGGCCGGTCAGCGGGTCGTGACCGGCGAGGTGTGTCAGTTCCAGTTGCTTTGCGCGCAACATCGCCATCTGCGTGCGAATCTCGACGCGCATGCTGTCGAAACAGCGCGCGAGCACGCCGATCTCGTCGGCCCGCGCAACGGGCAGCCGTTCGGCTGCCGGATCGTCGAACACGTGCGTCGCGGCACGCGCGAGCGTCTGCAGCGGCCGCGTGATCGCCCGCGCGAACAGGATCGCGAGAATCACCGCCAGCACGCTCGATACGAGCACCATCCTGACGATCCGTTCGCCCAGCATGCCGGCCGGCGCGAGCACGTCCGCGAGCGGGCGGGCCATCCCGAGCACGACGAAGCGGTTGCGCTCGTCGTGCCCGAACGGCGTGCGCACGAACGCGAACATCTGTCCCGGCGCCTCGTCGGGCTGGGCAAGCCCATTGAGCGTCACGTTCGTGCGCTCGCCGTCGAACAGTGCGCGCGTACCGGCGAAGCGGTCCTGCATCAGCACGCGCCGGCCGCGATCGAAGCCGAACGTCTGCTGCGGATCGGGATGCACGAGAAAATCGCCCCACTCGTTCGCGAGATAGATCCCATAGTCATCCGGCAGATCGCGTTCGAGCCGGGCGAACACCCGAGAGAGTTCAACATCGACGACGAGTGCCCCGACCGTCCGGCCCGATGCGTCGGTCACCGGCGTCCCCACGCGCAGGATCGGCAGGCCTTCGGCCGCATGCGATCCCGTCTCGTGATTGATCGCGATCGGCGACAGGTAGATATGGCCGGGCGCCGTCGCGAGCGTATCGAATACGTAGGAGAACTGCCCTTTCTCCTGAAACACGCTTTCTGGCAGTACGACGATGCCGTGCGCATCGCGATCGAGCCGAATGCGTTCGATCCCGAAATGCCCGCTCGCGATCAGGCGGATCTGCAGGTATTCCGCGTGATTGCTCATGAAGCTGTAATACACCTGCTCGAGCCGCATGCGTCGCGCGGCGTCCGGATGGTCGCCGCCCGCGACGAACGCGGAAGACGGCAACTGCGCGAGCACGAGCGCATCGTCGGCAACGTCGGCGAGCGCGGTCGTGAAGCGCTGCCCGAGCAGTTGCGTCGACATCAGCAGACTGTGCTGCGCCTCCTGCACGAGCATCGCGCGGTTGGCGCGATACGCGTAGTAGCCGGTCGTGCCGGACGCGATCACGCCGATGCACGCGAACAGCACCGACAGCTTCGACGTGAGCCCGAGCCGGATCATTTTCCGAACCGCTCCGGCCGATCGCCCGACACGATGCGGCTCCACAGCGACTCGCGGCGCGCGATGTCTTCCACGGGCTGAAGCCACACGAGATGCTGATGCCCGGTATCCAGGCCGCGCGGCGGCTCGAGCGTGTTTGCGAGCCCCTGACGCTCGGTCAGCAGCGCGCCGATCGCCGGTTCGAGCATGTAGTTGATCCATGCGAATGCAAGCTCGGGACGAAGCGCGCCGCGCGTGACGGCCCAGCAATCGAGCCACGCGAGCGCGCCTTCGTCCGGGATCACGTAGCCGACGTCCGCGCCGGCGCGACGCAACTGCTCGACCTGCTGCGTGCCGTAGTTGCCGAACATCAGCGCCGCGCGATGCTGGACGAACAGCGCGGTCGCTTCTTCAGGAAGCGTGTAATACGTCAGCAGGTTGCGGCGCAGGTCGATCAGCTTGCGGGCCACGACGAGCGTCTGGGCGGGCGACAGGCGGAACGGATCGGGATAGCCGAGCGCCAGCGCCGTGAACGAAAAATTGTGCTGCGCACTGTTGAAGTCGAGCACCTTGCCGCGATAGCGCGGATTCCACAGCTCGCGCATCGAGTGCGGCGCGGCCGGCACCTGCTTGCGGTCGTAGATCAGCCCCATCGACGAATACGTAAACGGGATCGCGTACGATGCGCCGTCCTGCACGAGCCCGCCAATCGTCGCGAGCTGCTGGAAATTCGGTAATTGCCGCCGCCGGTTCGGGATGCGCGACAGGTCGATCGGCGCGAGCAGGTGTTCGCGCGCATAGCGCTGGATCTCTGCCGTGTTCGCGGCGAGCACGTCGTAAGGCGGCGGCGAAGCGCCGTGCATCCGCGTCCACAGCGCTTCGTCGGAATCGACCAGCGTCACCTCGACGCGCACGTGAAACTGCGCCTCGAATGCGCTGACGATATCGCTGTCCGCGTAACCGGGCCAGGCCAGCACGCGCAGCACGTTGTCGTTGACGGTTTCGGGAGAGACGGCGAAGGCTGGCAGAGCGAGCGCAAGTAAGCCCAGCGTCGATACGATGCGCAGCGTGCGCACGGCGCCGCGGGCGCGTGTGCGTACGCCGATTCCCCTGATCAATCGCACCCCGCGTGAATCGCCCGGCTGCATTCGACTGTCCTTTTTCGAGTCGATGCGATATCCCGCAACGAGACCATAAAACGCAGGGTCACGCAATCGGAACAAGCCGCACATCGCGCATTTTCATCGGGCCTCACGGTGGAATGCGACCCAATTACATCGGCCCGCGTCGGGCCGCGATTACACGAATACGCGAATACGACCGTCAGCGCCAGGCCTGCGTGAATTCGGCGATCACGCGCGACAGGTGGGCGCGCATCGCGTCGCGCGCTCCGTCTGCATCGCGCGCCATGATCGCCGCGAAGATTCGCTGGTGATCCTCCTGCGACGCCTCGCGCAATGCGGTCGAGTGAAAGTGCTCCTCGATCTTGTCCCACAGCGGATCGCTGCGCGCGCAGTCCCACATCGCCGTGACCATGTGCAGCAGCACCGTATTGCCGGTGGATTCCGCGATTCGCAGGTGAAACTGGCGATCGGCCGCGTCGTAGGCGGCCTTGTCGCTCATCTGCTCGCGCATCGTCGTCAGCGAGAAAAACAGGCGATCGAGATCGGCATCCTTGCGTTCGGTCGCCGCGAGCGCCGCGACTTCCGCCTCGATCAGCCCGCGCGCGCGCAGCGTCTCGATCGGCCCCGGCCCGCGCGGCACGTCGAACGTCACCGGCCGCGCGGCATCGGCCGCCGACACGTAGATGCCCGAGCCGATCCGCACCTCGACGATCCCCTGCACCTCGAGCGCGATGATCGCCTCGCGCACCTGCGTGCGGCTCACGCCGAACTGGTCGGCCAGGCTGCGCTCCGACGGCAGCCGTGCGCCGGCCTCGAACGCGCCGGCGGCCACCATCGCGTGAATCTGTCGCGCAAGGCCGATATAGGAGCGGTCCGCGGCATCGGTGTCGCGGTTGGCGGACAGGGTGGAAAGATCGGTCATCGAAAGGCTCGCAACGGGCTGGCCGGCGCCGCTGCGGCACCGGATCGCCAAAATGGTACACCAATTTGGTTCGAAGCCGGTTCGCCCTGCCGGCCGGCCCTGCCAGCCGTTTCCCGGACTGTCGCGCCGACCGTCGCCCACGCGGATAACTGGTAAACCACTATCCCGCACAACTGGCATACCAATCATAATTCGCACACCGACGCCGGGCCGGCACACCGCCGCCCGGTCGTCCGCCGCATGAACCGCCAGCCAGGAGCCGCTCCAGTGAAGATGTCTTTCCGTTGGTACGGCGAGTCCGATCCGGTCTCGCTGCAATACATCCGCCAGATCCCCGGCGTCACGCATATCGTGTCCGCGATCTACGACGAACCGGTGGGCGAGGTCTGGCCCGTGCACAAGATCGACGCGCTGAAGGCGACGATCGAACGCGCGGGCCTGCAATTCGACGTCGTCGAATCGGTGCCCGTGCACGAGGACATCAAGCTCGGCAAGCCGACCCGCGACCGCCTGATCGACCACTACCGGCAGACCATTCGCCATCTCGGCGCGGCCGACATCCGCGTCGTCTGCTACAACTTCATGCCCGTGTTCGACTGGACGCGCACCGAGCTGTCGAAGACGCTCGACGACGGATCGACCTGCCTTGCGTTCAGCACCGACGCGGTCGACCGGATCGATCCGAACGACGGCATCGCGCTGCCCGGCTGGGATTCGAGCTACCGGCCCGAACAGTTGCAGGCGCTGCTCGCCGACTACCGCGACGTCGACGAGAACGCGCTGTGGGCCAACCTCGAATACTTCCTGAAGGCAATCATCCCGGTGGCCGAGGAAGCCGGCGTGAAGATGGCGATCCATCCCGACGATCCGCCGCGCCCGATCTTCGGGCTGCCGCGCATCGTGAAGAACCGCGACGATCTCGCGCGGATCGTGCGCATCGTCGACTCGCCCGCGAACGGGCTGACGCTGTGCTCGGGCTCGCTCGGCGCAGGCCCCGAGAACGATGTCGAAGCGCTCGTGCGCGAATTCGGCGCGATGGGCCGGATTCATTTCGCGCACATCCGCAACGTGAAGGTCGACGCGAACGGCGATTTCGAGGAAACCGCGCACCTGTCGAGCTGCGGCTCGCTCGACATCGCCGCGATCGTGAAGGCGTATCACGATACCGGCTTCACCGGCTACGTGCGCCCCGACCACGGCCGCATGATCTGGGGCGAGACCGGCAAGCCCGGCTATGGCCTCTACGACCGCGCGCTCGGCGCGGTCTACCTGAACGGCCTGTGGGAAGCGCTGGCGAAGTTCGACCGCGCGCCGCAAGCGTCGCGGTAATTTGCCCTTCGAGGCGGCCGGCGCCGCGGATCGCCGGTCGCCCGCCACGATATTCCGCGCGGAGACACCTGCATGCCACGCATCCGATGGGCCATGATCCTGATGTGCTTCCTGGCCAACGTCATCAACTTCATCGACCGCGCGAACCTCGCGATCGCGGCGCCCAGCATCCGTGCCGACCTCGGCCTCGACGCGGTCGGCATGGGGCTCGTGCTGAGCGCGTTCTTCTGGACCTATGCGTTCCTGCAATTGCCGGCCGGCTGGTTCATCGACAAGGTCGGCGTGCGCGTGAGCCTCGCGCTGGCCGTCGGCTGGTGGTCGGCGTTCACCGTCGCGACGGGCGCCGCGCGCGGCCTCGCGCAACTCGTCGGCGTGCGGTTGATGCTCGGCGTCGGCGAAGCGGCCGCGATCCCTTCGTTCGCGAAGGTCGCGTTCAACTGGTTTCCGCGCAGCGAGCGCGGCCTGGCCAGCAGCATCTTCGACAGCGGCTCGCGCGTCGGCTCCGCGCTGTCGCTGCCGCTCGTCGCGTGGCTAATCTCGATCGTCGGCTGGCGCGGGTCGTTCGTGATCACGGGCGGCATCGGCATCGTGTGGGCGCTGGCATGGTGGTTCGTCTATCGCGACCCGGAACGCTATCGCGCAATCGCGCCGGACGCCGTCGATGCGCTGCTCGCGCAACGCGGCGCACCGTCGGTTGCGGCCGCAACCGACGGCCCGAAGGTGTCGTGGCTCGACCTGTTCCGCTACCGCACCGTGTGGGGCATGATGATCGGCCTGTTCTGCCTGAACTTCGCGATCTACTTCTTCATCACGTGGTTCCCGAGTTACCTGTTGCAGTCGCGCGGCTTCTCGCTCGCGTCGCTCGGCACGTGGGGCATGCTGCCCGCGCTGCTCGCGATTCCCGGCGGCTGGCTCGGCGGCTACGTGTCGGACAGCCTGTTCCGCCGCGGCTGGAGCGCCACCGCCGCGCGCAAGACCTGCCTCGTGCTCGGCATGCTGCTGTCGTCGTCGATCGCGCTGTCCGCGTTCGTCGAAAACGTCTGGGCCTGCCTCGGCCTGTTCGCGCTCGCGTATGCCAGCCTGTCGTTCGCCGGCGCCAACGTGTGGACGCTCGTCGGCGAAGTCGCGCCGACGCCGGCGCACGTCGCATCGCTAGGCGGCATCCAGAACTTCGCGGGCAATCTCGCGGGGATCTTCATCACGACCTTCACCGGCGTGATGCTGTCGATCACGAAAGGCTCGTTCGTCGTGCCGCTCGCAGTGGCCGGTGCGCTGTGCGTGGTCGGCGCGCTGTCGTACCTGTTCGTCGTCGGCAAGGTCGAGCCGTTGCCGCCGCTGCGACGCGGCGGCAGCGAGAGGAATGTCGAGCCGAACGCGGCCTGACCCAGCGGGACGGCGCGGCCGACATACCCGCGCTTTCCCTTCGGGCCGCGCATCGGACAATGAGCCGCGCCCGCCGTTTCGGGCGCGCTCGACCTCGAACGCTGCGTGCGCGTGAACCTCGGCCATCCGTGGAGCCGCGACATCGAACGTGCGATCCGCGTGCTCGACGAACCGGTCGTGCAGCCGTCGGTCCGCAAGGCCGGCCGAATCGCGCGACGAGTATGCTGCGCTGGCTGCATCACGGCCATGCAGCCGATCGGCGCGCGGGTTACATTGCAACTCCCGCCGCCCTTTTCCCGATTGCCCATGAGCCCGCTGCCTTACCTCGATCACGACGCGCTGCTGACACTGGCGGCCGAAGCCGCGCACGTCACGCAGCCGTGCACGTGCACGAAAACCTCGCTCGCCGGCTGGACGACCCTGCCGCTGTCGCTGCCGGACACGCAATTGATCGAAGTGGCCACGCTCGCGCCGCCGGACGACGCGGAGCCGACCTACGCGGAACATCATCCGGCCGGCACGCGCTATGCGTCGGACGACGCGCCGATCGCGCCGCGCCATTTCCCGTACAACCGCTGCACCGTCAGCCGCTGCCGCGCGTGCGGCCGCCTGTTCCTGCGCTACCAGGAAGGCGGCGGCTACTTCATCGACCAGCGCATCCGCGCGCTCGATCCGGCGCTCGTCGTCGACGCATGACCGCGTAACGTACGGGGTTTTCGGGCTCGGTGCCCATGCTCGGCGACGACACCGACCTCGCGGCCGCACGGCGGCTGCTCGACCGCTTTCCGGGCTTCCTGCAGCACGATGCGAGAACGCTCATGCCGCCGCAGGACGCGACAGCGCAGGCCGGAAAATGAAACGGGCGGCTCGCTGGCCGCCCGTACGATGAACCGGAAGCAAACCGGCCGACGCCCGCCGTCACGCCAGCGCCGCCGGCGTTCAGTGCGCCGCTGCCGGCTTGCCGAACGCGCCGAGGATCTTCTTCTCGAGCGCAATGTAATCGCGGCCGAAGTGGTGATCGCCCTGCGTCTTGATCACGTCGGCGCCCGTGTTCGCGAGCGCCGGACACATCGTATCCGTCTCTTCCGCGCCATAGAAGCACTGCACGAGTTGCGGCGGCACCTTCGCGATTTCCGGCGCGACCTTCAGCGCCTTGTCGCTCGCGGGCATGCCGAGCCAGCCCGTCACGCGGATCTGGAAATCGGCCGACGGCGCGAAGCCGAGCAGCGACATCACCGCGACCTTGTCGCGCAGGTCCGCCGGCAGCCGGTTGTACACGAACGGCATCACGTCGGCGCCGAACGAGTAGCCGACCAGCGCCACGCGGCTCGCATGCCAGCGCGCCATGTAGGTGCGCATCACGCGGGCAAGATCGCGACTCACCTGTGCAGGCGGCTTCTCGCTCCAGAAATAACGCAGGCTGTCGATGCCGACCACCGACACGCCGTCGCGCTGCAGCGCCTCGGCGATCGTCTTGTCGAGATCGCGCCAGCCGCCGTCGCCCGAGATCACGATCGCGAGCCGGTCGCTGCCGCCCTTGGCCGGCAGTTCGACGAGCGGCAGATCCGACACGTCGAGCTCGTCGCTGCTGCTGGTGTCGCGCAAGTGCGACGTGACGAGCGACACGAGCTTGGCCGAGTCCCCCGCGGTAGCCGTTTCGACGAAACCCGGCATCGCGCGGCGTACGATCGTCGGATCGGGCGGACACGGCTTGAAGCGCGGATCGAGCTTCGCGGCCGGCCCGACCGCGACGACGCCGGCGATCGTATTCTCCGGCGCCATCGACAGAATCTGCTTGGCGATCGCGCCGCCCTGGCCCACGCCCGCGACGATCGGCGTGAAATAGCGCGACGATTGCGCGAGACGTTCGAGCTGATGGCTGACCGCCTCGGCGTCGCCGTCGAGGTGATGGCAGGCCTCCTGCTTCGCGGCGAGATTCGCCGCGTAACGCCCCGAATCGACGCCGACCGTCATCGCACCGGCTTGCGCGAGCGCGTCGGCCGCCTGCTGATCGGCGGCCTGCCAGCCTGCCCCACGCGAGAACAGCACGACGAAGCCGCGCAGCGGCCCGCTCGGCCTGGTCACGGTCACGGGCCCGTAGCGGCCGCCGGACACGGTCTCGGCTTTCGCGGCGGCCGGCTGCGCGGCGCACGCGGCGCCGGCCAGCATCATTCCCGCGCAGGCGGCTGCCGCCCGCGCGATTACCTTCTTCAACATCATGAACGCCGACCTCCAGCCAGCAATGACAGATCCGCAAGCGTGACGAACACGCCGACCGAGCCCGAGGCCGCGAGATAACGCGGCTCCCAGTGCGGTTCGAACTTGCTCTTGAAAGCGCGCAAGCCGCGGAAGTTGTAGAAGCGGCCGCCGAAGCGCCAGACCATCAGGCCGAGCCGGTGGAACGGCGACGGCATCTTCGCCGCCCCCATCCCCGAGAACGGCGCGATGCCCAGGCTCAGCTTGCGGAACCCCGCTTCCTTCAGATGCAGCGCGAGCTGCGTAAACAGATACTCCATCGCGTACGGCGACGCGTCCGGCAGATGGCGCATCACGCCGACCGTCGCCTCGGTGTGGAGATCGGTCGTCATGAACGTGACGAACGCGATCGGCTTGTCGGCCTGCCGCACCAGCATCACCGACTGCGTCGCGAGATAGCCGTCGTGGAACGCCGCCACCGAGAAACTCTTCTCGCGCGCATCGCGACTGTCGAGCCAGCCGTCGGAGATATCGCGCAACGCCGGCAGCGCGGCCGGCACGTCGCCCGGCGCGATCACCTCGACCGTCAGCGCATCCTTGTCGCCACGGCGCAGCGCGTAGCGCAGGTGCGATCGGTTCGATCCTTTCAGATCGAACCGATCGAGCGCGATGTGCGCTTCCTCGCCCAGCTTCATCAGCGTGAGCCCCGCGTCGAGATACAGCGGCAACGCGTTGGCGCGCACCTGGTAGAACGCCGCGCGGCCGCTGTGCGCGTGCGCGAGCGCGATGAACTTGCTGATCAGCGCCGGCCATTCTTCACGCGGCCCGACCGGGTCGTGCAGCGCGGCCCACGTGCGGCCGTTCTTCGCGTACATCAGGAACGCGCGGCGCGACTCGGAGAACAGGAACGACTTGTCGCCCATCAGCGCGAGGCCCGCATCGCTGCACTCCTGCGCGCGGATGATCTGCTCCGCGTCGACCAGGTCCTGCTCCGCGGGCTTCACGAAACGTCCGGGCGCCGGGCGCAGCAATTGCCACAGCGCGAACAGCGCGACGAACACGCCGGATGCGAGCGTCGCGCGCAGCGCCCGCGGCGCGCGCGCATCGAACGAGAAATGCGACCACAACTCGCGCGTGTAAGGCACGTCGCGGAACGCGAAGAACAGCACCCACACGGCCAGCATCAGCACCATCGCCACCGACACGAACCAGCTGACGGTGAAACGCTCGGCGAGCAGCGAAGAATGACGGTTGAACCGGCGACGGCTGACGAGCAGCAGCACGAGCAGCGTGCCGAGCACGCCGGCCTCGACGAACGCGAGGCCCTTGGCCAGCGACAGCGCGAGGCTCGCGAGCGTCAATGCGAAGGTCATCCACCAGGCGCCGTCGAGCCGGCGCAGCAGCCCGCGCGCGACGAACAGCAGCGCGACGCCGAGCACGCTGCAGATTACCTGCGAGCCTTCGAGCACCCACAGCGGCACGATGTGGCGCAGGATCGCGATCCGATGCCAGAACGCGGGCGTCGCGCTCGAGATCACCAGCATTCCGCCGACCGCGAACGTCACGAGGCTCAGGAACACCGGCGCCAGTTGCGACACGCGCACGGCCTGCCGCGTCACGAGCCGGCGCCGCAGCGCGCGGCCCTCGAAACCGGCGAGCAGGCCGGCCGACAGCACGAGCGGCACGCCGAAATAGATCGCGCGATACGCGATCAGCGCGGCGACCATCGCGTGCGCGGGCACTTCGCGACCGAGCGTGAAGACCATCGCCGCTTCGAACACGCCGATCCCGCCCGGCGTATGGCCGATCATCCCGAGCAGCAACGCGGCCGCGTAAACGGTGATGAAGGTCGGGAAGCCGACTGGTGCAGCCGGCAGCAACACCCACAGCGTCAGGCCCGCGGCAACGACGTCGAGCACCGCATAGACGACCTGCGCGACGAGATCGCGTCGCGCCGGCACGTCGAACGACAGCCATTTGAAGCGCGTGACGACCGGGCGCGCGGTGTTGCCGCACAGCACGACCAGCGCGGCGAGCACGACGAGCAGTGCAACACCCGTCCACGTGAGCACGCCGGGCGCGACGTGCAGCATCGCGGCGAGCGCCTCCGGCGCGCAGACCATGCCGACCGCCGTCATCAGCACCATCGCGAGCGCCAGCGTGCCGCTCGTGAATACCGTCATCCGGCCGATCTGGGCAGGCGTGACGCCCGACACGCCGTACACGCGCGCGCGCACCGCGCCGCCCGTCAGCGCACCGAAGCCGGTCGCGTTGCCGAGCGCGGAACCGGCAATCGCGCCGATCCACAGCGCGACGCGCGGCACCCTGGCCGCGACATAGCGCAAGCCGACCGCATCGCGGGCGACGAGCGCGAGATAGCTGAGGGCCGTCGCGGCCAGCGACGCGCCCCACTCGCGGACGGACATGTGACGCAACTGGCGGATCACCGACCGGTAGTCGACGGATTCCGACAGATGCTGGAAAACCACGATCAGCAGCAGGCCGATGCCGAGCGCGAGCAGCGGCGACAGCACGCGCTCGTTGCGGATCAGCGCCCGGGCACGGGCGATCACCGCCGCGGCGCGACCGGGCGAACCAGAGTGGCGGGAAGACATAACGTGTTCAGTGGTGGTGCATAGCGTGTCGCGGCGCGGGTTGGCCGGGCGGCGACGTATCTGTTGTTCTGCGTGGGCGGCCGGCCGAATACGGCCTCGTGGCGCCTGGATCAGAACTTACGAGTATACGGAATTAATATTACAGAATCTTTCACGTCGACTTTGTGCGGATTTGTGGTTTCTCGCACATCGTTTCTCGCACATCGAGACGCACCGGGAAACAGGGCGTCCTGCGAACGCAAGGTGCGCATCATACCGGGAACCGGGGCGATTTTTTCATCGGATGAATGACTTGCGATGCATTTGGGAGGAATCTGCCGCGCCGAGCCCGGCGGATGAGGATGAAAACGCGACGGCACGGCGCGTTTCGGGATGGGAACGGGTGGATTCGGTGCGCCCATCCGGCGCACCCCCGGCGCGGAAACATGCCGCCGCGCGTCATTTCGCCCGCTCATGCTCCCCGAGCCCGATCGCCTTGTAGTCGTACGTCGGGTAGAACTCCGTGCGGTACGCGCCCCAGGCCGTATCCTCGAGTACACGATTGACCTCGCGCAGCCGCGACGCCGGCAGCCGCAGCACGACGATCTGCCCGATCCCCATCGTCACCGTCCAGCTCACCACCTCGACGCCCGGCGGCGGAAACGCCTTGTAGAACCCCTGCTTCGCGAGTTGCGCATTCAGTTCGGCGAGCGGGCGCGACTGGTCGTGCTTCAGGAACACGGTCAGCAGCACCGCGTTGTCGGGTGTCGCGGCGGCCGAACCTGCCGGCACCGTCGACGTCTGGCCGATGGCCGGTGCGCTGGAAACCGCGGCGGCCGCCAACGCGGCGGCAATCACGAACGTTCGAATCGGAAAATACGGGAAGACGGTCATCACGCGACTCCATGGCTTCGTGGGAGGAGCCGCCATCATGCGCCGCCGGATCCATTGCTGCAGCGAGCGGCCGAGGCGATTACGCCGCGCCCGCCCCTTCGCGCTCGCGGAGCACGTCGATGAACGCGCGCAGCTTGGCCGGCACGTGCTTGCGATTCACGTAATACAGCCACATCGGCGGCAGCGTGCGGCACGCGCCCGGCAGCACCTCGACGAGCGACCCGTCGCGCAGGTCCTGTTCGATCCGCTCGCGCACGAACGCGAACGCAATGCCGACACCGGCGCGCGCCGCGTCGATCACCGCATCGTCGTCGTTCGTCACGAACACGCCGTCCGGATCGAGATCGACGTCGCGTTGCCCGTCGCGCAGCAGCCATTTATGCAAACGGCCGCTTTCCGAGAAACGGAAACGAACGCACGCATGACGCTCGAGCTGCGCAATCGATGCAGGCGCACCGTACCGCGCCAGATAAGCGGGCGACGCGACCAGCGCACACGTCAACGCAGGCGCAATCCGCACGCCGATCATGCCCGGCTGCAGCCGGTCGGCAAGGCGAATCCCCGCATCGAAGCCGTCCTTTGCGATGTCGACGAGCTCGTTCTCGTAGCGAATTTCGAGCCGGACTTTCGGGTAGCGCTCGCGGAACGTGGCGAGCACAGGCGCGATCACGAGCAAGCGCGCGAGCGGCAGCGCGGTCACGCGCAACAGCCCGTTCGGCTCGCTGCGCGCATCCTTCAGTTCGTCGCGTGCCTGCACGACCTGACGGTACGCAGGCTCGGTCTGCCGCAGATAGCGCTGGCCGGCTTCGGTGAGGCTGACGCCGCGCGTGCTGCGGTTGAACAGCTTCACGTTCAGCTCGCCCTCGAGCTGCCCGATCGCGAGGCTGACGGCAGCCGGCGTCAGGCCCAGCGCGGCGGCGGCGCGCGTGAAGTTGCCGGCCGTCGCGACGGTCATGAACACGTGCAGCCCGGCCATTGGATCGCGTCGGCTCATCGTCTGTCCATCATTAGAAAAACTTGAAACTACTTCGAGCGGAATACGAATTCTCCCATATACCGTCGCTGCCTACACTGGCGCTGTCGTCCCCATCGGAGCCGCGCATGAACCCGCTCACCGCCGCACTGCCCCTCGCCGCCGCCCGCCGCACGATCGACGCGGCGCTTGCCCATGCCGCGTCGCTGCAGGTGGCCGGCGTCGCGATCGCCGTCGTCGACGCCGGCGCCAACCTGCTCGCATTCGCGCGCACCGACGACTGCTTTCTCGGCGCGATCGACCTCGCGCAGCGCAAGGCGCTCACGGCGATCCGTTTTCGCGCGTCGACCGCGTCGCTCGGCGCGCTGTCCGGCGCGGACGGGCCGTTGCGCGGCATCGAGCACAGTCACGGCGGGCTCGTCACGTTCGGCGGCGGCGAGCCGCTCATCGACGGCGACTGGCACTGCGTCGGCGCAGTCGGCGTGTCGGGCGGCAGCGTGGAACAAGACGAAGCGATCGCGCGAGCCTGCAGCGATCATTTCCTGGCAACACTCAACCGCAAGGAGTAAGCACATGGCACGGAAACGCATCCTCATCACCGGCGCGGGGTCGGGCTTCGGCCTCGAAGTCGCGCTACGGCTCGCCGAGCGCGGCCACGACATGACGGCCGGCGTCCGCGCCGCCGCCGAGATCGACGTCGTGACGAGCGCCGCAGCGCGCCGCGGCGCCGCGCTGCGTGTCGTCAAGCTCGACGTCACGTCCGCATACGACCGCGCCCGCGCGGCCGATCTCGACGTCGACGTGCTCGTCAACAACGCGGGCGTCGGCGAAGCCGGCGCGCTCGTCGATCTGCCGATCGAGATCGTGCGCGAACTGTTCGACGTGAACGTGTTCGGGCCGCTCGAACTCACGCAACAGATCGCGCGCGGGATGCTCGCGCGCCGGCACGGCAAGATCGTGTTCGTGTCGTCGATTGCCGGGTTGATCACCGGGCCGTTCACGGGTGCGTACTGTGCGTCGAAACATGCGGTCGAATCGATCGCCGAGGCGATGCATGCCGAACTGGCGCCGCACGGCATCCGCGTCGCGGTCGTGAACCCGGGCCCGTACCGCACGGGTTTCAACGACCGGATGATGGAAACGACGCGGCGCTGGCACGATCCGGCCGTGCATACCGTGACGCCGGAAAAGCTGACCTTCCCGCTCGAACAGCACGACCCGGAGGAAATGATCGCGAAGATGGTCGACGTGATCGATAGCGACGGCGGCGCGTTCCGCAACCTGCTGCCGCGGTCGGCGGAGGAATTCGTCCGCACCGAGCAAGCGCATGCGTGGAATCGCCAGCAGTAATGCAAACCGGCGGCGGCAGGCGGTTCACGCAGAGGCGCCACGCCAGCCACGCCACGCGCAGCGTTCGCCATCGACGGCCGTCTCGGCGGTCCGGACGCCGGCGACCGGCCAGTCGCCGCGCGGAGCCCGCGTGCAGGCGCGGCGGCATCAAGTCGCCGCGCCTTCGTTCAATACACGTCCCGCATATAGCGCCGCGCCTTCGAAAGCCGCGCGACGTAGTCGTTCGCGGCTTCGTCGGACATGCCGCCGTGCTCGGCGACGACCGCCTTGAGCGCCGTATCGACGTCCTTGGCCATCCGCGCGGCGTCGCCGCACACGTAGAAGTGCGCGCCTTCCTCCAGCCAGGCGAACAGCTCGGCGCCGTGCTCGCGCATCCGGTCCTGCACGTAGATCTTGTCGGCCTGGTCGCGCGAGAACGCGAGATCGAGCCGCGTGAGGAATCCGCTGTCGTGCATCGCGCCCAGCTCGTCGCCGTAGTAGAAGTCGGTCTGCGCGTGCTGCTCGCCGAAGAACAGCCAGTTGCGCCCGCGCGCGCCGCGCGCCCGCCGCTCGTGCAGGAAGCCGCGGAACGGCGCGACGCCGGTGCCCGGGCCGACCATCACGATCGGCACGTCGCCGTTCACCGGCGGCCGGAAATGCGCGGACTTCTGCACGAACACGGGCACGCGGCCGTCGTCCGCGCGATCGGCGAGGAACGTCGACGCGACGCCTTTGCGCGCGCGCCGGCCGTTGTGATAGCGCACGGCCGACACGGTCAGGTGAATCTCGCCCTCGTGCGCGCTCGGGCTCGACGCGATCGAATAGAGGCGCGGCTGCATGCGCTTGAGCATGCCGACCAGCTCCGCAGCCGACAGTTCGACCGGAAACTCGTGCAGTACGTCCGCAAGCTGTTGCCCCCACAACCACTGCTTGAGGTCGGCCTTGCGGTCTTCGCCGAGCAGCGACTTCAGCGCGCCGTTCGCGCTGCGCGACGCGATGAAGGCCAGCGTGTCCGGATGCGGGCGCGTGATGTCGAAGTGGCGCGCGAGCGCATCGCCGAGCCGGATATCGCCGATGCCCGCCACCGACACGGGCGCATCGGCCTTCAGCGCGGTGACGGACAGCAATTCGTCGACCAGTTCCGGACAGTTGGTGGGCCATACGCCCAGCGCGTCGCCGGTTTCGTATTCGAGGTTCGCGCCCTGGGTCGACAGCGACACGTAGCGCGTGTCTTTCGCGGCGCCCGGCCGGTTCAGCCGCAGGTTCGCGACGAGCTTCGACGGCGCCGGATGCGCCTTCGTCGGCAGCAGCCCCGACGGGCTCATCGCGCCGGACGGCACCGCGTGCAACGCGGCATCGGCCTCCTTGATCCGCGCGACGACGCGCTCGAGCCACCGGTCGGCATCGTGCTGGAATTCGACGTCGCAATCGACGCGCGCGCACAGGCGCACCGCGCCGAGCTCCGCGAGCCGCGCGTCGAGCCGGCGGCCGTGGCCGCAGAACTGGTCGTAGTTGCGGTCGCCGAACGCGAGCACCGCGAAATGCACGCCGTCGAGGCGCGCGGCGCTGCCGGCCTGCAGCGCGTCCCAGAACTCGCTGCCGTTGTCGGGCGCATCGCCGTCGCCGAACGTGCTGGTCATCAGCAGCACGTATTGCGCACCGGCCAGCGACGTGACCGGATAGTCGGACATGCACGCGGTGCGGATCTCGAAGCCCGCGTTCATCAGCTTCGTCGCGTAATCCTCGGTCAACGATTCGATGTTGCCGGTCTGCGATGCCCACAGCAGCACGACCTTCGGGCGCGGGCGCACGATGCGCACGCCGCCGGACGCGGCGGCGTCGGGCGGCAGCGCGGGCGCCGCGGCGCTCTGCGCGCCGGCAGGCAGCGAGCGGCTGAACAGGCCCGCTAGCATGCCGTCGAGCCAGAACCGCACGGGCGCCGTCAACGGCGCGCCGGCCGGCAGCACCGGCACGCCGCCTTCGCGACGGCCGGCACTCGCCTTCAGCCCGCTGACGAGGCCTGCCACGTACAGGCGCTCCGTATCGGTCAGCGGCGGCGGCGCGAGATCGGCGACGCCGAGCGCGGCCGCGAAAGTGTCGATGTCTGCCATGTCGGATTCCTGTGAGGCTGCGGCCTGCGCGATTGCCGGCGCGGGCCGCGCGTCGTCGGCGCATGTATCGGGTTGCGCGGTGTCGTCGGCGGCGGACGCGCACGCGTCGGCCTCGACGCGCCGCAGCGCGACCGCGCAGTATTTCAGTTCGGGTTGCTGCGATTCCGGGTCGATCGCGTCGTTCGTCACCGCGTTGATGCACAGGTCGTCGCCGTATACGTCGTTCCAGTGCATCGGCGCGAAGCAGTTGCCGCGCCGCACGCGCTCGGTCACGACGGCCGGCAGCACCGCGCGGCCGCGCGCCGAACGGATCTCGACGCTGTCCTTCGCGGCGATGCCGAGCGCGCCGGCATCGTCCGGGTGCAGTTCGACGAACGGGCGCGGGTTGAGCTTGTTCAGCATCGCGACCTTGCCCGTCTTCGTCATCGTGTGCCACTGATGCTGCAGCCGCCCGGTGTTCAGCACGATCGGGAACGTGTCGTCGGGCAGTTCGGCCGGATCGACGTGCGGCCGCGCGAAAAAGCGCGCCTTGCCCGACGGCGTCGGGAACGCGATGCGCGGGGCGTCGCTGCCGTCGGCCGCCGTGCGCAGCGGCTGGCTCACGCCGTCGTTCAGGTAGCGGATCGGATGCCGCTCGCGTGCGGCGCCCGGTGCGACGGGCCACTGCACGGGCCCCTCGCGCAGCGCCGCATGGCTCGCGCCGCGCAGGTCGTAGCCGGTCGCCGGATTCGAGAAACGGACGATCTCGTCGAACACGTCGGCCGCCGACGCATAGTCGAACGCGTCGCCGAAGCCCATCGCGCGTGCGACTTCCGCGACGATGCGCCAGTCGGGCAGCGCGTCGCCGGGCGGCGCGACCGCCGCGCGCATCAGCGTCATGTTGCGCTCGGAGTTGATCATCACGCCATCGCCTTCGGCCCACAGCGCGCCGGGCAGCAGGATGTCCGCGTAGCGGTTGGTCTCGGTGTCGAGGAACGCGTCCTGCGCGATCACGAGCTCCGCCGCCTGCAGCCCGGCAATCACGTTGCGCCGGTTCGGCACGGTCGCGACCGGGTTCGTGCAGACGATCCAGCATGCCTTGATGTCGCCGGCCGCCATGCGCGCGAACAGGTCGACCGTGCCCTTGCCCGTATCCTTGCGCAGCGTGCCGGCCGGCACGCGCCACAGGTTCTCGACGAAGCGGCGATCGTCGTCGGATGCCACCGAGCGCTGGCCGGGCAATCCCGGCCCCATGTAGCCCATCTCGCGCCCGCCCATCGCGTTCGGCTGGCCGGTCAGCGAGAACGGCCCGCTGCCCGGGCGGCAGATCTTGCCGGTCGCGAGATGCAGGTTGCAGATCGCGTTGGTGTTCCATACGCCGTGCGTGCTCTGGTTGAGCCCCATCGTCCAGCAGCTCGTCCATTCCTGCGCGTCGCCGATCCATTGCGCGGCCGTGCGAATGTCCGCTTCGGCCAGCCCCGTGATCTCGGCAACGCGCTCGGGCGTGTAGTCGGCAAGGAACGCGGGCATCGCGTCCCAGCCCTCGGTGTATGCAGCGATGAACGCGGCGTCGGTGCGGCCGTTCGCATGCAGCAGATGCAGGAGCCCGTTGGTGAGCGCGAGATCGGTGCCCGGCCGGATCTGCAGGAACAGGTCGGCCTTGTCGGCGGTCGCTGTGCGGCGCGGATCGACCACGATCAGCTTCGCGCCGGCCTTCACGCGATCCATCATCCGCAGGAACAGGATCGGGTGACAGTCGGCCATGTTCGCGCCGATCACGAAGAACAGGTTCGCGCGGTCGAAATCCTGGTACGACCCGGGCGGGCCGTCCGCGCCGAGCGACTGCTTGTAGCCGGTGCTCGCGCTCGCCATGCACAGGCGCGAGTTCGACTCGATGTTGTTGGTGCCGACGAAGCCCTTCGCGAGCTTGTTCACGAGGTATTGCGCCTCGATCGACATCTGCCCCGACACGTAGAACGACAGCGCGTCGGGCCCGTGCGTATCGAGCACCGCGCGCAGCCGCCGTGCAGTCTCGGCGAGCGCGTCGCGCACCGGCAGCGGCACGAGATCGTCCTCCCGCGCGCGCCGCACGAACGCGCGGTCGAGCCGCCCCGAGCGACGCAGCGCGACGTGCGCCGACGAACCCTTCGTGCACAGCCGCCCGAAGTTGGTGGGATGGTCGGCGTCGCCGGACACCTTGACGACTTCGCCCTCCTCGACGTGCAGCACCATCCCGCAGCCGACGCCGCAGTACGGGCACACGCTCTTGACGGGGGTGGCGGTCATGCGTGCTCCCGGGCGCTCAGGCCGCGATCCACACGAAGCCGTCCTCGACCCGCGACGGATACGCGTTCACCGACTGCTCGGGCGCTTCCAGGCATTCGCCGGTACGCAGGTCGAAGTGCTGCTTGTACAGCGGCGATGCGACCACGATGCGCTCGCCGAGGCTGCCGATCAGCCCGCGCGACATCACGGCGGCCTGCGACACCGGGTCGACGTTGTCGATCGCGAACACGCCGCCGTCGGGATGGGCGACGTGAAACACCGCGACCTGCTCGCCGTTGACGAGCGCGCACACGCCGGTGTTCGGCACGATGTCGTCGAGCGGGCACACGCGGGTCCAGGACAGCGGAAGACGATCGTTCATGATGGGCTCCTTGAAAATGACGCTGGTGTCGGCGAGGGTCAAACGGTTGCGGGTTCGGCGACGACGGGAATCGACACGGGCTTGCCGCCCGCGCGTTCGCCGGGCGTCGCGGGCCGGATCTGGCCGCGCGTCTCGACGAATTCGATGGTCGTGTCCGGCGCGTCGCTGTTCACGAAGTGGCGGAAGCGCTTGCGTGTTTCCGGATCGGTGACGGCTCTCTTCCACTCGCACTCGTAGGTGTCGATCACGTGCTGCATGTCGGCTTCGAGTTCGGCCGCGATCGCGAGCGTGTCGTTCACGACGACGTCGATCAGGTAGTCGAGGCCGCCTTCGAGGTTGTCGCGCCACACGCTGGTGCGTTGCAGGCGGTCGGCCGTGCGCACGTAGAACATCAGGAAGCGGTCGATGTAGCGGATCAGCGTGTCACGATCGAGATCGGACGCGAGCAGTTCCGCGTGGCGCGGCTTCATCCCGCCGTTGCCGCACACGTACAGGTTCCAGCCCTTCTCGGTCGCGATGACGCCGACGTCCTTGCCCTGCGCTTCCGCGCACTCGCGCGTGCAGCCGGACACGCCGAACTTGATCTTGTGCGGCGCGCGCAGCCCCTTGTAGCGATTCTCCAGATCGATCGCGAGGCCGACCGAATCGTCGACGCCGTAGCGGCACCACGTCGACCCGACGCACGATTTCACGGTGCGCAGCGCCTTGCCGTACGCGTGCCCCGACTCGAAGCCGGCCGCGATCAGCTCCTCCCAGATCGACGGCAACTGCTCGACGCGCGCGCCGAACAGGTCGACGCGCTGGCCGCCCGTGATCTTCGTGTACAGGCCGTATTTTTTCGCGACCTGGCCGACCGCGATCAGCCCTTCCGGCGTGACTTCGCCGCCCGGCATGCGCGGCACCACCGAATACGTGCCGTCGCGCTGGATGTTCGCGAGGTAGTAGTCGTTCGAATCCTGCAGCCCCGCGTGCTCCTTCTTCAGCACGAACTCGTTGAAACACGACGCGAGGATGCCTGCGACGGCCGGCTTGCAGACGTCGCAGCCGAGCCCGCGGCCGTGCTTGCGCAGCAGTTCGTCGAACGTCGTGATGCGCTCGACGCGGATCAGGTGGAACAGCTCCTGGCGCGAATGCGCGAAGTGCTCGCACAGATGATTGTTGACCGCGAGGCCCTGCTTCTTCATCTCGGCCTTCATGATCTGCGTGACGAGCGGCACGCAGCCGCCGCACGACGTGCCGGCGCCGGTGCACGTCTTCAGCGCGCCGAGGCTCGTCGCGCCGTCGGCCACGGCCGCGCAGATCTGCGACTTCGACACGTTGTTGCACGAGCAGATCTGCGCGGCCGCGGGCAGCGCGTCGACGCCGATCGCCGGCTTCGCCGCGCCGTCCGACGACGGCAGGATCAGGAATTCCGGCGACTCGGGCAGCTCGATGCGGTTCAGCATCATCTGCAGCAGCGTGCCGTACTCGGCTGCATCGCCAACCATCACCGCGCCGTGCAGGAACTTGCCGCAGTCGGACACCACGAGCTTCTTGTAGACCTGGCGGCGCTCGTCCGCATACTGGTAGGTGCGGCTGCCGGCCGTCGTGCCGTGCGCGTCGCCGATGCTCGCGACGTCGACGCCCATCAGTTTCAGCTTCGTGCTCATGTCGGCGCCTGCGAACGCAGCGGCGGCGGCGTCGGCCGCGCCGCCGAGCTGTTTCGCCACCACGCGAGCCATGTCGTAGCCGGGCGCGACGAGGCCGTACACCGTCCCGTTCCAGGCCGCGCATTCGCCGATCGCGTAGATATCGGCGTCGCTCGTGCGGCATGAGTCGTCGATCGCGACGCCGCCGCGCGGGCCGATCTCGAGCCCGCACGCGCGGGCCAGTTCGTCGCGCGCGCGGATACCGGCCGAGAACACGATCATGTCGGTGTCGAGATGCGTGCCGTCGGCGAACGCCATCCGGTGCGCGCCTTCGTCGCCGTCGACGATTTCGAGCGTGTTCTTGCCGGTATGCACGGTCACGCCGAGCGCCTCGATCTTCGCACGCAGCATCCGGCCGCCGCCGTCGTCGACCTGCACGGCCATCAGGCGCGGCGCGAATTCGACCACGTGCGTGTCGAGCCCCATGTCGCGCAGCGCCTTCGCGCATTCGAGGCCGAGCAGCCCGCCGCCGATCACGACGCCGCGCTTCGCGTGCGCGCCGCACGCCTGCATCGCTTCGAGATCCTCGATCGTCCGGTACACGAAGCAGCCCGCGCGATCGCGGCCCGGCACCGGCGGCACGAACGGACGCGAGCCCGTGGCGAGCACCAGCTTGTCGTACGCGAGCGTTTCGCCCGACACGAGCGTGACCGTATGCGCGGCGCGGTCGATCGACGCGACTTGCGCGTTCACGCGCAGGTCGAACTGCGGATGGCGCTCGAAGAAGCCGGGCTCGACGAGCGACAGGTCGTCCGCCGACTTGCCCGCGAAGAATTCCGACAGGTGCACGCGATCGTAGGCCGGGCGCGGTTCCTCGCCGAGCACGGTGACCTGCAGCGCGCCGGCCGTGCCGGCTTCCGCCGCGATGCATTCGAGGAGCTTGTGGCCGACCATGCCGTGGCCGATGACGATGAGTTTCATGATGACGGTTCCTTCGGTCGATCAGTTCGCGGCGCTCGCGGCGGCCAGCGCGCGATCGCGCAGCTCGGCTTCGCGCGCCTTGTGTTCTTCGCTGAAGCGCACGGCCATCGCGCACAATGCGGTCGCGGTGACCGCGAGGCCAAGCAGGCTCAGCGTGTGCTGCACGTCGCCGACGCCCTTCAGCAGGAAGGCCGCGGCGACCGCGCCGACGTTGCCGCCCGCGCCGACGATCCCCGCGACGCCGCCGAGCGCCTTGCGGTCGATGAACGGCACGAGCGCGTAGGTCGCACCGCACGCCATGTGCGTGAAGAGGCCGAAGGTCAGCATCGCGACGAGAGCGATGCCGATGCCTTGCGCATGCGAGAACCAGATCAGCCCGAGCCCTTCGCCGACGATCAACGCGCACAGCAGCATCGCGCGCACGTCGAGGCTGCGGCGGGCGGCGATCTTGTCGGACAGCCAGCCGCCGAGCGCGCGGGCGAACAGTGCGAGCAGGCCGAACAGGCCGACCGCGAAGCCGGCGTCCTTCAGCGACAGCTTGAAGTGATCGACGTAGTACAGCGCGGCGATGTTGTGGATGAACACCTCGACGCCGAAGCAGGCGCCATACGTGACGAACAGCATCCACACGCGGTAGTTGCCGCAGGCGGCGAAGAAGCTCGCCCAGCCGCCCTTCTTGCCGCTGTCGACCGTCACGCCCTGCTTGCGCAGCGCGACGAAATCGCCTTGCGGGCAGTCCTGCGTGAAGCGCCAGTACGCCCACGCCATCGCGAGCATCGCCACGCCCGGCACGATCAGCGCGATGCGCCACGACGAACCCTCGCCGAAGCCGAGCATCAGGCCGGCGGCGACGAGCAGCGGCATCAGCGCCTGCGTCGCGCCCGCGCCGGCATTGCCCCAGCCGGCCGTCGTCGCGTTCGCGGTGCCGACCACGTTCGGCGCGAACATCACCGACGTGTGGTACTGCGTGATCACGAAGCCCGCGCCGATCGCGCCGATGCCGAGCCGGCAGATCAGGAACCACAGGTAATCGTGCGTGAACGACACGGCGAACACGGGGATCGCGCCGAGCAGCAGGAGCCCGGCATACACGCGGCGCGGGCCGAAGCGATCGCACATCGGGCCGACCAGCAGCCGCACCGCGATCGTCGCGGCCACCGCGGCGATGTTGATGTTCGCGACTTGCGCCGCCGTGAGATGGAATTCGCGCGCGATCAGCGGCATCAGCGGCGCGCACGCGAACCACGCGAAGAAGCATACGAAGAACGCCATCCACGTCAGATGGAACGCGCGCATCGGCGCGGTGCGGAAGCTGAAGAGATCGATACGGGTAGCTTTGTCGGTCATGTCATCCGCCAAACGAAAAACGGCGTCCTGCGCACCCGGTCTCGTCGAGAGACCCGATGCGTAGGACGCCGTTGCCCATGAAGCCCGTTGCCGGGCGCTTCTGTTGATCGGTACTGCAGGCGAATCGCCGTTGATCCGCTCGCACCAGCTTATGCAAACGCCATGCCATATCGGCCCGAATCGCGCCGGCAGCCCCGCCGCGCAAGGCTCGCCGGCCAACATGCGCCGCGCTCCGGCACGCGGCGCGCGATGCGTCGCGATGCAGCGAGGCACAGATGTGGTGCGCTGCAGCACTGTCACCGTGCGACATTGCGGTGCGCGCCGACGGGGCGCGATGCACGCCGATGCGGCATCGCGACGGCCGGCGCGCGGCAAGGGCATGCATGCGCGCGGCCATCGCGCGGTGCGTCGCGGCACGCGATGCCCACGCATGGGGCCGGTTGGCCCGGATATTGCTGAACCCCGTGCATCACACCGGCAACGGCGCCGGTGGGCAGTCCCCGCAAAACCCTGCTCGTGCTTCACGCGAGCCTCCAGGACAACGGCGTCCCTCCGCGCTCGGCCACGGCCGGATGCCGGTGCGTTTCGACCGCCCGCCGCCGCCGCGCAACAACGCGTTATCAGACCGCCGCAGGGATGCGATGCGGCACAGGAACACGACATGACGACAGGCAAAGTCACGCTGCTGGGCGCCGGCCCCGGCGATCCCGATCTCCTCACGCTGAAGGCGGTGAAGGCGCTGGCCGCTGCCGACGTGCTGCTGCTCGACGATCTCGTCGCGCCCGGCATCGTCGAACTCGCGCCGCAGGCGCGCGTGATCCGCGTCGGCAAGCGCGGCGGCTGCCGCTCCACGCCGCAGGCGTTCATCGAGAAGCTGATGCGCCGCCACGCGTTGCGCGGCGCGCACGTGGTGCGCGTGAAAGGCGGCGACGCGCTGCTGTTCGGGCGCGCCGGCGAAGAACTCGCGACGCTGCGTGCGGCCGCGATTCCCGTGGAGATCGTCAACGGCATCTCGTCGGGATTCGCCGCCGCCGCGAGCCTCGGCATCTCGCTCACGCACCGCGAGCACTGCCAGGGCGTCACGTTCGTCACCGCGCACCGCCAGGACCACGGCGAACCCGACTGGGCACGGCTCGCGGCGACCGGCACCACGCTCGCGATCTACATGGGGATGAGTCGCGTCGACCGCATCGCGGCGGGCCTGCTCGCCGCGCTGCCGGCGTCGACGCCGGCGGCGGCGGTGCAATGGGCCGGCACGCCCGACGAGCGCCGCTGGACCGGCACGCTCGGCACGCTCGCGGGCGGCATCGAAGCCGCGCGGCTCGGCAGCCCGGCCGTGATCCTCGTCGGCGGCGCGATCGGCGTAGCGGCCGCCCAGAGCGCGGACGCGGCAACCGGCGCGGCGCTTGCGCGGGCCGCCTGACGTGCGCGGCATCGCGCGGCTTCGGCCGCTCCCCGTTTCCTTCGCCGCCGGCCGCGCGTGCGGCCCGACTACATCGTTCGCCCCTTGCACCGACGCGTCACTGCCCCTGTTGCCCGCCACATGAGTTCGCCTGCCCTGCCCGCCCGCCTGCGCGTGCTGCTCGTCACCGATACCGACAAGCCGATCGGCGAACTCGGCGACGCGCTTTCGCGCCTCGGCTACGAGATGCTGAACGACGTCGCGACGCCCGCGCGCCTGCCGGTGGCCGTCGAGGAGCAACGCCCCGACGTCGTGATCATCGATACCGATTCGCCGTCGCGCGACACGCTCGAGCAACTCGCGGTCATGCATGCGACCGCGCCGCGCCCCGTGCTGATGTTCAGTCACGACGCCGACCAGGAACTGATCCGCGCGGCGGTCGGCGCGGGCGTCAGTGCGTATCTCGTCGAAGGGTTGTCGGCCGAGCGCCTCGCGCCGATTCTCGAAGTCGCGCTCGCACGGTTCTCGCACGACGACGCGCTGCGCCGCCGGCTGGCCGACGTCGAGCGCGAACTCGCGGAGCGCAAGCTGATCGATCGCGCGAAACGCGTGCTGATGGACCAGCGCAAGCTGTCCGAACACGACGCGTATGCGGCGCTGCGCAAGCGCGCGATGGATCAGGGCCTGCGCATCGTCGACGTCGCGCGACAACTGCTCGACGCGTCACCCCAGTCATGAGTGCAATGAAGACATCTCCTCCCGCCGCGCCGGAACGCGCACATCTTCGCCTCGGGTTCGTCGCACTCAGCGATGCGGCCCCGCTGATCGTCGCGCAGCGCCTGAACCTCGGCGCGCGCCACGGCCTCACGCTCGAACCGAGCCGCCAGCCGTCGTGGGCGGCCGTGCGCGACAAGCTGCTCAGCGGCGAGCTCGACGCCGCACATGCGCTGTACGGGCTCGTCTGCGGGCTGCAGCTCGGCATCGGCGGCCCGCAGGCCGACATGGCCGCGCTGATGGTGCTGAACCGCAACGGCCAGGCGATCACGTTGTCGCGCGGCCTCGCCGACGTGTACCGCCAAACCGCGAGCGTGCGCACCGCCTTCGCGACGCTCGGCCGCAAGCCGCTGCTCGCGCAGACCTTCCCGACCGGCACGCACGCGATGTGGCTAAACGCGTGGCTCGCGTCGCACGACGTCGATCCGCTGCGCGACGTGCGCAGCGTCGTGATTCCGCCGCCCGAGATGGTCGCCGCGCTCGCGGGCGGCGAGCTCGACGGCTTCTGCGCAGGCGAACCGTGGCATGCGGTCGCCGAAGCATGCGGCGCGGGCCGGACCGTTGCCGTCACGAGCGAGATCTGGCCCGATCATCCGGAGAAGGTGCTGGCGACCCGGCGCGACTTCGTCGCGCTGTATCCGGCCACCGCACGCGCGCTGATCCGCACGCTCGTCGATGCATGCGCGTGGCTCGACAGCGCCGCGCACCGCCGCGAGGCGGCCGACTGGCTTGCGTCGCCCGACGCGCTCGGCGTGCCGGCCCGGCTGATCGCGCCGCGCCTGCTCGGCGACTACGGCGCGGGGCCGTTCGCCACGCCGCCGCTGCCGATCCGCTTCCACGACGGCGGCGCGGTGAACCGGCCCGATCCGCGCGAGGGCCAGTGGTTCCTGTCGCAATACCGGCGCTGGGGCATGCTCGACGGCGCGCACGACGACGCAGGCATCGCCGCGGCGATCGCGCAGACCGCGTTGTATGATGCTGCGGTCGCCGAAGGCGGCGCAGCGGGCCCTTCGCGGGCGTGACGCGCGCCGCGCGGTGCAGCCGACGTGTGCTGCCGGGCCGGGGTGCCCGGCCGGTGCCCGCTCGTGCCGCTCGTGCCGGTCGCGCGACACCGCCTCGCCACTCCGTCCCCGCTCCGAATCGATGCCGAAACGAACGCGCGCGCCGCTCGACGTGCTGCTCACCGAAATCCGCGCGTGCCGTGCGTGCGAAAACGACCTGCCGCTCGGCCCGCGCCCGGTCGTGCGCGCGCATCGCGACGCGCGCATCCTGATCGTCGGCCAGGCGCCGGGCGCACGCGTCCATGCGAGCGGCATCCCGTGGGACGACGCGAGCGGCAAGCGGCTGCGCGACTGGCTCGGCGTCGAGCCCGACACCTTCTACGACGAGACGCGCTTCGCGATCGTGCCGATGGGCTTCTGCTACCCGGGCCGCGGCGCGAGCGGCGACAACCCGCCGCGCCCCGAATGCGCGCAACTGTGGATCGACCGGCTGGTGGCCGAACTGCCGTCGATCCGGCTCACGCTGCTGATCGGCCAGTACGCGCAGCGGCATTTCCTGCACGGCACGCGCAAGGCGACGCTGACCGACACCGTCCACGCGTGGCGCGACTACGGGCCCGCGATCCTGCCGCTGCCGCATCCGTCGCCGCGCAACCAGGCATGGTTCAAGCACCATCCGTGGTTCGACGCCGAGGTCGTGCCCGAGCTGCGGCGCCGGGTCGCGCCGCTCGTGGCGGGCTGACCGCGCAAGCGCCCGTCCCCGTTGCGCCCGGTTCGCTGTACCATCGCGGCTCAACCGCGTCACGAACAGCAGAATCCTTCATGCCCTCCACCGCCCCGCCGCGCCTGTACGGGATGCCCGAACGCAGCGACCGGCTCGATTTCTACATCCGCGACCAGGCGTCGCGCCAGGCGATCACCGAGCCGCACCGGCACGCGTATTTCCAGATCCAGTTCAACCTCGGCGGCGACACCGAGCAGCGCATCGGCGGCGTCACGCGGCCGTTTCCGCGCGGCGCGCTCGCGTTCGTGCTGCCGCACCGCGAGCACCTGATACCGCATCCGGAAGGCGCGCACTTCATCGTGATCAACTTCAGCCAGGCGTTCCTGCGCGCCGATCTCGACGTCGATCCGCTCGATCTCGAGGACGTGCCTGCGCACCGCTTCCCCGAACTGACGCCGTTCCGCTTCCAGGAGCACCTCGATTTCATCCTGACCGGCGACACGTACGACGAAGCGCGCCGCCTCGCGCTGTGCATGCTCGACGCCGACCGCGTGCGCACCTTCGGCTCGACCACGTTGCTGCGCGGCTACCTGCTGCAACTGATCGGGCTCGTCTGCACGCAGTACGCGGGCGCGCTCGACAAGCTCGCGCAGCGCGGCGCCCAGCGCGCCGGCCGGCGCGACGCGCTGGCCCGCGTGCTGCGCCACGTGCGTGCGAACCTGACCCGCGAGGACCTGACGCTCGCCGCGACCGCCGAAGCCGCGTTCCTCTCCCCGAACTACCTCGCGCACCTGGTCCGCAAGGAAACCGGCAGCACCTTCACCGATCTCGTGACCGAGCGCCGGATCGCGCTGGCGCAGTCGCTGCTGGCCCATACCAGCCGGCGCATCGCGGACATCGCACGCTCGGTCGGATTCCGCGACGAAGGGTATTTCGCGCGGCGCTTCCGCGCGCGGGTCGGCGTATCGCCGAAGGCCTATCGCGACGCGAACGCCGCGTTGCCCGACGGCGACGATGCGCCGGGCGCCGCCGACGCGTAGTTTTGTCCCGGTAAAACGTAGTTGCGTCGCATCCGGGCGCACGCGCGTCGGGTATCGTTGCACGCATGCCGGCGCGGTGCGCCGGCCATCCGTCTTCCTGCCGAACGAGGGCCATCCGATGTCCGCCTATGTCATCGACGCCGCCGAGCGTCCTTCCGTCGAAGTCGACCAGTCGTCCGCGCGCTTTCCGGTGCGCCGCGTATTCTGCGTCGGCCGCAACTACGCCGATCACGCCCGCGAAATGGGCGCCGACCCCGACCGCGAGCCGCCGTTCTTCTTCACGAAACCGGCCGACGCGATCGTCCCGGCCAGCGGCACGGTCGCCTATCCGCCGCTGACGAACGATCTCCATCACGAAATCGAGCTGGTCGTCGCGATCGGCAAGGACGGCCGCTCGATCGATCCGGCCGACGCGCTGTCGCACGTGTGGGGCTACGGCGTCGGCGTCGATCTCACGCGCCGCGACCTGCAGGCCGAAGCGAAGAAACTGAGCCGCCCGTGGGACTGGGCGAAGGGTTTCGACGCATCGGGCCCCGTGACCGCGCTGCGCGCGGCGACGGCCACCGGCCATCCGGCCGCCGGCCGCATCTGGCTTGCGGTCAACGGCGACACGCGCCAGCAAGGCGACCTCGCCGACATGATCTGGGCCGTGCCCGACGTCATCGCGTACGTGTCGCGCTCGGTCGAACTGAAGGCCGGCGACCTGATCTTCACCGGCACGCCGGCAGGCGTGGGCGCGCTGCAGCCGGGCGACCGCGTGACGGGCGGCGTCGACGGCATCGCGACGTTCGAATTCGTGGTCGGCGCGAAGCCGTAACGGCGCTTGCGGGGCGGCCGCCTGCCCGGGCCGCCCACGATACCCCGATGCCGGTCAAGCGTACCGGCGCAGGAAGGCGTCGGCGACGGCCGGCGGATTCAGCGCTTTCGCCGATGCGTTTTCCAGCGCCTCGGCTGCGTCGTCGTCGCCGATCGACACGAACAGCGTGATGGCCGCCCGGTCGTCGCCCGTGCCGAATACGCCGTCGCGATCGAGCAGGCGCAATGCCTCGATCATGTCGGCGTGCAGTTGCCGCGAAAATTCGGCGAATCGCGACCGGACGAACTGCGGGCTCAGCACTTCGTCGGCCAGCCTGCCGCAGATCGCGTTGAACGGCGACGCCTCGGCCGCCGCGTACGCCCATTCGGAAACACCCCACACGAACCGCGGATCGTCGTCCGCCACCGCCTGCTGCGCACAGATCCGGCGCAGCCCTTCGACCGAATTGGCTGCCGGCGCCACCGTCATCGCGCCGCTGTCGGTGTACAACGCAAACGCGTAGAAATGCTCGTCCGGGTGCAACGCCCGCAGCGCCCTGAAGGTCGCCCTCGCGGCATCGGCAATGTCCCGCTGGAAATCAGAAAAGTCGCTCATCGCATCCTCGCCCAGTCGCCCTTCGTGCTCGTCGGGACACGCGGCGCGCGGATCGTGCATCGTCTCCCGGCATGCGGCGGATTGTCCGTCATTCGGCCGCCCGCCGGTACCAGGGCGCACCCGCGCTCACCGCCCGGCGTCCTGCGCGTCGAACGCCCGCACGCACACGGCGGCCGCCAGCGCGAGCGCCGCCGACAGCAGCATCGTCGCGAGCGGCAGGTAGCCCGCGTTGGCGGAGGTCAGCAGCGCGCCCGTCAGCGACGACAGCGCGGCGCCGCCGCCGATCGTCATCGCGCCGGCCAGCCCCGACGCGCTGCCCGCCAGTTCCGGCCGCACCGACACCGCGCCCGCATGGGCGCCGGGATTGCTCAGTCCATTGCCGATGCCGACCAGCACGCACGGCCCGAACCACGCGAGCGCGTGCGTCGCGCCGCCGAACACGAGCACGAGGCCGATCAGCGGGCCCGCACACGCCACGACCCGCCCGCACAGGATCGTCGTGGCCGGCGCAAGGCGGTGCGCGACCCGCGCGGCCACGAAGCTTCCGCACACGAACCCGGCCGTGATCGTCCCCATGTAGAAGCCGATCTCCGCCGGCGCGATGCCGAACAGCGTTTTCGCGGCGAGCGGCGCGCCGGCCAGAAACGCATGGAACGCACCCGTCGAAAACGCCATGCACAGCGCATAGGCCCAGAAACGGCGCGCACGCAGCAGCGCCGGATACGCGCGAAACTGCTGCCCGAAGCTCGACGGCCGGAGCGTATGGGTTTCGACGAGATCGAGCGCACACCAGGCGAACAGCGCGATGCCGACTGCGGCCAGCAGCCAGAAGCTCGCGCGCCAGCCGGCCGTCTGGTCGAGCGCGCCGCCGAGCGTCGGGCCGAGCATCGGCGCGAACGCGGCGGCCATCGCCGCATAGCCGATCCGGCTCGCCGCGCGCGCGCCGCCGCCGGCGTCGCGGATCGCCGCCATCGACACCGGATAAACCGACGTGATCGCCGCCTGCATCAGCCGGCAACCGAGAAACACGCGGATATCGGTCGCCATCGCGCAACCGAGCGAACCGAGCGCGAATATCGCGACGCTCGTCAGCACGACCGGGCGCCGCCCGAACCGGTCGGACAGCGGCCCCGTCACGCATTCGAGCGACGCGGCCACCGCCGCATACCCGCCGAGCGACAGCGCGACGAGCGCATAGTCGGTGTGCAGGTCGCGCACGATCGCCGGCAGCGACGGCAGGAACAGGCTCAGCGGCAGCACTGACAACGCGCACAGCAGGATCAACGTCGCATGCCGCGGCGACGCCGGGTCGGAAGCGGTCGACAGGTTCGATGCCAAGCGGATGCCCTCCCGCGCACGGGCCGCATGGCCGCGCGCAACACAAAAAAAAGCCCCCGAACGAGTCGGGGGCGCATGGGTGCCGGCGCGGTGCCGCTACCGGACCCTGCGCCTGTGGACTACTACGATGAAGCAAGCCGTTTTCATGCCGAATGGCTCCTGAATGCGTGGCGGACCGCCAGCGATACCGGACGATGTTAGGTGGACGAGCGCCCCCGCGTCAACGCCCTAACGCGTGCGCACCGAGACGAACTTCCGCGCGTTGTTGCGCTGGATCAGCACGGCGATCACGCTGCCGCCGTTCGCTTCGAGCGTCTGCACGTCGTCCGGCGTCTCGAGCAGCGTGTCGTTGAGCTCGAGCACGACGTCACCCGGCTGGATGCCTGCGCGCGCGGCCGGGCCGTGCGCCGCGTCCACCATCATCCCGACCGCGAGCCCCGTCGAACGACGCTCGTCGTCGCTCAACGCGTGCATCGTCAGTCCGAGACGGTCGCCGTGGTCGCCGCTGTCGCCTGCGCCGCCGGTACCCGGCTGCGGCCGCGCGGCGGCCTTCGGTGCGACCATGCCGATCGTCGCCACCGCGGTCCCGCCCGCCTCGTCGGCGCCTGTGATCGTCAGCGTCATCGGCGCACGGTTGCGAATCACGCGCAGCGGCGCCTTCCCGCCGGGCGGCAGCGCGGCGGCCAGGTCGTTCAGTTCGGCCGAGCGACCGATGGCCGTGTCGCCGATCTTCACGATCACGTCGCCGGGCTTCAGGCCGGCCGCGGCGCCCGGCGAGCCGGGCTCGACGCCGTTGACGAGCGCGCCTGCCGGGCGCGGCAGCCCGAACGCCGCGGCCAGACCGACGCCGACGTCCTGCACGTCGACGCCGAACGCATTGGCGGACGGCGCGCCCGGCGCGGGCGCCTGAGGCTGCTGCGCCTGCATCTGCGCCTGTTGTTGCGCGCGCAACTGGGCACGCGCCTTTGCCGCGAAAGCGATCGGGATGGCGAAGGTCGTGCTCGCGTAGCGGTCGGCGCCGGTATAGACCTGCACCGCGATGCCGATCACGTCGCCCGCGCGATTGAACACGGGGCCGCCCGAGTTGTCCGGGTTCGGTGCGATGTCGGTCTCGAAGAACGGGAATGCGCTGCCGTCCGGCAGCCGGCGCGACGTCGCGCTGACGATGCCGGCCGTGACCGTATTGCCCGACCCGTCCGGCGCGCCGATCGTCATCACCGGTTCGCCCGCGCGAACTTTCGACGAATCGCCGATGTGCACGAACGGCAGCTTCGTCGCGTCGACGCGCAGCACGGCCACATCGCTTTGCGGATCGACGGCGAGCACCGTCGCCTTGAATTCGCGGCGGTCGACGAGCCGCACCGTCACGTCGGTCGCCTCGTCGACCACATGGGCGGACGTGAGGATCAGTCCATCGGTGCTCACGATGAAGCCCGAGCCGCTGCCGGACACCGCGCGCGGCGCGGTATCGGGTGCCGGCGCCTGCGGCCCCTGTGCGGGCGGCGGTGCGCCATGGCGGAAGAACGCGGCGAGCGGATCGTCGGGATCGAGGATGGCAAAGGCCGGCCCGCCGGTTTGCGGATCGGGTGTGGCGGCCAGGATGGTCACGACCGCCGGGCCGTAGCGCTCGACGATCGCCGGGAAATCGACCGGCATCGCGTAAGGCGCGGCGGGTGGCCGCGCCTTCGTCGCCGGCGGTGCGGCGTGCGGTGCGAGGGTGCCGGCAACGGCGGCGGGCGGCGGCAAACATCCGGCAAACACGCCCCCGATCAACGCGGTGCGAAGCACGGCGCGAGCAAGCGTCTGGCAAACCACGGTGCACCTCCCCCGGGCAGTCGCGACGCCACCGTGCGCGAGACGCGCAGGCGCCCGACAAGCACCGGTACACCCAACCATTTATAGCCTACGCGCCGGGTGGAACATACGAATCGAAACCCGTATGCCGGGAGGTGCCGTGGCGGCGGAACCGCGACGGCGTTCGTTTCGAACAAAGCGCGCGGTTCGTCAATCCGAACATCCACCACGCATCGGTGCGGACGTCAGTGCCAGTGCCATCGTCGCAGTCTGCGGCCGGACATGCCACCCGCCGCGCATCGCAGACAGGTGGCCCGCACGCCGCAAACGGTCCGTCATCGGCCCCCGTCCATCGACGAGCCGGCACCGGCTCCGGTCAGTGGCACGACAACACCGCCACCCCGCCGACGCCTTGCGTGTTCGGCAACGCCGCCGTATAACCGACGGCCACCAGCGGCTGAGCCGCGTCATGTCCGACGACGATCGATTGAATCGTCGCAGGCCCGGTGGTCTTCAGCACGCCGTTCAACGGCACCTGCGTGTACGTCAGCCCGTATTGCGCGCCGTCCAGCTCGATCGACAGGTTCAGCGTGGTGAGCATGCGCGTGACCGGATCCAGCGTGGCCGAACTCGACACGAGCGCACCGCTCGTGTTGCCGTTGTTGCTCGCCACCGTATCGGCCATCACCTGGGTACACGAAAGCGGGCCGCCCGTGGCGGGCAACGACAGCGGCGTGCCGACCGCGTAGTGCACGCCCTGCGTATCGGTATACGTATTGCCGTCGGTGTCCATCGCGCGATTCCACCGGCCGATCGCCACATCGGTGCCGACGCCCTGGATGTCGGTCACGGCCCCATGGTCGAGCCCGAGGCAGTCGGTTGCCGCCGCCGACGACGCAAGCGTCGTAAACGCACCGCTTCCCTGCTGAACCAGGCTCGTCGCCGGCACATTGGCCGCCGTCATGTTGCGGTTCTTCGCGTAATCGCTCGGCAAATTCGGCACCACGAGCACCGCCAGTTGGCCGTTGCTCGTCGCGACCGGCGACGCAGCACCCGAATAGCTGAAGTTGCCGTTCGGTCGGCAAGCCGTCTGGACGGCAGGCTGGGGCGACGCGCCCGGCGCCGGCGCGGCGGGCGACGTGGCCGTCGGCGTTCCCGTCGTACCGTCGTTCGACGCGCTGCTTCCGGTATTGGCGGCGCCGCCGTCATCGCCGCCGCCACATGCCGTCAACATCAGTACCGTACTCGCCAGACCCACCAGACAGATTTGCTTGCCCCGCATGCTTCACCTCGTTTTCTCGTTGTAGAAACCCATCACCGTGTGCGCTCGTTTCACACGTTGTCGTTTGCCGGACGCGCCGGCACCATTCGCTGCGCATCCACCGCCTTGACCAGCCACCATGCGCCGACGCCGCCCGCCACGAGCGCGCCGAACCACCAGGAAGTCGGCCAGATCTCGAGCAGGCTCTCGCGGGTGAGGACGAACGGCGATTTCAGCGCGACGAGCACCACGGCCGTGTTGTAGCAGGCATGAATCAACATCCCCGGCAGCAGCGATCGGGTGACCGCATACAGCTTTCCGATCAGCAAACCGAGTCCGAATGCGAGCGCGAACTGATACACGTTCAAATGTGCAAGACCGAATACCGCTGCCGAATGGGCGATGGCCGTTCCCTCCGGATACTGTCGCAAGAAGCTGCGCAGCATCACGCCGCGAAACAGCATCTCCTCGAGTAGCGGCGCAATCGCGCAGGTCAATACGATCAGGCCGAGCCCGCCATTCACATAAACCTCGCGGGCTTCGTCCCGGGTTCCGGTCCACGGGAAAAATTGCCCGACGCCGACTTCGAGCACGCTCATCGCCACGAGCAATGCCGGTGTAATCAGCACGATGGGCGTGAAAAATCGCCCGATCGTCGTTCGCCAGGAATCGACGCTGTCGTGCAGCAAGCTGCGGTAGGTCAATTTGCCGTGATGGAGCAGCACCGTAAATACGAGACCATTCGCGAGCACTCGCCCGATGCTGGCGATTGCCATCGTCTGCAGCCCGGCGCTGCGGCCGGCCGACCAGATGATCGAGTTCATCAAATACTCGACCATGTTCAGCACGACGACGATAAAAAACGCTTCGAGCAGATTCGGGAAGCAATAAGAGCTTGAATCGGATTTCATCTGGATTTATACGATTTAGCAGGCGGCATACGCGGTAATCGCGCCCGGATGCCTGCAGCCGATCTCGTCCGATCGGCATTGTTATTTATCGGAGCACACGACGAACGTGACTCATTGCGGCCTGCCCGGCCTTTGCCCTCCCCCATCCAGCCATCGCGGGAAAGTAACCGTTTGTTACGGAGAGGGATCGTCGCTCATGGCACGAATCGTGGCAAGCGCCATTGACCATTCTTTACGATCGAAAAGACAAAACGCGCGAATCGGACTGCGCAATCAGCCGTCGTCAATATCGAGATATCGGCCGATCTTTTAAAATATTTAGCGATTTTCGGCCTGCCCGGCGTTTCAATATTTTTAAAGCACCGATTACCTGACGCACTGCTAACGCGCGACGAATTCCTTGTCGATTGTCACGGAGACCATCCCGTAAGCGCCGCGCGGCGGTAATCACGATCGAGTGGCGGGAAGTCGGAATCGCGCAACCATACCGTCACGCGCCACCCGCGGCCACCTGCTCCGCGATCGTCGACACCATCCGTAACATCGGCTCGAACGCATCGGCCGGCGTATTGCCGAAACCGAGCACGAGCCCGTTGCGGACCCGCTCCGCATCGATCGCGAAACCCGACAGCGGAAACGGGCCGATGCCATGCGCGCGCGCCGCTTCGACGATCGCGCGATCGCGATAACGCGCCGGCAGCCGCAACGCGAGATGCAGCCCGCACGGGCCGCCCTCGACCTGGTGCGGCACGCTCAGGCTGCTGTCGAGCGCGGCGAGCAGCAAACGCCGCCGGTCGCGATACAGCCTGCGCATCCGCCCGAGATGCCGGCCGTACTCGCCCGTCTCGATGAAATCGGCCAGCGCGAGCTGCACATGGCGCGTCCCGCCGCGCAGCATCTCCGGCAACGCCGGCCGCACGGCGGCCAGCAACGCGTCGGGCAGCACGAGAAAGCCGATCCGCAGCGCCGGAAACATCGTCTTGCTGAAAGAGCCGAGATAGACGACCGGCGAATCGGCCGCGAGCCCATGCATCGCGCCGATCGGCTCGCCGGTGTGACGGAATTCGCTGTCGTAGTCGTCCTCGATGATCCACGCGCGATGGCGGCGCGCCGCATCGATCAGCGCGAGCCGGCGCGAGATCGACAGCACGGCGCCGGTCGGGAACTGGTTCGACGGCGTCGTGTAGACGAGGCGCGGCGGTCGCTCGCGCCAGTCGTCCGGTTCCGCGCGCAGCCCTTCCGCGTCGACCGGCATCGGCACGACGTCGAGGTCGGCCGCCTGCATCGCGGTGCGCGCGCCACGATAGCCGGGCTCCTCGACCCACACCGTATCGCCCGGATTCGTCAGCAACTGCGCGCACAGCGCGATCGCCCCCTGCGCGCCCTCCGTGATCACGATCTGCTCGGGATCGCAGCGTACGCCGCGCGTGACGGCCAGGTGGCGCGCGATCGATTCGCGCAACGCGGGCTCGCCGAGCGGATCGCCGTACGCCAGCAGGTCGCGGCCGGCGCGGCGCAACGCGCGGTCGATCGCGTGCCGCCACGCGTCCACCGGGAAATGCGACAGCGCCGGCACGCCCGGCCGGAAGCCCTCCGATTCGCCGGCGCCGACGAGGCTCGCGCGAATCCGGCCGAGCCGCTGCGCGACGGTCGGCGGCGCGGCACGCCGGCGCGGCGGCGCCGGCCGCGACAGCCCGACGACCCGCGTGCCGCGACGGTCCGACTGCAGGAAGCCTTCGGCGACGAGCTGCTCGTACACGGCGGCCGTCGTATTGCGCGACACGCCGAGCGTTTCGGCCAGCGCGCGCGTGCCGGGCAGCCGCGTGCCGGCCGGCATCGCGCCGCCGAGAATCGCGTCACGCACGCGGCGCAGCAACTGGCGCTGCAGCGAAGGTGCGCCGGGCGTGCGCGCCAGCGGCGCATCGAGCGGCAGCAACGGCGCGCCTCCGGAAGGAAAGGCAGTCGTCATCGGGACATCGCAGCGTGAAAAGGTCGAACGTACGGTGAGCCGCGCACGGCTGACATGCCACCGATCGTGGCACCATAAATTTGCCGTTCGCTGGCGCTTCTCATGGTACCTCGCCAGGACTACGATCGTCTGCACGCCGGCATGTCGCCGGCCGCCAACCGAAAAGCGAGATCGACCTTGCCCACGCTCACCAACGCTTTCCAGCAGCCCATCGGCCACCCCGTTCCCGACTGGTCCGCGCGTCCGCGCCCCGAGCGCATCGCGCTCGAAGGCCGCTACTGCCGGCTCGAACCGCTCGACGCCGAGCGCCACGCGGCCGACCTGTACGCCGCCTACGCCCAGGCGCCCGACGGCAGCGACTGGACCTATCTGGCGCACGGCCCGTACGCCGACGAGTCCAGCTACCGCGATTACGCGCGCGGCGCGCAGGCGAGCACCGATCCGCTGCACTACACGGTGATCGACCGCGCCACGGGCCGCGCGGTCGGCACGCTCGCGCTGATGCGCATCGATCCGGCCAACGGTGTGATCGAGGTCGGTTCCGTCACGTTCTCGCCGCTGCTCAAGCGCACGCCGGTGTCGACCGAAGCGCAGTTCCTGCTGATGAAGTATGCGTTCGACACGCTCGGCTACCGTCGCTACGAATGGAAGTGCGACGACCTGAACGCGCCGTCGCGCAAGGCGGCCGCCCGGCTCGGGTTCCGCTACGAAGGCACGTTCCGGCAGGCGATCGTCTACCGCGGCCGCAATCGCGACACCGCGTGGTTCTCGATCATCGACGGCGAATGGCCGGATGTCCGCGCCGCATTCGACGCATGGCTCGCACCGGAGAACTTCGACGCGCAAGGCGAACAGCGACAGTCGCTCGCCGCGATCCGCCACGCGCAGGCCAGCGCGCGCGACGCCGCCGGCCGCGCGAACGACGCAACGCGCGTCACGGTGCGCCCGCTCGTCGCCGCCGACGAAGCCGCGTGGCGTCCACTGTGGCAGGGTTACCAGAAGTTCTACGACACCGCGCTGAGCGACGCCGTGTTCGCGACGACGTGGGCGCGCCTGATGGATCCGGCCGAGCCGATGTTCGTGCTCGGTGCGTTCGACGCGTCGGGTGCGCTGGTCGGGATCGTGCACGCGATCTACCACCGCTCGTGCTGGACCGAAGGGCCGTACTGCTACCTGCAGGATCTGTACACGGCGCCCGACGCGCGCGGGCAAGGCGCAGGCGGCGCACTGATCGAAGCCGTGTACGAACGGGCCCGCGAAGCCGGCGCGAGCCGCGTGTACTGGCTCACGCACGAGACCAACACGACCGCACGCGCGCTGTACGACAAGCTCGCGAACAACGCCGGTTTCATCCAGTACCGGCACGATCTGAAGAAGTAACGTGGTCCGGGCGGCCGACGTTCAGCCATGAACATCGGCCGGATGGCGGGCGCCGCCGTCCTCCGGCACGTCGTCGCGCGTCTCATCGGCCATGCCGGGCACCGCTGCCGGGCGGATCATCTCGTCGCCATTGGCCGGCACGGGCCGCCGTACCGGCCGGAACACCGGTTCGCCGGGCTCGATCGGCTGCCCCGAGAGCGCGCAGCGACCGGGCTGCAACGCGACGCGCAAGCGCCAGCGTTGTTCGCCGTAATGACACCGGCCGCTCTCGACCCATCGCACCAGCAGTCCGTCGTGCCCCGCCTCCAGCACCGTGACGAACAGTTGCGGGCGCAACGGCGACGCCGCGGCCGTCGCATGCTCCGGAATCGGCGCACGCCCGATCGTCACGAGCGAATGCGCGACCACGCCGCCGCGCGACGGCATCGGATCGTCTTCGCCGAGCGCGGACGCGGGCACGTCGCACGACAGGTCTTCCTCGCAGATCGGGCTTTCCATGATGTTGAGCATGCTTGACGGATTTCCGTGCAGGTTGAAAGACGCCGGCGCCGCACTCAGCGCCGGCCTATCGGTTCGCGCAGCAGGCACAGGCCGATCGCCGCGCCGGCGACGGCGGCCGCGAGCATCAGCCCGACACCGCCCGACCAGCCGAATGCCCCGACGATCGCGCCGATCGTCAGCGGCCCGATCACCTGGCCGAGATAGTTTCCCTGCACGACCCAGCCGATGCTGAGCGGCGCCAGCGACGGCGACGGTGCGGAACCCGGCGCGCACGCGAGAATCGTCGCGGGCAGCATCCCGGCCATGGCCGAGAACGCGAACCCGAGCGCGACCGCGAGCGGTGCGGGCGTCGCCGCGCTGAAGAGGCCCGCCCCCGCCGCGCCGATCGCGACCGACGTCGCGGCCATCACGAGCCCCGGGCGCGCCCCGCGCGACAGCAACCAGCCGGCCGTCAGGTTGCCGATCACGCATGCAGCGACGATCGCCGCACTGATCAGCCCGGCCGCGCCGACGGCAACGCCGAGACGCTGCATCAGGAACACCGGCAGGAACGTCATCACCGCGAAGAACTGCACGTTGTAGGTCGCGAAACCGAGTGCGAGGAGCGTGGTCGAGCGCGCCGCGAGCACGGTGCGCAGCGCGGGCCCGACGGGTGCCGCCGCGGCCTGCCGCGACGGTGCGTCGGCCGACGTCGTGACCGGCACCGCGGCCGCGGCGACGAGCGTCAGCGCCGCAGCCGCGAGCCAGCCGTTGCGCCAGCCGCCGAGCAGCGGCCCGACCAGCATCGACAGCGCCATGCCGGCCGGCATGAAAGTGCTCCACAGGCCGAACGCGAGATTGCGCCGATCGGGCGGCGTCACGCGGTTCAGCACGGCGGGCGCGGCAACCACCACGATCACGAACCCGAGCCCTTCCGCGAAGCGCGTGGCCAGCAGCAGCGCGAAGCTGCCCGCGCATGCGCCGACGATGCTCGACAGGCCGAGGATGAAGAGGCCCGTCACCAGCAGTCGCCGGTCGCCCCAGCGCCGCACCAGCAGCCCGGCGGCGATCCCGCCGAACACGCCGACGAACGGAAACACCGACATGATCCCGCTCAGCGACGCGAGCGAGCCGCCGAACTCGTGCTGCAGCGACGGCAACGCGATCGTCGCCTTGCCGACGTGCAGCGCCGACACGATGCTCGCCAGCACGACGTTCGCGATGGCGGCCCGGTAGCTGCGCGACGGCAGCGTGGCGGCCTCGGCCGCGACAGGCGATTCGGTCATCGTCACCTCCGTTGAGGCGGCCGCGTGCAACGGGATGTCTCGCGCGGCCGCAATCGGACCGGCGCCCATGATACAAATTGAAGTTAACTTCAAGTAAAGGGGTAACGCGTGCAACGATTCGTTTCGGTGATGGTGACAATGGCTGGCACGGCAAGCGACGGCATCCTCGGCTAAGCTGTCGGCTTCGCTCCGACAATGCCCGCCCGAATGCCGACCGCCTCCCCTGCACCGGCCACGCTGTTCCCGCTCGACGAAGCCTGGTCCGCCTTCCCCCGCCGCAAGGTTGCCGTGCGCACGTTCATCGCCGGGTACTGCGCTGCGCGCGACCGGCGCGATGCGCCGCTGCACGACAGCCCGGACGGCCATGTCGTGCAGTTCGACGACGCGATGGGCCGGCCTTTCGAGCATTTCATGATCGAGGGGGCGCCCGGGTCCGGCGCCGGCCCGTTTGTCGTCGGTGCGTGGATCACGCGCTATGGCGCAGTGCCGCTGCCGTCCGCGCTGCACGGCAGGACGCGCCGGCTGACCGACGAGCACTTCATGGCCGCCGATATCGACCGTCTGCCGGGCGACGACGCGCTCGCGCAAGCGCTCGCCTGCGACACGCCGGACGCGATCGACGCGTTCAACGCCAGCGGCGCCTTCCCGCCGTTCCACCCGAATCCGGCCGCGTTCCTGTTCGCGCATCGGCTCGACGGGCAGATCGCGGCCACCGCGCGCTACGGCTTCGCGTCGCCGCACGATATCGTCGTCGATCGCGTCGCGACGGCGGACACATACCGCCGCCGCGGCCTCGCGACGCAACTGCTCGCCGCGATCGTCGCCCACGCACGGCACCGGGGAGCGCACCGCGTGTGGCTCATATCGACCGAAGCCGGCCAGCCGCTGTACCGCGCCGCCGGATTCACGCCGCTCGCGACCGTCGCCGTGGACGAAGTCGTCGCCTGACCGCGAATCGAACCGCATCGTCCGTCACCGTTCGTCTCGCGCTTCGTCTCATCGCGCTGAGACGAACGTCCCGGCGTCTCAGCGGATCCGATGTTGCGCTATCGCAGCAAATCCGACGCACCATTCCTTCCGAATCCCGGCCGGTCGGCATAGAGCGACATGGTGCAACGCATCCAGCGCCGCCTTTCGACCGCCCCGTACCGCCCCGATTCACGCTGGCCCCGTTCCTGCATACCGGTCGATCGCGCAATCGCGCGACGGGCACACCGGCAGCGTTGCCGCGCGCCCGACGACAACCCGACGGAGACAGCAACGTGAGTACACCCGCACCGATCACGTCCCCCAGCATGAAGGCCGCCGTCTGGCATGGCCGCCACGACATCCGCGTCGAAGCGGTTCCCGTTCCGGAGCGCCCGCCCGCGGGCTGGGTTACGATCCGCGTGCACTGGTGCGGCATCTGCGGCTCCGACCTGCACGAATACGTCGCCGGGCCGGTGTTCATCCCGGTCGACGCGCCGCATCCGCTGACCGGCCTGAAGGGCCAATGCATCCTCGGTCACGAGTTCAGCGGCGAGATCGCCGAACTCGGCGCGGGCGTGTCGGGCTTCGCGGTCGGCGACCGCGTGACGGCCGACGCGTGCCAGCATTGCGGCACCTGCTGGTATTGCCGGCACGGGATGTACAACATCTGCGAGAACCTCGCGTTCACCGGGCTGATGAACAACGGCGCGTTCGCCGAATACGTGAACGTGCCGGCCGAACTGCTGTACAAGCTGCCCGACGATTTCCCGACCGAGGCCGGCGCGCTGATCGAACCGCTCGCGGTCGGGCTGCATGCGGTGAAGAAGGCCGGCAACATCGTCGGACAGACCGTCGTCGTGGTCGGCGCGGGCACGATCGGCCTGTGCACGATCATGTGTGCGAAGGCCGCGGGCGCCGGGCGCGTGATCGCGCTGGAAATGTCGGCCGCGCGCAAGCGGAAGGCGCTGGAGGTCGGCGCGAGCGTCGTCGTCGATCCGAAGACGTCCGATGCGATCGCCGAAGTCAGGGCGCTGACGGGCGGCTACGGCGCCGACGTGTCGTTCGAATGCATCGGGCACACGGCCACCGCGAAGCTCGCGATCGACGTGATCCGCAAGGCCGGCAAGTCGGTGATGGTCGGCATCTTCGAGGAACCGGCGCCGTTCAACTTCTTCGACATCGTGTCGACCGAGAAGGAAGTGATCGGCTCGCTCGCGTACAACGGCGAATTCGCGGACGTGATCCGCTTCATCGCGGACGGCCGCATCGACGTGCAGCCGCTCATCACCGGGCGCATCGCGCTCGGCGACATCGTCGCGCACGGCTTCGAGGAACTGGTCAACCACAAGGACCGCAACGTGAAGATCATCGTCCGGCCGGCCGTCTCCTGATCGCACGCGCGGCCGCGGCATCGATGGAGGCCGCGCAGGCTGCCTGCCCGCCCCGCCGCCGAGCGTCGCACGTGCGGGACGGCGCGCCTGCGCGGCGCCGCCCTTCCCGCTATCGCCTCGTCCGAAGCGGCCGCCATGTCGAGCTCCATCCGGATGCGGCATGCAGCAACATTCGCAATCGCTAACTCGGCGCGATTCTTCGATATACTGGACCGAACCCTTTTCGGGCAACCGGGGGCAACCACGCGTTTCGCGCGTTCGCCCCGACCTGCGTGGAATGGCGCACCGTGAAACCGCGAGCCGGCCTGATTCTCGAACTCTTCGTCAACCTCGTGCTGCCTTGGGTGGCCTACCGGGTCGCGCATCCGTATTTCGGCGAAACCGGCGCGCTGTACGCATCGGCGGTTCCGCCGATCGTCTGGTCGATCGTCGAATTCATCCGCTCCCGCCGCGTCGACGCGGTGGCGGCCATCGTGCTGCTCGGCATCACGCTGTCGATCGTCGGGATGGCGTTCGGCGGCAGTCCGCGCACGCTGCTGATGCGCGAATCGATCGGTTCGGGCACGATCGGCGTCGTGTTCCTGCTGTCGCTGTTCCGCGAACGCCCGCTGATCTTCTATCTGGCCCGCGCGACCGTGGCCCGCGAGATGGACGGCGGCGCCGCCCACTTCGAAGCCGTCTGGGACGCGCAGCCGGGCCTGCGCCAGATGCTGCGGCTGATGACGTTCGTGTGGGGCGCCATCATGACGCTCGAGATGCTGCTGCGCTGGTGGATGGTCGTCAGCTGGCCGGTCGAGCGCGTGCTGGTCGTGTCGCCGGTCATGGGCTACACGGTGTTCGGCTGCCTGCTGCTGTGGACGTTCTGGTACCGGCGGCGCATGCGCGTGCGCAACAGCGTCGACATCCCGGGCGCCGGCGGCGTCACCGAAACCGCCGGCCGCTGACACGCGGCTGCCCGGCCGTGCGGCGGCGTGTCACCGCACCTGCTGTATGATGCGCGGCGTCTCGTCCGCCCATCCGTTTCCCGTCATGTCCCTTTCGCTCCTTCCGTGTGCCACGATCTGGCTCGCCCTGTTCGCGGCCGCCGCATTCGCGTGGCATCGCCCGCTGCACGGCCTGAGCATCGGCCTCGCCGTGCTGGGCTATGCGGGCGCCCTGGCGTTCGGCCAACTCGCGCCGATCACGCTGGCGCCGTTCGCGCTGCTGATCGCGGCCGGCTGGGGCGTGTTGCCCGAGCGCCCGCTCGCGGTGCGCATCGCCGCGCACCTCGTCTTTGCCGCGCTCGCGATCGCGCTGAGCCTGCACCTGCTTCCCGGCTTCCACAATCCGCGCGTGATCGGCCCGACCCGCTTCACGCCGGACGCCGCGCCGTTCACGATGTACCTGAATTTCGACAAGCCGCTAGTCGGCTTGTGGCTGGTGTGGGCGCTGCCGTGGGTGGCTCCCGACGTCGCGCCGTTGCGCGCGCTGCGCACCGGTGCGGTGGCGGCCGTCGCCACGGCCGCCGCGTGCCTGGCCGGCGCACTCGCGTTCGGGATGGTCGGCTGGGCGCCCAAGTGGCCGCCGTCCGGCTGGCTGTGGCTCGTGAACAACCTGTTGCTGGTGACACTCGCCGAGGAAGCGCTGTTCCGCGGCTACGTGCAAGGCGGCCTGACCCGCGTGTTCCGCGCCTGCTCGTGGGGCCCGTGGGTCGCGCTCGCGGCCGGCGCGGTGCTGTTCGGCGCCGCGCACGCGGCCGGCGGCTGGCAGTGGATCGTCCTCGGCACGGTGGCCGGCGTCGGCTACGGGCTCGCGTGGCGGCGCGGCGGCCTGCTCGCCGCCGCGCTCGCGCATGCGGGGCTGAACGTCGTCCACTTCGGCCTGTTCACCTACCCGATGCTCGCCGCCGCGCGCTGATCGCGGCGCCCGCGCGGCCGCTCAGTTGAACCCGGCCACCGCGTGCGGCACGTACGGGCGTTCGAGCGCGGCGATCTCGTCCGCGGTCAGCTTCAGCGCGAGCGCGCCGAGCGCATCGTCCAGTTGCTGCGGCTTCGAGATACCGACGATCGGCGCGGTCACGCCGCGCTTGTGCGCCACCCACGCCAGCGCGACCTGCGCCCGCGGCACGTTGCGCGCGGCGGCGATCGCGGCGACGGCCTCGACGACCGCCTTGTCGGCGTCGACCGTCGCGTCGTACAGCCGCTGGCCGACATCGTCCTTCTGCTGCCGTTCCGACGTTTCGTCCCAGTTGCGCGTCAGGCGCCCGCGTGCGAGCGGGCTCCACGGAATCACCGCGATGCCTTCGTCCTCGCACAGCGGCAGCATTTCGCGCTCCTCTTCCCGATACAGCAGGTTCAGGTGGTTCTGCATGCTGACGAAGCGGGTCCAGCCGTTCTGCTTCGACGTATGCAGCGCCTTCGCGAACTGCCACGCGAACATCGACGACGCGCCGATATAGCGCGCCTTGCCGGCCTTCACGACGTCGTGCAGCGCCTCGAGCGTCTCCTCGATCGGCGTGCCGTAGTCCCAGCGGTGAATCTGGTAGAGATCGACGTAGTCGGTGCCGAGCCGCTTCAGGCTCTGGTCGATGTCGGTCATGATCGCCTTGCGCGACAGGCCGGCGCCGTTCGGCCCCGGCCGCATCCGGTAGAACACCTTCGTCGCGATCACGACCTCGTCGCGCTTCGTGAAATCGCGCAGCGCGCGGCCGACGATCTCCTCGGACGTCCCGTCCGAATACATGTTCGCGGTGTCGAAGAAGTTGATGCCGGCCTCGACCGCCCGCTGGATGATCGGGCGGCTTTCCGCTTCGGGCAGCGTCCACGGGTGCGTGCCGCGCGACGGCTCGCCGAACGTCATGCAGCCCAGCACCAGCTTCGACACGTCCAGCCCGGTCGATCCGAATTTCACGTATTCCATTGCACGCCTCTCCATTCGAGTCGGGTTTGCGGCCGGATGCGCGCCGCGCATCCGCCAGACGTCGCATGGTATCCCGCATGCCGCGAACGCGTACGACCGCGCGCCGCATGCAGGCTGCGTGAAAGGAAGACGAACCGGAAGGCCCGGTTACTTGACCTGGTCGGCGAGCGGCTGCAGGAACGCGGAGAAGCCGGTCAGCATGATCTGCACGCCGATGCACAGCAGCAGGAACGCCGACACGCGCTTCGCGACCTTGGTCCCTTCGCTGCCGAGGTAGCGCGCGAGCAGCGCGGAGCGGCTGTAGACCTGCCAGATCACGAGCGCGACGAGCACGGACACAGCGATCGACACGATGCTCGACAACATGAATTCCGACAGCTTGTGCGTGCGGTTCGCGTTCAGCGCGATCGCGGTCGCGATCGAGCCGGGGCCAACCGTCAGCGGCACCGTCAACGGGAAGAACGCGCGCGTCATGATCGCGTTCGCGTCGATCGGCTTGACCGGCGTGTCGCCGCCGCCCGGCCCGTCCGGTTCGTTCAGCATCTGCCAGCCGGCGACGGCAACCGCGAAGCCGCCGCCGATCCGCAGCGCTTCCATCGAGATTCCGAAGAAATGCAGCACCGGCGTGCCGGCGAAGAACGCGACCATCAGCACGACGAATGCGTTGAACGCGACCTTCCTCGCAAGCAGATCCCGTTCGTGCGCGGTGAGCGCCTCGGTCCGTTCGAGAAACAGGAACGCGATACCGATCGGATTGATGATGCCGATCAGGCCGGTAAAGCCGAACAGGATCTCGGAGACGAGGCGATTGACGATCATCGTGCGAAGCAGCGGTCGGGACGGGGGCCGGCAGCGCGCCGGGGGTCACGCATTGTAGTGCAAGCGCCCGCGCCCGAGCCGCAAAATGCGGCCGGCCCGGTTGCGCCGTCGATCGTCGTGAACGTGCGGCGCGCAGCCTTATTCGGCGCCCGCCTCCCAGGCCGGCGGCCGCTTCGCGAAGAAGGCCGCGAAGCCTTCCTTCGCTTCCGGCGTCGCCCGCACGCGGGAGATCGTCTGCGCGGTGAACGCCGCGCGTTCGTCCGACGGCGGGTACTCGCCGATCGCATCGAAAAAGCGCTTGATCTCCGTCAGCGCGTGCGGGCCGTTGCGGCCGAGTTCCGCGAGCGTCCGCTCGAGCGTGTCGTCGAGCGCATCGAGCGGCACGGCCTGATGAATCAGGCCGATCGCGACGGCTTCGGCAGCCGCGAGCTGCGTCGCGGTCAGCGCGAGACGGCGCGCCTGGCGCTGGCCAACCGCCTCGACCAGATACGGGCCGATCACGGCCGGCAGGATCCCGAAGCGCGCCTCGCTGACCGAGAACCGCGCGTGATCGCTCGCAATCACGATGTCGCAGGCGGCGCACAGGCCCACGCCGCCGCCGAACGCGTGCCCCTGCACGCGGGCGACCGTCGGTTTCGGGCACTGCCGGATCGCGTGCATCATCGCGGCGAACCGCTCGGCGTCGCGCAGGTTCGCGGCCGCATCGTTCGCGCTCGCGCGCTGCATCCACTGCAGGTCGGCGCCCGCGCAAAATGCGCGACCGTCCGAACGCAGCACGATCGCGCGCACGTCGTCGCGCCGGCCGAGCGTCGTGAACGCGTCGGTGAGCTCCGCGATCATCGTCTCGTCGAACGCGTTCAGCACGTCGCCGCGCCGCAGCGCAACGGTCGCGATGCCGCGCGCATCGACCGCGACGGCCAGGGTCTTCAATTCATCCATCGAACAGGTTTCCTCGGGTAGAACGATGCACACATCGAAATCAGGCGGCCTGGCGGCGATCGATCACGCGGCGCGCCTTGCCGGTCGCGGTCGCGGGGATGCCGCCGGCCGCCAGCACCGTCACGCCGGACGACACGCCTACCATCGTCTTGATCCGGTGCTGCAGTTCGCGCGCGAGCGCCGCGCGCTCGCCGTCGGTGACGGACGCCGCCGCTTCGGAGCGCAACTCGACCGCGAGGTCGAGCCGGTCCATGTGACCGTCGCGCGACAGCGTGATCTGGAACTGGCCCGACAACTGCGGCAGCGCGACGACGATCTCCTCGATCTGGCTCGGGAACACGTTCACGCCGCGCACGATCAGCATGTCGTCGGAGCGGCCCGTGATCTTCGCGAGCCGGCGCATCGCGCGCGCGGTCGGCGGCAGCAGCGCGGTGAGGTCGCGCGTGCGGTAGCGAATCACCGGCATCGCCTCCTTCGTCAGCGACGTGAACACGAGCTCGCCCTGGCTGCCGTCGGGCAGCACTTCGCCGGTGACGGGATCGATGATCTCCGGGTAGAAATGATCTTCCCAGATCACCGGGCCGTCCTTCGTCTCGACGCATTCGCACGCGACACCCGGACCCATCACTTCCGACAGCCCGTAGATGTCGAGCGCGTCGATGCCCACGCGCGCCTCCACTTCGTCGCGCAGCGCCTGCGTCCACGGCTCGGCGCCGAAGATGCCGATCTTCAGCGACGATTCGGCCGGGTCCATCCCCTGCCGCACCATCTCGTCGATCAGGTTCAGCATGTACGACGGTGTGACGAGGATGATCTTCGGCTCGAAATCGCGAATCAATTGCACCTGCTTCTCGGTCTGCCCGCCGGACATCGGCACGACCATGCAGCCGAGCCGCTCCGCGCCGTAGTGAATCCCGAGACCGCCCGTGAACAGGCCATAGCCGAACGCGTTGTGCAGCGTATCGCCCGGGCGGCCGCCGGCCGCGCGGATCGAGCGCGCGGTCACGTTCGCCCACGTGTCGATGTCGCGCGCCGTGTAGCCGACCACCGTCGGCTTGCCGGTCGTGCCGCTCGACGCATGCACGCGCACGACCTGCTCGCGCGGCACCGCGAAGAGGCCGAACGGATAGTTGTCGCGCAGGTCGCTCTTGGTCGAGAACGGAAATTTCGCGAGATCGGCGAGCGACTTCAGGTCGTCCGGATGCACGCCCGCCGCATCGAACGTGCGCCGATAGTGCGGGACGTTGTCGTACGCGTGGCGCAGCGACCATTTGAGGCGTTCGAGCTGCAGCGCCTGCAGTTCGTCGCGGCTGGCGGTCTCGATCGGATCGAGGGCGGCGGCGGGATGCGTCGGGTGAGTCATCGGGGTGCTCCTCCAATGGAGTGATGTCGTTGTCGTGTTCGAGGTGACGGGGCGGTCACGACCGGAACGTGCGGCCGGCCGCGTGCAGCGCGGCGAGGCGCGGCGACACGCGATAGCGGTCCTCGCCGTAGCTCGCCGCCAGATTCGACAGCACGCGATGCACGCGGCCGATGCCGATCGCATCGGCCCACGCGAGCGGGCCGCACGGGTAGTTCACGCCCTTCTCCATCGCAAGATCGAGATCGGCCGGCGAGCACACGCCCTGGTTGACCGTGTCGGCCGCTTCGTTCGCGAGCATCGCGACGGTGCGCATCGCGACCATCCCCGGCACGTCCGCGACGCCGACGACGCGAAAACCCGCCTGCTGGAACAGGCCGACCGCGTCCGCATACGCCGCGTCGCTGCACTGGAGCGCGCGCGTCAGCGCGACGAGGCCGGCCTGCGCGTAATCGCGCGCGAGATCGACGAGCACGAGATCCGCCACGCCGGTTTGCGCGGCGCGTGCGGTGGCCGTCCGGCCGTCGGTCAGCGCGATCGACGCGCGGCCGGCCACGGCGAGCAGATCGTCGGCATGCGCGTCGTTGCGCCGCGCGTGCGCGATACGGTCGACGAAGCGCGCATGCAACGCGGCGGCCGGGCCGTCCTGTGCAAACAGCGCGACCTCGGCCGGCGCGGTGCGCGAAGGTTCGAGATCGGGAGCGAGCGGCGTCGCGCCGTCCGCATACGAGTAGAACCCGCGCCCGGACTTGCGCCCGAGGAAGCCCGCATTCACGAGTTCCTGCTGGATCAGCGACGGCGTGTAGCGCGGGTCGTTGAAGTACGCGCGGAACACCGACTCGGTCACCGCGAAATTCACGTCGTGGCCGATCAGGTCCATCAGCTCGAACGGCCCCATCCGGAAGCCGCCGGCTTCGCGCATCACCGCGTCGATCGAAGCCGGCGCGCCGCCCTGCTCGTTCAGCACGCGCAGCGCCTCCGCGTAATACGGTCGGGCGACGCGGTTCACGATGAAGCCCGGCGTCGATTTCGCCATCACCGGTTGCTTGCCCCACGCGGCGGCGGTCGCATGAAGCATCCGGGCGACCTCGGGCGCGGTCGCGAGCCCGCTGACCACCTCGACGAGCGCCATCAGCGGCGCCGGATTGAAGAAATGCAGGCCGGCGACGCGCTGCGGCACGCGCAGCCCGGCCGCGATCGACGTGATCGAGATCGACGACGTGTTGGTCGCCAGCACGCATGCGTCGTCGACATGGCGTTCGAGGGTCGCGAAGATCTCGCGCTTCACGTCGAGCCGTTCGGCCGCCGCCTCGACGATCAGCGCGGCGCCCGCGAAATCGGCCAGCGCGCGCACCGCGCGGATCCGGTTGCCGGCCGCCTCGGCCCGCGCCGGTTCGAGCCGGCCCTTCTCCGCCAACCGCGCGAACTGCGCGCGGATGCCGGCCAGCGCCTTGTCGCAGGCCGCCTCGCTCAGGTCGTACAGCAGCACCGCATGGCCGGCCGCCGCCGCGACCTGCGCAATGCCCGCGCCCATCGCGCCGGCACCAATCACGCCGACGACGGCCGACGGCGCGAGCGCGCCCGAGTTCACCGAATATGCAGAGGAAACAGCCATCGCTTGCGATCCGTCATGAAGTGGAAGTGCGAGCGATTATAAACCGACCGGTCGGTAGATTTATGTCAGGGCGAGCCCGAATGTGTTGGGCAAGTGACCGTTACGAAACCTTCAACGACAAAAAATCGAAAGATCGGGGCAACTTTTTGTAAACCGAAAGGTCAACGTAAGGGATCGAATATGAGATAGTACCCCCCGAACGCCTGATAAAATTCGACAAATTGCCGGATTTCAGGGGGAATACGTGTCGCGCCGTCATCGCCGTCCATCACCCCTTTCCGGGGTCGAATCGAGCTTCCGGACCGCGCGCCCCCACGTATGCTCGTCTCGCTGTCCGCGGACAACCGCTTCGAACCGTTTCATCCCGCGACGGGCTTCGGCCCGCCCGCGCCCCTCGCCGCCTCGCGGCAGCGAACCCAGGGCAGCGCCGTTGCGTGCCGCCCCTCTTCGGTTTCATCGTCTTCGTTCGGCGGATTGTACGGCCGGGCTTCGTCAACCCGTGACGGCGCGTCGCGCGCCGCCACTCGCATAAGGAAACCCTCATGCCGCTCTCGTCCAACCAGCTCCCGCGCTGGACCCTCTGGGCCCCGCTTGCCGCCTGGCTGGTACTCGCGCTGTCGCGCGTCGTGCCGGTCGAAGGTCTCGTCATCGCGGTGTTCGCCGCCGCGCTCGCCGGCGCCGTGTTCGCCGCCGTCCACCATGCGGAAGTCGTCGCGCACCGCGTCGGCGAACCGTTCGGCACGCTCGTGCTCGCGGTCGCCGTGACCGTCATCGAAGTCGCGCTGATCGTGTCGGTGATGCTCGGCGCGGGCCCCGAGAAATCGGGCCTCGCCCGCGACACCGTGTTCGCCGCCGTGATGATCATCTGTAACGGCATCGTCGGCATCTGCCTGCTGGTCGGCGCATGGAAGCACGGCGAACAGGACTTCCAGGGGCGCGGCGCGAGCAAGGCGCTCGCGGTGCTCGCGTCGCTGTCGGTGCTGTCGCTCGTGATGCCGAACTACCTGAACGCCGCGCCCGGCCCGTTCTTCTCGAAATCGCAGCTCGCGTTCGCCGGCGTCGCGTCGCTGGTGCTGTATGGCGCATTCGTGTTCGTGCAGACCGTGCGCCACCGCGACTACTTCCTCGCCGCGCACGACAGCGCGGACGAAGCGGTACACGCGGCGGCGCCGAGCAACCGCACCGCGATCATCAGCATGGTGCTGCTGTTCGCGAGCCTCGTCGCGGTCGTGCTGCTCGCGAAGCTGCTGTCGCCGGCCGTCGAGCATGCGGTGCTGAAGCTCGGTGCGCCCGAAGCCGCGGTCGGTATCGTGATCGCCGCGCTCGTGCTGCTGCCGGAAGGGCTCGCGGCCGTCACCGCCGCGCGGGCGAACCGCCTGCAGACCAGCATGAACCTCGCGCTCGGTTCGGCGCTCGCGAGCATCGGGCTCACGATCCCGACCGTCGCGGCCGTGTTCATCTGGGTCGGCCAGCCGCTCACGCTCGGGATCGGCGCGATGGAAACGGTCCTGCTGGCGCTCACGCTGCTGGTCAGCACGCTCACGCTGAGCCAGGGGCGCACGACGGTGCTGCACGGCGTCGTGCACGTCGCGCTGTTCGCCGCGTATCTGTTCCTGTCGATCACCCACTGACGTCCCGATGCGCGCGGGCCGGCGGATTCTCGCCGCACGGCCGCGCGCACGTCTTCCAGTCCCTTTCCCCTCCGCTCCACGCCGCCGTTGCCGGCTGCAGCCGCACGATGCTTCCGGATCGACGGCGCGTCACCCGGCACCTGGCTGCGGGCACCCGCTCGCGCGAGCAAGCGCAGCTAGACGCCCGTGTCGTCCGTGTTCTGGGTCAGAAACCGCTCGACCATCGCGTTGAACACCGGCAGCGCCGGATTGTCGTTGTCCGCGCGCCATGCGAGATACAACTCGGCCGCCACGTTGACGCCCGCCAGCGGCCGGAACACCACGCCGTCCACATGGAGCTCGCGTGCCGACGCGGGCACGAGCGCCGCGCCGAGCCCCGCGCGCACGAGGCCGAGGATCGTATGCGTCTGCCCGACGTAATGCAGGTAGTTCGGCAGCCGCCCGGCACCCGCGAACATGCCCGAAATCATGTCGTGGAAATACTTGCCCTCGTTCGGCGAATACGCGATGAACGGCTGCCGGTCGAGCTCGTCGGGGCCGATCTGCTCGTAGGCCGCGAGCGGCGCGCCTTCCGCGACCGCGACGAGCATCGGTTCGCGCTGCACGAGCCGGTATTCGAGCGGCTGGCGCGCGGCGCGCTGGCGCACGAAGCCCGCGTCGAGCATCCGCGACGCGAGCGCGTCGATCTGCACGGTCGACACCATCTCGCGCAGTTCGACGTCGACGTCCGGCAACGCATGCGCCGCGTGCGCGAGCAGCACCGGGATCATCCGGTACGCGCTGACGGCCGTGAACCCGAGCGTGATGCGCCCGGCCCCGCCATGCGCGACGCGCTGCGCGGCCTGCTCGGCCCGTGCGGAAAATTCGAGGATGTGCCGCGCGTCGCGCAGGAAGCGTTCGCCGGCCGCGGTCAGGCTGACCTGCCGGCTGCTGCGCTCGAGCAGCGCGATGCCGAGCGCGTGCTCGAGCAACTGGATTTGCCGGCTGAGCGGCGGCTGGGTCATGAAGAGCCGCCGGGCCGCACGGCCGAAATGCAACTCTTCGGCCACTGCGACGAAACAGCGAAGCTGATGGAGCTCAATCATTCAAATTTTGAATCAATCGATAGTCTTTCGATGTTAGACCGATATCGATGCGATTTCTATACTCGGTTCCACCTGATCGGTAACTTCGCCGGGATCGTCACGCCGCTGCGATCGGCTACTTCGTCGCCAGCACGGGTTCGTTCGCCGGCGCGTTATGGTTCGTCGCCGCGCATGGGCTGATCGGCATTGCGGCGTATGCCTGGCTCGCGGGCCGCTTCGAGCGGATCCGCATCGCGCCGGCCGCATGAGCGGCGCGGCGGCACACAGGCGCCGTCACGCAGACTGGCGGCCGCCCGGCATGTGCTCCGTCGTGAGTCGGTCGAGCTCGCGCAGATCGTTCTCCAGCGCAGGCGTGAGCGTCGTGCGCAAGTGATCGAGGAAGGTGCGGATCTTCGCATCGAGATAGCGGCGCGTCGCGTAGACGGCATAGACGCTGACCGTCTGCAACCGGTACTCGGGCAGCACGCGAATCAGGCGCCCTTCGCGGATATCGTCGAGCACGGTATACAGCGCCACGCACGCGATCCCGCGCCCGGCGCGCACCGCGACGCACAGCGCGTCCGGTACGTTGACCTGGAACGGCGCCGGCTGCAGCGCGTAGACGGTTTCCTCGCCGTCGCTGCGCTCGAGCCGCCATTCGCCGGCCGGCGACGCGGGCGTGTCGAGACGCAGGCACACGTGGTTCGGCAGATCGTCGGGCGTGTGCGGCGTGCCGTGCCGCGCCAGATATTCGCGCGATGCGACGAGCACGCTGCAGCTCGTGCCGCAGGTCTGCGCGACATAGCCCGAATCGGGCAACTGCGACGCCGTCACGATCGACACGTCGTAGCCCTCTTCGACCAGATTCGGCATCCGCTGCGCCAGCGTCAGCTCGACCGACACGTCGGGATTGTCCGCCTGGTAGCGCACGATCGACGACACGACATGACTCTGCCCGAGCCCCGTCATCGCATGAATGCGCATCTTGCCGCTCGGCCGCAGCAGCGCGTTGCGCGCCTCCGCGTTCGCGTAGTCGAGTTCCGCGAGGATCGATTTCGCGCGCTCGAAATAGCGCTCGCCGCTTTCGGTCAGGCCGAGGTGGCGGGTCGTGCGATGCAGCAGGCGCGTCTGCACGTGGGCTTCGAGGTTCGAGACGGCGCGCGACACCTGCGCGGTGGTCGCGTCGATTTCCTTCGCGACCGCGGTAAAGCTGCCGGCTTCGACAACGCGCACGAACAGGCGCATGTTTTCGAGCATGTCCATTGAATTGGCTTGGGGAAAGTCAGTGGGGAAGCGTCGGCGGCGCTGGCGTCAGAGAGGTAACGGAACGCGGCCGCGAACCACGCCGAATCGATCGCCGTGCCGGGGAAAAGGCGGGAGAGCGGGCATCGCGGACGGGGTTCTGGCATGACGGGGGGAATTGACTGCGCCGAATTGTACGCCGCTGCAGACAAATTTGCGCGATGACGCGCGCGGAAGCTCTCATTCGATGAAAGATTTTTGCAAGACTTGCGCATCACGCGGGTGAAATGGCTTGATGCAGCGCGACAACATGTATCACAACGCGATATAATTCCGCGCTTGTCGCCCGCCCCGCGCCGTCATTTCTACCGCTTACCATCCATGTCGTCAGGTTCCTCCCCGTCGCGCCGCACGTTGCGGCAATGGCTGCACAGCTTCATTCCCCATCCGATGACACTCGGCTGGCGCGAGCGCCTGCGCTCGTGCACCGGCGCGCTCGTGGGCATTGCGACGGTCGGCGTCACGATGCGGCTGCTGCCCGGCGTGCCGGGCCTCGTGCCGCTACTCGTCGCGCCGATGGGGGCATCGGCCGTGCTGCTGTTCGCGGTGCCGGCGAGCCCGCTCGCGCAGCCCTGGTCGATCATCGGCGGCAACCTCGTCGCGGCGACGGTCGGCGTCGCGTGCGCGCAATGGATCGCCGATCCGATCACGGCCGCCGCGGTCGCGATCGCTTGCGCGATCGGCGGCATGTTCGCGCTGCGCTGCGTGCATCCGCCGTCGGGCGCCGTCGCGCTCACGGCCGTGGTCGGCGGCCCCGCGATCCATTCGCTCGGCTTCGGCTTCGTCCTGCAGCCGATCGCGCTGCAATCGGCGATCCTGCTCTCGGCCGCGCTCGTCTATCACGCGCTGACCGGGCACCGCTATCCGCACGGCGGCGTACGCCCCGAAGCGAAACAGCAGGCCGGCGCCGCACCGGCGCGCGGCGGCTTCACGCGCGGCGACCTCGACGCGGTGCTGAAGCGCCGCAGCGAATGGCTCGACGTCGATCCGGACGATCTCGAAGCGCTGCTGCGCGAAACCGAAATGCAGGCCTATACGCGCACGTTCGGCCAGTTGAAGTGCGCGGACCTGATGACGAAGAATGCGATCGAGGTCGCGCCGTCGACGTCGATCGCGGCCGCACTGACGCTGCTCGACCGTCACCGCGTGAAGGCGCTGCCCGTGGTCGACGGCGAAGGCCGGCTGACCGGCATCGTCACGCGCGCCGACCTCACGCGCCAGTTGCGCCGTCCGACCCCGCTGTGGCAGCGCCTGTCCGCACGGCTGCCGCAATCGTTCGGCGGCCGGCCCGCGAGCGTCGCGTCCGTGATGACGCGCGACGTCGCGTCGGTGCCGGAAACGATGCCGATCACGGCGCTCGTGCCGCTGTTCACGCATTCGGGCCACCACCATATTCCGGTCGTCGATGCGTCGCGCCGGCTCGTCGGCATCATCACGCAGACCGATCTCGTCACGGGCCTTTATCGGCAGACCCGGATGCTCGAGGCCGCGTAGCACGCATCCCGCGCCGTCACCGCCTGCGAAATGCGGAATGCAGCATTCCACTGCATTTCGGCCATTTATATCATGTTGTGATATATTTACCGCCACCGTAACCGACTGCCCGCCCGACCTCGATGAACGATACCCGACGCGCGCTCGCGAAAAGCGATTTCCAGCAACTGTCCGAGTTCCGCTATCAGATGCGCCGCTTCGAGCGCTTCTCCGAACGCGCCGCGCAAAGCGAAGGCGTGACGCCGCTGCAATACCTGCTGCTGCTGCACATCAAGGGCTATCCGCATCGCGAATGGGCGACCATCGGCGAGCTCGCGGAACGCCTGCAGGCGCAGCACCACGGCGTCGTGGCGCTGGTGACGCGCTGCGAAGCGCTCGGGCTCGTGAAGCGCAAGCCGAGCGAGGCAGACCGTCGCCAGGTTGAAGTCCACCTCGAACAGGCCGGCGAAACGCTGCTCGCCCGTCTCGCGGCCATGCACCGCGCCGAACTGAAGTCGCTCAAGGGCGCGTTCCAGGTTCCCCAGATCGATTACTGACCCTTGCCCTCGCCACGCCGATGAACGCACCACACAAACGCGATTTCTCGATCAACGAACGCCTGCCCAGGATCGCGTTGCTTGCCGCCGGGATCGGCCTGCTCAGCACGCTTGCCGCGTTCGTGCTGTTGAGCCTGATCCACCTGTTCACGAACCTGTTCTTCTTCCAGCAGTTCTCGTTCGCCGACCATTCGCCCGCGAACAACACGCTCGGCGCATGGGTGATCGCCGTGCCGGTGATCGGCGGGCTGATCGTCGGCCTGATGGCGCGTTTCGGTTCGGAAAAGATCCGCGGCCACGGCATTCCAGAAGCGATCGAGGCGATCCTGTTCGGCAAGAGCCGCATGTCGCCGAAGGTCGCGATCCTCAAGCCGCTGTCGTCCGGCGTCGTGATCGGCAGCGGCGGCCCGTTCGGCGCCGAAGGCCCGATCATCATGACGGGCGGCGCGCTCGGCTCGCTGATCGCGCAATGCGTGCACGTGACCGCCGCCGAGCGCAAGACGCTGCTCGTCGCCGGCGCGGCCGCCGGCATGACGGCCGTGTTCGGCACGCCGGTGGCCGCCGTGCTGCTCGCGGTCGAACTGCTGCTGTTCGAATGGCGTCCGCGCAGTTTCCTGCCGGTCGCACTCGCGTGCGCGGTGGCAGGCTTCGCACGCGCGGTGTTCTTCGGCGTCGATCCGCTGTTTCCGGTGACGACCGCCGCGCCGACGCCCGTCGCGCTGCTGTCGTGCATCGTCGCGGGCCTGCTGTCGGGCATGCTCGCGTGCGGGCTGTCAGCTGCGCTCTACCGCGTCGAGGACGCCTTCGCGAAGCTGCCCATGCACTGGATGTGGTGGCCCGCGCTCGGCGCGATCGTGATCGGCATCGGCGGCTGGCTCGAGCCGCGCGCGCTCGGCGTCGGCTACGACGTGATCGGCGACCTGCTGCACCAGCACATCGCGCTGAAGGTCGCGCTCGCGCTACTGATCGTGAAAGCCGTGATGTGGGTGATCGCGCTCGGCTCGGGCACCTCGGGCGGTGTGCTCGCCCCGCTGCTGATGCTCGGCGCCGGCCTCGGCACCGTGCTGTCGCCGGTGCTGCCGGGCGGCGATCCGGTGCTGTGGCCGCTCGTGTGCATGGCCGCGACGCTCGGCGCGACGCTCGGTGCCCCGCTCACCGCGATCGTGTTCGCCTTCGGCCTCACGCACGACGCCAACGCGCTGCTGCCGCTGCTCGCCGCGACGCTCGTCGCGCACGGCTTCGCGACCATCGTGATGAAGCGCTCGATCATGACGGAAAAGATCGCACGCCGCGGCTACCACATCTATCGCGAATACGGCGTCGATCCGCTCGAGCGGCACGATGTCGGCGAAGTGATGACGTCGGCCGATCGGCTCGTCGCGATCGACGGTTCGGCGACGCTCGATATCGTCGAGACGCAATACTTCGGCGCGAAGCAGGCGCACCGCGCGTATCCGGTCGTACAGAACGGCCGCCTGCTCGGCCTCGTCGATCGCGCGACGCTCGACGCCCAGCGAGCACAGGCGAGCGCCGATACGCCGATCTCGGCCGCATTCGCCGATCGCGCACCGGCCGTCGCGCTGGCTCACGAAACGTGCCGCGTCGTCGCTTCGCGTCTCGCGATGCTCGGCCTCGAGCGCCTGCCGGTGGTCGCCGACGAGCAATCGCTGCGCATCACGGGCATCGTGTCGCGCAGCGACCTGATCAAGCCGGCACTCCAGCACTTCGACGACGAACACAAACGCGAGCGCTTCCGTCCGATCGTCCCGGCCAACCTGCGCGAGGTCGGCTCGCGCAAGATCGGCTGACACAACCCGCGTGCGCGGCGCCCTGCCGCGCACCGCTTCCCCGCCTCACGTCGCTGCACGATGCCGCGCGCCCGTCGCGCGCCGCGTCGCATCGCGGCCACCTTATCCGTTTAAAGTTGGTTAACAATTCGGCGGACGAAAGTTTGTCATCATGGTGTTCATGCGACGGGGCCATCCATCAGCCATTCCACTTCGTCATCAGATAAAGAGTCGCGGCGCGGCATGCAGCACATGCCGCCCGCCGCGGCCGTCACCTCACCACACCACGACCGGGCAGCGCACCGACCGCCACGCATGACGTCGAGCCATACGCGACGCATGCGGCGCCGCAGCAACATGCGCAGCATCCGAGCCGCCGTTTGGCAAGCGCGTTAACAACTTGTTTCGGAATGACCGGAACCGAGCCTGCCAGATGCGATCTCACTTGAACGCAGCACTGCTGCGCATCCCACTCAATCAATCACGACTCGAGGGAGATAACGTGAACGTGAAATACTTACCGCTCATCGCATTGACCGTGGCAATTTCTGCTCATGCCGCCGAACCTGCCGTGCAGAACGTGGGACAAAGCCAGAAAGCGGCTCCCGACGTCTCGGCGTGCATCGCCAAGACCTGGGCCGACAAGTCGCAACAACAGGTGATCTCGCAGAACGTGCTGGCCAACGGCCTGGCGACCGACGTGTACGCACCGGGCCAGCAGCCGCCGAACGGCGCCGCCGCGATGGTTCGTCCGTCGTGGAAGCCGGGTGCGAAGACGTGGGTCGGCGTGCGCGGCGACGCAGCGTCCGCCGGCGACATCAACGCCTGCCTGTGACGACGTAACGAGAACAGGCGCTCCGGATGGCCTTGCGCCATCCGTTTGCGACGAGCCCCGCTTCGGCGGGGCTTTTTCTTTGCTGCGCGGAAAGCGTCTTACAGGTAGCTGCAGACGTAATCGAGCGTCTCGAGCACTTCGATGTCGAAGCGGCTCTTGCCCGGCACGGAGAACGATTCGCCGGCGCCGTAGGTCTGCCATTCGCTGCTGCCGTCGAGCTTCACGCGGCACTTGCCGGCCTGCACTTCCATCAATTCGGGCGCATCCGTGCCGAAGTTGAGCGCGCACGGCAGGATCACGCCGAGCGTCTTGCGCGTGCCGTCCGGGAAGAGCACGGTATGCGACACGCACTTGCCGTCGAAATAGACGTTCGCGCGCTTGACGACCGATACGTTGTCGAATTGGGTTGCACTGGTCATGTGATGCCTCTGATTGCTGGATGCCGGATGGCGATGGAGTGGGAGGCCGGCCGTAGCGGCGGGCCGGCCGCTATGATACCGGCTCGCGCAACGTGCGTCGGAATCGCATGCGGCCCGCGCATGCCTGGCACACGATCGTCAGGATAACTACGTGATCTGCACGGGGTGACGGCTCACCGCAATCCCTTGCGCCGCGCGGAATCGCGCAGGCAATCGAGCAGCATCGCCGCGGCCGGCGTCAGCGGGCTGTCGCGGCGCGTGACGACCTGCACCGATACGGCCGGCAAGCGCTCGCGGATCGGCAGTACCGCGAGCTGATCACGCGCCCATTCGCCTTGCAACAATTGCTCGGGCATCGATGCGATCAGGTCGCAACCGGTCATCAGGCTGTGCGCGAGACCGAAGCTCGGGCATTCGACGACGCGTGCCGGCACCGGCAACCCGTACGCGACGAACGAGTTGAACAGCACCTGTGTCGAGCTTTCCGGCGACGGATTCATCAGCCAGTCGGCTTCGACGAGATCGGCGAGCGACGTGGCCGACGCGAGCGGATGCCCTTTGCGCGCGACGATCAGCGAACGGCTCGCATAGAGTTCCGCGTGATCGAACTCGGCCGCCAGCAACTCGGGGACGACGACGGCCACCGCGAAATCGAGCGAACCATCGTGCAGGCGCGGCAGCGCGACGCCAGGAAATCCTTCGATCAGATTGACGCGCGCCACCGGAAAGCGGCGCCGGAACGCACGAAACGCGTCGGGCAGGATCGTCACCGCCGCCGCCGGCGTGATCGCCGCCGCGACGGAACCCGTCATCGCGCCCTGTGCCTGCTCGATGTCGTCGCGGGCGCGCTGCATTTCGGCGACGATCAGCCGCGCGCGCACCTGCAGTTGCTGGCCGAACGCGGTCAGCTGCACGCCGCGTGCGGTGCGCACGACGAGCGATACGCCGAGCGCGATCTCCAGTTCCTTGACCGCCTTCGTGAGCGCAGCCGGCGACACGTTCAGGCGCCGCGCGGCCGCGCGAATGCTCCCTTCTTCCGCGGCGGTGACGAACGCTTTCAGCTGGTGGTATTTCATGGCGGCAATGCGTGATCCGTGGAAACCCTGTGCGGCCGGCCGCGCAATGGCTCAGGGTATTCCCGAGCGGCAACCGACGGTGTGCACCAAAGCAATTTAGCAGCTTCTGGTACGCAAAAGAAATTTATATGCTTGGTCGTCACATGCGCGTCAAACGCCCCACCGGCCCCACAGGAGACACCATGCTGCAAGCCGTGAACCCCGTCATCCCGGCCATCGCCGCCATCGCCCCCGAGCTCGTCGAAGTGCGCCGCCGCATTCACGCCCACCCCGAACTCGCATTCGAAGAGACGCTCACGAGCGACCTCGTCGCCGAGTTGCTCACCGGCTGGGGCTACGAAGTGCATCGCGGTATCGGCAAGACGGGCGTGGTCGGCGTGCTACGCGAAGGGCAAGGCACACGCACGGTCGGGCTGCGCGCCGACATGGACGCGCTGCCGCTCTCGGAAGCCACGGGGCTGCCCTACGCAAGCCGTCACGCGAACAAGATGCATGCATGCGGCCACGACGGTCACACCGCGATGCTGCTGTGCGCGGCGCGCCACCTCGCGGCAACGCGCCGGTTCTCCGGCACGCTGAACCTGATCTTCCAGCCCGCCGAGGAAAACTTCGGCGGCGCGAAGGCGATGATGGACGACGGCCTGTTCGACCGTTTCCCGTGCGACGCGATCTTCGCGATCCACAACATGCCGGGCCGCGCGGCCGGCAACATGGCGTTCCGCACCGGCGCCGCGATGGCGTCGGCCGACCGCGTGACGATCACGCTGCGCGGCGTCGGCGGCCACGGCGCGATGCCGCATTTCGCGCGCGATCCGATGTCGGCCGCGGGCAGCATCATGGTCGCGCTGCAGACGATCGTCGCACGCGAGGTCGACGCGCAGCATGCGGCCGTGATCACCGTCGGCAGCGTGCAGGCCGGCGAAACGTTCAACATCATTCCCGAAACCGTCGTGATGAAATTGTCGGTGCGCGCGCTGAACGCCGACGTGCGCGCCCTGCTCGCGCGCCGCATCGAGGCGCTCGTGAAGGGCCAGGCGGAAAGCTTCGGCGTCACCGCGGAGGTCGACTACGACTATGGCTACCCGGTGCTCGTCAATCACGCGGAACCGACCGCGTTCGCGGCCGACATCGCATGCCAGATGCTCGGCGCGGAACGCGTCGAAACCGACACCGCGCCGCTGATGGGCAGCGAGGATTTCGCGTTCATGCTCGAAGCGCGCCCCGGCTGCTACGCGTTCATCGGCAACGGAATCGGCAGCAAGGGCGGCTGCATGGTGCACAACCCCGGCTACGACTTCAACGACGACATCCTCGCGATCGGCGCGAGCTACTGGGTTCGCGTCGCCGAAGCCTGGCTCGCGGCCTGACAGCCTTTCAACACGCAGTTCCGCGCTCAAAGCAAGGGAACCCATGGAAACGTCCGCCATTTCATTCGCCGGCACACCGGTCGATGCCCGCGCCGCCGCGAAGAAGCGCCGGCTGATCGCGGCCGCCGCCGTCGGCAACGCGCTCGAGTTCTACGACTTCACGGTCTACAGCTTCTTCGCGATCCTGATCGGCAAGCTGTTCTTTCCCGTGCATTCGTCGTTCGGACAACTGATGCTCGCGGTCGCGAGCTTCGGCGTCGGCTTCGTCACGCGTCCGCTCGGCGGCCTCGTGATCGGCATGTATGCGGACCGCGCCGGCCGCAAGAAGGCGATGATCCTCACGCTGCTGCTGATGGCGCTCGGTACCGCGACGATCGCGGTCGCGCCGACCTTCGCGCAGATCGGCATCGCCGCGCCGCTGCTGCTCGTGCTCGCTCGGCTGCTGCAGGGGTTCGCGTCGGGCGGCGAAGTCGGCGCATCGACGACGCTGCTGCTCGAACAGGCACCGCAGCATCGTCGCGGTTTCTATGCGTCGTTCCAGTTCTCGAGCCAGGGGCTCGCCGCGCTCGCGGGCGCACTCACCGGCGTCGCGCTGACGTCGACGCTGAGCGCCGCGCAACTCGAAAGCTGGGGCTGGCGCGTGCCGTTCATCATCGGCACGCTGTTCGTGCCGCTCGGCTACTGGTTGCGCCGCACCGTCGAGGAAGTGCCTGCTGCCGCCCCGGCCGCCGCACACGACGAGCCGGTCGCATCGCTGCCGCTCGCCGACGTGCTGCGCCATCACGCCAAGGCCGTATTCGCGGGCCTCGGCGTGACGATCGGCGGCACGTCGATCCACTACATCATCGTGTTCTACATGGCGATCTATGGCGTGCAGGTGCTGCACTTGCCGACCTGGCTGTCGATGACGGCCGGCTGCGTCGCCGGTGCGATCCTGATGCTCGTGACGCCGATCGGCGGCCTTCTGTCGGACGTGTACGGGCGCAACCGGATCGTCTGGTGGACACGCATCGTGCTGATGGCCGCGATCTACCCGGCGTTCATTGCCCTGAACCGCTGGCCTGGCGCCGTTTCGCTGCTGTCGATCATCGCCGCGCTGTCGATCGTGCATGCGATCAACATCGGTGCGACGGGGGCAATGCTCGGCGAGTTGTTTCCGCGGGCAGTGCGTGCGACGGGCGGTGCGCTGGTGTATAGCGTCGGCGTCGCGATCTTCGGCGGCTTCGCGCAGTTCTTCGTCACGTGGCTGATCGCGGCGACCGGAGATCCGAATGCGCCGGCGTGGTATGCGATCGGCTGCGGCGCGATGACGTTGCTTGCGATTCGTTTCATGGACGAGAAGGCCGGGAAGGCGCTGGATTGACCGGCGGACGGTGCGCGGCACGTGAACAGTAATTGACGTCACGCGCGCGCATCGGGCATCATCGAGCCATGCACGACGCTCCGATCACCCTTTCGACGACCACGCGCACGACCGCCTTTGGCGGGCCCGTGCGGCGAGTGCGCGCAAGATCGTAGCGTCACCGATTCCCACAGGCCCCGCCGGTTCCGGACGGGGTCTCGTCGTTTCTCCGTCTGCATCGGCCACTCAGGAGAAACGCGATGTCCGAAGCCCCTTCCCCGAAACGCGCGCTGCTCGTGATCGATATGCAGGTCGGGTTGTTTCATGGCCCCGATCGCCCGCATGACGGCGAACGCGTGCTAACCAATATCAACCGGCTGATTCGCCGCGCACATGACAGCGGTGCCCCCGTGTTCGCCGTGCGTCACGTCGGCCCGGCCGGCTCGCCGATCGCATCCGACGCGCCGCTGGCCGCACTGCTGCCGGAGCTTGCGATCGATACCGCACGCGACATCGTGTTCGACAAGACGAGGCCGAGCTGCTTCGCGGGCACGCGGCTCGCCGAGTGGTTGCATGCGGCTGGTATCGGCGAGATCGTGATCGCGGGGATGAAAACGCAGTACTGCGTCGATACGACGTGCCGTGCGGCCGCCGATCTCGGCTTTCGCCCGGTACTCGTTGCCGATGCGCACACCTGTATGGATACACCAGCGCTGCCGGCCGAGCGGATCGTCGCGCATCATAATGCGACGCTTGCGGGCCCGTTTGCGACGCTAACGACGACCGAGGCATGCGTGTTCTGAAGCACGGCGCCGATCGGACGGCGATGCGCGAGCGTGCGCATTGCAATCGCGTCGGCATGAACCGTCAATTTACCGAGCTCGCCCTGTCGATCGCTCGACGCGTCATACCGACTTTCGAGAACAGGACTGGCCTCGAAGCAGGTGAGTGCTTGTCGAGACCATATCGCGTCACGTCCCGGACAGCAACGATACGGCAGCCGGCGTAAACGCAAAAAGGCACGGACCTTCACCGCCCGTGCCTTCTTCACCTACCCAAACCGCCCGTGCTCAGAACGTATGCATCATCCCCACATACGCGCCCGTCTGCGACTCGCCCGTCATCGGGCTCGTCCCCGACGTCGCGTCACGCGGCGTCGCGAGCAGCGAGAAATTCGAATTCCCGCCGTTGCGCACATACGCAACCGTGCCGTACAGGAACGTGCGTTTCGACAGGTTGTACGTGGTGCCGAGCACGTACATCATCGCGTGCCCTGACGGGTCATGCGACGCGTCGCCGCCGCCGTCGCCCACCTTCACGTAATACCCGCCGCCCGTCACGGCCCACTGCGGCGTCGCCGAATAGGTCGCGCCGAGCCAGTAATGATCGGCACGGTCGGCAACACCGGCCGGGCTGTCCGGCGCCTGGTAGTGCGTATACGCCCCCTGGATCTTGAACTTCGACACCTTCACGTTCGCGCCGACGAAGTACTCGCGCGACGCGGTGAAGATATTGCTGAACTTGCCGTTGTTGTCGCGCAGCTCGTCGTAGATACCGCGCACGTCGAGCACCGGCGAATGGTACGAGATCATGATCCCGTCCGAGCGGCCGAAATCGTCGGCCGCGCCGTAGTTGAAGCCGCGCGACTGATTGCCGAACGCGTATTGCGCCTGCACGTCGAAGCCGCCGATCACAGGGCTGTGATATTCGATGTTGTTGCTGGTCTGCTGCCAGTTGCGGCCACGCACGAGCGACGCCGACGAAAATGCCTGCTGGACGAACGGATCGAATTCCCACACGCCGTCGCTGTCGATGAACAGGTTGCGGCCGGCCTGCAACTGGCCCCACGTGTTGCTCTTCAACCCGACGTATGCGCGCCGCGACCACATGCGTCCGCCACCCGTCTGGCCGTTCATCACCTGGAACGCGGTTTCCAGGTTGAACACCGTCGACAGCCCGCCGCCGAGATCCTCGACGCCCTTCAACCCGAACATGCTGGTGCCCCAGTCGCCGCTTTCCGCGCTCCAGCGCGTCCCGCTGCCGCCGTTCGGCTTCGCGATGTGGTTCAGGTATTCGATGCCGCCGTCGATCCGGCCATACAGCGTGACGCTCGTCTGTGCAAACGCAGCCGCTGGCGTGGCGGCCGCAATCAGCCATGCAAAGTATTTGAGTCGCAAAATGATGCCCCCTCGAAGTCTCGACCGTCCGACGCGCGCCCCATGCACGCGCCTCGGGTCTGCTTATCCGCGATCGAGCGAAAAACGTCCGGGGCCGGCCGCGCAGAGCGCGAGCAAGCCGCCCGAGATCGCGATGTTCTTGTAGAAATGAATCATGTTGTTGATCTGCTCGCCGCCCGTCATCGTCCAGTAATGGTGACCGATAACGGCGGTGCCGATCGTATACAGCGCAAGCAACAGCGCGAGCGGCCGCGTCTGGAAGCCGATCAGGATCGCAATCCCGACGAACAGCTCCATCACGACGGAGATCGCCGCCGAGATGATCGGCGCCGGCGCGCCCTCGCTACCCATGAACGCGATCGTACCGGAGAAGTCGATAATCTTCTTCCAGCCGAACATCACGAACAGGATCACGATCAGGATTCGGGCAAGCAGCAGCAGCACATCGCGCTGGGACGCGAGAAACGGTTGATTCGGTGTCATGGTGTGATCAACGAAAACGATGCGCGCAATCGCACGCACCGGATTGCCTGTGAACCGGGGCGGACGGCCATCCGCGCCGCCGCCCCGCTCTGCAACAACCGGCATCGGGGCCTGCCCGATGTGCTGTGCTCCTCCTCTTTTACGTTGTCGCCCTGCTTCGTCGCGTGTCGCGTCAGCGCAGCTTCGCGACGTCCTGCTCGGTCACCTTCGCAGCCGGATTGCCGAACTGCCCGGTCAGGTAGTTCGTCAGCGCGGCGATCTGCGCATCCGACAACTCGTGGCGGAACGCCGGCATCCCGACGTCCTCGCTACCGGCCTTGCGCTGCACGCCGTTCAGGATCACCTGCACGAGGTTGGTCGGATTCGACGCACCGACCGTCGAGTTATGGAACAGCGGCGGGTAGTAACCGTCCGGCGTGCCCTTCCCCTGCATCTGGTGACAGGTCGCGCAGTTGCCGAGATACAGCCGGGCCGGATCGATGCCCGACGACGCGAGCGCCGCGCCGCGCAGCTTCAGGCCGTCCTCGGCCGGCTTGCCCCACGACGAGCGCGACTGCTTCGCGTCGCCGCTGGCCACGGCCGGCACCGTGCGGATGTACGTCGAGATCGCGCCGATGTCGGCTTCGGTCATCTTCGAGAAGCTGTGCTCGATCGCCTCGGCCATCGGGCCGGCCGCCTGCGCAAGGCCCGGCACGCTGCCGGTGCGCAGATACTGGACGAGCTGCTGCTGCGTCCAGCGGCCGATCCCCGCGTTCGGGTCGGACGTGATGTTGTAGCCGTCCCAACCCGCGAGCACCGAGCCCGACAGGAAGCTGCCGCCCGTTTCGTCGAGCGACTTCTCCTGCATCGCGATGCCGCGCGGCGTATGGCACGTGCTGCAGTGCGCAAGGCCCTGCACGAGATACGCGCCGCGGTTCCACTCGGCGCTCTGCGCCGGCTTCGGCTGGTAGACGCCGTCCTTCAGGAACAGCCAGTTCCAGATCTTCAGCGGCCAGCGCATGCTCAGCAGCGCGGGGATCTCGTTCTTCGGCGGCGCCTGCTTGACCGGTTCGACGCCGTGCATGAAGTACGCGTACAGCGCCTGCACGTCGTCGTCGTTGATCTTCGCATACGACACGTACGGCATCGCCGGGTACAGGTTGTCGCCGTTCTTCGACACGCCATGACGCACCGCACGCTCGAAGTCGTCGAACGTCCAGGTGCCGATGCCCGTATCGGGGTCGGGCGTGATGTTGCTCGTATAGATCTTGCCGAGCATCGGCACCGGCATGCCGAGGCCGCCCGCGAACGGCTTGCCGCCCTTCGCGGTGTGGCAGGCCATGCAGTCGCCCGCGACCGCGAGGTATTCGCCGCGCTTGACCTGCGCCGGATCGGCCGAGTCGGCCGCGCGCGCGAGGCCGGGCAGCGCGAGGCAGCCGGCGAGGAGGAAGGTGAGAGTAGATTTCCGCACGGTCAGACTTCCTTCTTCAGCGTGTCCGACATCCGCAGCGCGAGCGCCGCGATCGTCAGCGTCACGTTCACCGTACCGACGGTCGGCATCGTCGAGCTGCTCGAGATGAACAGGTTCGGATGGTCGAACGTGCGGCAGTCCTTGTCGACGACCGAGTCGCGTGCATCCGCGCCCATGATCGTCGCGCCGGTGATGTGGTTGTTCGGCGCGAACTCGTCGTTGAACACGACGTCGGTGCCGCCGAGCACCTTCGCGGCCGTCGCGTAAACCTCGCGCGTGTGCACGGCGCCGCGCTTCACGTAATCGTCGATCGCATACGTGATCTCGGGGCGCGGGATGCCGATCGCGTCGGTGGCCGTCTTGCTCGGCACGATGCGGTTCTCGGGTTGCGGCAGGATTTCGTGGAAGCAGTCGAACTGCACGTAGCGTGCGGAACGATCGCGGATCTGCGCGTCGAGCTCCTCGTGCTTCATCAGCTTGCCGGCCTTGAAGATCTTCTGCGTCTCCTGGTTGATGCGCGACATGTTCGACAGGTGGATCTTCTTCGCGGCTTCGGTCGCGCGGAACGGGCCGTCGCGGAAACCGATCAGCGACGTCATCTCCTGCGGGCCGCGGCCCGGCCACAGCTTCTCGCTCGCGTAGAACGACACGCCGGTGCCCGGGTGGTCCATCAGGTTGCGCCCGACCATGTCCGAGCTGTTCGCGACGCCGTTCGGGAAATCGCGGTTCGCGGACATCAGCAGGATCTTCGGCGTCTCGATGCCGTTCGCGGCGAGCACGAAGTACTTGCCCTCGACGCGATGGTCGGCGCCCGTCTTGTCCTTGTAGATCGCGGCGACGATGCGCTTGTCCGGCCCCGTCTCGAGCTTGTAGACGACCGCGCTGTCGATCAGCTTCGCGCCGGCCTGCTCGGCCTTCTCGACGTGGACGATGCCGTTGTACATCGCACCGATCGGACAGATCGGCATGCAATTGTTGTTTCCGCAACAGGTCGGCCGGCCGTCGTACGGGCGGCTGTTGCGCGCGACGGGCTCGGTCACCACGTGGAACTTCGGGTCATGGCCGTTGAGCGCGCTCTTGATGGTCTGCTCGTTGAACGACAGCGGCAGCGGCGGCATCGGATACGCCTGCTTGCGCGGCGAGTACAGATCTTCCTCGGGGCCCGGGCCCCACACGCCGAGCTCTTCCTCGGCACGCTGGTAGTAATGCTCGAGGTCGTCGTACTGGATCGGCCAGTCGCGGCCGACGCCGTACACGGTCTTCATCTTGAAGTCGTTCGGAATGAAGCGCCACGCCGACGCGGCCCAGTGCCACGTCGTGCCGCCCACCGCGCGGATGTACTGCGAGTTGAACTTGTGCTCGCCCTTCAGGATCAGGTAGTCGTTCGGCGGGCCGTATTCCGGATGTGGGGCCCACGGGCTCGACGGGTACGGCGCCATGAAGTCGGTCTTGTCGGGCTGGTTGCGAAAGCGCTCGACGATTTCCCAGCGCGGCATGCGCGGGCCGGCTTCCAGCAGGATCACGGACTTGCCCGCCATCGCGAGCTGGTGTGCAACGATCGCGCCGGCGACACCCGATCCGACGACGACGACGTCGGCTTTTTGCGTATCGGTATCGGCCATCAGGCTTGCCTCTCGATCGGTTTTTCGGCCCAGAAGCCGGGTTTGTTGGGGCAATACGAAGGGATCACGAGCGTATCGGACACCACGCTGAACATTAATGCTTCTTCGTAGGTAATCACGACGTTGTCGACGATGCCGAGATACCACGCGCCGAGAATCGTCAGTGCGAGCGATTCCTGGTCGGGATTCAGCGAGCCGGATGCGAGCGCGCCGGCGAGCTGCGGCAGGCTGTCGGCCGTCTTGAACGAGCCCTTCTGCAAGGCCTGCAGATAGCGCTGGCCGGTGACGCGGCTCAGCCCTTTCTTGCCGGTCAATGCTTCGGAAAGCGTCATGAACGTATCGAGCGGCGCGGTGCCGGGATCGTCGGCCAGGGCCCGCAACGCCAGCGAGCCCGTGAGGCCCACCGCCGTCAGCGCCAGTGCGCCCTGCAGCCATTGACGCCGCGTGATGCCGGTTGCGGCTGCGTCGTTGTCACGACGCGATTGGGGGGTGTTGTCGTTGTGCATGTTTCCTTCTCTCGAACACCGGATTCGGGAAAACCACGCTTGATATTTCTCAAACATTGGCGCGGACCTGCAATGTACGCGCACACGCCGGATCAAACAATCTTTTTATAGTCCATTTAATGTTCCGCAATCCGTGACAATCGACATTTCGCTGCATTTTTGTGTCGTCGACGCGACAAATCTGCGGCACGCCCCCCCGTGTCGCGCGCCGGCGACACATTGCATGCCATGCTGCGCGCGCATGACGGTCGGTTAGAATCCCGTGCAATCAAACAGAAAGCTTCCCTCCGAGGGCAATCGAGCGATGAAGCAGCGCGACAAGCACAACAAAGAAACGCATCGAACCAACCACACGATCCGGCTGCTCTGGCGCATCGGCGCCGTGGCGGCGCTCGGCGGCGCCGCGGCCCTGTCGCTGCATGCGGGCGCGGCGCGCACGGTGAGCGTGTCGCCGCAAGGCACCGTCACCGAAGTCCGGCAGAGCGTCGTCAAGTTCGACGAACCGATGGTCGCCTTCGGCTCGGCCTCCGCGCCGAATCCGGCGCGCGTGAGCTGCAACGATTCGGCGGCCGCACGCGGCCAGGGCCACTGGCTCGACGACAAGACCTGGGTTTACGATTTCGAAAGCGACCTGCCGCCCGGCGTACGTTGCTCGGTCGCGCTCAACGACACGCTGCGTTCGGTCGCGGGCAATGCGGTCAGCGGCCCGCGTCGCTTCACGTTCCAGACGGGCGGCCCGTTTCCGGTGTCGGTGCGCCCCGGCTCACGCGAGATCGAGGAGCGGCAGGTCTTCGTGATGAAGCTGAACGGCCCGGCCGAGCCGCGCTCGGCGCTCGCGAACATCTGGTGCGAAGCGGCCGGCATCGGCAACCGCATTCCCGTCGCGGCGGCCGACGACGATACGCGCAACGCCCTGCTCGATCATTTCGGGTTGAAGAAAGAGGCGGCGCGCGTGCTGACGCTGTCGTGCTCGCAGGCGCTGCCGGCGAGCGCGAAGGTGCAGCTGGTGTACGGCAAGGGCGTCGCGAGCCCGAGCGGCATCGCGAACGAAACCGAACGGCGCTTCGATTTCACCGTGCGCGCACCGTTCGCCGCGAGCTTCTCGTGCGAACGCGAGAACGCGAAGGCGCCCTGCACGCCGCTGCGCCCGCTCACGCTGTCGTTCAACGCGCCGATCTCGCGCAAGCAGGCCGACGCGATCAAGCTGCGCGGCCCCGACGGTTCGCTGTCACCGACCTTCGCGGCCGACGACCACAGCGAGGAAGTGACGACCGTCACGTTCAACCCGCCGCTGCCCGCTCAGGCTGCGCTGACCGTCGAGCTGCCGTCGGGCCTGCGCGACGTGACCGACCGGCCGCTGTCCAACGCCGACCTGTTCCCGCTCGCGACGCGCACCGCGCCGATGCCGCCGCTCGCGAAATTCTCGTCGGGCACCTTCGGGATCGTCGAGCGCTTCGCCGAACCCGGTACGCCCGCGCTGGTGCCCGTCACGCTGCGCAACGTCGAGGCCGACCTGCATATCGCCGGCCTCAATGCGGGCGGCGCGCAATTCGCGAACCTGAAGGTCGAGAACGACACCGCGATCCGCCAATGGATGCGCACCGTCGATCGTTTCGACAACTGGTCGATGACGGCCGGCTCGATCGACGACCAGATACCCGGCCTGCTGGAACGCAAGGGCCAACACCCCGTCTACGTGCCGCTCGCGGCCGGCGAGAAGCAGCCCGCGCCGCAAAACCGCCGCATCGACGTGCGCTCGCTGTCGCTGCTGACGGGCGAGCCCGGCGCGCAGGTGCTGACGCTGCCGAAGGCCGACCCGAAGACGCTGCGCCCGTTCGAAGTGGTCGGCGTGCCGATCGACAAGCCCGGCTTCTACGTGCTCGAACTCGCGTCGCCCGCGCTCGGCCGCTCGCTGCTCGCGAAGCCGTCGAGCATGTACGTGCGCACCACCGTGCTCGTCACGAACCTCGGCGTGCACCTGAAACAGGGGCGCGAGAACAACCTCGTATGGGTCACGACGCTTGACAAGGGCAAGCCGGTGCCGAACGCGCAGATCCGCGTGTCGGACTGCAACGGCGACGAAATCGCGGCCGGCAAGACCGACGCGCAGGGCCTGCTGAAGATCGACGGGCCGTTCGAGCCGAAGCGCGCGTGCGGCGCGTCGGAACAGCGCTACGACGACTACTTCGTGTCGGCGCGCGTCGACGATCCGAAGACGGGCCCCGACATGGCGTTCGTCAGCTCGGGCTGGAACCGCGGGATCGAATCGTGGCGCTTCAACGTGCCGACCGACACCGACAGCGCGCCGACCGTGCGCGCGCATACCGTGTTCGACCGCACGCTGCTGCGCGCCGGCGAAACCGTGTCGATGAAGCATTTCATCCGCACCGAGACGCTGCAGAGCCTCGCGTTCCCGTCGCAATACCCGACGCGCCTGACGATCCGCCATCTCGGCACGGGCCAGACGTACAAGCTGCCGCTCACGTGGGCGGCCGACCACAGCGCGGACTCGCAGTTCACGCTGCCGGCCGCCGCGAAGCTCGGCGAGTACAGCGTCGAACTCGAAGGCGGCCCGGAAGACGCGCCAACCGCCACCTATTACAGCGGCAGTTTCCGCGTCGAGGCATTCCGCCTGCCGGTGCTGAAAGGCTCGATCGGCGCGCGCGACGCGCAGAAGAGCCCGCTCGTCGCCGTGAAGGAAGCGCCGCTCGCGGTGCAGATCGACTATGTGTCGGGCGGCGGCGCATCGAACCTGCCCGTCCAGGTGTCGGCGCTGATGAAATGGGCGTCGCCGCCGTTCGCGGATCGTTTCGAGGATTTCAGCTTCACGCCATATCGTCCCGACACGAGCGACGGCAACGCCGACGACGATTCGCAGGACGGCGACAACGCGTCGTCGTCGAACAACGATCCCGACGCGACGAAGCTGATCGCCGACAAGCTGCCGCTGACGCTCGATCGCAACGGCGCGGGTTCGGTCACGCTCAAGGGCCTGCCCGACGTCGACGCGCCGAAGCGCATCGCGCTGGAGGCGACGTTCGCGGATCCGAACGGCGAAGTGCAGACGATCCGCGGCGACACGATCCTGTGGCCGGCCGCGGTGGTGGCCGGCATCAAGGCAGGCCGCTGGGTGTCGGTCGGCCAGCGCGTGCCGGTGCAGGCACTGGCGGTCGACCTGCAGGGCAAGCCGCGCGCGTCGGTGCCGATCGAGATCAAGGGCGTCGCGCGCATCACGACGTCGTCGCGCAAGCGGATGGTCGGCGGCTTCTATGCATACGACAACAAGAGCGACACGCGCGACCTCGGCGTGCTGTGCTCGGGCAAGACCGACGACAAGGGCCGCATGGCCTGCGACGCGACGCTCGAGCAGGCCGGCAACGTGCAGTTGATCGCGGTCGCGAAGGACGGCGACGGCCGCACGTCGAATGCATCGACGTCGGTATGGGTCACGCGCGAGGACGAACTCTGGTTCGGCGGCGACAACACCGACCGGATCGACGTGATCCCCGAGAAAACCTCGTACGAGCCGGGCGAAACGGCCCGCTTCCAGGTGCGCATGCCGTTCCGCTACGCGACCGCGCTCGTCGCGGTCGAGCGCGGCGGCGTGATGGAAACGCACATCGTCGAGCTGAACGGCAAGAACCCGACCGTCGACCTGAAGGTCGGCGAATCGTGGGGGCCGAACGTCTACGTGTCGGTGCTCGCGCTGCGCGGCCGGATTCGCGAGGTGCCGTGGTACTCGTTCTTCACGTGGGGCTGGAAGGCGCCGGTCGAATGGGCGCGCGCGTTCTGGCGCGAAGGCCGCCACTACGAGGCGCCGACCGCGTTCGTCGACCTGTCGAAGCCCGCGTTCCGCTACGGCCTCGGCGAAATCAAGGTCGGCACTGGCGTTCACCGCCTCGGCGTGACCGTGACGACCGACGCGACGCGCTACACGGTCCGCAGCAAGGCGCAGGCGCACGTGAAGGTCACGCTGCCGAACGGCCAGCCGGCACCGGCCGGCACGCAGATTGCGCTCGCGGCTGTCGACGAAGCGCTGCTCGAACTGATGCCGAACGACAGCTGGAACCTGCTCGACGCGATGCTGCGCCGGCGTGCGTACGGCGTCGAGACGGCCACCGCGCAGATGGAAATCGTCGGCCGCCGCCACTTCGGCCGCAAGGCCGTGCCGGCCGGCGGCGGCGGCGGCAGCGCGCCGACCCGCGAGCTGTTCGATACCCTGCTGCTGTGGAACCCGCGCGTGACGCTCGACGCGAACGGCAGCGCAACCGTCGAGGTGCCGCTGAACGATGCGCTCACGCGCTTCCGGATCGTCGCGATCGCGGCGGTCGGCCCCGACCGTTTCGGCACGGGCAGCACGTCGATCCGCAGCACGCAGGATCTGCAATTGATCTCCGGCCTGCCGCCGCTCGTGCGCGAAGGCGACGCGTTCCGCGCGCAGGTCACGCTGCGCAACACGACCGACCGCGCGATGCAGGTCGTCGTGACGCCGCGCGTGACGGGCCTCGACGTCGCCCCGCAAACCGTATCGCTGGCGGCGAATGCCGCGACCGAAGTCGCGTGGACGATCACCGTGCCCGAGCAGGCGCTCGATGCGGCCGGTGCGCTGAACTGGCGCATCGAGGCGGCCGAGCAAGGCGGCAAGCGCGCGTCCGACGCGCTGGCCGTCGCGCAGAAGGTCGTGCCCGCGCTGCCGGTAACCGTCCAGCAGGCGACGCTCGCGCAGGTCGACGGCACGCTGACGGTGCCCGTGGCGGCTCCGGCCGGCGCGGTGAGCAACGCCCAGGGCGCACCGCGCGGCGGCATCGCCGTGTCGCTGCAGTCGAAGCTCGCCGATGGCCTGCCCGGCGTGCGGCGCTGGTTCGAACGCTATCCGTACCGCTGCCTCGAACAGCAGACGTCGCGTGCGATCGGGCTGCGCGACCCTGCGCAATGGCAGGCGCTGATCGCCCGCATGCCCGTCTACCTCGACAGCGACGGCCTGGCAAGCTACTTCCCGCCGTCGTCGGACGATTCGCATCACGGCAGCCCGACGCTGTCGTCGTACCTGCTCGTGGTGTCCGACGAAGCCAGCCGTCTCGATCCGCGCTTCGCGCTGCCGGAAGACCTGCGCACGCAGCTCGAAGCCGGGCTCGCGCGCTTCGTCGACGGCCGCCTCGATCGCAACGCGTGGGCGCCGCGCCAGGATCGCGACCTGCGCAAGCTCGCCGCGATCGAGGCGCTGTCGCGCTACGGCGCCGCGCAGGGCCGCATGCTCGGCTCGATCGAAATCGCGCCGAACCAGTGGCCGACGTCGGCCGTGATCGACTATCACGCGATCCTGACGCGCGTGAAGGACATCCCGCAACGCGACGAGAAACGCGCGCAGGTCGAGCAGATCCTGCGGGCGCGCCTCACGTATCAAGGCACGCAGCTCGTGTTCTCGACCGCGCGCGACGACGACCTGTGGTGGCTGATGACCAGCAACGAGACCAACGCCGCGCGTCTCGCGCTGGAATTCGCCGGCGACCCGGCGTGGAAGGACGAAATGCCGCGCGTGACGGCCGGCCTGCTCGCGCTGCAACGCCAGGGCGCATGGCAGACGACGACGTCCAACGCGCTCGGCCTGCTCGCGGTCGAGCGCTTCTCGCGAACCTACGAGAGCACGCCGGTCGCCGGCGCGACGAAGGTTGCGCTCGGCGGCGACGCGCGCTCGATCTCGTGGTCGCAGGCGGCATCGGCCGCGCCCGCCGATACGCCCGCATCGGCCACACCCGCGACCCGCGCGGCCGCCGCGCGCAGCGTGCTGCTGCCGTGGCCGCGTGCGTCGCAGGGGCCGGCCACGCTATCGGTCACGCAGGACGGCACCGGCCGCCCGTGGGCGACCGTCGAAAGTCTCGCGGCCGTGCCGCTGCGCTCGCCGTTCGCGGCCGGCTACCGGATCACCAAGACCGTCACGCCCGTGTCGCCCGCCGTCAAGGGCGTGCTGACGCGCGGCGACGTCGTGCGCGTGCATCTCGACATCGATGCGCAGAGCGACATGACGTGGGTCGCCATCAACGATCCGATCCCGGCCGGTGCGACGATCCTCGGGTCGGGCCTCGGTCGCGATTCCGAAGCCGCGACGCAGGACGAGAAAACGCCGGACGGCGCGTGGCCGACGTTCGTCGAGCGCGACTTCGACGGCTACCGCGCGTACTACGACTATTTGCCGAAGGGCAAATTCTCGGTCGAGTACACGGTGCGGCTGAACAACGTCGGCACGTTCGGACTGCCGCCGACGCGCGTCGAGGCACTGTATGCACCGTCCGTGTACGGCCTGTGGCCGAACCCGCCGATGACCGTGAAGCCGGCCGACGCGGGCAAGTGACGAGACCGCGATGATGGATCCTGCTTTGCCGCGGCCGGCGCGTTTCGCCGGCCGCGTATTCGTCGCCGTCGTGCTGGCCGCGCCGCTCGTCGCGCATGCGCTGCCCGGCTACGACGACGTGCGCCGCAACTGGCGCAGTTCCGACTGGGTGCTGCTCGCCCGCGACGGCACGCCGCTGCAGCGCACGCGCGTCGACCTCGCCGAACGGCGCGGCGAATGGGTGTCGCTCGCCGACGTGTCGCCCGCGTTCCGCGAGGCGATCGTCGTGTCCGAGGACAAGCGCTTCTACGAACACAGCGGCGTCGACTGGCGCGGCATTGCCGGGGCCGCGTGGGGCAACCTGTGGAACGAGCGCACGCGCGGCGCGTCGACCGTCACGATGCAGCTCGCGGGCTTGCTCGGCGATTCGCCGCGCCGCTCGGGCCAGCGCTCGCTGCCGCAGAAAGCCACGCAGGCCGTGAACGCGCTGTGGCTCGAACGCAGCTGGCGCAAGGACCAGATCCTCGAGGCCTACCTGAACCTCGTGCCGTTCCGCGGCGAGACGATCGGGCTCGGCGCGCTGTCGCAGGTGCTGTTCGGCAAGGCACCATCGGGCCTCGACGCGCGCGAGGCCGCGATCGCGGCCGCACTCGTGCGTGCGCCCAACGCGGCGCCCGCGAAGATCGCCGAGCGCGCGTGCCGGATCCTGCGCGACATGCATGCCGGGCAGGCGTGCGCATCGCTCGACGGTTACGTGCAGCTCGTCACGGCGCGCCCGGCCAACGCCGTGCGTAACGACATCGCGGCGGACGGCACCGCGCTCGCCCCGCACTTCGCGCGGCGCATCGCGGCCGAAGTCAAGCCGGCGGCCGGCGCGCAGGTCCGCACGACGCTCGACGCGCCGCTGCAGCGCTTCGCGCGCGACACGCTGATGCGCGCGCTGACCGAACTCAATGCGCCCGCGCACCGGCGCAACGTGCAGGACGGCGCGGTGGTCGTGATCGACAACGCGACCGGCGAGATCCGCGCGTGGGTCGGCTCGTCGGGGGCGCTGTCGAGCGCGCGCGACGTCGACGCCGTGCTCGCGCCGCGCCAGGCCGGCTCGACGCTCAAGCCGTTCCTCTATGCTCAGGCGCTCGACGAAAAACGGCTGACAGCCGCGTCGCTGCTCGACGATGCGCCGATCAACCTCGCCGCCGGCGGCGGCCTGTACATTCCGCAGAACTACGACAAGGATTTCAAGGGCTGGGTAAGCGTGCGCAGCGCACTCGGCGGCTCGTTGAACGTACCCGCCGTGCGCACGCTGGTGCTCGTCACGCCGCATCGCTTTGCGCGCACGCTGACCGCGCTCGGCCTGCCGCTCGCGCAGGAAGGCGATTACTACGGCTTCAGCCTCGCGCTCGGCAGCGCGGACGTCACGCTGCTGTCGCTGACCAATGCCTACCGCGCGCTCGCGAACGGCGGCGTCGCGCGCAAGGTCGTCGACCTGCCGGCCACGGCGCCGACGTCGGCCTCCGGTGCATCGGCGCCCGCGCGGACGGACGCCGGCACGCGCGTGTTCAGCGAAGCCGCCAGCTTCGTCGTCACCGACATCCTGTCCGACAACAACGCACGCGTGCGCACCTTCGGCTTCGACAACCCGCTCGCGACGCGCTTCTTCTCGGCGGTCAAGACCGGCACGAGCAAGGACATGCGCGACAACTGGACCGTCGGTTTCACGTCGCGCTATACGGTCGGCGTGTGGGTCGGCAATGCGGACGGCTCGCCGATGTGGGACGTGTCGGGCGTCACGGGCGCGGCGCCCGTGTGGTCGGCCGTGGTCGGCTATCTGCACCGCGACCTGCCGAGCCGTGCGCCGCGCGCGCCGGCCGGTGTCGAGACGCGCCGTATCGCGTTCGAGCGCGACATCGAGCCGGCTCGCAACGAGTGGTTCGTCGCGGGCACGGCGGTCGACACGATCCGGCTCGCGGCGCCCGTCGCGCCCGGCAAGGACGGCGCGCGTGCGCCGCTGACGATCGGCGCGCCGACCGACGGCACGATCTTCGCGATCGACCCGGACATTCCGCCGAAGAACCAGCGGATCTGGTTCGAACGCTCGGCCGGGCGCGCGACGAAATTCGCGTGGCGGCTCGACGACAAGGTGATCGGCCATGCCGACCGCGTCGCGTGGCTACCGTGGCCGGGCCGGCACCGGCTGGAACTCGTCGACGCGCGCGGAAACGTCGCGGATGCGATCGGCTTCGAGGTGCGCGGCGCGTTCGCGAAGCCGGCCGCGCGCAAGCCCTGAGCCGGCGCGCCGGCGTGACCGGCCGGCCGTGTTCGCTTTCGCCCCGGTTCAGGACATAGAATGGCAACAGCGCCGCATTCCCCACGCGCACCGGTTGCCTCATTCTCTCGGATTGCCCGCGACCATGAACATTCGCCTTATGCGCTTCACTCGCCCCGCGCTGGGCGCATTGTGCGTTGCAACGCTCGCCGCGCTCCAGGCGTGCAACGGCGATGCCTGCTTCGGCGTCGATGCGTGCTTCAACGACAACACGCAAACCGTCTCGTTGTCGGGCACGGCCGCGACGGGCGACCCGCTCGCGAGCGCGCAAGTAACGGTCAATTGCGCGGCGGGCTCGGCCACGACGCTGACGGACGGCGGCGGCAACTACCGTGTGACGCTCAACGCGGCACTGCCATGCGTCATCACCGTGGCGTCGGGCGGCGCGAGCCTGCATTCGCTCGCCTACGCGGGCGGCACCTTCAATACGACGCCCGAGACCGAGCTGATGCTCGTTTATCTCGCGGCGCAACTCGGGACGAACACGGCCGGGCTGATCGGCAACTTCCAGGGCACCCTGCGCTACCAGCGCGCGATGAACAGCCCGGACATCGTGCAGGCCGCGCAATCGGCCGTGGTGACGAACCTGCAGCAGCGCTATGCGGTTACGCTCGCCGCGCCGGCGTTCCTGACCACTTCGTTCGTGGTCGGGCAACCGGGCGTCGACAGCGATCTCGTCGCGCTGGCCAAGGCTGGGGCAATCGATCCGAACGGACTGCCGGATCCGGTGGCCGTGTCGCTGTTGCAGCAGGCCGGGGCCGCGCATCCGCTGTAAGCGGCGCGCGACGGGACGGAAATCGATCGTCAGGCGCCGCCTTCGCGCGCGTCGTCCGCCAGTAGCGCCCAGCGCTCGTGGTCGCGCCATTCGCCGCCGATGCGCAGATAGCGCGGCGAAAACCCCTCTTGCCTGAACCCGAGCCGTCGAACCAGCGCGATCGATGCATGGTTGCCGGGCTGGATGTTCGCTTCGAGACGGTGCAGCCCGAGTTCGCCGAACGCGACGCCGATCGCCGCGCGCAACGCTTCCGTCATCAGCCCCTTGCGGCTGACCTCCGCCATGCCGTAGTACGCAAGATAAGCGCTCTGAAACACGCCGCCGACGATCTCGTTGAGGCACACCACGCCGACCACCGCGCCTGACGCCCGCTCGCGCGCGACGAATCCGACGTTCGGCCCCGTCAGGCAGCGGGCGAACCATTGATCGAACCCGGCCTGGTCGACGAACGAATCGACCCACGGCAGATGATGACTCCGGCTCGCGCGGTTGGCGGCGATCAGATCGGCGGCGTCGGATCGGGCGACGCGATTCAGCAGGATCCGGTTCATGAGTCGATCACCAGCCGGCGCTTACGCCGCCTCCCCACTCCCGCACACCACCGGCGCCGCCTGCTGCTGCGACAGATACCGCAGCAGCTTCGTCACCATCCACACCACGACGAACGACAGCGCGACGAAGAACACGGCCAGCGGCGTCAGCACGTGAATCGACACGAAACCGGCCAGGCCCATCATCGCGGACGACACGAGCAGCAGCGCACAGCCGAGAATCGCGCTCGTCAGACCGGCGATATGCGGGAACAACGAATTGCCCTTGGCCATCAGCGTCGGATACATCGCGCCCGCGCAGAAGCCCATCACGAGCACCGGCGTCGCGAGCGTCCACACGCGCAGGCCGACGGTCAGCGCCAGCACGAGCATCACGACCGACGCACCCGCCATCACGCGCGCACCGATACGCAGCCGTTGCTCGGCGCTCGGCAGCCCGCGCCCGTGAATCCGGTTCGACAGGCCGCCAAGGAAATACATGAGGCCGATGCCGAGCGCGAGATAACCGAAGAAGGTCGGTGGCTTGTGCAGCGTGGTCTGCACCATGAACGGCCCGACGATGTTGAACACCAGCAGGATGCTGTAGCACAGCCCCTGTGCGAGGAAACAGCTCTGGAACACCGGGCTCGCCAGCACCTTGCCCGTGTTCGCCATCAACGTGCGCGGCTCGAGATGCACCGGCTTCGGCAAGGTTTCGCGGTAGCGCCACAGCAGCGCCCACATCGCCAGCGAGTAGACCAGCAGAAACACGAGGCACGCGCGCCAGCCGAACCATTCCTGCAGGTGCGCGCCGATCACCGGCGCGACGATCGGCGCGAGCCCCCACGCGATCGACATGTACGTGAACGCGTGCATCAACGCCTGGCCGGAGAACGAATCGGTGATGATCGCCTTCGCCAGCAGGTTGGTGGTCGCGATCCCGAAGCCCTGCAGGCAGCGCGCCAGCACGAACGTCTCGAGGTTCGGCGCGCCGAGCGACAGCAGGCAGCCGATCGTGTAGATCACGAGCCCGAACGCGAGCACGCGCTTGCGGCCGTAGGCGTCGGCGATCGGCCCGAAGATCAGCTGCCCGAGCGCGTAGGCCGCCATGTAGCCGGACACGCTGGACTGGATCGCCTGCGGCGTGGTCGCGAACGAACGGGCCATGTCGGGCAACGCGGGCACGTAGATGTCGATCGCGAGTTGGCCGGCGGACGCGAACAGGCAGATCAGGAACAGCAGGAAGCGCGGCGAATTCGACTCGCGCGCGGGAGTGAGCGTGGCGTTCATGACGACTGGGAAGGAGGACAGGCAGCCGTGGCGCATCGCCATGTTCGATTGGCGAACATGCGTGCGGTCGCGGCGAATTCCGTATTGTGCCCGTTGTTGCACCGCACGACAGGATGCCCCTGGCGCGGGCGCGGTTGAATACCGATCGCGGCACGTCCCGAAATGCGCCGATCGGCCCGGCCGGCCGCGATTTTAATGTTGATTTAAGCCGCCTGTCGCATTGTCTCGGATGGCTCACTCCGTGAGCCGCACGTCATTGTTGATTCGATCAGTCTCGTTTGATGGAGATACGAAGATGCGATTCCGTTCGTATATGGCGGCGGGCGCGCTGGCGCTTGCGCCCGTGTTCGCGCTGGCCGGGCAGACCAGCGCGGCGGCGGCCGCCCAACCGATGTTCGTCAATGTCGACGGGCAGGCCGTGCCCGTGAAAGCCGAAACGCGCGTCGTCCAGACGGCCGTCGGCCCGATGAAGGTCAGCACGTGGAGCTGGCACAGCCCGCAAGGCGGCGCGAGCTTCGAGATGCAGACGTCGTCGTCGGGCGGCATGCCGCCGGCAGCCGCGCTGCGGCAGATGCAGGCCGCGCAGTACCGGATGCAGGCGGCCCAGGCGCAGATGGTCGCGATGCAGCAGCAGATGATGGCGCTCCAGCACATCGCGCTCGCCAACGCGTTCGCGATGCCGATGCCGATGCCGCAAACGGTCGGCTTCGCGATGCCGCTCTGGGCGATGCCGGAACCGGTCGTCGTCCTCGTGCCGGCACAGCCGCCGGCGCGTTCGGCGGCCCCGGCAACGCCGGCCGCACCTGTCGCACCCGCCGCACGCGGCCCGGAAATCAAGGCCTGACACGCTTCGCGCCACCCGGCGCGGCACGCTCGAACCGCCGGCATACGCCGGCGGTTTTTCATTGCGCCGGCCGAATCAGTACTGCGCCTGGTCCGTCGGATTCCTGAACAGCTGCTTCATCTCCGCCGACAGCGGATAGTTGAGGCTCACGCCCTTCGGCGGAATCGGTTGCATGAACCACTGGTCGTACAGCTTCTCGGCCGCGCCCGAGGTCTGCATCTTCGCGATCACGCCGTCGACGACGCGCTTGAACGCCGGATCGTCCCTGCGCATCATGCACGCGTAGTTTTCGTGAACGAGCGGCGTACCGGTGACCGTGTACGCACCCGGGTTGCGGTCCTTCGCGATCTCGCCGTACAGCAGCGGCTCGTCCATCACGAACGCGACCGCGCGCCCGGTCGTGACGTTCATGAACGCTTCGGCGTGATCCTTCGCGCTGATGATCGTCATGTTCATCGCCTTCTCTTCGTTGAGCTTGCGCAACAGGCGCTCGTCCGACGTGCCGGCCGTCGTCGCGACCGTCTTGCCGGCCAGGTCCGCAAAATCCTTCACGCCCGAATCCTTGCGCGTGCTGAAACGGATGCCGTACAAAAAGATGCTGTTCGAGAACGCGGCCTGCTTTTGGCGTTCGAGCGTGTTCGTCGTCGAGCCGCATTCGAAGTCGATCGTCCCGTTCTGCAGCAGCGGAATCCGGTTTTGCGACGTGATCGGGATTTCCTTCACCGCGAGGTTCGGCAGGTTCAGGTCCGTCTTCAACTGATCGATGATGCGCGACGCGATGTCGCGCGAGTAGCCGATGTTCTTCTGCTGGTTGTCCGAATACGAAAACGGCACCGACGATTCGCGAATGCCCAGCGACACGACACCCGTGTCCTTGATTTTCTTCAGCGTACCGGTAAGGGCCTGCGCGTGCGCGGTGCCGGCCAGCGCACAGGCCAGCGCGACGGCGAGCCAACGGAAACGGCGATCCATGCGTGTCTCCTGACGAAACGTTGATCGAATCGCGATCCTACGCCCGACAATATTCGCGTCACATCAGGGGAAGCGTAAACAACCTTCCGCCGCGACCCGATCCTGAACGATGTTTTCCGTGCCGCGCAAACCGCCCCGCGCCGCTCGTCTCGCCCGATCGACCCGCGCGCGGGCTTGGCCGCGCCGTCCGTGCCGGCCGTTCCAAACGCGCGTTCGTGCTGCGACGCAACAACGTAATCGTTTGCGGCACCCGGCGTTTTTCTCGCGAAACGCACTCAAGAAGCCGCCGCGCACGCCGTTACCCAGTGCATGGCGCGTCGCAGCAACCCGCTGCAACCGTCAGACAAAAACGACAAGGTCCGGCTCGCCCGGACCGGCGCCACCGCCGGCACGACGGTTATCTAAGAGGATCGAGTTTCAACATGAGAGCCAAACGTTTCCATTTCGCGCTGGCGCGCCCCGCACATGCGCGCATGCTCGCCGGCATGCTGTCCGCCGCCGCCCTGCTGCCCCTCGCCGGCTGCGGCGGTGGCGGCGGCGACGGCAGCAATCCGTCTTCGTCCAACGCGGCGCCCGCACCGGCCCCCGCACCGACGCCCGCTCCCGCGCCCGCCCCGGCCACCCCGCCCGCGTCGTCCGGCAGCAATGCGTGCACGTCGCAGCAGGCCGCCGTGCAGATGGCCGCACAGGCCGCACCGGTCGAGCCGCCGGTCGATCACCTGATCGTCAAGCTGAAAACGCTGACGGCCACGCGTGCGATGGCGGCCGTCGACAACGGCTCGCGACTCGACGCGGTGATCCAGCGCGCGATGACGCGCTGGACGGCACCGGTGACCGGCAGCGCACGCGCGTACGCGAGCACGGTCCCGCAAACGCCGGTGAACGTGCAGGTCGAGCGAACGATCTCGAACGGCGCGGCCGTGCTGTCGCTCGGCCAGCGCATGGCCGCCGCCGATGCCGCCGCGCTCGCACAGGCGTTCGCGGCCGACAGCGATGTCGACTACGCGGAACCGGATCACCCGATGCAGATTCGCGACACGCCGAGCGATCCGCTCTACAACCAGCAGTGGTACCTGTCCGACCCGACCGCCGGCGTCGACCTGCCGCCCGCATGGAACGTGACCAAGGGTTCGCCGACCGTCGTCACGGCCGTGCTCGACACCGGCTACCGGCCGCACGGCGACCTCGTCGGCAACCTGATACAGCAAGGCTACAGCTTCATCAGCAACGTCAACACCAGCAACAACGGCTTGACGCGCGGCCCGGACGCAACCGATCCGGGCGACTGGGTCACGCAGCAGGAACTGGACGACGCCAACGGCCCTTACTATCACTGCGCGAGCCAGCCGAGCAACAGCAGTTGGCACGGCACGCGCGTGATGGGCGTGATCGGTGCGACGGCCAACAACGGCACCGGTATCGCCGGCGTATCGTGGCTCAGCCGAATCCTACCGGTGCGCGTGCTCGGCAAGTGCGGCGGCGTGACGAGCGACATCGCCGACGGCATGCGCTGGGCAGCCGGCATTCCCGTCAACGGCGTGCCGAACAATCCGAATCCCGCGAAGATCATCAACCTGAGCCTCGGCGGGGTCGGCGCATGCAGCACGACGTTCCAGCAGGCGATCGACGACGTGACCGCGAAGGGCGTGACCGTGGTTGTCGCGGCCGGCAACGACGGCCTGTCGAACGGGCTCGATCAGCCCGCGAACTGCCGCGGCGTGATCACCGTCGGCGCGACCGACGCGACGGGCCGCCGCGCATCGTTCAGCAACTTCGGCGCCGATGTCGCGCTGAGCGCACCGGGCGTCAACATCCTGTCGACGTCGAACACCGGCACGACGACGCCGGGCACCGACACCTATGGCCTCGCGAACGGCACCAGCCTCGCGACACCGCAGGTGACGGGGGTCGCCGCGCTGATGCTGTCGGTGAACGGCAATCTCACGCCCGCGCAGATCCTGCAGAAGCTGCAAGGCGGCACGCGCGCGGCGAAGCTGGCGGCCGGTACGTCGTGCACGGCAATGCCGGCAGGCTCCGGCATCCTCGATGCAGGGACCGCGGTCGCGGCCGCGAACCGGTAACCCGCACCCCGTTCGACGCGGCCGCGCGCATGCCGACATGGCACGCGCGCGGCTGTTTCGTGACAGGCTGTCGCGCGTGCCCGCGAACGTGCATCGGCACGATCGAGTATCCCGAAAAAACGCCTGAAAAAAGGGCCGACAAAAGGCCGACAAAAGGGTTGACGCTTCGCACAGCGAGCCATTACCATCGCTCCCGTCTAATTACATGGAGTGTTCTGTGAACACCGATGCGAGTTGTAGTTGGTGTCCGACCAACTTGACTGCTGCCTGAGGAAAACGCGCAGAGCCTCGTCTTCTGCCGCATCCCGGGAAGCAGGATGCGGCGCCCTTCCGGCCTGATTACCGGCCAGATCCCCCGCCGAATTTTCGATGTTGTCGAATGCACGCGACGCGCCGTCGCGCGCGTGCGTTCGTGTTGCGCGCGGCACCGGCCGCGTGCGCTCTCCGTTCGCGTGCCGTCCGGCCGCGTGCCTCGTTGCGCGCGCCGCTGCCGATCGCCCGTGCCGACTATCCGCAACCGACAGGAGTGCAGATGAACTCAGACGACAGTAGTCGATTACCGCTCGCCGGTGCGACGCTGCGCATCGACACGCCGTCCGCATCACGCGCGCCGGCGAGCGTTCCCGCTTTTACCGATCTTACCGATCCACAGCCGATCGCGCCTGACGCGACGCGGCGGGGAGCGCTCGTGCGTCGATAACGTCACGGTCGCTCCCCGCCCGCCGCCTCGTGCGCAAGGAGCGATTCATGACGACACGATACGACACCTCGCACAAGAAACAGCGCGGCTTCATCAAGGCCGGCGCCGGCCAGCAGCACGACCCGCGCATCATGCGCGCCGCGCAGGAAGCGGCCCGCCCGCTCGAAGCCACGCTGAAGTCGCTGCGCACCAGCACGCGCGGCCTCACCTACGACCAGGCCGCCGACCGCCTGCAGCATGACGGCCCGAACGAAATCGCGCACGACAAGCCGCCGCACTGGACCCGCCAGTTGCTGCTTTCGTTCCACAACCCGTTCGTCTACGTGCTGCTGGTGCTGGCCGCCATCAGCTTCTGCACCGACGTCTACTTCGCGGCACCCGACGATCGCGATTACGTCGGCATGACGATCCTGCTGACGATGGTCACGATCAGCGCGCTGCTGCGCTTCGTGCAGGAGTTCCGCTCGCTGCGCGCGGCCGAGAAGCTCAAGGCGATGGTCCGCACGACGGCGACCGTGCAGCGCGCGGTGACCGACACGTCGGAGCCGGCGCGCCGCGAGGTGCCGATGCGCGAGGTCGTCGTCGGCGACATCGTGCATCTTTCGGCCGGCGACATGATCCCCGCCGACGTGCGCCTGCTCGCGTCGCGCGACCTGTTCATCAGCCAGGCCGTGCTGACCGGCGAGGCGCTGCCCGTCGAGAAGTACGACACGCTCGGCGCGGTGGCCGGCAAATCCGCGAGCACGCATGCGGCCGCCGCGGCCGACGACGCACCGGCGTCGCTGCTCGACATCGAGAACGTCTGCTTCATGGGCACCAACGTCGTCAGCGGCACGGCGACGGCCGTCGTCGTCGCGACCGGCGAAGACACGTACTTCGGCTCGCTCGCGCGCAACGTCGTGAGCCACAAGCGCGTCGAGACGAGCTTCGACCGCGGCGTCGCGAGCGTCAGCTGGCTGCTGATCAAGTTCATGTTCGTGATGGTGCCGATCGTGTTCATGATCAACGGCCTGACCAAGGGCGACTGGCTGAGCGCACTCACGTTCGCCCTCGCGGTGGCCGTCGGCCTGACGCCCGAGATGCTGCCGATGATCGTCAGCGCGAACCTCGCGCGCGGCGCGGTCGCGATGGCGCGCCGCAAGGTCGTCGTCAAGCGGCTGAACTCGGTGCAGAACTTCGGCGCGATGGACGTGCTGTGCACCGACAAGACCGGCACGCTCACGCAGGACAAGATCATCCTCGAACATCACCTCGATCTGTCCGGCCACAAGAACGAGGACATCCTGCGGCTCGGCTGGCTGAACAGCTTCCACCAGAGCGGCCAGAAGAATCTGATCGACATCGCGGTCGTCGCGCGCGCCGACGAAATCGGCGAACGCGTGAAGCCGCAGGGCTACAAGAAGATCGACGAACTGCCGTTCGACTTCGTGCGGCGCCGCCTGTCGGTCGTCGTCGAGGACACGCACGGCGCGCATCTGCTGATCTGCAAGGGTGCGGTCGAGGAAATGCTGGCGGTTTCCACGCACGTGCAGGATGAAGACGGCGTGCGCCCGCTCGACTTCGTGGCCCGCAAGCGGCTGCTCGAACAGGCCACCGCGTACAACGAGGACGGTTTCCGCGTGCTCGTGCTCGCCACGCGCACGATCCCGCGCGGCGACGAACGCGCGCAATACCGCACCGCCGACGAACGCGATCTCGTCGTGCGCGGCTTCCTGACCTTCCTCGATCCGCCGAAGGAATCGGCCGCGCCGGCGCTCGCCGCGCTGCGCGAGAACGGCGTCGCGGTGAAGGTGCTGACGGGCGACAACCCGACCGTCACGATGAAGGTGTGCCGCCAGGTCGGCCTCGACCCCGGCAAGCCGATGCTCGGCACGGAGATCGAAGCGCTCGACGATGCCACGCTCGCGCAGGTCGTCGAACGCACCACCGTGTTCGCGAAGCTCACGCCGCTGCAGAAGGCGCGCATCGTCAAGGCGCTGCAGGCGAACGGCCACACGGTCGGCTTCCTCGGCGACGGCATCAACGACGCGCCCGCGCTGCGCGACGCCGACGTCGGCATCTCGGTGGACAGCGGCGCCGACATCGCGAAGGAAACCGCCGACATCATCCTGCTCGAAAAGAGCCTGATGGTGCTCGAGGAAGGCGTGATCAAGGGTCGCGAGACGTTCGGCAATATCCTGAAGTACCTGAACATGACCGCCAGCTCGAACTTCGGCAACGTGTTTTCGGTGCTCGTCGCCAGCGCGTTTCTGCCGTGGGAGCCGATGCTCGCGACGCAGCTGCTCGTGCTGAACCTGATCTACGACACGTCGCAAATGCTGCTGCCGTGGGACAAGATGGACCCCGAGTTCCTGAAGAAGCCGCGCAAGTGGGAAGCCGGCAACATCGGCCGCTTCATGCTGTGGGTCGGGCCTACGTCGTCGGTATTCGACATCACGACATACATCCTGATGTGGACCGTGTTCGGTGCGGGCGCGCTGTATCACCTGAACGGCGGCGCAAGCGGTCAGATCGTGATGAATTCGGGCTGGTTCATCGAGAGCCTCGTGTCGCAGACGCTCGTCGTGCACCTGCTGCGCACGCAGAAGATTCCGTTCCTGCAGAGCACGGCGTCGCTGCCGGTGCTGCTGTCGACCTTCACCGCGATCGCGATCGGCTGCTGGCTGCCGTTCTCGCCGTTCGCGCAAGCGCTCGGCTTCATGCACCTGCCGGGCACCTACTGGCTGTGGCTCGGCGCGACGATGGTCGGCTACATCGTGCTCGCGCAGATCGTCAAGACGATCTACGTGCGCCGCTACAAGCAATGGTTCTGACGTCCCGCGGATGTCGACGTGCCGGCCCGTGCGCCACCCGCGCGGGCCGAACGCCCCGACCCGCCGTCGTTCGGTGACGAACGGGCCGCATCCGCGGCCCGTTTTTCGTTCATCCGGCGTCGTTCGCGCCGAACAGCTGCGCGCACACCGCGCGCCCTTCGTCGGTCAGTGCGGCGCTGCCGGTACCGTCCTCGTTCAGCGTCGTCGCGCTCAGGCCTGCGGCGTCGAGCTGCGTGAGCACGCGGCGCAGCGTGCTCATCGGCAGTTGCGTACGCTTCGCGATCTTCGGCAGCGACCACGCCTTGCCGGCCGGATCGCTCGCGGCTTCGTGCAGCGTCGCGAGCGTGGCAACGAGTGCGGGATCGAGCGGGGATGCGTCGGTTTCTGAAGTCATCGGTTCGGGTTCGTCGGCCGGCGTCGGCACCGGCATGCATTGAGAAAACGATCGCGGACACTATACGCCGCGTCACGCCCCCTTGAGCGCCGCGCGCATGAACGACACGAAACGCGCGGTGACGGGGTCGTCGCGATCGGACCGCCACGCGAGCCCCACGCGCCACTTCGCGTCCCGGCCGTCGAGCGGCAGCACCGTCGCGTCGCGCAGCAGGTACCGCGCGCTCGACGGGATGAACGCGACGCCGACGCCGGCCGCGACCGACGTCAGCACCGACTGCACGTCTTCCGCCTGCTGCATCACGTGCGGCACGAAGCGGCGCTCGACGCACCACCGGTCGATCTGTGCGGCCAGCCCCGGCCCGCGCGCACGCTGCAGCGCGATGAAGCCGATCTCGTTGAGCACGTCGAGGTTGGCCGGCACGCGCTTGAAGCCGAGATGCGGCGGCGCCGCGAGCGCGAGCGCTTCGTCGGTCACCTTGAACGACGACAGGCCTTCGTCGGCAGGCACACGCAGGAAGCCCGCGTCGAGCTTGCCGGCGCGCAGCCGGCGCGTCTGTTCGGACGACGACAGATCGCTCAGCGTCACCGCGATACTCGGATTGCAACGGCGGAATTCGGCGATCAGCTTCGGCACGAGCGTGAGCACGGACAAGCAGATGCCGAGTCGCAAGTGCCCGCGCTGCCCGCTCGTTGCTTCCCGCGCACGCGCCAGGATTTCGTCGGCATCGCGCACGAGCGCCTGCGCGTCGGGCAGGAAGCGTTCGCCGAACGGCGTCAGTTCCGCGCCATGCCGGCCGCGCTCGAACAGCTTGCCGCCGAGGCTCGCCTCGAGCGCGCCGATCTGCTTGCTGAGCGCAGGCTGGCTCATATGCAACGCATCGGCCGCACGGCTGAAATGGCACAGCTCGGTGACCGTCAGGAACGTGCGCAACAGTCTAAGTTCCATTCTTCAACGGAATCGTAATGATCGAAATATTCATTTTACCGATCGAATGCAATGGCGTTCAATACGGACATGCCCTTCCCGGAATTCACCGTCATGTCTCTCGATCCAGCGGCCGACTGCGTGGCCGAGCCATCATCCGATGTCGCGGATACAACCGCATGCCCCGTCGTCGCCGATGCGCGCGCACCGAAGCGTCGCGCCAAATGCACGAACGGGCGCAGCCGCCGCTTCCGCTTCGGCGACGCGCTGGAAGACGCGCCGCCACGCGCGGTGACGGGTTCGATCGCGATCAGTTTTGCGGTCGTGTCGCGGCGGAACTGGCCGCGCTGAACCGCACACCCGCCCGCTTTTCATCCCACGCGCACCGCTGTCCGGCAGCGCGAAAACGACGGAAATCCTCCCGTATCACGCGTCATTGCACGTCATCCGATCGTCATCGCGCGGCGATCGACCGTATAATTTCCCGCACCCGCTGACCGCCCACACGTTCCGCGCAGCCGCATCGCGCGTGAAAAGGAGACTTTCGCTTGACCGGCCTCATCGCGCGCCTGCCTCGCGCCCGGACCACCCTGATCCTCGCCCTTTCGTTCCTGGTGCTCGCATTCGCCACGAACGCGTCCGCGCAAAGCGTGCAGCCGCATCGCACCCAGCCGCATGCGCACACGAAGGCCGTCAAGAAGAAGCCCCATCGCAAGAAAAAGGCCGTCAAGCATCGCCGCCCGCGCGTGACGCATCAAGCGGTCAAACGCCACGCGGCACCCGCACCGCAGCAGCGGCGCGCGAAACGCACGACGGCCGTGCGGCCGCGCCCGCCCGCCAAACCGAAGCTGCTCGCCAGTTGCGGCTACACGCCGCGCGCGGTCCGGTCGCTGCATTCGCGCGCGGCCTACGTGCTCGACGTCGATTCCGGCACCCCGCTGCTGGCCCGCAATGCGCGCGCCGTACGGCCGATCGCATCGATCTCGAAACTGATGACGGCCGTCGTCGCGCGCGACGCCGATCGTCCGCTGAACGGCGTGCTGCGCGTGACCGCGCGCGATCGCGACACGATCAAGTTCACCGGTTCGCGCCTGCAGGTCGGCTCGGAACTGTCGCGCCGCGAGATGTTCCATATCGCGCTGATGTCGTCGGAGAACCGCGCGGCCGCCGCGCTGAGCCGTGACTATCCGGGCGGGCGCACCGCGTTCGTCAAGGCGATGAACCGCGAAGCGCGCCGGCTCGGCATGCGGCATACGCACTTCCGCGAGCCGACCGGCCTGTCGCCGCACAACGTGTCGACGGCGGAAGATCTCGCGCGGCTCGTCGGCGCGGCCGCGCAGGATCCGCTGATCCGCTATTTCTCCACCGATCTATCGACCACCGTGCGCCCCGGCAACGGCGAACTCGTATACGTCAACTCCGACCCGCTCGTGCGCTACCGCCGCCTGCCGATCCGGCTGCAGAAAACCGGCTTCATCAACGAATCGGGGCACGGCGTCGTGATGCGCATGCGCGTGAAAGGCCGCCGCGAAACGGTCGTGCTGCTCGGCGCACCGACGCGTGCCGGCGTATCGAGCGACGCAATCCGGATCCATCGCTGGCTGTCCTGCTCGATCCGGTAACCGCGCCCGGGCAGCCGGCGCGTTCACGCCTACGGGAGCGACGTCATGCAGCACGAATACCGCTTCAACGCGTTCGGCCGGCTGCTCGCCGTCGTGCGCACGAACGGCCGCTGGGCCGTGTTCGATCTCGGCGCCGATGGCAAGCGGCGCCCGGCCAATCTGCAGATCCCGTCGACGCTCGCCGCCGACGAACTTGGCCAGTACCTCGGCGATCTGCTGCACGAAAACGCGACCCCGCGATACAGCGAAGTCGTACCGATCGCGAATCGACGCGCGTAATCGCGCCTGGCAGCGCCGCCAGCCGGCGACCAATTCGACAGTTAAACTTGCAAGTTTAACTGTCGTGTTCTATGCTTCGCCGCATGAACCCGCCACGCAAACCCGGCGTTTCCGCCGAAACCGTCGCCGCCGACCTGACCCTCGCGGTCGGCCAGCTCATCCGCCGGCTGCGCTCCGAGATCGATTCCGAAGGGCTCGGCATGTCCCAGACGAGCGCGCTCGCACGGCTCGAACGCCACGGGCCGATGACGACCGCCGATCTCGCGCGCGCCGAGGCGATGAAGCCGCAGTCGATGAAGGCGATCCTCGCAAGCCTCGAGGAAGACGCGCTCGTCGAGCGCGAACCGCATCCGACCGACGGCCGCCAGATCCTGTTCAAACTCACCGCCGCCGGCGTCGACGCGCGACGCAAGCGCCACGCCGCGAAACACCGATGGCTCGGCGCCGCGATCGAGAAGCTCGACCCGCAAGACATCGACACGCTTGCCGCGGCCATCCCGCTGATCCGCCGCATCGGCGAGCAATGAACCGGCCCGTGCGCCACGCGGCATACGCGCGCACGGCTTTCCTCGTCCCTTCCCCGGAGTCCCATCATGAGCGCAACCCGTCTCGACACGAACACGGCGCTGGTCGTCATCGACCTGCAGAAAGGCATCGTCGCCCTCCCCACCGCGCACCCGGTCGCACCGGTGATCGCCCGCACCCGCGAACTGCTCGACGCATTCCGCAGCCGCGGCCTGCCGGTCGTGCTGGTCAACGTCGCGGGCGGCGCACCGGGCCGCACCGAGCAACCGCCGCGCACGGCGCAGCTCCCCGCCGACTGGACCGAACTCGTGCCCGAACTGAACCGCCAGCCGACCGACCACGTCGTGACGAAGCGGACCTGGGGCGCCTTCACCGGCACCGGTCTCGACGCGCATCTGAAGGCAGCCGGCGTCACGCAGATCGTGCTGACCGGCGTCGCGACGAGCATCGGCGTCGAATCGACCGCGCGGCAGGCGCACGAACTCGGCTACAACGTGACGCTCGCCGTCGACGCGATGACCGACCTCAACGCGGACGCGCACGTCAACAGCGTCGAGCGGCTGTTCCCGCGCCTCGGCGAAACGGGCACGACGCAGGACATCGTCGCGCTGCTCGACCGGCGCGGCGCGTGAGCGACGAGCGCATCCGGCCGGCGCCGGGCCACGCGGCCGGCCGGCTCGATCCGTCGATCTGGAAAGTCAGCGCGGTTGCGACGCTCGGCTCGCTGCTGTCGCAGCTCGATGCGACGATCGTCAACGTGTCGCTGTCGAGTCTCGCGACCGACCTGCATGCCAGCCTGTCGACGATCCAGTGGGTGACGAGCGGCTACCTGCTCGCGCTGACGCTGGTGCTGCCGCTGAACGGCTGGCTCGTCGACCGCATCGGTGCGAAGGCGCTCTACCTGTGGTGCTTCTCGGCGTTCACGCTTACGTCGGCGCTGTGCGGGCTCGCGTGGTCCGCGCCGTCGCTGATCGCGTTCCGCGTGTTGCAAGGCGTCAGCGGCGGCTTGCTCGCGCCGATGGCGCAGATGATGATCGCGCGCGTCGCCGGCCAGCAGATGGCGCGCGTGATCGGCTACGCGGCGGTGCCGGTGCTGCTCGCGCCGATCCTCGGCCCGGTCGTGGCCGGCGCGATCCTGCAGCACATGTCGTGGCGCTGGCTGTTTCTGGTGAATCTGCCCGTCGGCGCGCTCGCGCTCGCACTGGCCGCGCGGTTCCTGCCCGGCGACCGGGACGATGCGCCGCGGCGCGCACTCGACTGGATCGGCCTCGCGTTGCTGTCGCCGGGCCTCGTGCTGTTCCTGTACGGCGTCGAGCGGATCGGCTCGGCGCCCGGCATCGCGGCGGTCGCAAGCTCGGCGCTGCTGCTCGTCGCGTTCCTGCGCTTCGAGCGCCGCCAGGGCGAGCATGCGCTGATCGATCTCGCACTGTTTCGCTCGCGCGTGTTCGGCGCGGCAGCCAGCACGCAATTCCTGTCGAACGGTGCGCTGTATGCAGGCCAGATGCTGATTCCCGTGTTCCTGATCCAGGCATGCGGGCGTACCCCGGGCGAAATGGGCTGGCTGCTCGCGCCGCTCGGGCTCGGCATGCTCGTCACCTATCCGTCGATGGGCGCGCTGACGAGCCGGTTTGGCGTACGCCGGCTGGCCGCGGCCGGCGCCCTGCTCGCACTCCTCGCCACGCTGCCGTTCGTGTTCCTCTCGCTGACCGGCTACGATCCACTCGTGCTCGTGCCGGCGCTGTTTCTGCGCGGCATGGGCCAGAGCGCGATCGGCGCGCCGTCGATCACCGCCGCGTATGCGTCGGTCGAGCGCCGTAACCTGCCGATGGCGACCACGTCGCTCAACATCGTGCAACGGCTCGGCGGCCCGACGTTCACGACGTTATGCACGCTGTTTCTCGCGTGGCGGCTGCAGGCCGAGTCGACGTCGGCGGGCGGCACGCAGGCCGTCGCGTATGCATGGGCGTTCGGGCTGCTGTGTGCGCTGCATGCGGCGAGCTTCGCGACGACGCTGCGGCTGCCGTTGCGCTCGGCTGGCGCAGGCGGCGACGGACGAGCCCGCAACACACCGGCCGGTTCGCGCTGAAGACGGGCCGCGCCGCGTGCGCGGCCTCCCGCTAAGGCAACCACATCGGCACGATCGACGCCACGAGCAACAAGCCGAGCCCCGCATTCAGGCAGCGCCACTGCCGCTCCGTACGCAACACGCGTGCGAACAGCAGCCCGGCGAGGCACCACAGCGACAACGACGCCATCGCAGCCACGCCGAATGCGAAGCCGAGCAGCACGCCGAGCCGTGCCGGCCCCGACGCCAGCGCCGCGAACGATGCGGCCGCGCCGAGCGTCATCGCCCAGCCTTTCGGGTTGTGCCACAGCATCCACACGCCGCTCACGAACCCTTGCGGCCGATGCACGTCGACATCGAGCCGCGGCTTGCCGCCACGGCCGATGCGCACGGCCAGCCACATCAGGTATGCCGAGCCGACCGCTTTCATCGCGAGCTGCAACGCAGGCAGCGCGAGCAGCACACTGCCGAGGCCGGCGGCAGCCGCCGCCGCCATCGACGCGAGGCCAGCCGCGATGCCCGCCATCAACGGCAACGAACGCCGATAGCCGAAATGGGCGCCCGACGCGGTCGCGAGCGTCGTCGCGCCGCCCGGCGTCACGGTGGACACGATCACGAACAGCATCAGCGGGAAATAGTCATGAAGCGGCACGAGGGCTCCCGGTCGTCGTCACGGAAACCCTGTTTTTACCTGCGATTTCGTCATTACGACAGCGAAAGCTTTTTATGCTACCCATTAGCATTCATAATGCGACGCATGGCACGCAATCTCGACCTCGCGCTGCTGCGCGCATTCGTCTCGGTCGCCGATCATCGCAGCATGACGGCAGCCGGCCATGCGCTGCATCTGACGCAAGGCGCGATCAGCCAGCAGATCGCGAGGCTCGAAACGCTGTCCGGGCCGCTGTTCGTTCGCGAGCATCGCAACCTGCTGCTGACGGCGGCCGGCGAGCGGCTGCTCGAACAGGCGCGCCGGCTGCTCGCCGCTCACGATGCGCTGCTCGCCGACCTGAGCGCCGGCGCGGTGGAAGGCGCGGTGCGTCTCGGTGCGCCGCAGGATCTGGTCGGCACCTGTCTCGCACCGATCCTGAAAAGCTATGCGCATGCGCATCCGCAGGTCGCGCTCACGCTCGTGTGCGCGGCGTCGCCGGAGTTGCGGCGCGGACTCAAGCACGGCGAGCTCGACGTCGCGCTGATCGAGGCGCCGGTCGGGTCGTCGCGCGGCGAGTGCATCGCCGTCGACCGGCTGGTGTGGGTCGGCGCGAAAGGCGGCATCGCGCATCGGCACTCGCCGCTGCCGGTATCGATGGTCGCGCAGACCTGCGCATTCCGCCCGACGGTGCTCGACGCACTACGCAGCTGCGATCGCCCGTGGCGCACCGTGTTCGAGAACGGCAGCCTCGATGCAACGGCCGCGACCGTGCGCGCCGATCTTGCCGTGACCGTCTGGCTCGCGTCCACCGTGCCGCCCGATCTCGACATCCTGTCGGCCGGCAGCGGCCTGCCCGCCCTGCCGAATTTCTCGATCGACCTGCACGTGCCGCGCGGCCAGCACACGCCCGCCGCGACGGAGCTGGCCCGCTACCTGCGCAACGGCTTCGCGCGGCTGCGCGCGGTCGCGTAGCGGCGCTGCCCGCTACACCGTGCCCGGCTCCTGCGGCGCGGGCATCGTGCCCGCCGCCTCGAGCGCCTGATGCAGCGTGGCGAAGATGCACGACGCACCGACCACGTCGGTGATCCCATGACGATCCATGTCCGCGCGCAGATAGCGGTTTACGCGCCCGAACAGCACGCCGATCCCGCGCGCATGCAGCGTCCTGACGAGATCGGCCAGGGTCCGCGCGGCCGAATAGTCGACATCGGTGATCGCCCCCGCATCGACGACGAACCAGCGCGGCGGCACCGGCACCGCATCGACGAGCGCGGTCACTTCGGCAGCGAACAGATGATCGTTCGCGAAGAACAGGTCGGCACCGAACCGGTAGACGATCAACCCGGGCGCCGTCATCGCGCCGCGCCGGGCGGGCACTGGCTGCCACCGGCCGTTGCCGGCGACGGGTTCGAGCACCATCGTGTGCGGCTGGTAGCTGTGGCGCACGTGCCGCATCAGCGACAACGCAACGGCCAGCAGGATGCCCTGTTCGACGCCGACGGCACGCATCCGGAACCCGATGGCACAATCACGGTCCCTTTCATGCGCCCTTCACCGGGCGCGCGCCGCATCGCGGCGCCGATTCAACGCACAAGAAGGCCCCAGTCCACCCCTATGACCCTGAATGAATCCTCGTTGACGCCGCTCGTCGGCATCGTCGTCCTGCTCGCCGCCGCCGGCGCGGTCACCGCCGTCGTCCACTTCCTGCTGTTTCGCGTGGTCGCGCGTCTCGCGCGGCTGTCCGCCACGCGTGTCGACGACGCGCTGTTCGAATTCGGCGCGTTCAAATGGCTGAACCGCATCGTCCCGTTCGTCGTGATCAAGCTCGGGCTCGGCGCGGTGCCCGGCATGCCGGGCCTGGTCGCGCAGGTCGCCGACAAGGTGCTGTTCGCGCTGATCGTGTTCCTCGTGACGATGACCATCAGCGCGACGCTGTCCGCGCTCGAGCATACGCACCGCACGTCGCAGCGCGACCAGCCGCGCCTGTCGCTGAAAGGCGCGATGCAGCTCGTCAAGCTGGTGATGTTCATCACGGCCGCGCTCGTCGTGATCGGCGACGCGACCGGCAAGCAGATCGGCCTGCTGCTGTCCGGCATCGGCGCGATGTCCGCGGTGCTGATGCTGATCTTCAAGGACACGCTGCTCGGCCTCGTCGCCGGCGTGCAGCTGTCGTCGAACGACATGCTGCGGATCGGCGACTGGATCACGATGCCGTCGGCCGGGGCGGACGGCACGGTCATCGACATCACGCTGAACACCGTCAAGGTCGCGAACTTCGATCACACGATCATCACGGTGCCGACGTGGAAGCTGATCACCGAGAGCTACCAGAACTGGCGCGGGATGACCGAAGCGGGCGGCCGCCGCATCAAGCGCGCGCTGTTCGTCGATGCGACGAGCGTGCGCTTTCTCACGAACGACGAGATCGAACGGCTCGAACGCCTGACGCTGCTGAAGGACTATCTCGAGGACAAGGTCGACGCGATCGAGCAATGGAACGGCACGCTCGGCGCGGCCGGCGACTGCCCGGCGAACCGCCGCCAGTTGACGAATCTCGGCACGTTCCGCGCGTACGTCGCGAACTACCTGAAGGGCCATCCGCGCATTCGCCGCGACATGACGAACATGGCGCGACAACTGCCGCTCACGGCCGAGGGCATTCCGCTCGAACTGTACTGCTTCACCGATACGACGACGTGGGTCGACTACGAAACCATCCAGGCCGACCTGTTCGACCATCTGATCGCGGTGCTGCCTGAATTCGGGCTGCGCGTGTACCAGCATCCGTCGGGCTTCGACATGCGGCAGATGGCCGACGCCGCGCAAGCCGGGCTGCACGCGCCGCGCGCGGCTTGATAGCGGCCACGACGGCCGGCCGCCAGCGGCCGTCTGCCCCGCCGTCGGGCAGCGGCGCTCACCGCGCCGCGCACTCCGACGCGAGCCGCCCCAGCACCTTCAGCGCGTCCTCGATCTGCCGCGACCACGGGTAGCTGTAGTTGAGCCGGATGAAATGACGGTAATCGGTGCCGGCCGAGAACATGTGCCCGGGCCCGACCGTGATCCGCTGCGCGAGCGCCAGCGTATACAGCTTCATCGCGTCGACCTGCGGCGGCAGTTCGACCCACAGCACATAGCCGCCCTGCGGCTGCGACAGCCGCGTGCCTTCCGGGAAGAAACGCCGCACCATCGCACTCATCAGGCTCGCCTGCTGCGCATACTGCTTGCGCATGCGCCGCAGGTGAAAATCGTAGCCGTCGTATTTCAGGTATTCGGCGATCGCGAGTTGCTCGATCGCGGGCGTCGCGAGCGTGTTCAGGAATTTCAGCTTCTCGACCTGGTCGCGATAACGGCCCGGCATCGCCCAGCCGATCCGGTAGCGCGGCGACAGGCTCTTCGTGAACGACGCGCAATGCAGCACCAGTCCGTCGCGATCGAACGACTTCAGTGCGCTCGGCGCCGTGTCGCCGAAGTGCAGCTCGTGATAGACGTCGCTCTCGATCGCCGGCACGCCGTGCTTCGCGAGCAGTTCGACCAGCGCGCGCTTGCGCGCATCGGGCATCTGGAAGCCGAGCGGATTCTGGAAATTCGGCATCACCATGCATGCGGCGACGGGCTCGCGCGCGAGGACCCGCTCGAGCGCGTCGAGATCGATGCCGTCGCCCGGGTGCGTCGCGATCTCCAGCGCGCGCATGCCCATCCGCTCGATCGCGTGCAGCATCGCGTAGAACGTCGGCGACTCCACCGCGATCGTGTCGCCCGGCTTCGCCACCGCCTGCAGGCACAGGTTGATCGCCTCGGTCGCGCCGATCGTCATCACGATCTCGCCCGGCTCGACCGCGACGCCGCGCTCCGCATAGCGCCGCGCGATCTGGCGGATCAACTCCTGATTGCCGGGCGGCAGGTCGTCGATCACGCCCCAGCGCGTGCGTCGCCGCCCGATCGTCTGCGCATAGCGCGCGAGGCGCTGCACCGGAAACTGGGACGCGTCGGGATACGGCGAGCCGAGCGGCACCGCGTCGTCGCGCGCGATCGAGCGCAGCGTCGACAGCACGAGCCGGCTCACGTCCACGGCCGACGGCTCGGCGGCGGGTGCGGAGACATGCAGCTCGGCCTCGGCCGGCGCCGCCGCGCGCGCCCGCACGAAGTAGCCCGACTGCGGCCGGCTTTCGATCAGGCCGCGGCTTTCCAGCACGAGGTACGCGCGCAGCACGGTCGTGACGCTGAGCTGCTGCTGCCGGCTCGCCTGCCGCACCGACGGAATCCGTTCGCCGGGCCGGTACACGCCTCGCTCGATCTGCGCCTGGAGATCGTCGGCCAGTTGTTCGTAACGCTTCACGTGCCTCCTTTCAGCTTCCCTTCAGCAACACAGTTGCGATCCGCATGGTATGAATGGCCGAAACTGTACTCTTTTTTGAAGTGAACAGGTGTACACACAGCGGTACGGGCGCCGCGCGTACTCTGCACGCATCGACCCCGACACCCGCATCATGAAAAAGAAATCCGCCACCGCGCGCATCGAACCGTATACCCATCCGGCCGCCGGCTGGGGCGCGCTGAAAGCCGTCACGATCAACCTGATCAAGGAAAAGGTCGCCGGCGGCAACTACCGCACGCTGCTGCGCCAGAACCAGCCGGACGGCTTCGACTGCCCGGGCTGTGCATGGCCCGACCGCCAGCACGCATCGACGTTCGAATTCTGCGAGAACGGCGTGAAGGCCGTGGCCGCGGAAGCGACGAGCAAGCGCGTGACGCCCGACTTCTTTGCCGCGCACACGGTGACCGAACTGCTCGAACAGTCGGATTTCGAACTCGAACAGCACGGGCGGCTCACCGACCCGATGGTGTACGACGCGCAGACCGACCGCTACGTGCCGATCGCGTGGGACGACGCGTTCGAGCTGATCGCGCGCCACCTGCGCGCGCTGCCGGACCCGAACCAGGCCGCGTTCTACACGTCCGGCCGCGCCAGCAACGAGGCCGCGTTCCTGTACCAGCTGTTCGTGCGGCGATACGGCACGAACAACTTCCCCGACTGCTCGAACATGTGCCACGAGGCGACGAGCCGCGGGCTGCCGGCGTCGGTCGGCGTCGGCAAGGGCACCGTCACGCTCGACGATTTCGAGCATGCCGACACGCTGCTGATCTTCGGCCAGAACCCCGCGACCAACCATCCGCGGATGATGGGCGAGCTGCGCGAGTGCGCGAAGCGCGGCGCGACGATCGTGTCGATCAACCCGCTGAAGGAGCGCGGCCTCGAACGCTTCGCCGATCCGCAAAGCCCGCTCGAGATGCTGACGATGTCGGGCACGAAGATCGCATCGACGTTCATCCAGCCGACGATCGGCGGCGATTTCGCGCTGATCAAGGGGATGGCCAAGCGCGTGCTCGAACTCGACGACGCCGCGCGCGCCGCCGGTGCGCCGCGCGTGCTCGACACCGCGTTCATCGGCGCGCACACGGCCGGCTTCGACGTGTTCGCCGATGATCTGCGCAACGAAAGCTGGTCCGCGCTGACGGCCGAAAGCGGCGTGCCGTACGAGCAGATCGACGCGCTCGCGCAGCTCTATGCACGCAGCGAACGCGTGATCGCGACGTGGGGCATGGGCATCACGCAGCACAAGCATTCGGTCGCGACGGTGCAGATGCTGACGAACCTGATGCTGATGCGCGGCAACATCGGCCGCCCCGGCGCCGGCCTGTGCCCGGTGCGCGGCCACTCGAACGTGCAGGGCAACCGCACGGTCGGCATCGAGGAAAAGCCGTCGCAGGCGTTCCTCGACCGGCTCGGCCACGTGTTCGATTTCGAACCGCCGCGCCATCACGGCTACGACGTCGTCGAGACGATCGAAGGGATGCTCGACGGCCGTGTGAAGGTGCTGATCGGTCTGGGCGGCAATTTCGCGATGGCGACGCCCGACACGCCGCGCACGTGGGAAGGCATGCGGCGCTGCGCACTGTCCGTGCACATCACGACGAAGCTGAACCGCAGCCACCTGATCCACGGCCGCGACGCGCTGATCCTGCCGACGCTCGGCCGCACCGAGATCGACCTGCAGGACGGCGTCGCGCAAGGCGTGACGGTCGAGGATTCGATGAGCATGGTCCACGTGTCGTACGGGATGAACAAGCCGGCCTCGCCGAACCTGATGTCGGAGCCCGCGATCGTCGCGCACATGGGCCACGCGCTGTTCGGCAGCGGCACGATCGACTGGCTCGCATACAAGGACGATTACGCGAAGATCCGCGACGCGATCGAGGCGACCGTCGACGGCTTCCACGACTACAACGCACGCATCGCGCGGCCCGGCGGCTTCCACCTGCGCGTCGCGTCGCGCGAGCGCGAATGGCTGACGCCGACGGCCAAGGCGAACTTCATCGCGCACGCGCTGCCGACCGACACGCCGATCCAGCGCGCCCGCGCGCTGCACGGCGACCGGCTGATGACGCTGATGACGACGCGCTCGCACGACCAGTACAACACGACCGTCTACGGGCTCGACGACCGCTATCGCGGCGTGTTCGGCCAGCGCCGCGTGGTGTTCGTCAACCGCGACGATCTCGCGATGCTCGGCCTGAAGGCCGGCGAATGGGTCGACATGGAAACCGTGTGGCACGACGGCATCGAGCGGCGCGCGGACGGCTTCCTGCTCGTCGAGTACGACATTCCGCGCGGCTGCATCGGCGCGTACTACCCGGAAACCAACCCGCTCGTGCCGCTCGACAGCGTCGGCGACGTGTGCAACACGCCGACGTCGAAATCGGTGCCCGTGCTGCTGCATCGCGCGGCGGCGCCCGCCTCGATCGCCGCCTGACGGAGCACGACGATGATCGTTCGTCCTCGCGAGCACTGGCTGCGGATGCTGCTCGTCTGGAACGGCTCGGTGCTGCCGACCATCCTGCCGCAGCTCGTGCTGACGCTCGCGATCAGCCTCGTCGCGGTCTGGGGCGGCGGCCGCGTGCTCGGCGAGAAGGTGCCGCTGAACCCGACGCCGTTCACGCTGATCGGCCTGACGCTCGCGATCTTCGCCGGGTTTCGCAACAACGCCAGCTACGAACGCTATCGCGAAGGCCGGCAGCTGTGGGGCGGCGTGCTGACCGCCACGCGCACGCTGGTATCGCAGGCGCTCTGCTACGGCGCGCTCGACCGTGACGACGCCTCGCGCCGCGCATTCGTGCGCATGGTCGTCGCGTTCGTCTACGCGCTCAAGCACCAGTTGCGCGGCACCGATCCGGCCGCGGACCTGCGCGCGCTGCTCGACGGCGCCACCTACGCGCGCGTCGCCGCTTCCCGGTTTCGCCCGATCGTCATCGTGCACGCGCTGCGCGAAGCGTTCGCCGCGCGCGCCGATGCGGGCCATCTCGCCGACACGCGCCTGTGGATGCTCGATGCGCGCCTCGACGATCTCGTCGCGATGGTGAGCGGCTGCGAGCGTATCGCGTCGACGCCGATTCCGTTTTCATACGACGTGCTGCTGCACCGGACCATCTACGCGTATTGCGTGTTGTTGCCGTTCGGCCTCGTCGACTCGATCGGCGCGGCGACACCTTTTGTAACAGTTTTCGTCGCCTATACGCTGATCGCGCTCGACGCAATCGCGCATGCGATCGCCGAGCCGTTCGGCGACGGCCCGAACCATCTCGCGCTCGATGCGATGACGCGGCAGATCGAGCGCACGCTGCTCGAACTGAACCGCGAGCCGCTGCCGGCCGAGGTGACGCCCGGCCCGTCCTACCGCCTCACCTGAGCGGCCATCCTGCCCGATCGCGGCGGCCGCGCAGGAAGTCGCCATGCGCGGCCGCCGCATCCGCGATCCGCCGCAGCAGGACCACGCCGTGCAGCAACGCATGGGCGGCGTCGCCGTCGCGCGCGGCCACGCGCCGTCGCAACAGGCCGGCCGCGGCGTCGCAAGTTCGCTCGAGCCGCGCGAAATCCGCCCGTGCGACGCGCCCACGCACCGCCGCCGCCGCACGGCGTGCGGCCGGTTCGCGCGTGGCCAGCTCGGCGAGCGACAGCAGGCTGTCGCCGATTCCCCAGATCGCGAGCAGATCGCGCATATCGTGCTCGATCAGCGTCTGCGGCACGCTACCCGCGAACCCGAGCTCGCGTGCGAGACGGTCGGCCGTGCGGCTCAGCCACACGCTCGCCGACCACGCCCGCGGATCGCGCGCGATCCGCGCCAGGTCGCGGCGCACCGCGCGATGCAGGCGTCGCCGGCTCGTACCCGGATCGCCGGGAAACACCAGCGCGAATACCAACGCGCCGAACGCGATGCCGAGCAGCGTCGCGAGCGCGCTGTTCAGAAACGCGGCATCGCCGATCCGCGTCGTGTTGTTCGGCGACGTGAAATTCCAGAAAAAGATCGAGAACGCGCTGCCCATCGCGGCCGTGCGCGGATGGCGTATCGCAAGGCCGGTGCCGATCAGGAACACGCCGAGGATGTAGGCCAGCATCTCGAAGCCCGACACCGCAGGCAACAGCGCGAAGTTGCAGACGACGCCCGCGACCGCCGCGCATGCCGTGCCTTTCAGGAAACCGAAGATCGCCCGCACCGAATTGGGACGTGTCGAGAACAGCGCGCTCACCACGGCCGTGATCGCGACGAACCCGCCGCCCGCCGGCCACGCGGTGAAGATCCAGATCGCCGACGCGGCCAGCACCGCGATGAACGCGCGGACGCCGTTGTTACACGCGAGCACCGGATCGCGGTGGAACGCGTAGCGCACGCGTGCAGGCGGCGGCGCCGGCCGGTCGAGCAATGCCTGGCTCGCGAATGCACGGTCGAAGCCGCCGAGCAGCGCCGACAGCCGATCGAGCGTGAGCAGGCGCGACGTGTCCGGGCCGGCCGGCGCGGCCGCTTCGGCACGCAGTGCGTCGTCCACGCATGCGCGCAGCGCGGCCATCTCGTGCCCGGCGTCGCCCGATACGGCGACCCGGTCGAGCACGCGTGCCGCCTCGTCGACGAGCGGTTCCGGCGCATCGCCGCCGCGCGCCGCATGCTCGCGGATCGCCTGCCCCGCGGCTTGCGCGGCGAGCACGCCGAGCGCCGCCGCGCGCAGATGGCCGATCATATTGCGCACCGGCGGCGCGCCGGCCGCCGCATATTCGGCCGCCGTATCGAGTTCGAGCGCGTCCGCGAACAACCGGTGCACGGCCGCGTCGTTCGGCTCGCGGCGCAGCGCGTCCGCGCCGACCGTCACCGCGCGGTCGAGATAGCGCGCGAGTCGCGTGCGGACATCCTTCAGCGGCGCGCCGGGTGCGAAGACCGTTTCGAACAGCGCACCGCACAGGATGCCGACCACCACGTACAGAAACCGCGCGACGGCGATGTCGAACGCATGCAGCGGCGCGGATACCGCGTCCATCGCGACGATCGCGGCCGTATAGCCCGCGAGCACCGCCGCATATGCACGAAAATTCCGCTGGAACGTCGCGATGGCCGCGCACAGGCCGATCCACGCGGCGAGCGCGGGCAGGAACAATTGGGGCGTCTGCGCGAATGCGCTGGTCAGCGCGAGCGCCACGACCGCACCGATCGCGGTGCCGAGAATCCGGTACTGGCTCTTCGACAGCCCCATTCCGCGGCTGCCCTGCGCGACGATCCACACGGTCGAGGCGGCCCATATCGGATCGTCGAGATTCATCCGGAACGCGATATAGAGCGCGGTCAACGACGCGGCGGTATTGCGGAGTGCGAATGCAAGCGCGCCGGGCGGCAGCGTCGGACGCGCGTCGCGCAGCGCGGCCCGGACGGCCGCGAGCGGCGGCATGCTGGGGAAAGCGAATTTCATCCGGCGAGCATACGGTCGCGCGGCGGCCGCCACTACGGGGCGCGGGCAGGATGCGTTATTGCGCCGGGCGGGATAATCGGCTCGATCCGCAGCGTTCCGGCCCGCGACGGTAAGATGCGCGCAGGCCAACCACCGAAACGAATCGCATGGACCTCGAGAGCATCCGGATATTCTTGCGCGTGGTGGAACGCGGCAGCTTCACCGCCGCGGCCACGCAGATCGACATGCCGCTCAGTCGCGTGAGCCGCAAGATCAGGCAGCTCGAGGACGACCTCGGCGTCCAGTTGCTGTACCGCACGACGCGCCGCGTGTCCGTCACCGAAGCCGGCCGCGACTATTACGAACGCTGCCTGCGCGCCGAGGAGATCCTGCTCGACGCGGATCGTCAGGTGCGCGCACTGCGCACGGAACCCGAAGGCACGCTGCGCGTGCTGGTGCCTTACGCGATCGGCCTGTTCGAACTGGAACCGGCGCTCGCCGAGTTTCGCCGGCGCTACCCGCTGGTCCAGCTCGTGCTGATCTACGACAACAGCGCGCTCGACCTCGTCGAACACGGCTTCGACGTCGCGCTGCGCACCGGCGTGCTGACCGATTCCGGCTATGTCGCGCGCGCGCTCGGCTGGTCGCACGCGAAACTCGCGGCCAGCCCGCGCTATCTCGACCGCGCCGGCCGGCCGCGCACGCCGCAGGATCTCGTCGATCACGACATCCTGTTCGTCGGCCGCGACACGCCCGGTCTGACGCTGCGCCTCACCAACGCGGCCGGCGACGTCGCCGACGTGCCGGTGCGGCCCGTGCTGATCTCGAACGAATCGGTCACGGTGCTGCGCCAGGCCGCGAGCGGCGGCGGCATCGCGCTGATTTCGACCCACTTCACCACACGGCGGATCGAGAGCAACGAACTCGAAATCGTGCTGCCCGACTGGCATCGCACCGACGACGTCGAGCTGCACGCGCTCTACCCGAAACGCGCGACGCTAGACAGCAAGGTGCGCGCATTCGTCGAGTTCCTGACCGAAGTCTTCACTGCGTGGCGGACCGTGCCGTAGGGCCTGCGATCGATGCACGGCGTCCACATTATTGCGGCCCACGAAAGGAATTAATGAGTGCGCAAGCGTTGATCGTCGTTCGCCGCATCGTTAGCCTGTGACGATGAAAAACGACCACACCCGCTACGGCAGCCACGTGCCCGCTGCCCGCCGACGCGTCACGCGCGTCGCGCCCTCCTGACCGGCACCCTCCCGCTCCGCGAAGCCGGCCCCGGCTTCGCCATTCCGATTCACCGTTCGAACCGACCACCGCACGCGACGGCACCGCTCGTCGGGCCGCCGTGCGGCGCGCGCGCGTCCGTCCGTTTCGCGCTTCGCCGCGCGCCGCACGCCACGTGCGGGCGCGGCGTACGGCCTTCGTCCATCACGCAGGAACGCCATGTCCTCTCCCTCGTCTTCAGGCCCGCTGTCGGGCGGCCGGCTCGTCATCGGCACGATCGCGGTATCGCTGGCGATGTTCATGAACGTGCTCGACTCGTCGATTGCGAACGTCGCGATCCCGACGATCTCGGGCGAGCTCGGCGTGTCGGTCGACGAAGGCACGTGGGTGATCACGATCTTCGCGGCGGCCAACGCGGTGTCGATTCCACTGACCGGCTGGCTCACTCAGCGCTTCGGTCAGGTACGCCTGTTCGTCACGTCGATCCTGCTGTTCGTGCTCGCGTCGTGGCTGTGCGGAATCGCACCGAACCTGCCGACGCTGCTCGCCGCGCGGATCCTGCAGGGTGCGGTCGCGGGGCCGCTCGCGCCGCTGTCGCAGGCGCTGCTGCTCGGCGCATGGCCGCGGCAGAAGTCGTCGACCGCGCTCGCGCTGTGGTCGATGACGGCGCTCGTCGGCCCGATCGCGGGGCCGTCGCTCGGCGGTTGGATCACGTACGACTACAACTGGTCGTGGATCTTCTACATCAACATTCCGGTCGGCTTCTTCGCGGCCGCCGTCACGTGGTTCGTGTTCCGCGATCGCGAATCGGCCACGCGCCGCATGCCGATCGACACGGTCGGCCTGCTCCTGCTCGTGCTGTGGGTCGCGTCGTTGCAGATCATGCTCGACAAGGGCAAGGATCTCGACTGGTTCAACTCGCCGGTGGTCGTCGCGCTGGGCATCGTCGCGCTGATCGGCTTCGCGTTCTTCCTCGTGTGGGAACTGCACGAAGCCAACCCGATCGTCGACCTGCGACTCTTCACGCAGCGCAATTTCGCGGGCGGCACGATCGCGATTTCCGTCGCGTACGGGATGTTCTTCGGCACGCTCGTGCTGCTGCCGCAATGGATGCAGGGCTATCTCGGCTACCGCGCGGTCGATTCGGGGCTGGCCACCGCGCCGCTCGGATTCTTCGCGATCCTGCTCACGCCGGTCATGGGGCGTCTGCTGCCGCGCACCGATCCGCGCTATATCGCGACGCTCGCGTTCGTCGGCTTCGCGGTTGTCTTCATGATGCGCACGACGTTCTATACCGACGTGTCGCGCCGGGATCTGGTGCTGCCGACGCTGTTGCAGGGCATTCCGATGGCGATGTTCTTCGTGCCGCTGACGTCGATCATCCTGTCCGGGCTGCCGCCGGAAAAGATTCCGGCCGCGGCCGGCCTGTCGAATTTCGGCCGCACGTTCTGCGGAGCGATGGGGACGTCGCTGATCGGCAATGCGTGGAACGACCGCACGATCCTGCATCACGTGCGGCTCACCGAACAGGCGAGCGCCACCAATCCGGTCTTCATGCAACAGCTCGACACGAGCCGTTCGCTGCTGCACCTGGGCCCCGATTCGGCACTCGCGTTCTTCAATGCATCGGTCGATTCGCAGGCGGCCGTGATGGGCCTGAACGACATCTTCTACGTGTCGGCGATCATCTTCATCGCGATCATCCCGCTCATCTGGATCACGAAACCGTCGCGCTCGGGCGGCGGCGATGCCGATGCGGCGGCGGCCGGCGCGCATTGATCCGCATGCGCGGCGCCGGACTGCGCGCCGGCATCGCGACGACCGCGCGATGCGCCGATAACGGCGACGACCGACGCAAGCGCCCGGCCGGCAGCGGGCGCTTTGTATCGAATCGTTTCAACGCGCCGACGGCGTCAAATGCTGCGGGTATACTCCGTCGTCAGCCGCCCGTTGCATCGTCGTCCGTCAAAAGCGGCCCGATTCCGGGCGGTTTCGTCGCGAAGCTTCGCGTTTCGCCACCCCGCGCTCCAGCCTCGATACGAGACACCCGACGACCGACCATGAAACGATTCCTGCTGCTCCTCCCCGCTGCCCTGCTCGCCGCCTGCGGTTCCGCTCCGTCGTCCGACTCGGCCGGCTCGGGGGCTGCACCGATGATCTACGTGTCATCGCAACGCCCGGCCTACGCGATCGCAAACTGCCTCGACAGCCGCCTGTCGGGCACCGAACGATCGCAGCACAACGGCGTGACCGACATCGCGGTCGGCTCGAATTCGTACTTCGTCACGCTGACGCCGTCGGGCAACGGCTCGGTGATCAAGGTCGTGCGCGGCTCCGGCAGCGAGCCGGCCGAGGAAGCGATGCGCTTCGCGGTCGCGCGCTGCGCGATCTGACGCCCGCCGGCGCGAGCCGCCCGGTCCGTCGCGACGCGCCAACCGGCGCACCTGCCGAATATTTTCATCCGGGCGCCCGTCGATGAGAGAATCGCACCACGATTCCTTTTCAACGGAGCCCGCATGAAGCACCTGCTGTCCCGGCTGTTCGTCAGCGCCGCGCTCGTCGCGCTTGTTCCGGCGCTGCCGGCGCAGGCTGCCACGCCGCCCGGCATCTTCGTCGTCGCCACGCAACTGGGCGAATTCACGACCCTCGATCCGAGCGGTATCTACGAGCTGGTGCCGTCCGAATACGTCGCGAACACCTACGAACGGCTGGTGCGCGTCGACCTGAAGGACCCGACGCGCTTCGACGGACAGATCGCGCAATCGTGGACGGTCGGCGCCGACGGCCTGACCTACACGTTCAAGCTGCGCCCGGGCCTCACGTTCCATTCCGGCAACCCCGTCACCGCCGACGACGTCGCATGGTCGCTGCAGCGCACCATCCTGCTCGACAAGGGGCCGGCCGGCGTGCTCGCCGATCTCGGCCTCACGAAGGCGAACGTGATGCAGAAGGTGCGCGCGATCGATCCGCAAACCGTCGTGCTCGAAACCGACCGCAAGTACGCGCCGAGCTTCGTGCTCAACGTGCTGAGCGCGTGCCCGGCATCGGTGTTCGACAAGAAGCTGCTGCTGTCGCACCAGCAAGGCAACGATTTCGGCAGCGGCTGGCTGCGCACCAACGACGCGGGCTCGGGCCCGTACCAGCTCGTCAAGTGGACGCCGAACGAATCCATCGTGCTGCAGCGCTTCGACAAATACCGCACGCCGTACCCGATGAAGCGCGTCGTGCTGCGTCACGTGCCCGAAGCGTCCGCGCAACGGCTGCTGCTGGAGAACGGGGACGCCGACGCCGCGCGCAACCTGAGCCCCGACAGCCTTGCCGCGCTGTCGAAGGCCGGCAAGATCAAGGTCGCGTCGTGGCCGGTGTCGGCCCTGCTGTACCTGAGCCTGAACACGAAGAACCCGAACCTCGCGAAGCCCGAGGTGCAGCAGGCGATGAAGTGGCTCGTCGATTACGACGGCATCCAGCGCAACATCGTCAGCACGACCTACAAGGTGCATCAGACCTTCCTGCCCGAGGGCTTCCTCGGCACGCTGAACGCGCGGCCGTACAAGCAGGACGTCGCGAAGGCGAAGGCGCTGCTCGCGAAGGCCGGCCTGCCGAACGGTTTCGACGTGACGATGGACATGCCGAACGACTATCCGTACCTCGAGATCGCGCAGGCGCTGCAGGCGAACTTCGCGCAGGGCGGCATCCGCGTGAAGTTGATCCCCGGCGACGCGAAGCAGGCGATCGGCAAGTATCGCGCGCGCCAGCACGACATCTTCGTCGGCGAATGGTCGCCCGACTACATGGACCCGAACAGCAACGCGCGCGGTTTCGCGTGGAATCCGGACAACTCGGACCAGTCGCCGACCAAGATGCTCGCGTGGCGCAACAGCTGGGACATTCCGCAACTGACGAAGGACACCGAGGCCGCGCTCGTCGAGCCGTCGCCCGCGAAGCGCGCGCAGCGTTACGAAGCGCTGCAGAAGGCCGTGCTCGCGAACTCGCCGTTCATCATCATGTTCGAGAAGGTCGTGCAGGTCGCCACGCGCCCCGGCGCGACCGGACCGGAAATCGGGCCGATCAACGACCTCGTGTCATACCGCACGCTCGCGAAATAATCGCGGCTACCCGCACGCGCGGCCACACCGCCGTGCAGGTAATCGCCGCGGGCCGCCGGGCCGGCGACGGCCCGTGCGGCGGCGGCGATCTACAATGACCTGCATCGCGCGGATACCGCGCCGGGCACACGTAACGGGACGAGAGCATGCATTCGAACGAGCACGCAGTGTGCGTGGCGATCAACGACAACAACCGCGCGTGGTACGAAATGCTCGTGCCGTTCCTGCTGTCGCTGCGGCACGCCGGCTACGACGGGCGGATCGCGGTGATCGGCTACGGGCTGTCCGAGCGCAAGCGGCAGATTCTCGCGAACCAGTCGGTCGACGTGATCGACGCGTCGAGCGCCTACGCGCTGCCGGTCGGCCGCTTCATCGAGGCTGCCGAGTACTGCGCACGCCATCCGCAGATCCGCAAGCTCGCGCTGTACGACGCGGACATCTGGTTCTGCGCGCCGCAGTTCGACCTGTTCTCGCGGATCGGCGACGACCGCATCCACGTGTGCTCCGACCCGCTGTTCTGCACGTTCGTCGTCACGCCGCTGATCGGCGAACGGCGCGACCACCACTGGCGCCTCGTCGTCGACGAAGTCAATGCGCGCCACGGCGGTGCGCTGCAGGCCGGGCTCGTCGCCGGAACCGCCGCCGCATGGGCGCGTTATGCCGGCCACCTGCGCGACTGCATCGCCCGCATCGGCACCGATTTCCAGGAATGCTTCGGCATCGATACGACATTCCTGCATCTGTGGAGCGCACAAGGCGAAACGGCGCTGCTCGACCCGGTCCAGAACTTCGTCAGCAAGTACGGCATTCACGAATCGTTCGATGCGGGCAGCGGCAAGACCACGCTCCGGTATCACGGCGAGCCGATCCGTGCGCTGCACATGACCGGCGACATCCGCTTCCTCGACCGGTGGCGCTACTACGCGAACCACACCGACGCCGCGCTGCGCGACGGCAGGCCGTTCGCGCTGTCGGACGGCACGCCGGCCCCGTCCGATGCGCTCGCCGCACGCATCGCGGCGGCGGATTACGTGCAGTCGGCCGGGCTGAGCGTCGCGTCCGCGGCGATCGAGACGAGCGCGGGCGCCTACCTGCAGGCGATCGACGAACCGGGCGGCACGATGCTCGTCGGCAGCGGGAACCACGAAATCGTGTTCGCCGCGACCCGCGACATCGCACGGCTGAACGTCTACGTCACGCACCCGTCCGGCTCGCCGTCGCCGCTGCTGTGCGAAGTGCTGGTCGACGGCCAAGCGCAGCGCAAAGGCACCGAACTGATGGCGCATTTCTGGTACCGGATAGCAGCCGGCGCCGTCGTCACGCTGCGCGCGACGAGCCTCGGCGGCCAGCAGTGCAACGCGATCTGGCGGCTACGGGAAGCGCCGGACATGCAACAGTAAGCGCGCGCCCACACGCGTTCAATTGAACGCCGCCCATACCAGGTAAGCATTCAGCCCGACGATCACGACCGTTGCCGCGCCGGCGACGATCCGCAGCGGCATCCGCATCGCGTAAGCGCCCATCACGTCCTTGCGCGCCGACAGCATCAGCAGCGCGATCATCGGCATCGGCAGCACGAAGCTCAGCACGACCTGGCTCGCCACCATCGCCCGCGTCACGTCGCAGCCGAGCGCGACCACCGCGAACGCGGGCGCGATCGTCACCGCTCGCCGCACCCAGACCGACATGCGGCGGTGGATGAAGCCCTGCATCACGACCTGCCCGGCCATCGTGCCGACCACCGAGCTCGACACGCCCGAGGTCAGCAGCGCGACGAGAAACAGCGCGCCGGCCGCCGGCCCGAGCACCGGGACCAGCGTGTGATAGGCGTCGCCGATGTCGGTCATGCCCGGCGCGGTCACGTGGAACGCCGACGACGCCATCATCACCATCGCGAGATTCACGAATCCGGCGAGCCCGAGCGCGATCACGACCTCGCGGTTCGAGAAACGCACGAGCCGCCGCCGCTGCGCGTCGTCGCGCGGCGCGGTGCGACCCTGCGTGAGGCCCGAATGCAGATACAGCGTGTGCGGCATGATCGTCGCGCCGATGATCCCGACTGCGATCGTCAGTGCCGCATGATCCGGAATCTGCGGGACCGCCAGATGGAACGCGGCCGCACGCCAGTCCTGCGGCGCGATCAGCAACTCGCCGAGATAGCACGCGCCGATCACGCCGACCAGCGCCGCGATCGCCGCTTCGAGCGGCCGGAAGCCGCGCTTTTCGAGCGCGAGGATCGCGCAGGTCGCGAATGCGGTCGCGATCATCCCCGCGAACAGCGACAAATGGCACAACAGCCCGAACGCGAGCGCGCCGCCGAGGAATTCGGCGAGGTCGGTCGCCATCGCGGCGATCTCGGATGCGATCCACATGCCCCACACGACCGGCGCGGGAAACCGGTCGCGGCACAGTTCGGCGAGATTGCGGCCGGTCACGATGCCGAGCTTCGCCGACATCGCCTGGAACAGCATCGCGATCGCGTTCGCGGCCAGCACGACCCACAGCAGCCGGTAGCCATACGCGGCGCCGGCCTGAATGTTGGTCGCGAAGTTGCCGGGGTCCATGTAGCCGATCGATGCGATCACGGCCGGGCCGACGAACGGCAGCAGCGCGGCGACGCCGGTGCGGCGCCCTTCCAGCGCGGCGCGCGCCGCGCCGTCGGGGTGCTCGGTGGTGCGGCCCGGCAGCGCGAAGCCGCCGGCAGGTTTGCTCGGGACGGGAAGCATGGTGGAGTGTCCGTTCGAATGAGAAAGACCGATTCGGGCGCACGTGCCGTGGCCGGCCATGGCAGGACGATGGCGGCGTTACAGCGGCACGACGTCGGGACGATTGCGCGGAAACTGCGCGATCACGTCCGGCGCGACGTTCAGGTGCGCTTCGACGAGCTTCGGCGGCGTATGCGCGAGCCAGTCGGACAACGACACCTCCGCATAGCGGTCGGTCTTGAAGATTTCGAGGAACACGAGGTCGGTCTGGCCGGTGTTCTGCACGTAGTGACCGAGGCTCTTCTTCACATAGCCGACGTCGCCCGCGCGGAAGTCGGCCGTCTGCGCCTTCGGCCCCGTGTCGAACACCGTCATCCGCGCCTCGCCTTGCAGGTAGTACTGCCATTCGTCGGCGTTCGGGTGCCAGTGCAGCTCGCGCATGCCGCCCGGATGCACGGTGACGAGCGCTGCCGCGACGGTCGTCGACACGTTGAAGTTCGTGCTGTCCGCGATCCGCACCTCGCCGCCGCGCGTCTTCCTGACCGGCTTCATGTCGCCGAGCGAAAAGACGAACGGATGCGGCGGCACACCGGCCGATGCGGCCGACGCGCGCTGCGCGTCCGCGAGCGGGCCCGGCTCGTCGCCCTGGAAGATCCACAGGTTGTCGAGCGGCACGTTCCTGAACGCATCGGCCGGCACGCCGAAGTTGAGCGCGAGCACGTCGGGCGGCGTATGCGCGATCCAGTCGGTCAGCAACAGCGTGTTGAATTCCGATGCGCGGCCGTTATCGAATGCGAGCAGGAACTCGGCGCCGTCGCGGCCGACGCCCTGCAGCGAATGCGGCAGGCCGGGCGGGAAATACCAGAGATCGCCGGTTTTGACGTCCTGCACCGACGGCCGGCCGAGTTCGTCGAGCACCGTGATCCGGCAGCGGCCGTCGAGCATGATGGCCCACTCGGCCTGCTGGTGCCAGTGCATCTCGCGAATGCCGCCGCGCGTCAGCCGCATGTTGACGCCGGAAATGGTTTCGGAAATCGCGAAATCGTCCTGCGTCACTTCGCGCGCCCAGCCGCCATTTTGAATGCGTTTATGGGCATTATTGAAAGACGCCCAGAATAACGGCATCCCGTTGATATCGGTGGCCGGCGGATCCTGAAAAGACGGAAATTGATTGGCGATGGCCGGATTTTTAGGCCCCGGGTCGGTCAGGCTCTGGCGATTGCGCGCATTCACCGCGCCTTCCGGCGGACTGTCCGGATTGCCGAACGAGGCGGCCTTGGCCGATACCGCGATGCCCGCGGCGGCAATGGCGCCGGCCGTACCTGCCAGCATCCTGCGTCGAGAAAGATTCGTCATGATTTCCTCTTCATTCTTGCGATTGAGAGAATTCCGGTTACGGAATACTTGCCGTTTTCGGATTATCGAAAATCAAACATCCCGTGACGCAAGTTAAATCCAAATCACAGAAAAACTTAAATGAATTATTAACCTGAATCAATGATTTAATCTGATCGACTTTAATTTTGTAATTATTGCGGTGCGGAGGAACGCCGGGCGGCGACGGTTGTCGGCGAATCGGTCGGGTGCGATGAATGCGGAAATACGACCGCGGCAGGTCGTGACGTCACGCATGGCGACGGGAAGCGATCGAGGCGCCACGTGCGATCGCCGATGCGATGCAGTCGATTCGGAGAACCGATCGTGAAAAACGGGAAACAAGCGAACGCCGGTCCGTCGACCACCGGCTAGCCGGGCCGCGTCGGGCCGCGGTTTACTCCCGCGGCATGTCGGCGAGCCGCTGCGCGGCGAACCGCAATCCGCCCAGAATGCGCTCCGCGACCCTGGCCGGGAAACCGGGAGGCAGTGCGGCACCGACCGACTCGATCACCTGCGGCGTCGCGGCGATGAGCCGTTCGACGATCGGCGTCGCGATGTCGCCGAGCAGGCAATATTCGGCCATCGCGGTAAAGTGCCGTCGCGTGATATCGCGCATCGCATAATGCTTGCGCTTGCCGTGCACGGCCATCGCGAGCTTCGCCTTGTGCCACGACCACTGGTTCGCGCCATCGCCTTCGACCGGCCAGATCGACATCACGTCATAGAGCGGCGTGAGGCGGAAACGGCCGCCCGGCAGCAGGCGCAGGCTGAAGTTCTTCGCATGCCCGTCCGGGGCGGCGAGCATCCAGAACACGATCAGGGCGGCGAACAGTGTGTCGAGATCCTCCCGCGCCGTCTCCGAACGGCGCAGAAGGCCGGCCAGATCGGGCACGCCGGGGCCGCCCTGCGACTCGTACTTCAGGTGAGGCGGCACGCCGAGCGCCTGGCAGAAATCTTCCTGCGGCAAGCGCAACAGCCATCCGCCGTCGCGATGCAACACCCGATCGAACCGTTCGACCGACAGTACCTTGTGCGCGCCGAAACGCACGATTTCCGCACCCGCCGCCGGCAGACCGAATGCTCGCAGGATCGCGAGACACAGCCACTCGTTCTCGACGGAGGCCGTGAGATCGGCGCGCTTGTTGCCGACCAGCCCGAGCGGCAACTTGAGAATATGCGTCGTCGGCGTGGCGCCGTGCGGACGCATCCAGCGCCCGTCGTGAAACAGCAGTGCGGTCTTTTCCTGCGCACCGGCCAGCGACAGCCGGAAATCGTCGTCGTCTTCGGCCCCCGTCGCCACACCGCTCGCCTGATCGAGCACGCGTGCGACGTCCTCGTCCGACAGCGGCGTGCCGTCGATGCGATCCAGGCCAGTCGGCGCATCGTCTTCGCCGAGCAATTGCACCGCCCCGACGCAATCGCGACCGAGCGCGGCAAGCAGATCGAACGGCTCGGTCGTCGCCGTGCCGAACCGGGCGGCCAATCTGCGCCGAATGGCGTCGCTGTCCGGAAGCAGGTTGTCGAAGTAATGATTGACGCGTTCGCCGCGCAACGGGGCATCGCCGACACCGAACGGCAGCGACAACGACAACGGGCGGCCGACAGCCGACTGCTTCCAGCCGGCGTCGTACAGCAGTTCCATGCCGCCGCGCACGGGAATCCGCCATGTGCCGACCCTCTGGCCGTTCGTCCAGATCGACAGCGCGCGAGTATGCGATTTGCGTCCCATCGCTTACCACTCGGCGGCGGCTGCGTCGCGCCCGTCCTTGGTGCGAATGATGAGTTCGAGACCGTACAGCGCGGTCAGCTCGAGCAATTGCCTGAGCGACAGGCTTTCGGTACGCGTGGTTTCGAGCAGCGACAGCCGCGACTGGCCCACGCCGATTCGCACTGCCGCTTCGGCTTGCGTCAGGCCGTTGGCCTGACGCGCGGAAGACAGGATTTCGCCCAGTTGCGCGGGCGTATTGACGATGAGATTCACGGCGCGTATTCCTGTAGGCAATAAGCGCAGTATATTCCCAACAGGCATAAACGCAAATTATTCCTCACACGCATAAATGCAAAATATGCATGACAAACATAAAAAGGACGCCCTTGCATGCTGCCATCCGCTCTTGAGCAGCCCCTATCGCCCATCCTCACACCATAGTTTTTATCCGCTGGCGCGAATGATTTTGGCTTTGTTAGATGGATGACATTCGTTCAACCAACGACAACGATCTAACATCCAATGACTTGCGCGTTCGCCCGTACCGTCGAATCCCGCTATGCCGAGCTGACCCCGACGGCCAAGCGCATCGCGAGCTACATGCTCGCGAACCTCGACCGGCTCGGGCTCGAGACGGCCGACCAGATCGCGCAGCAGGCCGGCACCAGCGGCATCTCGGTCGGGCGCTTCCTGCGCAGCGTCGGCTACCGCAATCTCGACGACCTGAAGCGCGAACTGCGCGGCGGCGGCGATCGTCCGTGGATGATCACCGACCGGCTCGACGAATACCGCCGCATCGCGGGCACGCAACCGGCCGAACGCAACCGCGGCAACGGGAGTGACGGCCCGCTCGCGTCGTCGCTCGAGCGCGAGCTCGACGCGATCCGTCACGTGTACCGCCTGGCCGAAGGCCCGGTGTTCGCGCAGGTCGCCGACCGCATCGCGCAGGCCGACGCCGTGTTCATCCTCGGCATCCAGTCGACGCGCGGCATCAGCAACGCATTCAGCAGCTACCTCGAATACCTGCGCCCGCGCGTGTTCTATTCCGACGGCCAGTCGGGCTCGTACGTCGATTCGCTGAACTCCGAATTCGAGCGGCCGTACTGCGTCGTCACCGATACGCGCGCGTATTCGCGCAGCGCGCGCCGCTATTGTGAGGCGGCCGCCGAGCTCGGCCAGCCGTTCGCGCTGGTCACCGATCTGTCGTGCCCGTGGGCGCGCGAATGGCCGGCCGACCTGCTGCAGGTGAAGACCGACGTCGGCCAGTTCTGGGATTCGCTCGCGCCGCTCACCTGCCTGTTCAACCTGCTGATCACGGCGGTGGTCGATCGCCTCGGCCCCGCGATCGACCGGCGCGTCGCGCGCAACCGCGAACTGCAGCGCACGTTCGATCAATTCGAATCATGAGCGAGCCCATCCTGCCGATGAACGATCACCGCCTCGTCGAAATCACGCCCGCCACGCATCGCGTCGATATCGATCTCGTCTATGCGACCGAGCGCAACCTGACCGGCAAGCCGATCTACCGCAACGCGCACTGTCTGCTGCTCGAGCCGGCCGAAGCCGCATTGCGCCGCGCGGTCGACGTCGCCGCGCAGGCAGGCTTCACGCTGCGCATCTACGACGCCTACCGGCCGCCGCAGGCGCAGCAGGTGCTGTGGGATTTCCTGCCCGATCCGAACTTCGTCGCCGATCTCGGCCGCGGCTCGAATCACAGCCGCGGCACCGCGCTCGACCTGACGCTCGTCGGCGCGAACGGCGCGCCGCTCGACATGGGCACCGGCTTCGACGAGATGGTCGCCGCGTCGGGCCACTTTCACGCGGGGCTGCCCGAGCAAGTGCAACGCAACCGCCTGCTGCTGCTCGGCGTGATGCACGCGGCCGGCTTCGCGCACATCGACAGCGAATGGTGGCACTACGAACTGCCCGGCTCTCGCGCGTTGCCGCAGATCGACAACGCGGCGAGCGGCCCGTGGCGCCTGATGTAACGACGAAGCACGCCCCCCTTTTCCGTTCACGTTCAACGACTTCAACGACCGATGGAGCGCACATGAAATTCCCGACATCCCGGCTCGTCGCGGCGCTGGCCGCCGCGTCCGTATTCGCCGCCGTTCCGCTTTGCGCCGCCCATGCGGAAACGCCGAAGGACTTGTTCGTGATGGCCACGCTGCTCGACGAATTCACGACGCTCGACCCCGGCGAGATCTACGAGCTGGTGCCGGAGGAATACGTCGCGAACACGTACGACCGGCTCGTGCGCGTCGACCTGCGCGATCCGTCGAAATTCAACGGCGACGTCGCGCAGTCGTGGACGGTCAGCCCCGACGGCCTGACCTATACGTTCAAGCTGCGCACCGGCCTCAAGTTCCACTCGGGCAACCCGCTGACGGCCGACGACGTCGCGTGGTCGATCCAGCGCGCGGTGCTGCTCGACAAGGGGCCGGCCGCCGTGCTGACCGGCATCGGCCTCACGAAGGCGAACGTCGCCGCGAACGTGAAGAAGCTCGACGACGCGACGGTGTCGATCACGACCGACCGCAAGTACGCGCCGACCTTCGTGCTGAACGTGCTCGGCTCGTGGCCCGCGTCGGTGCTCGACAAGAAGCTGCTGCTGTCGCATCAGCAGGGCAACGACTTCGGCAACGCGTGGCTGAAGACCAACGAAGCCGGCTCCGGCGCATACAGGCTGGTCAAGTGGACGGCCGGCGACAGCCTCGTGCTGCAACGCTTCGACGGCTACCGGCTGCCGCTCGCGATGAAGCGCATCGTGCTGCGCCACGTGCCCGAAGCCGCAAGCCAGCGCCTGCTGCTGGAAAACGGCGACGTCGACGCGGCGCGCGACCTGAGCCCCGACGATCTCGCGTCGGTGGCGAAGTCCGGCAAGGCGAAGGTGGCGGCATCGCCACAGGCGACGCTGCTGTATCTCGGCCTGAACACGAAGAACCCGACGCTCGCGAAACCCGACGTGCAGGAAGCGCTGAAATGGCTCGTCGACTATGCGGGCATCCAGAGCAACGTCGTGAAGACGACCTACAAGGTGCACCAGACCTTCTTGCCCGAAGGCTTCCTCGGCACGCTGAACACGAACCCGTACAAGCTCGACGTCGCGAAGGCGAAGGCGCTGCTCGCGAAGGCCGGCGTGCCCGGCGGCTTCTCGGTGACGATGGACGTGCGCAACGACTATCCGTACACGGAGATCGCACAGGCCGTGCAGGCTAACTTCGCGCAGGCGGGCATCAAGGTTCAGCTGATCCCCGGCGACAACAAGCAGACGCTCGCGAAATACCGCGCGCGCCAGCACGACATCTACATCGGCGAATGGTCGGCGGACTACATCGACCCGCACAGCAACGCGCAAGGTTTTGCGTGGAATCCGGACAACTCCGACAAGTCGAGCTATAAAATGCTGGCCTGGCGCAACAGCTGGGACATCCCGCAACTGACGAGGGAAACCGACGCCGCGCTCGCCGAGCCGGCCGCCGCGAAACGCGCGCAACGGTATCAGGCGATGCAGAAGGAAGTGCTCGCGCGCTCGCCGTTCGTGATCATGTTCGAGAAAGTCGCGCAGGTCGCGACGCGGCCCGGCGTGAGCGGGCTCGAAGTCGGGCCGATCAACGATCTCGTGTCGTACCGCAACCTGAAGAAGCAATAAGATTCGCCGCATGTCGACTCCCGCCTCCTCCCTCGAAGCCCTGCGCACGCTGCCCGCGCGGCGCCCGGCCGTACGCTGGGCACTGCGCGTGCTGCGCTGGGCGCTCACGCTCGCCGTCACGTTCGCGGGGCTGCTCGCGCTGACGTTCGTGATCGGCCGCAAGGTGCCGATCGATCCCGTGCTCGCGATTCTCGGCGATCGCGCATCGGCCGACGCCTATGCGGCCGAGCGCATCGCGCTCGGGCTCGACAAGCCGCTCGTCACGCAATTCCTGATCTATGCGCGCGACGTGCTGCACGGCAACCTCGGCGTGTCGCTGCTGACCGCGAACCCGGTGCTCGACGACATCCGGCGCGTGTTCCCGGCCACGCTCGAACTGGCGACGATCGCGACGTTGATCGGCATCGCGATCGGCGTGCCGCTCGGCGTCGCGGCCGCCGTGAAGCACAACCGGCCGATCGATCACATCGCGCGCTTCGTCGGGCTGATCGGAAATTCGGTGCCGGTATTCTGGCTCGGGCTGATGGGGCTGCTGCTGTTCTATGCGCGGCTGCACTGGGTCGGCGGCCCCGGCCGGCTCGATCCCGTGTACGACGGGATGGTCGACCCGCGCACCGGCAGCCTGCTGCTCGATGCGGCGCTCGCGGGCGAGTGGGACGTATTGCGCAACGCGGTGTCGCACATCGCGCTGCCGGCCGCGATCCTCGGCTACTACTCGGTCGCGTATCTGAGCCGCATGACGCGCTCGTTCATGCTCGACCAGCTGAGCCAGGAATACATCGTCACCGCGCGCGCGAAGGGCCTGTCCGAGCGGCGCGTGATCTGGCGGCACGCGTTCGGCAACATCGCGGTGCCGCTGCTCACCGTGATCGCGCTCACGTACAGCAACCTGCTCGAAGGCTCGGTGCTGACCGAGATCGTGTTCGCGTGGCCGGGGCTCGGCTCGTACCTGACCGGCGCGCTGCTGAACGCCGACATGAACGCGGTGCTCGGCGCGACGCTCGTGATCGGCGCGATGTTCATCACCGTCAACCTGCTGACCGACGCGCTGTACCGCGTGTTCGATCCACGTGCGCGCTGAGGGCCGCTCCGACATGACCGCTTCCGCCCCGCTTCTTTCCCCGTCCACCCCGAAGGCCGCCCGATCATGAATGCCGAGCGTCTCACGCTGCGCGCGTGGCTTCTTTCCGATGCGCCCGCGTCGCGCTCGCAGGCCGCGTTCGGCCTCGCGTACCGCCGCTGGCGCCGCTTCGCGGTCAATCCGCTCAACCTGTTCGGGCTCGCGATCCTGGTCGCGCTGATCGCGGTCGCGATCGTCGGCCCGCTGATCATGCCGCACGATCCGCTGCGCCAGGTGCTGGCCGACCGGCTGCTGCCGCCCGGCTCGCCGTCGCACTGGTTCGGCACCGACCAGCTCGGCCGCGACATCCTTTCGCGGCTGATCGCGGGGTCGCGCCTGACGCTCGGCATCGCGCTGCTCGTCGTCGTGATCGTCGTGCCGATCGGCCTGCTGATAGGCACGACGGCCGGCTATTGCGGCGGCTTCGTCGACAGCGTGCTGATGCGCATCACCGACATCGCGCTCGCGTTTCCGAAGATCGTGCTCGCGCTCGCATTCGCGGCCGCGCTCGGCCCCGGCGTGATCAACGCGGTCGTCGCGATCTCGATCACCGCATGGCCCGCGTATGCGCGGCTCGCGCGCGCGGAGACGATCCGCATCGCGCAGGCCGACTACATCCACGCGGCGCGGCTGCAAGGTGCGTCGGGACCGCGCATCCTGCTGCGCTACATCATGCCGCTGTGCATGTCGTCGGTGATCGTGCGTGCGACGCTCGACATGGCCGGCATCATCCTGACCGTCGCGGGCCTCGGCTTTCTCGGCCTCGGCGCGCAGCCGCCGAGCCCCGAATGGGGTTTCATGGTCGCGTCGGGCCGCAACGTGCTGCTCGACGCGTGGTGGGTCGCGACGCTGCCCGGCATCGCGATCCTGCTCGTGAGCCTCGCGTTCAACCTGCTCGGCGACGGGCTGCGCGACGTCTTCGATCCCCGCCATGGAGCGTGACATGCCGATGAATTCCACCACCGCGCCGGCGCCGCTCTGCGAGATCGACGGGCTGAAGATCGGTTTCCGCGGGCACGACGGCAGCGTCACCGACGCCGTGCGCGACCTGTCGCTGACGCTCGCGCCGGGCGAACGGCTCGGCATCGTCGGCGAATCGGGCTCGGGCAAGTCGCTGACGGGCCGCGCGCTGCTCGGCCTGCTGCCCGACGCCGCGCGGTGGTCCGCGCACACGATGCGCTTCGCGGGCCACGACCTGCTCGCGATGTCGCCGCGCGAACGCAGGCGGCTGTGCGGCAGCCAGATGGGCATGATCCTGCAGGACCCGAAATATTCGCTGAACCCGGTGATGACCGTCGCGAAGCAGATGGGTGAAGCGTTCCGGCTGCGCGAGCCGGGCTTGCGCGGCCGCGCCCTGCGCGAGCGGATCGTCGACGCGCTCGCGGCCGTGCAGATCCGCGACCCGGCGCGCGTCGCCGATGCGTATCCGCACGAGCTGTCGGGCGGCATGGGCCAGCGCGTGATGATCGCGATGATGGTGTCGACCGGCCCGCGCCTGTTGATCGCCGACGAGCCGACCTCCGCGCTCGACGTCGCGGTGTCGATGCAAGTGCTCGCGGTGCTCGATGCGATGATCGCGCGGCACGGCACGGGCCTGATGTTCATCAGCCACGACCTGCCGCTCGTGATGTCGTTCTGCGACCGCGTCGCGGTGATGTATGCCGGGCGCGTGGTCGAAACCTGCGCCGCGCGCGACCTGCGCGATGCGTCTCATCCCTATACGCGCGGGCTGCTCGCGGCGCATCCGCCGCTCGCGAACCCGCCCGCCGAACTGCCGGTGCTGCGGCGCGACCCGGCATGGCTCGAGCCCGCGCCGCCGGCCGCCGCGCGCGCCGATCGACAGGAGGCCGCACGATGATCGACGTCGATCACGCATCGATCCGTTTCCCGACCCGCACGGGTCACGTCGACGCCGTGCGCGACGCGAGCTTCGCGGTACGCGACGGCGAAGTGTTCGGGCTCGTCGGCGAATCGGGTTCAGGCAAGTCGACGCTGCTGCGCGCGCTGACGGGCCTCGTGCCGCTCGCGTCCGGCAGCCTGTCGATCGACGGCCGCCCGGTGGGCGGCACGCCCGATCGTGCATTCCGCCGCCACGTGCAGATGGTGTTTCAGGATCCGTACGCGTCGCTGCATCCGCGCTTCACCGTCGACCAGACGCTGCGCGAGCCGCTGTCGATCCATGCGATCGGCGACGCCGACGCGCGGATCGCCCGCGCGCTGTCCGAGGTCGGGCTCGGCCCGGCGTTCCGCTTCCGCTACCCGCACCAGTTGTCGGGCGGCCAGCGCCAGCGTGTCGCGATCGCGCGCGCGCTGATCGTCGAGCCGCGCGTGCTGCTGCTCGACGAGCCGACGTCGGCGCTCGACGTGTCGGTGCAGGCCGAGATTCTGAACCTGCTGCGCCGCCTGCACCGCGAGCGCAACCTGACGATGATCCTCGTCAGTCACAATCTCGCGGTGATCGGCTTCCTGTGCCAGCGCGTCGCGGTGATGCAGCACGGCGAGATCGTCGAACAGCTGCGCATCGAGGACGTGCGCGCCGGACAGGTCGCACGCGACTACACGCGCACGCTGCTGCAGGCGACCGAAGGCTACCGCCGCCTCGATCCGGTGGCCGACGCGTCCGCCACGTGACATCCGCCGGACGCGAACGCATGCGATACTGCGCACGCCACGCGCCGGCTTGCCGCCGCGTGGAACCCGTGCGCACCGCAGGGGTCAACTTCCTTTCGTCAACAGCTCAACAGCAATAGGGAGGCGTTCATGCTGCAATTCATCGAAACCCTGGTCGTCGGGCTCATCGTCGGCCTCCTCGCCCGCGCGTTCAAGCCGGGCGACGACAAGATGGGCATCCTGATGACCATCGTGCTCGGCGTCGTCGGCTCGCTGGTCGCCGGCTACGTCGGCCGCGCGGCCGGCTGGTATGCGCCGGGCCAGGGCGCGGGCTGGATCGCGTCGATCATCGGTGCGATCGTGCTGCTCGTGATCGTGGGTGCGATCCGCAAACGCACGAGCTGATCGCAGATCCGCGGATCCAGTACGGCACGGCCGCTCATCTCGATGAGCGGCCGTTTTCTTTTGGCGAACCGCGACTGGCGGATTGCCGACTCATTGATGCTTCAACCAGGCATCGAGCATACGCCGACGATGGCCGTCAAGACTGGCCCGTCACATGGCCACGAACGTTGCCCGCTGCGAGTTCTACACGTTTTCGACGCAACCGGCGCGCTCGTATCCGATATCGCGGCCGTGCAAGCCTGCTCGCATCGACATGCGTCACATCGCTGATCGTGACATCGGAATACGCCCTCTTCCATTCGTCGTGGAATCGAATCCGTCGAACGACAACGGCATGCACCGATCCGGATCGGCAAAACCTCTTGAAGACTCTCTCGAACCCGTGCGCCACACGGGCGTCGAGCGCTTCACGCAAGCATCGCCGCCTCCGAAATAGATATGTGTTTTAGTACTAGTACTAAAACAAATCAATTCAAGTTCGAATTCGTCATATTCCACAAAATATGGGGTTATTCGACAATTCGTTCTGAATTCAGCCTCGTGCAGACCTCACTTCCCCTCCGGTCGGAATAAAGAGAATCGAAGCGGGCGATTTCAACCTCCCTCTACGTTAAGTATATTTAACAGTTAGGTATTCAAATGAACAAAACCATCATTTCAGCCGCACTGGCAGCAGCAAGCATCGTCGCAATGGCGCCGGCAGCACACGCGTTCGACGGCACGATCGACTTCACCGGTTCGATCGTTGCGACGACCTGCACGATCAACGGCGGCGGTAGCGCCAACAACTTCACGGTGGCCCTGCCACCCGTGTCGACCGACGCACTGAAAGCAGCGGGTTCGACGGCCGGCCGCACGCCGTTCCAGCTGAAATTGACGAATTGCCAGCCGGATACCGGCAAGGTTGCGACCTTCTTCGAAGCAGGTCCGACGATCAATACGGCTACCGGCCGCCTCATGGTCGACGCCGGTGGCGCCGAAGGCGTGGAAATCGGGCTGCTGAACGATTCGTTCCAGCACATCGCGGCAGGTGCGGCATACAACTCGCAGAACTCCCAGGTCGTGGACATCACGGGCGGCGCCGCCACGCTGAACTACTACGCGCAGTACGAATCGCTCGGCACCGCGTTGAAGGCCGGCCCCGCGAATTCGCGCGTGCAGTACACGATGAGCTATCAGTAAAGCGTAGCGTTCGGCGGTCGCTAAGTCAGGGCCGCCGTTCGACCGATGTTGGCTTGTCAAGCCGTCTCCGTGGTTCGCGAGTCGGCTTCGCAAGACAACGCATCGATCTATATCGAATTGGAGAAGGGATTCACATGAAATACCTCTGCCGAAAACTATTCGCCGCCACCGCCATCGCGGCCAGCCTGTTCGCCGCGAATGCACACGCAAGCATCGTGATCGCCGGCACGCGCGTGATCTTCCCCGCCAACGAGCGCGAAGTCACGATCAAGCTCACCAACGACGGACAGACGCCGGCCCTGGTTCAAACCTGGATCGACAAGGGCGACGCGAACACATCGCCGGAAAAGATCGACGCACCCTTTACGGTGACGCCTTCCATGTTCCGCCTCGATCCCGGCAACGGCCAGACCTTGCGACTGATCTACACGAAGGAGCCGCTCGCGCAGGACAAGGAGACGATGTTCTGGCTGAACGTGCTGGAAGTGCCGCCCAAGGCGGAAAACGGGGAAGACGCGAGTCGATTGCAGTTGGCGTTTCGCACGCGCATCAAGGTATTTTTTCGGCCGCAGAACCTGCCGGGCAAGGCGGACGACGCACCCGTGCAGACGAAATGGCAGGTGGTCCGCGACGGCAAGGGCTATGCACTGAAGGCCAGCAACCCGACGCCGTATTTCGTCAACCTGGGCAGCGTCACGCTTCGGACGGGCGGCAAGGAACTCGATGCCGGCGCCGGTTATATCAAGCCCGGCGACTCCGCGCTGTTTCCGGTCCAGGGCCTGACGGCTGGCGCGGAACCCGGCGCCGAGGTTGCCTATACGAGCATCAACGACTGGGGCGGCGGCATCAAGGCCACGCAGCCCGTGTCGTCCGGCAAACGCGCGCCCTGACAACACCGCGATCGCATCGCGTTTCCAGGCACCCGGCCCGCTGAAGTAATCGGTGGCGCGTTCGCGCCTTCTGCCGGCCGACTGCCCTTCCAAGGTTTGCCCGAATTCGTGCCTCCGACGAGGCCGCGACCGGAGGCCGATAAAGCCTCTGGCGGCATCCCTTCGCCCTGATTTTTGCCCCGACACATATCGACGGGCGCCTCGGAGTGTCATGCATGATTTCGAAACGGTCGAACCACGCTGCCTGCAGCACTGCGCCTCGCATCAAACCGCTGTGCGCGCTCCTGCTGTCGACGTTCGCCGCGTACCAGCTGGACGCGCAGGCCAACGACGCGCCCACTCGACCGACGAAGCTGGCTCAGGTCGAATTCGATCAGCATTTCTTCCCGCAGGGCGGCAGTCAAAGCGTGGACGTATCCCGCTTCGAAAAGGGCAATACCGTCTTGCCCGGCACGTACAGCGTCGACATCTACGTCAATCAGAACCGCGTCGCCCGAGGCGACGTGCCGTTCAAGGCCGTCGAGACGAACGTGGACGCGCAAGCCTGTTTCGACGCGAAGCTGCTCGAGCGCGTCGGCGTCGCCTGGAAGAAGCTGACTCCGGAACTGCTGGCCAGGATCTCGGGCGATGGCGCGTGCTTGCCGATCGACGAACTGGTCGACGGAGCGACGAGCCGCTTCGATTTCGGCGAGCAGCGTCTCGACCTGAGCATTCCGCAGGTTTCGCTCGCCCGCAACGCGCGCGGCTACGTGAGCCCCGAGCTGTGGGATTCGGGTATCAACGCGGCGATGCTGGGCTACAACTTCAATCTGTACGGCACCCACAACAGCGGCCAGGGCGGCGGCACGCAGACGCAGGGCTATCTCGGCGTAAACGGCGGCGTGAACCTGGGGAACTGGCACTTCCGCCACGACGGGTCGTTCATGTTCGACTCGCGCGGCAACCGTCAGTATCAGGACATCAACACCTACGTGCAGCGCGACCTGTCGTCGCTCGCCTCGCAATTGACGCTCGGCGAGGCCTACACCACCGGGGAGCTGTTCGACTCCACCGCGTTTCGCGGCGTGCGCGTGGCGACCGACGACCGCATGCTGCCCGACTCGCTGCGCGGGTACGCACCGACCGTGCGCGGCGTCGCGAACAGCAACGCGAAGGTCACGATTCGCCAGAACGGCATGGTCATCTATGAAACCAGTGTCGCGCCCGGCGCGTTCGAGATCAACGACCTGTACGCGACAGGCTATGGCGGCGACCTGGACGTTTCCGTCCAGGAGGCGGACGGCAGCACGCATTCGTTCTCGGTCGCGTATGCGGCCGTGCCGTTGTCGCTGCGCCCGGGCGTCAGCCGCTACAGCTTCGTCGTCGGCGCGCTGCGCGACACGCAGCTTTCGTCTCATCCGCTGTTCGCGCAAGGCACATGGCAACGCGGCTTGACGAATCTGCTGACCGGCTATGGCGGCGTCACGGTGTCGGCGGGCTATGTATCGGCGATGGTCGGCGGCGCGTTCAATACGCCGCTCGGCGCAATCGGCGCCGACGTCACGCAGGCAAGCACCGCGCTGCACGGGCGAGGCCGCCTCAGCGGCGCCAGCTTCCGCTTGAGCTACATGAAGGATATCGCGCAGACCGGCACCAACGTCGCGATCGCCGCGTACCGTTACTCGACCGGCGGCTTCCTCGGGCTGAACGACGCCATGCGCGCGCGCGATTTCGCCGCGCAAAACCTGTCGATCGAAAACGTGTGGCGCCAGCGCAGCCGTGCGTCGGTCACCATGAGCCAGCGGCTCGGCGATCGTTGGGGGCAATTGAACCTGACGGCGTCCACCGTCAATTACTGGAACCGCAGCGGATCGGATGTCAATTACAGCATCGGCTACAACAACACGTTCCGGAACGTCGGTTACAGCATTTCGGCCAATCGTCAGCGCAATGCCATTGGGACGGCGAACACGCTGTACTACGCGAGCGTCACGATTCCGCTGGGCAAGGCGAACCCGATGACGGTAACCGGGAATGTCACCCATGAGACCGGCGGCCGCACGCAGGCGCAAACCATGCTGTCGGGCTCGATTGGTACCGACAACAACCTGTCCTACGGCATCACCGCGAATCATGCGTCCGGCGGGATGGGCAGTTCGACCACCGGTGGCAGCGTAAACATGCTGTATCGCAGCCCGTATGCCGAGTTCAGCGGCACCGTCGGCACCGGTACCGGCTATTCGCAAGGGTCGATCGGCATTCGCGGCGCGATGGTCGCGCATCCGGGCGGCGTGACGTTGTCGCAGCCGCTGTCGGACACGATCGGCATCATCGAGGCGCCAGATGCCGAAGGTGCCCGCGTGCTCAATGCGTCGGGCGTGCGCGTGAACGGCAGCGGGTATGCGGTGGTGCCCTACCTTACGCCGTACAGCATGAACACCGTCGAAATCGATCCGAAGGGCTTGTCGACCGACGTCGAGCTTCAGGTGAGCAGCCAGCAGATTGCACCACGTGCCGGGTCCGTGGCGCTGCTGAAGTTTGCAACGGTATCGGGCCGCTCGGCACTGATTCGCGCGGCGCGATCCGACGGCACGCCGTTGCCGTTCGGCGCACAGGTGCTGGACGAGCATGGCACCCCGATCGGCTCAGTTGGCCAGGCAAGCAAGATCTTCGCGCGCGGATTGCAGGACCAGGGCGAGCTGACCGTCAAATGGGGCGAAGACGCTTCTTCGATTTGTAGCATCGCCTACGCACTGCCTGTGCGCGAGAAGGGTCGCAAGTCACGAGACTTGCTGCAGGTGGAAGGGACCTGCGCGGCTGAAGCGTTGCACGCTTCCCATGCACCCAACAGTAAAGCAGCAGCGTATTGGCTCGAGAATTGACTTCATGCGATCGAGTCAGCGATTCCCTGTTCGAATAACCCGACTCCATGACGCGCATGACAAGCGGCCGAGCGCAACGCTCCTTGCCGTGCGTGCATGGAGCAAGCATCGCAATACTTTACCGACGATGCCATCGCCATTATTGGAGAAAACCATGTTGAAATTTCTCGCTCTCGCGCGCCCCGATCCAGCACTCTTAATTTCAAAAATACATTTTAGATTTGCAATTGAGGCCAGAAAATACAAAATCAATAAAAAACGCCCAATTTATCTCTTTAATGATCACAAAAAAACAAGAAACCAAAAAAAATTTCTTTCTTTCTTTATTGCGTTGATTGCATCCGGGTCGTCCACAGCGTGGGCAGAATGCACGATACGCCAAACGGACGGAGCTGTGGTCCCGTATCTGAGAGTGGTCCTTCCCGCCTGGAATCCCCCGCCGTTCGACCCCACCGTTCCAGTCGGAACGGTGCTCTTTCGGGGTGTCGGAGGCGGGTCGGGGCTGGGGGGAATCGTGCGTTGTTCTGATGTACTGGGCACGGGAACTTACACCGGAACAGGCCCGGTGGGTAAGTACAGCACTTACGAAACCGGTATTTCCGGTGTGGGCGTTCGCATTCGAGGAGGCATCAACGTCAACGATTGGTGGCCGCAAAAAGGTTACTGGAACGTCAAGGAAAATGACTACGTTCCAGCATCGGAAATCACTATCGAATTGGTCAAAACAGGCCCTATCACCGCCGCAGGCTCAATGACCGGTGAAATCGGAAGGACTACGCTGGTCGATCAGAACCTGGTGGTTCGCCGCGTCTTTATTAATGGCTCGTTGAACATCCAACCACTGGTACCGACGTGCAAGGTTACGACGCCTTCGATCGCAGTATCGATGGGTAAAGTGATGACAAAAACGCTGACCGGCGTCGGTACGACTACGAGCGCCAGACCGTTCAACATCCAGTTGCGGTGCTCGGGAGGCACTTCAGGTTCGACTACCCGGATGTACACCACGTTGACCGATGCGAGCAATCCGGCCAATGTCTCCAACATGTTGTCTCTCGGTCCCGACTCCACCGCTTCAGGGGTAAGTATTCAGGTATTGCACGGCGACAACGACAAGTTGATCAGCTACGGCCCGGATTCGTCGCAAGCCGGTAATCCGAATCAATGGTTTGTCGGTGAATTCGGCAACGTCGACGTGACGATTCCGTTGAAAGCGCGCTATGTCCAGACGGCATCGGATGTCAAAGCGGGAACCGCAAACGGCAGGGCGACCTTTACGATGAGTTACCAATAGAGACATGCGGCCGATCTGTATATCCTGAAGGCCGCGCGGGATAATGCTTGACGTCTGGCCGCCCGACTTGACGACACTCTCGATGGTGAACGTCACCAAGGCGCGGCTGATCATCGTGGCGGGGCAGCACTCCGACTACTTTCGCGATGGCCGCCATCGGCGGCGTACCCCCGCGTGCACCCGCCTCCGCCTCGACAAGCCGCCGCTGGAAAGTAGCGGCTTTTTCTTTTTTGGCGAACGACACACGTGACTGTCGCTTCGTTGGCTCCGCACCGATGCATCGGTAAAACCAAGCACCCAACGGCGGTCTTCCTGCGCCCTGCCACCACCGGCAATACCCTGCCTTGCGCTCTCACAAATTTGAGATAAATTGATTGGAGGAATACGCGGTCGTTTGCGTATTCCCGCTATTTCCGGATTTTCACTCAAGAGGTTCGATGAAGTTGCCGTTTACGCATACAGCACCGCAGCGTTGACGGACTGCCATTCGAGCGGCCCCGCTGCGACGCGCTTCCTCTCTGGAGCCTGTCATGAAGCATCGCCTGTTCGCCGCCTCGTTCGCCCTGGCTGCCTCGCTTCTGGCCACGTCGTCTTCATTTGCCGCCGGCACGTCCGGCATCATCTACTTCACCGGCATGATCGTCGAGCCGCCCTGCTCGTTCGCGCTCGACGCGGCCGGCACCGCGCCCGCGCACGTGCGCGCCGACTGCCCGCGCCCCGCGACCGGTCAGATCGCGTTCGTCGATGCGGCGAGCATGCAGGCCGTGAAGACCACGACCTTTACCCAGGCTTCTCGCGCAATCGTTTTACCGAACCGTCCGGGCAACGACCACGCGCCGATGATCGCGGTCGTCACGTATCAGTAACGCCCGGCGCCGGTGCGGCATCGAGCGGTTTCGCGCCGCGGTCGGACGTGTGCGATCGCCGGTCAATCGCGATGGCAGGCGATCCAGTCGCTGAACGCGCGGATCTTCTGCTGGCTGCCGAGGTTCTCGGGGTAGACGAAGAAGTAGCGTGCGCCCGTTTCGAGCACGATGTCGAACGGCCGTTCGAGCCGGCGCGCGCTGACGTCGTCGTCGACGAGCGTCACGTCGCCGATCGCGACGCCGAAGCCCTGCATCGCCGCGTTCGTCGCGAGATCGAGCGTGTCGAACGTCGGCCCGCGCGCGGGATCCACACGACGCTCGCCCGCATGATCGAGCCATGCGCGCCAGTCGCGATGGTCGCGCGTCGGATGCAGCAGCGTATGGCGCGCGAGATCGCCGGTTGCGTCGAGCGGCGACGCCTGCCGCAGTTCGGGCGCGCATACGGGTGTCAGCCGTTCGTCGAACAGCGGCAGCGCGACGACGCCCGGGCCCGGCGACGTCCCGTAGACGATTGCCGCATCGAACGGCTCGCTCGAAAAATCGACGATGTGCTGCCACGCGGTCGTGATCTGCACGTGGAGATCGGGATGCTCGCCCTGGAAGCGCATGATGCGCGGCAGCATCCAGCGGATCACGCAGGTCGGCACCTTCAGCGCGAGATCGGTGCGCTGCCGCGTGAGCTTCATCGAGATGTCCTCGATGCGCGCGAAGCTCTCGTCGACCACCGGCAACAACTGCTCGCCCTCGGCCGTCAGCGTGAGGCCCTTCGCATGCCGCTTGAACAGCGGAAAACCGTAATGCGCCTCGAGCGTCTGGATCTGCCGGCTCACGGCGCCCTGAGTGAGACACAACTGTTCGGCCGCACGCGTGAAGCTGCGGTGGCGGGCCACCGTCGAGAAGATCTGCAGCGCGTGCAGGGGCGGAAGTCGGCGCATGGCGAACGGAAAACAGGAAACGGCGAGGAAAACGGCGCGGAAGGGCCGCGCGCCGACGCCGGCGCGCGCTGTTCGACACGATAAGCCAAACGCCGGCATTGCGCGAGATGCTGGATGCTCAGGCCGTCGCGGTCAGCGCGCCTGCCGCGATGCGCGCCGCCGCTGCGACGACATCCGCGCGCGCGGCGGCGGCGGCCTCCGGCTGCGTGAACGACACGGCCATCACGATCGGTGCGCGCGACGGCGGCCACAGCACCGCGATGTCCGTCGTCGTACCGAAGCCGCCGGTGCCGGCCTTGTCGGCAACGCGCCAGCCGGGCGGCACGCCCGCCGCGATGCCGGTCGCCCCGCGTGCGCCGCCGACCATCCATTCCGTCAGTTGCGCGCGCTGCGGCTCGCGCAGCGCGTCGCCGAGCAGCAACCGCTGCAGCGTGTCGACCATTGCGACCGGCGTCGACGTGTCGCGCTCGTCGCCGGGCGTCGCCTTGTTCAGTTCGGGTTCCCAGTGATCGAGGCGGAAGGTGGTGTCGCCGCTTTCGCGCGCGAACGCCGTGACGGCCTGCGGGCCGCCGAGCACGCCCATCAGCAGGTTGCCCGCGCCCTTGTCGCTCGACTGCAGCATCGCCGCGCACAGCTGCGCGATCGTCATGCCGGTGTCGACGTGGCTTTCCGTAATCGGCGAGCCGGACACGATTTCATAGCGGCGGTACAGGATGCGGCGCGGCAGCAGCGATGCGTCGAGCGAACCGCGCGCGAGCATCGCGGCGGCCGCCATGACCGCATACGTGCCGCACAGTGGGAAGCGCTCGCGCGCATGGTGCGCGATGCGCACGCCGTTCGACGTATCGAGCGCGGCGACGCCGAGCCGCCCGTTCGATGCTTTTTCGAGCGCGGCGAGTTCGGCTTGTGCGGTGTGGGCGCGCCCCTGGTCGGCGACCGGCGCGGACGTGCATGCGGCAACGAACGGCGCGGCAACGGCGGCGAGCAACAGCGAGCGGCGTGTCGGAGAGTATTCCATGAATGCGATCTGTTCTGTCGGAAACGGTGGCTCGAAGCAACGCGGCCGCGCCTCGGCGACGCGCGACCGCTCACGCCGACGGCCGGCCCGCGACGGCATTCGCCGCGCATCCCCGAAAGACGCCCGTCGGCCCCGCGCGAAGGCGGGATTCGAATGAACAGACCCTAGCGTAGCAGCGACCGCCGTCGCGTTCCAGCGAAACGGCCGCGCTTCACCCTTGCAACGAAGGCAGATACGGCATCGGATTCACCGGCTTGCCGTCGCGTCGCACCTCGAACAGCAGCGCGACGCGCGAATTGTCGAGATCGCCCATCTCGGCGATCGCATCGCCCTGATGCACGATGTCGCCGGTCTTCACGAGCAACTTGCGGTTGTGCGCATAGGCAGTCAGGAAATCGGCGTTGTGCTGGACGATGATCAGGCTGCCGTAATCGTTCAGGCCGGTGCCCGCATACATCACGCGGCCGTCGGCTGCGGCGCGAACCGGGTCGCCCGGTCGGCCGGCGATCTGAATGCCGCGGTTCTGCCCGGGCCGGAACCCTTCGACGATCTTGCCCGTTGCGGGCCACTTGAGCGCGACGCGGCCTGCATGACGCCTGGTTTCCTTGACGACCTCGCGATCGCTCGCGGTCGACGCGGCGGCTTGCGAATTGGCCTGCGCGGCGGCCTGGTTACCCACCGCCCCATTGCCCGCCACGGCCTGCGTGTCCGCCGCGCGCGCGGGCGGCAGCGGCTGCTGCCTGACGATGCGCAGCACCTGCCCCATACGCAGCCTGCCGTTGGCGGTCAGCTTGTTCCATGTGCGCAAGTCGGCCACGCTGCAACCGTTCGCGGATGCGATGCCCGTCAGCGTGTCGCCGCGTTTCACGACGTACTTTTGCGCGACGAGAATCGGCGCAGGCGGCATCGTGACGGCCGACGGCGCGGCAGGCGGGCTCGAATCGGAAGGCTGCCCCGCCAGCGTGTCGCTCGGCGGAACGGACGGGTTACTTGCACAACCGGCCATGACGAGCACAGCGGCCAGGCCCGACAGCCACGCCGCCTTGCGGTGAATCTCGCGCGTTTTCATGGACGATCCGACTCCGGTTTGACAATCTTTCAAGCATCTCAAAAACGGAACGGCCGACGTGTAACCGGATGCAAACAATGATGACAAACGATCACGGACCGGATGCCGGCCGGCATTCGCTACCGGTAATACGGTCCGATCCGGAAAAACTTGATGGTCTTTTCGCTGAAAAACGGAAGAATTTTCGTTGTTAAAAACTATGACTGGAATGTTTCAATAGGCATGAGCACGACATTCACCGCAACCATGCGACGAATTCGGCACACGCCCATGCGATGCCGATGCACAGGAACAGCAGGTGCAACGCGATCTTGAACGACACGCCCCAGGACGAATCGGTCTGCATGACAGGCTCCCCCGATGGATGTGCGTCCATCATCGGCCATCGATCGCGCCCCGAAAATGCGGAAGCGGCGAACCGGGTCTCAGGCGGCCCCTGAGACCGGCGCGGCGGTTCCTGCTAACTTATCGACCACTCTCACCCATCGCTTCGCCCATCATGCGCTTCGACCTGACCGACCTGCGGCTTTTCCTCAATATCTGCGAAGCCGGCACGATCACGAGCGGCGCCGAACGAACGCACATCACGCTGCAGGCGGCGAGCGAACGCATTCGCGGGATGGAGGACGAACTCGGCGTGCCGCTGCTGCACCGGACCAAGTCGGGCGCGCAGGCGACCGATGCGGGCCGCGCGCTCGAACATCACGCACGCACCGTGCTGCAGCAGATCGATCACATGCGCGGGGAGCTGCAGCAATACGGCCAGGGGCTGCGCGGCCATATCCGGCTGCTGTGCAACACCGCGTCGCTGAGCGAATACCTGCCGGACGCACTGGCCAAGTACCTGCCGCACCACCCGAAACTGTCGATCAGCGTCGAGGAGCGCTCGAGCCAGGAGATCGTGCATGCGATCCGCAACAAGACGGCCGAGGTCGGCATCGTCGCCGATTCGGTCGGGCTCGGCGGACTCGAACAGAAGCCGTTCCGCGAAGACTGGCTGATCGTCGTCGCGCCGGCCGCGCATCCGCTCGCGTCGCGCGACAAGGTCGCGTTCGACGACATCGCCGGCGAAGACTTCATCGGCCTCACCGACGGCAGCGCGCTGCAAGTGCATCTGGCCGACCAGGCGCGCGCGCTCGGCAAACGGATCCGCTATCGCGTGCAGTTGAAGAGCTTCGACGCGATCTGCCGCGTGATCGCGAGCGGCGTGGGCATCGGCATCGTGTCGCGGCACGCGGCCGAGCGCGCGATGCAGACGATGGACGTGCGGCTCGTCGAACTGTCCGATCCGTGGAGCCATCGGAAACTGACGCTCTGCGCGCGGTCGTTCGACGCACTGCCGAAGTACACGCGCGAGTTCGTCGCGTTTTTGTCGGGCGACGCGCCGCCGCGGTGACGCGCGCCGCACTCGACTCGCCCCATCGACATACGGAGACATCGCCATGACCGATATCGATCTCGCAACCCGTTATCGCGCGTATATCGACTGCCTGAACCGGCAGGACTGGGCGACGCTCGGCGAGTACGTGTCCGGCGACGTGATCCACAACGACCGGCCGCTCGGCCTCGCCGGTTACCGCGCGATGCTGGAACAGGATTTCCGCGACATCCCCGATCTCCGTTTCGAGATCCGGTTGCTCGCGTGCGACCCGCCGCACGTCGCGTGCCGCCTGCGCTTCGCGTGTTCGCCGAAAGGGACGTTCATGGGGCTCGCCGTCGACGGCCGCAAGGTCACGTTCGCCGAAAACGTGTTCTACGAGTTTCACGAAGGCAAGATCCGCCAGGTGTGGTCGGTGATCGACAAGGCGGCGATCGAAAAGCAGCTTTGAACGTCGTCGAAGCGGGGGCGTCGCCCGCGGCGGCCGGTGGGCAGCGGCGGCTCAATGCATTTCGATTCTTATGGATAACGTTTTCCCTCGTCATTCATCGAGAACCCCTTGCCATGCGATGCGCGCTTCCGCCGCTTCCAAGCCGGTTCATCGCGCGCGGTGAACACGAGATCATCAAGAAAAATCCCGACGATTTCGTGTAATCCCGATTCCATTCCGCCTCCTCCGCTCCCGCCATTCGGGTTTCTACCGGCGTCTCCGACGAGAAAGTTCATTGACATCACGCCGATCGATGCCTAAATTTGGAAAACGTTTTCCAATATCGAAGTGCGACGCCGGTCTCGGCCCGCGCAGGGGAAACGCTTGCCCGCTCGATTTGTGATTCAGGCCGTCCGTCTTCAGGGATCAGGGTTGCAAGGCGGAAGCCAGGTACGGGCATCGAGCGCGGCATCGGCCACACGTGCCCGTCCTTCACCACTATTCAAAACCGGAGACACCATGTATCAGCGCAGCAGATTCGCGCTCGGCGCCGCGCTCAGCGCCCTTTCCGTCGTGCTCGTCAGCGCGTGCGGCGGCAACGACGTGACCGATACGCCGCCGTCGCCCCCGCCGTCGTCCCCGCCGTCCACCCCGCCCGCGCTCGCATCGAACTCGCTGCAGGCGCTCGTCTATGGCGCGCCCGACACCAGCGTGCCGGCCGGCACGAACGTTCCGCTCACGATGATGGGGCAGATGCGTGCGCTGTTCGATCTGATCCGGAAATCGCCCGACTTCACGCAGGTCGTGATGGATCTCGGCGACGGCACGCCCGTCCACGTGCTCGACACGAATACCGGCGACAAATTCCTGCCCGGCAAGCTCGCGCTCGGCCTGTCGTACATCCTGATCGACATGAAGTCGAAGAACGACCCGCAATACGCGAGCTACCTCGCGACGTACCAGACGATCACGACCGCGATGATGGCGCAGTCGGGCAGCAACTACACGTATGCGAACACGTCGTGGGGCGAGTACTACTACCTCGTCGCGCTGAACAACCTGAAGGCGCACGGGATGCTCAACGAAGTCTTCAGCGATGCGATGCTCGCGACGCTGCAGCAGCGCCTCACCTTCTGCGACATGTTCGGCCCCGACGCGAGCGGCAAGACCACGACGTGCCCGGCCGCCGGCACGCCGATCGACATCGCGTCGCTCAACACCGCGCAGAACTACTATGCGGTGTCCTACGGAATCGCCGGACTGCGCCAGAAGCTCGGCTGGAGCAGCCCGTCGTTCGCGTCGAAGACCGATCCGGCGGTCGCGACGATGAGCGCGCGCGACGCGCTGCTGTACACGCTGACGAACCACATCCGCAACGACTCGTCGGGTGGCTTCTCCGACGAAGCATCGAACACGCACACGACCTACTACGATCAGGCGCGCTTCGACCGCTACAGCACGTTGCTGATCGGCGAAGTGGTCGAGCGCACGTTCGAAATGGGCAACGAAGCGAATCTCACGCCGGAACTGAAGGGTTATCTGCGCAAGTCGGTCGACCTGATCCTGCCGCAGCTGAACGCCGACGGCCAGGGCTTCAACTACGGCCGCTCGATCGGCCCGTACGGCGATTCCGCGTTCATGGAGGTACTGACGGCCGCGGCCAATGCCGGCGTGCTGACCGATCGCGAGAAACAGGTTGCGTATGCATTCATCTACCAGGCCGCGCGTCGTTTCGACACGTACTGGTACGACCCGTCGCTGCCGACGCCATCGGTCAACATGTGGGTCAAGGGCCGCGGCACCGACGCGTATCGCGGCAAGCCGCGCGTGATGGGCGAGAACTTCAGCCTGCTGCACCAGTACCTGTACGTGAACGCGTGGTGGAACAAGCTCGGCTTCGGCGGTCAGGCGCCGATGGCCGACGCGGACTACCGCGCGTGGCTCGACGCGCTGCCGCACTACACGCTCACCTGGTACAACCAGCCGGGCGACGCCGCGCATCCGTACAGCGCCGCGCTGCTCACCGTGCGCGACGGCCGGCGCGTGATCAACCTGAACCTCAGCCAGGCGCCCGACTACAACTCGTATACGCCGTATTACCCGGTGCCGTTCTCCGACAAGCTGATCTACGGCACGACCGACCTCGGCTATGCGCTGCTGCTCCCGCAGGTGACGTACAACGCGAAGACCTACATCCCCGTCACGTACTACAAGAACCTGAACGTGCAGCAAAGCAACGGCCAGGTGATCGTGTCCTTCGATACGACGAAGTTCCGCCTTGCGTCGAAGAACGCCGCTTACACGACGGATCTCGACCTGCAGGTGCACACGGTGCTGACGTTCGCGCATGGCATGGTCTCGCGCAGCGATACGCTCAGTTCGGGCACGCTCGCGGGCACCCTCGCGGTCGAAACGGACTTCACGTCGTTCGCGGATTTCGCGTCGACGCGGGCCAACGGGGACGGCGTGTCGGTGACGTACGCGAACAGCGCCGCGACCGGCTATGCGGCATCCGGGTTCGACAACTGCGCGCTGTCCGCCTTCGACACCGCAAACGGCACGACGAATCCGCTGTCGACGACGCCGATCGGGCAGTTGCATTCGAACTTCGCCTGCACGACGAAGCCGTTCGCACTCGGCGCGGGCGCGACCCGCACGGTCGGATGGACGCTGAGGTACGCCGATCCGGCGTAAGCGGCGCGACCGCGATCCCGAAGCCGGTTGCCGAAACCGGCTTCGGGATCATTCGGCGGCCGCACGCGCGCTCACCACCAGCCCGACCCCGCCATATACGCGCCGAGCGCAATCAGCCCGCCGAAGAAGCAGCGCTTGAACGTCTTCTCGCTCATCACGCGCCGCGCGTATTGCCCGCCGGCCATTCCAGCCAGGGCGGGCACGAGCGCGAGCGCCGACGCGCCGAGATCGACCGTCTGCAGTGCGCCCGTCATGCGCAACTGCAGGCCGAGCACGATCGTCGACGCGGTGAACGACAGCCCGAGCGCCTGAATCAGATCGTCCTTCGACAGCCGCAGCGCCTGCAGGTACGGCACGGCCGGTACGACGAACACGCCGGTCGCGGCCGTCACGACGCCCGTCAGGTAGCCGACCACGGCTGACAGCCATTTTTCGTGACGGCCCGGCGCAGGCAACCGCGCAGCCGCCAGCCCCCACAGCCCGTAAAGCACGAGGACCACGCCGAGCGCCGCATGCGTCCACGTGCTGCCGGCCGCGAGCGCCGGCAGCCCGCCCGCCAGCGTGCCGACCGTCAGGCCCGCGAGCAGCGGCCACAGCCGGCGCAGCAACGCGCCGAACGACGGGCCGAGCCCCAACTGCCATACGTTGGTGACGAACGACGGCACGAGCAGCAGGCTCGCCGCGGCCGACGGCGGCATCGCGAGCGTCAGCAGCCCCATCGCGATCGTCGGCAGCCCGAGTCCGATCATGCCCTTGACCGCGCCGGCCAGCAGGAAAACCAGCACGACGATCGTCAGCGTATGAGTTTGCATGGCAGGCATTCCGTCCGGTGAGTACGGCGCCGATGGTGCCTGCCCGTCATGCCGCCCGCCATCTGGTTTTGCCTGAGGCTGGCTCGCCCCCGTCGGACGGTTTTTTCGGGCCGGTCGATCCGGCCCCGAGATTCACCCCCGGCCCTGCTCGCTGTCGAGGTGCGCCATCTGAGCGGCCGGATAGCGCTCGCCGGCAGCCGCCCCGGCGGGAACCGCCGCTTCGATGCGAGTCAGATCATTGACCGTTAGTTGCAATTCTGTCGCCAGCAAACCGTCCTGCAGTTGCGTGCGCTTGCGCGCGCCGACCAGCGGCACGATGTCGGCACCGCGCGACAGCGCCCATGCGATTGCGATCTGCGCCGGATTGCTGCCCTTCTCGTCGGCGATCGCGCGCAGCGCATCGACGAGCGCGAGGTTGTGCGCGAGGTTCTCGCCCTGGAAGCGCGGGCTTGCCGCGCGGAAATCGCGCTCGCCCTGCCGCGCCGCGCTCCAGCGCCCGCCCAGCAGCCCGCGCGACAGCACGCCATAGGCCGTCACGCCGATGCCGAGCTCGCGGCATACGGGCAGAATCTCGGCCTCGATCCCGCGCGACAGCAACGAGTATTCGATCTGCAGATCGGCGATCGGCGCGACGGCGGCCGCGCGGCGGATCGTGTCCGCGCCGGCCTCCGACAGGCCGATATGACGCACGTACCCGGCCTTCACGAGATCGGCGATCGCGCCCACCGTCTCCTCGATCGGCACGGCCGGATCGACGCGTGCCGGGCGGTAGATGTCGAGGTAGTCGGTGCCGAGCCGCTTCAGCGAGTACGCGACGAAGTTCCGGATCGCCGCGGGCCGCGCGTCGTAGCCGGCAAACCCGCCGGCCGGATCGCGCAGTGCGCCGAATTTCACGCTGAGCCGCACCTGATCGCGCACACGGCCGCGCAACGCGTCGCGGATCAGCATCTCGTTGTCGCCCATGCCGTAGAAGTCGCCGGTATCGAGCAGCGTGATCCCGTGGTCGAGCGCCGCGTGCAGCGTCGCGATGCTTTCGTCGCGATCGGCCGGCCCGTACAAATCCGACATCCCCATGCAGCCGAGCCCGATCGCCGATACCTGCGGGCCGGTGCGGCCCAGTTGACGCATGTCCATGTCCGTTTCCTTCGAATGGTGAGTGGATGAAACGGATTCTGGACGCGCGACGCCGCGCGATAAACGCGAAACGCTCCACCAAACCATTCGACGCTGATTAACAATGGAGCCTTTCCCTTTCCCGCCGAGGCCCTCGCCCGCATGGACCATCTGCAAGCAATGCGCATCTTCGCGCGCGTCGCCCATCTCGGCAGCTTCACGAAAGCGGCCGAGCAACTCCAACTGCCGCGCCCGACGGTCAGCAACGCCGTCCAGTATCTGGAAAAGCACCTGAAGATCCGCCTGTTGCAACGCACGACGCGGCGCGTCGCGCTGACCGCCGAGGGCGCGACCTATTACGAGCGCTGCGTGCAGTTGCTGGCCGATCTCGACGATGCGGAAACGCTGTTCGAGGATGCCGGCGCGTCGCCGCGCGGCGTGATCCGCGTCGACCTGCCCGAACGTTTCGCGCTGAACCGGGTGATTCCGGCGCTGCCGGATTTTCACGCGCGCTACCCCGATCTGCGCGTCGCGATCAGCACGACCGATCGCTTCGTCGATCTCGTCGCGGACGGCATCGACTGCGCGGTGCGCGTCGGCGTGCTGTCCGACACGTCGCTCGTCGCGCGGCGCGTCGGCGAGATGGCCCAGATCAACTGCGCGTCGCCCGCCTATCTCGCGCGCCACGGCACGCCGCGCTCGCCGGACGAGCTGCCGGACCACGTTGCGGTCGGCTATTTCTCGACCCGGACGGGCCGCGAGCTGGACTGGGAATATGCGGACATGGATTCGGGCGAGATGCACACGGTGAAGATGCGCAGCGTCGTGTCGGTCAACAGCTCGCAGGCGTATCTCGCGTGCTGCGTCGCGGGCCTCGGGCTGATCCAGGCGCCGCGCGACGGGCTCGCGCCGCTGCTCGCCGACGGTTCGCTGGTCGAGGTGCTGCCGGAATGGAATGCCGGGCCGCTGCCCGTGTCGGTAGTGTTTCCGTACGGCCGGCATCTCGCGCCGCGCGTGCGGATCTTCGTCGACTGGCTCGCGGAAACGCTCGGCGGCCGCGCGGATTGACGGCGGCCGTGCCGGGGCTGCCCCTTCGCCCCGGCCCCGGCGCCGCCGCCCGGTCAGAACTTGTGGCGGATCGCGGCGCGCACCGAGAACTGGTTCGACGACGCCGACGGGCCGTCGGTCCCGACGACATAGCCGCCGTCGGCCGCCGTGCCCGTCTTGTCGCCGCCCACCTTCTGCCACGCGCCCTGCAGGTACACGTCGGTGCGCTTCGACAGGCTGTAGTCAGCCATCAGGCCGACCGTGTGGTACTTCGGCTTGAACGAGCCGGCCGCGGCATCGTATTTGCCGTCCGTGTACACGTACTGCGCGCCGAGGTAGAAATCGGACGTGAGCTGGTACTTGCCGTTGATCTCGAAGTTCTGGAACTTGGTCGCGGTCAGCCCGAGGCCGGCGAACGTCGACGCCGGCAGGTAGACCGTCGACACGGGATTCTTCACGTCGGTCTTCGTATAGACGATGCCGACCGTGGCCGGGCCGAACGTGTAGTTGACGCCGCCGCCGAAGATGCGCAGCCGATCGGCGACGAAGTTCGCGTCGTCGGCCGCGATCGCGCCCGCGCTGCCGACGCCCGGGTTGTTCGCCTGCAGGTACGCGGCCGCGACCTGCAGCCCGGCCAGCGAATACTGCGCGCCGATGCTGTACTGGCGGTTGTTCGAGAAACCGGTGCCGTTGCTGAAGCTGTACGTGCCGCCGAACGTCAGGCCGTTCCAGTCGGGGCTCGCGTACTTGACCGTGTTGTTGACGCGGAACGAGTTGTCCGTGTTGTCGTTGTCGAACGGGTGCGAGAACAGCGTGCCGCCCCAGTTGCCGTTCGCGGTCAGCGGCGCGAGATAGTCGACGACGGAATCGTACTGGCGGCCGAGCGTCAGCGTGCCGAAGCGCGACTCGGAAAGCCCGACGAACGCCTGACGGCCGAACATGCGGCCGCCCTGGCCGAGCCGGCCGTTGTTCACGTCGAACCCGTTTTCCAGCGTGAAGATCGCCTTCAGCCCGCCGCCGAGATCCTCGCTGCCCTTCAGGCCCCACCGGCTGCCCTGCGCATAGCCGCTCGCGAGCTGGTAATTCGTCTTTCCGACCCCATTGACGTTGACGTTGTTCGTGTAATTGAAGCCTTCGTCGATCACGCCGTACAGCGTCACGCTGCTCTCGGCAAAGGCCGGCGCGGCGAATGCAGCGAGCGCGGCGGCAAAAATGACGTGCTTCCTCATGACGGATCTCCGGAGCCGAGGGCCGGGCAGGCCGAACGCCCGGCGAATGTTTGGTCTGTGTATGGGTGGCCCGCAGGGCGGACGACGCGGTGTGCGGCCGCGTGAGGACAAAATGGTGTCACGACGCAAACCTGCCGTCCATCGGGTGCGGGTCGTCGCGCGCAAAGCGTTGCGCTCGTCCAACTGCCCCGTTGCGCGGATAGCCTGACCGGGCTTATCGGCAGCGGCAGACAGGCAGGCCATCCGCGTAAACCCGATGGGCGTCGCATCGGTGGCACAATGCGCATCCGTTCGTCATTTCTTCACGAAGTCATGCTTCACCCCGATTCATGCGCGGCGCGCGCCGGCCGTGCCCGCGGCCCGCGCCGGAAGGCGCGCCGATGACCGCGCCGGCCCGCGCCGGCCGCTACGCCGAGCTCGATTTCTTCCGCGGCCTCGTGCTGCTCGTCATCGTCGTCGACCACATCGGCGGCAGCATTCTGTCGCGCGTCACGCTGCACGCGTACGCGCTGTGCGATGCGGCCGAGGTATTCGTGTTCCTCGGCGGCTTTGCAACTGCCATTGCGTACAACTCGCTCGCCGAGCGGCACGACGAGGCCGCCGCGCGCCAGCGTTTCATCCGGCGTGCATTCGAGATCTACCGCGCGTTCCTCGTGACGGCCGGCCTGATGCTGCTGATCACGGCCGTGCTGAATGCGTTCGCGATCGACGGCCCGAACATGCCGACCAACGATCTCGACGGGCTGCTGCACAAGCCGCTCGCCGCGCTGCGCGACATCCTGCTGTTCCGCCGCCAGCCGTATCTTGCGTCGGTGCTGCCGATGTACGCGTTCTTCGCGCTGCTCGTCCCGCTCGCGCTGCCGCTCGCGCGCACGCAGCCATGGCTGATGCTCGCGTTCAGCGGATCGCTGTGGTACGCGGCGCCGCACGTCGCGCGCTTCCTGCCGACCGTCGAAGGCGCGCCGTGGGATTTCAATCCGTTCGCGTGGCAATTCCTGTTCGTGCTCGGCGTGATCGCACGCTGCCAGCCCGTCTACCAGACGCTCTCGCCCCGGCCGCAAGGCTGGCTGCTGACGGCCGCGTCGCTCGCGATCGTCGCGGCCGGCGCGTACTACCGGCTGCGCATCGAGCCGTTCCCCACCGATCCGTCGATCAAGCAGAACCTCGGCGTGCTGCGGCTCGTGAACTTCCTCGCGATCGCGTGGCTCGCCGCCAAGCTCGTGCACCTCGGCTGGATGAAGAAGGTCGCGCACGCGATGCCTTGGATCGGCACGATCGGCCGGCAGGGGCTGCTGTGCTTCGTCGCGGGCACCGGCATCTCGCTCGCGGTCGATTCGCTGCTCTACCAGGCGACCGAAGGCTATCTCGACGTGCCGCTGGGCCTGACCGCCGACGCCGTCGCGATGGGCCTGCTGTATCTCGTCGCCAAGCTCTACGGGCCGCTCGTCGCGCGGCTGTCGTTCCGTTCGCGGCAATGACGCGCCGCGCCGTCATGCGCCGCTGCTACGATAGCCGGCGCCTCTCCTGAAACGATTCGCCATGCGCCGACTCGCCCTTCCGTTCGCCATCGCCCAGCTCGCCGGCGCCATCGCCACCGCCCATGCCGCGCCGCCGGCGGCGCCTGCTGCGGCCGTATCGACCGCGCCGCCGGCCGTCCAGACCGCGACGACGCCGTCCTCCGCGCCGGAGCCGTCCGTCAATCCGGGCAGCAGCGTCGTGCTGCGCACGTTCCGCTCGGCGTCGCTGAAGCGCGACTGGTCGTACACCGTCTACCTGCCGCCCGGCTACAACGCGGAAGGCGCCCGCTACCCGGTGATGTACCTGCTGCACGGCAACGCGGGCAACGCGAACGACTGGATCACGCAGGGCCGGCTGCAGGCGACCGCCGACACGCTGATCGAGCGCCACGACATCCCGCCCGTCGTGATCGTGATGCCGCAGGGCGGCACCGACTGGTACGTCGACCGCAAGGAGAAAATGCAGAGCGCGTTCCTCAACGACCTGCTGCCCGAAGTCGAAGCGCACTTCGCGGTGTCGAACCAGCGCGCGGGCCGCGCGATCGGCGGCGTGTCGATGGGCGGCTTCGGCGCGCTGCGCTTCTCGCTGCTCGAGCCGGGCCTGTTCTGCGGCGCGATGCTGCTGAGCCCTGCGATCTATGCGAACGAGCCGCCGCTCAATTCCGCCGCGCGCTACGTCGGCGTGTTCGGCGACCGGCAGTTCGATTCGCGCGTGTGGCACGAGCTGAACTATCCGGCGCTGCTGCGCGGCTATTTCGCGCGCAACTGGCGTGTGCCGATGTTCATCGCGGCCGGCGACGACGACCTCACGATCCAGGCGGAATCGAGCGTGCTGTACACGCATCTGCGCCGTGCGCAAAACCCGGCCGAGCTGCGCATCGTCGACGGCGGGCATACGTGGGACGTCTGGCGCGGATTGCTCGGGCAGGGGTTGAAGTATGCGCTGGAGTGCGTGAAGTGACGGCCGGCGGGCGCGGCAGGAAAGCCGCGCCCGGGCGGAAGAAATGGTCGCCGCCGCCGTCTCGTCGAGCACGTTTCACGATGTCGCCCGAATCCGGGCATCGCGCATTTCGACTACAGTGCCGAAGTGGCGACGGCATCGACCGGCCACCTCTCCCGTCACTCAACCCGCAGGGTATCCCGCCATGTCTGACTCGAAGAAATTCGCCGCCGTCACGGGCGCCGGCTCCGGCATCGGTCGCGCCGCGGCCATCGCGCTCGCCCGGGCCGGCTTCACCGTCGCGCTGCTCGGACGCACGGAGGCGTCGCTGCGCGACACGCAGGACGCCATCCGCGCCGGCGGCGGCGACGCCGACGTGTTTCCCGTCGACGTCACCGACGAAGCCTCGGTCGATCACGCGTTCGCGCAGGTCGCGCAACGGTTCGGCCGGCTCGATGTGCTGTTCAACAACGCCGGCCGCAACGCCCCGGTCGTTTCCCTCGACGAATACGAACTCGACGTGTGGAACAGCGTCGTCGCGACGAACCTGACCGGCGTCTTTCTGTGTGCGCGGGCCGCGTGGCGGCTGATGAAAACGCAGACGCCGCAGGGCGGCCGAATCATCAACAACGGCTCGATCTCGGCACACGCGCCGCGCCCCGATACGATCGCGTACACGGCCACCAAGCACGCGGTCACCGGGATCACGAAGTCGCTCGCGCTGGACGGCCGCCGGTACAACATCGCGTGCGGCCAGATCGACATCGGCAACGCGGCCACCGCGCTCACCGAACGGATGACGCAAGGCGTCCCGCAAGCGGACGGCAGCGTGGCGCCCGAGGCGCGGATGGACGTCGCGCATGTCGCGAATGCGGTCGTCCAGATGGCGAATCTGCCGCTCGACGCGAACATCCTCAACATGACGATCATGGCGACCGCGATGCCGTTCGTCGGGCGCGGATAGTGCGTGGTGCGCGCCCGCGCCGGACGGCGGCGTTCACGCACGGGCTGCTGCCGAACCGGTCCGTGGCGACGGCGCCGAATGCCCGCGCGTTCACGACGCACATTCAGTGAGGCAGGCTAATCGCTTGCTGCTCGTCCTCGAGCAACTGCGTCAGCGAACCATGCAACCGCTCGAGGCTGCGCGGCGGTAGTGCGAAGCCTGCCCAGCCGAGCCCGCTATGACGCAGCAACAGCACCGCGCCGCCCTCCAGCGGATGGCGCTCGGCATACCAGCAAGGATCCATCTCCGTCACGAATTGCTGCGCGTGCGGCGGACGTTCCGGCACCGCGGGCCGCATCGACGCGCGCAACAGGCTCAAGTACTGGATGACTGCGTCCACGTCTTCCGGATCGAGCACTGCCGCGCCCCGCTCGATCGACATCAACACGACGAGCTTGCCGTGCTCTTCGATCATCTTGATGCTCAACGGTTGTGCCATTTCTGTGGTCCTTGCCGCGGTTACGTGATCCCATTATCGATCTCGGTACACGTCTGCCGCCTGAAGATTCGTGATCCGCGCATGAATCTTTTTTTAGAAATCTTTTAGAAAATGCGCCGCGCCATCGCCCGTCGAGGCTCCGCCGCTTTCTAAACGAAATTTCATCCGGCCAGCACTGTTTTTTTAGCGTCCCGCACCCGCGTGCCTTCCATAATGAATTCGCTGCCCGCCCCGGCAGGCGCCGCGCGATGCGTCGACGTAGCCCGCTGAAGACGGACGCGCCACCCGTATTTCCGGCAAATCCATTCCTCGCCGATCATGAACCAACTGCAAGCGATGCGTGTGTTCACGCGTGTGGTCGAATTATCGAGCTTCAGCCTCGCCGCACGTCAGCTCGGCATGTCGGCCGCCGCGGTCACGCGCAGCGTCGGCATGCTCGAGGCACATCTGAACATGCGCCTGTTGAACCGGACCACGCGCAGCCTGTCGCTCACCGAGACGGGCCGCGAATATCTCGACGGCTGCCGCGCGATCATCGAGAAGCTCGACGAGATCGAATCGAATCTCGCGCAGGTCAATCGCGACCCGCACGGTACACTGCGCATCGCCGCATCGGCAACCTCGGTTGCGGCCGGGCTGGGCGCACTGCTTGCCACGTATCGCCTCGCGCATCCGCGCGTGCGATTCGACGTGACGACCTTCGATATCCAGGTCGACATGGTGGAAGGCGGCTACGACGTATGCTTCTGCGACGATCACCGCCTCGTCAACTCGACTTTCGTGTCGCGCACCTTGACGATCGTTCGCGACGTGATCGTCGCTTCTCCCGACTACCTCGCGCGCCACGGCACGCCCGTCGAGCCGGCCGAACTGAATACGCACTGCCTGCTGACCGTGTCGAATGGCGCCGCGCGCAACTGGGCGTTCTCGGACGTCGACGGGTGCTCTCGCATCGATACCGGCAATGCGCTGGCGTCGACCAGCAACACGATGGTGCGGATCGCGGCGCTCAATCACATGGGCATCGCGCAATTGCCGCATCCGCTCGTTGCCGACGATCTCGCACGCGGCACCTTGGTGCCGATTCTCGAACGCTACGACGTGAACGGCGGGCCGCGCTGCGTATCGATCCTCTACCCGAGCCGCAATTATCTGTCCACGAAAGTGCGCAGCTTCATCGACTACGCGGTCGATCACTATCGCACGCCAGAGCGCACGGCCATGCAGCTTGCCGCGGCCTGATTCCGCCGATCGCGTACGCCATGGCTCACATCCTGACGATCGAAGACGATCCGCTGATCGCGGATCACATCGCGCACACGCTGCGTGCCGAAGGCCACCGGATCGACATCGCGCGCACCGGCCGCGACGGCATGGCCCGGGCGATGAGCGCGAACTACGACGTCGTCACGCTCGATCGCATGCTGCCCGACCTCGACGGGCTGACGATCCTCGCAACGATGCGAGGCGTCGGCCTCGATACGCCGGTACTCGTGATGAGTTCGATGGCCGACGTCGACCAGCGTATCCAGGGGCTGCGCGCAGGCGGCGACGACTACCTCGTCAAGCCGTTCTCGCTCGAAGAAATGTGCGCGCGCATCGACGTGCTGATTCGCCGGCGGCCGCGCGGCACGCACGTCGAGACGGTGCTGCGCGCCGGCGAGCTGGCGCTCGATCTGGTGCGGCGACGCGCCACGCTGGGCGCGCGCGAGCTCGCGCTGCTGCCGACCGAGTCCCGCGTACTCGAATTCATGATGCGCAACGCCGGCCGCGTGCTCACACGCACGATGATCTTCGAGGCCGTGTGGGGCTGCCGCTTCGATCCCGGTACGAACCTGATCGACGTGCACATCGGCCGCCTGCGCAAGAAGGTGAACCGGCCAGGCGCGGCGCCGCTGATCCGCACGATCCGAGGCTCGGGCTACATGCTCGGTTGAATCCGCCCGCTACTTAAAACTTGTTTCATCTTTTTTGCGACCCGTTGTTAGGGGCTGCTCCGCAGAATGCGGTCGTCGGATACGCATCGGTGTTTTCCCGAAGGCGCGCACATCCGGCTCTTCTTCACGACGCTTTTGAACGGAGCAGCATCTCATGCTGAAAATTGTCCGGCTCGCGCTCACGCGGCCCTATACGTTCGTCGTACTGGCGCTGCTGATCCTGATCGCGGGCCCGCTCGCTGCAGTCCGAACACCGATCGACATCTTCCCGGACATCCGCATCCCGGTGATCAGCGTCGTCTGGAACTACGCCGGATTGCAGCCGGACGACATGTCCGGGCGCGTGATCACCTACTACGAGCGCACGCTCGGCACGACGGTCAACGACGTCCAGCATATCGAGTCGCAATCGTTCCGCGGCTACGGCATCGTGAAGATCTTCTTCCAGCCGACCGTCGATATCCGCACGGCGACCGCGCAGGTCACCTCGATCTCGCAGACCGTGCTCAAGCAGATGCCGCCCGGCACCACGCCGCCGCAGATCCTCAACTACAACGCGTCGACCGTGCCCGTGCTGCAGATCGCGCTGACCAGCGACACGCTCGACGAACAGAAGCTGGGCGATTACGCGGTCAACTTCATTCGGCCGCAGTTGCTGTCGGTGCCGGGCGTCGCGATTCCGACGCCGTACGGCGGCAAGACACGCGAAGTACAGATCGACCTCGACCCGCAGGCGTTGCAGTCGAAAGGGCTGTCGGCGCAGGACGTCGCGCACGCGCTTGCGCAGCAGAATCAGATCATCCCGGCCGGCACGCAGAAGATCGGCCGCTTCGAATACAACATCAAGCTCAACAACAGCCCGCTCGCGCTCGACGCGTTGAACGACCTGCCGATCAAGTCGGTCGGCGGCACGACGATTTACATCCGCGACGTCGCCCACGTGCGCGACGGCTACCCGCCGCAGGGCAACATCGTGCGCGTGGACGGCCACCGCGCGGTGTTGATGAGCATCCTGAAGAACGGCTCGGCATCGACGCTCGACATCATCGCGGGCGTGAAGGCGAAGCTGCCGCTCGTCGAACAGACGCTGCCGCCGGGCCTGAAGCTCGTCACGATGGGCGACCAGTCGACCTTCGTGAACGGCGCCGTCAGCGGCGTGGCGCGCGAAGGCATCATCGCGGCCGCGCTGACCTCGCTGATGATCCTGCTGTTCCTCGGCTCGTGGCGCTCGACGCTGATCATCGCCGCGTCGATCCCGCTGGCCGTGCTCTCGGCGATCGCGCTGCTCGCGGCCACCGGCGAAACGCTGAACGTGATGACGCTCGGCGGCCTCGCGCTCGCGGTCGGGATCCTCGTCGACGATGCGACGGTGACGATCGAGAACGTGAACTGGCACCTCGAACAGGGCAAGGACACGCGCACCGCGATCGTCGACGGCGCGAAACAGATCGTGATGCCGGCGCTCGTCTCGCTGATGTGCATCTGCATCGTGTTCGTGCCGATGCTGATGCTCGACGGCATCTCGCGCTTTCTGTTCGTGCCGATGGCCAAGGCGGTGATCTTCTCGATGGTGTCGTCGTTCGTGCTGTCGCGCACCTTCGTGCCGATGCTCGCGCAATATCTGCTCAAGCCGCATGCGTCGGCCGGTCACGCATCGGGCGAACTGGCCGCGGTGATGGACCCGCACGCGGGCCGCACCGGCGCGCATGACGTCCCGCCGTCGCGCAATCCGCTGGTGCGGTTCCAGCGTGCGTTCGAGCGCCGCTTCGAGTCCGTGCGCGCGTCGTACCGGATCCTGCTGGGCCTCGCGCTCACGCGCCGCAAGCCGTTCGTCGCCGCCTTCCTCTGCATCGTGGCCGCGTCCTTCCTGCTCGCACCGTCGCTCGGCCGCAATTTCTTCCCGACCATCGATTCCGGCGAGATCGCGCTGCACGTGCGCGCGCCGGTCGGCACGCGTGTCGAGGAAACCGCCGCCGAGCTCGACCGCATCGAAAACACGATTCGTAGCGTGATCCCGCCCGCGCAATTGCGCGAAGTGATCGACAACATCGGCTTGCCGAACAGCGGGATCAACCTGACCTACAACAACAGCGGCACGCTCGGGCCGCAGGACGGCGACATCCTGATCTCGCTGTCGCGCGATCACGCGCCGACCGCCGACTACGTGCGCACGCTGCGCGAACGCCTGCCGCGCGCCTATCCGGGCACCACGTTCTCGTTCCTGCCCGCCGACATCGTCAGCCAGATTCTCAACTTCGGCGCACCGGCCCCGGTCGACCTGCAGGTGGCCGGCCCCAACCAGCAGGCCAACCTCGCTTATGCGCGCGAGCTGTACCGCAAGCTGCGCCTGATCGCGGGGGTCGCCGACCCGCGCATCCAGCAGGCCAGCACCTATCCGCAGTTCACGGTGACGGTCGACCGCACGCACGCCGACCAGCTCGGTATCACCGAGCAGGACGTGACGAACTCGGTGGTCGCGACGCTCGCCGGCACCAGCCAGGTCGACCCGACCTACTGGCTCAACCCGCGCAACGGCGTGTCCTATCCGATCGTCGCGCAAACGCCGCAGTACAGGATGACCACGCTGTCGGCGCTGCAGAACCTGCCGGTCACGGGCGCGAACGGCCAGTCCCAGCTGCTGGGCGGCCTGGCCACGATCACGCGGGGTGTCGGCAACGCGGTGGTGTCGCACTACAACATCGAACCGCTGTTCGATATCTACGCGACCACCCAGGGGCGCGACCTCGGCGCGGTCGCGGCCGACATCGACGATATCGTCAAGGCCACCGCGAAAGATGTGCCCAAGGGCTCGACCGTCACGCTGCGCGGCCAGGTGCAGACCATGAACGGCGCGTTCGCCGGCCTGCTGCTCGGCCTCGTGGGCGCGATCGTGCTGATCTACCTGCTGATCGTCGTGAACTTCCACTCGTGGGCCGACGCATTCGTGATCGTCTCGGCGCTGCCGGCGGCGCTGGCCGGCATCGTGTGGATGTTGTTCACCACGCATACGCCGCTGTCGGTGCCGGCGCTGACCGGCGCGATCCTGTGCATGGGCGTGGCCACCGCCAACTCGATCCTCGTCGTCAGTTTCGCGCGCGAGCGCCTGGCGGAAACGGGCAATGCGCTGGCCTCCGCGCTCGAAGCCGGTTTCACGCGTTTCCGCCCGGTGCTGATGACCGCGCTCGCGATGATCATCGGCATGGCGCCGATGGCGCTCGGCCTCGGCGACGGCGGCGAGCAGAACGCGCCGCTCGGCCGCGCCGTGATCGGCGGCCTCGCGTGCGCGACGATCGCGACACTGTTCTTCGTGCCCGTCGTGTTCAGCCTCGTGCATCGGCGCGACGCGCTGAAGCACGACGCGCCCCGCGCTTCCTCCCCTTCCGCGTCCGGAGCTTCCCATGTCCACTGAGATCGATATCAAGTCGCCGAAACGGCTGCCCAACCTCAAGCTCGTCGCCACGATCACCGCGCTGATCGCGGTCGGCATCGTGGCGACCGGCATCGTCGGCCGCGCGCACGCGAAACAGGAAATGACCCGGTGGTCCGCCGAACGAGCGGTGCCGACCGTGGTCGCGTACACGCCATCGACCGGCGGAGACGGCGCAACGCTCGTGCTGCCCGGCCACCTGTCCGCGTTCGAAAGCGCGCCGATCCACGCGCAGGTGTCGGGCTACCTGCATGCGTGGTACGCCGATATCGGCGCGCACGTGAAGTCGGGGCAGTTGCTCGGGCTGATCGATACGCCCGAACTCGACCAGCAACTGCAGCAGGCGCGCGCCGACCTGCAGAGCGCGCTCGCCAACGAGAAGCTTGCCGCGTCCACGGCCGCGCGCTGGACCAGGATGCTCGCGCAGGATTCGGTGTCGCAGCAGGAAACCGACGAGAAGACCAGCGACCTCGCGGCCAAGCAGGCGATCGTCGCCGCGAACGAGGCCAACGTGCGACGCCTCGACGCGCTCGAGGCGTTCAAGCGCATCGTCGCGCCATTCGACGGCGTCGTCACCGCGCGCAAGACCGACATCGGCCAGTTGATCTCGGCCGGCGGCGGCGCCGGCCCGGAGCTGTTTGCCGTGTCCGACGTCCACCGGATGCGCGTCTACGTGAGCGTGCCGCAGAGCGAGGCCGCCGCGATCCGGCCCGGCATGACGGCCACGCTGACCGTGCCGGAACATCCGGGCGAGACCTTCCGTGCGACGCTCGCCGACACCGACGACTCGATCGCCGATTCGACCGGCACACTGCTCGTGCAGTTGATGGTCGACAACCCTGCAGGCAAGCTGATTCCCGGCGAATACACCGAAGTGCATTTCGCGCTGCCGGCCGGCAGCACCCATGTGTTGACGATTCCGGCCAGCTCGTTGATCTTCCGGCAGGCCGGCCTCCAGGTCGCCGTGGTCGGCAAGGACAATCGCGCGGTGTTCAAACCCGTGACGATCGCGACCGACCTCGGTACGCACGTGCAGATCGCGACCGGCCTCGCACCGGACGATCGCGTGATCGACAACCCGCCCGACTCGCTCTCGGCCGGCGACCCGGTCAGGCTCGCGGCACCGGCCCGCGCCGTCGCGTCGGCCGCGCGCGATACGGAGCGTGCGCATGGCTAACCGGCTTCGGCTCAGCGCGCTGCTCGCCGGCGTCGCGTTCTTGTCCGCGTGCTCGTTCGCACCCGCCTATCGTGTGCCGCAGACGGCGCTGCCGGCCAGCTTCAAGGAAGCGGACGGCTGGCAGGCCGCGAAACCGGCCGACCGCATCGCGCGCGACGGCTGGTGGAAGGCGTTCCGCGATCCCGTGCTCGACCGGCTCGAAGCGCAGGTAAGCGTGGCCAACCCCGACGTGGCCGCAGCCGTGGCCCGCCACGACGAGGCGGCCGCGCTGTTCGATCAGGCGCGCTCGGGGCTGTTCCCGACCATCGGCCTCGGCGCGCAGGTCTCGAGCAACCGTCAATCGGCCACGCGGCCGCTGCGCGGCTCGAACCAGCCGAACGTCTATGGCGCCAACACGCTCGACGCCGGCTTCGACTACGACCTCGACTTGTGGGGGAAAGTCCGCAACGAGGTCGCGGCCGGGCGCGCCGACGCCCAGGCCAGCGCCGACGATCTCGCGTCGGTGCGGCTGAGCCTGCAGGCGAGCCTCGCCAGCGCGTACTTCAGCCTGCGCGGGCTCGATCAGCAACAACGGCTGCTGACCGACACGATCGACACCTACCAGCGCGCGCTGCGCCTGACGATGAGCCGGCACGCAGGCGGCATCGCGTCCGACCTCGACGTCTCGCGCGCGCGAACGCAGCTCGATTCGGCCCGCGCGTCGGCCGAGGACGTACGCGCGCGGCGCGCGCTCTACGAACACTCGATCGCGACGCTCGCGGGCGTGCCGGCGTCGTCGTTCTCGCTGACGCCGAACCTGAACGTGGCGTATCTGCCGACGATCCCGCCCGGCATTCCCGCGACGCTGCTGCAGCGGCGTCCCGACGTGGCGGCCGCCGAACGGCGCATGGCCGCCGCCAACGCGAAGATCGGCGTGGTACGCGCGGCGTTCTTCCCCGACATCACGCTCGGGCTGGTCGGCGGCTACCAGAGCTCGGGCCTCGGTCACTGGCTCAGCGCGCCGAACGAGATCTGGTCGATCGGGCCCAGCCTCGCGCTGACGCTGTTCGACGGCGGCCGGCGCCAGGCGCTCACCGCCCAGGCGCGCGCGCAGTTGGCCGAGAACGGCGCGAAATACCGCGCAGTGGTGCTCGACGCGTGCCGCCAAGTGGAAGACAACCTCGCACTCGCGCACCACCTCGGCGACGAAGCCGAGCGAGAGCAGGAGGCGCTCGACGCGGCCGAACGCACGTTGCAGCTGTCGATGTCGCGCTATCGGGACGGCGTCGTCAGCTACCTCGACGTGGTGACGGCGCAGGCCACCGAGCTGGATACGAAGGTCGCGATGCTGGAGCTGGACACGCGCCGGCAACTGGCGGCGGTGGGGTTGATCGCCGCGCTAGGCGGCGGGTGGTCGGCGGATGAAGCCGCAGCCGATACGCAAGCGCCGGCCGCGCTGCCGGCTCGTTCAACGAACTGAATCCTTCGCGACATGGACGAGGCGTGTCGCATTTCAAGGCACCCGTCGCGACGACGGGTGCCGTTTTTTTACGTCGGACTTGCGGCTCAGAACTTGTGACGGATGCCAGCTGCGACCACGGCCTGACGATCGTTGCCTGACGCTGCCAGGTTGAAGATCCCGGCGTTGCCGAGCACCGCGACGCCGTCGGCGCCTGTCACACGCTGGTACACGCCTTCCAGATAGAGGTCGGTGCGGCGCGACAGCGCATAGTCGGCCTGCAGCATGAACTGGTTCCACTTCGGCGCGATGCCGCGGCCCGCATCGTCGAAGCGGCCCTGCGTGAACGTATAGGCGCCGCCTAGCGAGAAGGCCGGCGTGACGAAGTAGCGTCCGTTCAGTTCGTAGTTGCTGAAGGTCAGCAACTGGCCGTTCACACGGCCGTATGCGCCGCCCTGCGACAGCTCGCGCGGGTCGTTCAGGATCGTTCTGGTGTAGACCAGGCCGATCGACGCATGGTCGAACGCATAGTGCGCGCCGGCGCCGAACGTGCGCCAGCGGCCGCCGGCCAGCATCGCGTCGCCATCCGAACTGCTCAGCGAACCGCCGGTGTTCTGCGGTGCGTTCACGCCGCCCGGCTGGTTCGACTGCAGGTACGCGACGGCGAGGTCGACCGGGCCGTTCGCATACTGCGCGCCGATGCTGTATGCGTTGTTGTTGCTGAACCCGCCGCCCTGATTGCTGAAGCCGTACGCGCCGCCGAACGTGAAGCCGCCGTAGTTTGCACTGCGGAACTTCACCGCGTTGTTCATCCGCGTGTCATTGGCGAGATTGTCGTTGTCGTACGGATGATCGGCGAGGTTGCCGCCAAATCCCGACCCCGTCGCCGACAGCGGCGCGACGAAGTCGACCAGGAAATCGTATTGGCGGCCGAGCGTGACCGTGCCCCACTGGCGGCTCGCGAGGCCGACCCACGCCTGCCGGCCGAACTCGTCGCCGCCGTTGCCGAACTTGCCGTTTGCGACGTTGAAGCCGTTCTCGAGGGTGAACACGGCGGCCAGGCCGCCGCCGAGATCCTCGCTGCCGCGCAGCCCCCAGCGCGACGTGCTGACGTTGCCGCTCTGCAGGCCGTAGACGGGCCCCGCGCCCGCGGTCGATTTCTGGTTGCTGATGTAGTCCAGGCCCGCGTCGATCGTGCCGTACAGCGTCACGCTGCTCTGCGCATGCGCCGAACTCGCCAGCAGGCACGCGACGGCTGCCGGAATTGCCAGATATTTCTTCATGATGGTTTCGTTGGAGTGGATCGGTCTGCTCGCATCGCCGGCCCGTGCGACATGGCCGCTCGTGCGCGATGCGATGGCGCCCAATTTAGGCAGCAGGCATGACAGCGCCATTATCGAAACGGCCCGAAAAATGAAACCTGCTTCATCTTGACGACATACCGGTTTCACGTCCCCGCGAATGCGTGCCGGCGCATGAATTTCTTTTCACGTTGCGTATGCCGATCCGCTAACGCCCCTCCTCTATGCTTGTCCTCAACCCGTGCGCGACGCCGACATCGACACGCCGCGCCCGGGGAGATGCCCAGTCGATCATCATGAGGACTCCAAACATGAAAACCACCAGCATCGTTGCCGCCGCCATGCTTGCGGCAATCGGCACGCTGTCCGTGCCCGCGTTTGCACTGACCGGCAGTCAGCCGATCCGGATGTCGCCGGCCGCCACCAAGGACGGCACGCCCGGCACGCAGGCCGCCGGCCAGTGGGTGCCGCCCTACGGCCAGCCGATCCACGAGAAGACCCGCGCCGAAGTCCATGCCGAGCTCGTGCAGGCCGAACAGGACGGGCAGCTCAAGTACCTGAACTCCACGCTCTATTCGCATTGATGGGTGCGACCGTGCGGCCGGGCGCGCTGCCCGGCGCACGCCGGCTGTTCCCCGCATTGCCCGCCATCCATGAAGCTGCTTTCCCTGCTCGCCCGTTCTGCCAGTCTCATGCTCCTCGCGATTGCCGCCGGCGCCATGTTGTCCGCCTGTGCCTCCGCGCAGCCCGACGGCCCCGGCCATTGTGTCGGCCCGCCCGACTTCTGCGTGCCCTTCTTCGGCTCGTAAACGCACGACGGGCGCGCTGCCGCCGGCAGGGCGCCCGTCGCGTCGGTTGCGCGGCCGACACCGTGCGTTCATGCGTCCGGCAGCGTCACCTGGTAGCCATAGCGGCTTACCGTATCGATGCGGACGTCGGGCAGATGCCGCGCGAGCTTACGGCGTAGCCGCGACACCACGAGATTGACGCTCGACGGATCGACATCCTCCTTGTCCTGCCATACATACCGGATCAATTGGTCGCGCGGCACCGGCGCGTTCGGATGACGCATCAGGCATTCGAGCAACAGGAACTCCCGGCGCGTCACGGCGAGGCGCAGCTTGCCGTCCTTGAGCTCGCGCGCGAGTGTCCCGACCGCGGACGCACCCGCGATCGAACGGCCCGCATCGCGCGGCCCGGCCAGCCGCTGCAACGCCTCCAGGCGTTCGTGCAGCTCGATGAACGAATACGGTGCGCAGAAACATGCATCGGCGCCCGCGCGCAACATATGGATGCGTTCGCGCGCCGACGCCTCGCCGATCAGCACCACGAGCGCGGCGCCGCCGCCGTCGGCAACGAAACGCGGCAGCATCCCGAGCAACGCGGCATCGCTGCCGGGCTCGAACGCGGTCGCGACGATCGCGTCGAAAGCCTCCTGCGACGCGAGGAACAGGCCGTCGCGCAGATCGTCGGCGCGCTGCACGCTGTGCCCGCTTTCCAGCAGCGCCTTGTGCAGCCACGACGCTTCCGGATGCGGCGAAGTCGCGAGCAGGATGCGCATCGTCAGCCGGCCTCGCGGTTGCAATATGCGATCGCGTGCAGCGTCGTCCGGACGGCCATCATCCCAGCGACCTCGGCCAGCATTCGATCGTCACGCGCGTGCCGGGTGCGGCATTGCCGATCCGCAGCGTGAAATCGTGCACGTTGACGACCGTCGACACGATGCTCAGGCCGAGGCCAGCCCCGCCGAGATGCCCGGTGCGGCGGCTGCGGTAGCGATACCGCAGCACCGCGTCGCGCTCGTCGGCTGCGATGCCCGGGCCGTTGTCGATCACGTCGATGCGCGGACCGGACGGCGTGTCATGAAGCTCCAGGCGTACCGTATCGCCCGCCGTCGTGTACTTGAGCGCGTTGTCGAGCAAGTTGCTCAGCGCCTCGAACAACAGCGCGCGATCGCCGTGAATCCGCGCCACCGGCTCGACGGACTGCACGAACTGGATCGCGCGGCTATCCGCGAGCGGTTCGAACAACTGCCCGACGTCCACGACCAGATCCTCCAGCGACAGCTCCGCAAATCCGCCGCGCCGCTGCAAGGAGCCGATTTCGGCGATACGCAGCATCGCCCGGAAACGATCGAGCAACACGTCGGTCTCGTTGCGTGCACGCGAGACGAGACGCTCCAGCACGGCATCGTCGAGCCGCTCCGCGCGCTGCGCCGCCTGCGCGAGCAGCGTGTGCACGTGTGCGAGCGGTGTCCGCAAGTCATGCGCGATGCCGTCGCAGACACCCTTTACCTCGTTCATGAGCCGCTCGATCTCCTCGAGCATATGGTTGACGAGATGGGACAGCAGATCGATCTCGTCGTGTCCGCCCACCGGCAGCCGCTGGCCGAGATCGCCCTGCGCAATGCACTGCGTGATGCGCCGGACTTCCTTCAGACGCCGCATTTGCCGCACGCTGAGCATCAAGCCGCCCACGACGCCCGTGCCAAGACAGAGCAGCCCGCCGCCGACCAGCGCCTGGATGATCGCCGCGCGGATTCGCAGGATGTGCGTGAGGTCGCGTCCGAGCACCAGCACGTCGCCGTTTGCGCGCCGCTCCGCCATCGTGCGGACGACCGGCGGCACCTGGTCTCCCGCGATCGGCATCGTGTGATCGAGCGTCACGCCGCTGCGGTTCGGCTGCAGGCCGGCGGGCAACGCCAGCACATCGCCGGCAATATGCCTGCCGTCCGCGGTAAAGAGCCCGTAGTAGTTGGTATGCATCCGCTCGTGCTCGATCCGGTGCAGGATCGCGGCAGCAAGCTGGTCGTCCTGTATCGAATCGAAATAGATCATCTGCCAATCGATCACCGTGTCGGTTTCCCGTTCCATGTCGTGCGTGATCACCGATGCGATGAAACCGAGCAGCAGCATGACCGACACGGAGAACGTGACGGCATAGACCGACACCAGCCGAAACGTACTCGAGTACCAGCGTCGCGCGGGTGCCGGCTGGACCTGTTGTGCGGCGCACGCCACGGTTGCCGGTTCAGCCAAGGCGATACCCCGCGCCGCGTACCGTCTGGATCATCTGCTTCGCATCGGGGGGATCGATCTTCTTGCGCAACCGGCCCATGTGCACTTCGATCAGGTTCGTGCCGGGATCGAAGTGATAGCCCCATACGGCCTCGAACAACATCGTCCGCGTAATGGTTTGCCCGGCATTGCGCATCATGTATTCGAGCACGCGATACTCGGTCGGCAACAGCACGATTTCTTCGCCGTCGCGAAACGCCTTGCGCGAGATCAGGTCGAGCTTGAGGGGGCCGACGACCAGCGTCGTGTCGAACGGAGCCGGCGCGGCCTGGCTCCGGCGCAGCAGCACCTCCAGGCGCGCGGCCATTTCCTCGGGATCGAACGGCTTGGTCAGGTAGTCGTCGCCCCCCGCACGCAGCCCGCGCACCCGTTCGTCGACATCGCCGAGCGCGCTCAGCATCAGCACGGGTGTGCGCACCCCGACGCTGCGCATCGTGGTCAGGATCGTGAGGCCATCGACGACCGGCAGCATCCGGTCGAGCGTGATCACGTCGAACTCGTTGCCGAGCGCGCGCGCCATGCCATCGCGCCCGTTCGCCACCCATTCGACCGTAAAGCCGCGCCCCTCCAGCTCCCTGACTATCTCGTTCGCGGTGATTTCGTCGTCTTCGATCGTGAGGACGTGCGCGATGGCCGTACGCTCCTCGGCCAGCGTGTCAGGCAAGTTGAGTTCGTTGCCCGGGGAAGCGGATGATGCCATGTACGATTCTCGTCTTCGTCGAAGGGACGTATGCGCGTCGATACCCGACGACCGACCGCGCTCGTGCAGAGCTTATGCGCGCACGCATAAAAGATGCACATCGGCTTCGTGAAGAAAGTTTCACATCCGGCAGCATGGCGTCCAGACCGTCTTCGATCCTGGCCGATGCGTCGTCGCAACGGAGGCCGGGAACGACGCGGCATGCGGGCCTTTGCGACACGATGCCGTACCGCGACCATCAGTGCACACCGGCCGGCGCGACCGGCTGCGAACCGAGCGATGCTACGCGCGATCAGCACTGGGGAGATCGTGTGCCCGATCCGTCCGTACGATGCGACGCGAGATCGCGTGCGGCATCGATCGCGCGATCTGTCCGTTCGGCTTTCGCATGCGCGAGCGTCACGTCGGCGATCGCGAGCCCGGTTCCCTGCACCTTCGCGAACGCCGGCAGCGACGCACACATCAGCGCGACCAGTCCAGTCATCATGACCGTTGATTTCATTGCATTACCTCAGGCGTGTACCGCGCGGCGCACGGCATCGATCGATTCGTTGCTCGACGATACGCCGCAGCACCTAACCATCCGGAAACACGCACATGAAGGATTCTTTAAATTCCCATGCGACAGCCGATGCATGGACGGATCCGCGCTTGCCTAAAACATCTTTCATCATCGCGCTGCCGTTTAGATAGCCCACCGTGCCTAATCTTCGTCTCGCGGCCGACGCAGGCATTCTGCCGTTCGGCCTCTACCCAACGCTATCCAGGAGCCGAAGATGAATCATCCCGTCCGTTACCTCGTCTGCGCCGCCATGCTCGCATCGAGCGTCTGCGCGCATGCCGAGACGAAGCTCACGTCGGCGCAATGCCATGACTATCCGTTCGTGCATACGAAAGGCCCGGTCTCCCACCGGCAGCTCGTCAACGAACTGAACGAGCTGGAATCCGTCGGTTACAACCCGTCGTCCGGCGACGAGAGCAGCTATCCGGACGACATCGATTCGGCACAGGCGCGCCTGATGCAGAAGTATCAGCACGATTGCGCCGGTGCGGCCAACACCGTCGCGTCGAACGGCAACTGAATCGTCTGCGGCAACCGTTCTCCGAGTTTGCGCGCGAGCCTCGCGGCCGCGCGCGTTTTTTTTGGTTGATGCGACTCGATCGTCGACGGCACACGCGACCGTTTCCTCGTGCGCTTTGCCCCGACATTCCGTTTCGATATGTCGACTTTTCACGCGAATAAAAACTTCATGTCAACCGGCGAAAAACAGAAAACAACACATCGCCAAGCGTTCGATATGCCAGGCGACTCCATGGCACCCCATCTTTGCGCGTGAACGTCCATCGCCGTATGACACTTTCGAATACTGAAAGATAGTCTTTCCATGCACGTTGCGGCGCCCGCTTTTCCTCTGCCTACACTGCCTCGTCCGCCGAGATCGCATTTCGGGACGACATCGACGTCGGCGCCATCCGTGCCGACTACCCAACCACACCATCAGAGCAACGAAATGAAACGTCAATCGATGAAACCGTGCTGGTTCGCATTCGCGCCGGCGCTCCTGCTCGCCGGTGCGGCGCACGCACAGCAGAGCATCACGCTATACGGGCTGATCGACGAAGGCCTCAACTTCACGAGCAACGCAGGCGGCCATCGCGCATGGCAGATGTCGAGCGGAGACACATTCGGCAGCCGATGGGGCTTGAAAGGCAGTGAAGACCTGGGCGGCGGCGACAAGGCCATCTTTCAGCTCGAAAACGGCTTCAACGTGAACAGCGGCAAGCTCGGTCAGGATTCGAGCATGTTCGGCCGCCAGGCGTTCGTGGGCCTGTCGTCTTCACGGTATGGCACGCTCACGCTCGGACGCCAGTACGACACCAGCGTCGACGCGCTCGGCTTCGGCGGTATCACGGCGGCCGGCAACTGGGCGGGCGACATCGCTACCCACCCGTTCGACAACGACAATACGGACTGGGATTTCCGCGTCGACAATGCCGTCAAGTATGTCACTCCGACATACCGCGGACTTACGGCGGAAGCGATGTACGGCTTCAGCAACCAGCCCGGCGGCTTCTCGAACAACCGCGTCTGGGGCGCCACGCTGAACTACCAGAGCGGCAACCTGACGGCGGCGGCGTCCTACCTGAAGCTCGACAATCCGGGGCTCGCCGCGGGCGGCGCGGTCAGCAGTGGCGATCTCTTCAACGGGTCGTCGCAGCAGGACATCGGCGTAGCGGCTTCCTACCAGTTTACCCACGTACTCGTTGGCGCCGCGTGGTCCCATGTCGATGTCTACAACCCCGCCAGTAATGCATGGATCGACAATTCCACCCTGCAGAACGGTGCGACGTGGAATGCGTGGAAATTCGACAACTTCGAACTCAATGCTCAGTACTACTTCACTCATGCCCTATGGCTGGGAGCGTCCTATACGTTCACCATGGCGCATCTGTATACGTCCGACACGAAATATGTCCCCAAGTGGCACCAGATCGGCATGATGCTCGACTATGACCTGAGCAAGCGCACTTCGCTGTATCTGCAAGGTGCGTGGCAGCATGTCGTCAGCGCTCGTACCGGCACCGGCTTTGACGAAGCCCAGATCGTGGACGCATCGGCTGACGCGTCGTCCGGGCCGAACCAGATGGTTTATCGCATCGGCATGTTGCATCGTTTCTAGCCCGCGAGACGCCCGCACCGGAACCCGCTCCCCGCGGCGTCGGTGCGGGCGCCGGCATGTCGATCGGCATTCGATGCGAATCATCGTCATGAATTCGCTCGATTACACGCGGGCACACGTGCTCAGTCTTCGTGCGGGATGCCTTCGATCGGACACTCCGGTGTGCCGGGCGTAGCGCGCGTGAGCGCTTCGACACGGCGACGCATGGCATCGCCGGGCCGGCGTCCGCGTCGCATGAATGCCCGGTGGGGCTACCCGATGTCCATCACTGCCTTGCCCGACTGGCGGCGCTCCTCGAGCGCAGCATGCGCTTCTTCGACGTTGTCCAGCGTGTAGCGCCCGTTGATTTCCACATGCAACGCACCCTGTGCGACGGCGGCGAACACGTCGTCGGCGCGGCGCTGCACGGTGATCGCGTCGGCGAGATGATCGGCGAGCCGCGGGCGTGTCAGGAAAAGCGAGCCGGCTTCGCCGAGTTCGTAGGGATCGAGATCGCGGATCGGGCCGGTCACCGAGCCGTAGTTGACGACCAGCCCGCGCACCCGGGTCGCACGGAAGCTGTCGCGCAAAGTGGTCTTGCCGACGGCATCGAACACCACATCCACGCCGCGACCGTCGGTCAGTTCGCGGATGCGGTCCGCGAAGCCGCCGTTCTCGTAGAGCAGCACGTGATCCGCCCCGCGCGCACGCGCGATCGCGGCTTTGTCGGCCGTGCTCGTCGTGGCGAACACTTCGACGCCCCGCCGCTTCGCCAACTGCACCAGCAATTGGCCGATACCGCCCGAGGCCGCATGGACGAGGCAGGTCATGCCGGCTTCGAGCTTCCCGACGTCGTCGAGCAGATAATGCGCGGTCGAACCCTGAAAGATCGCTGCTGCGGCGAGATCGTACGCAATGTCGTCCGGGATGCGTGCGAGCCGCGCGGCGGGTACGACTGCATACTGGGCGTATGCCCCCCAGACGATGCACCACGCGACGCGATCGCCGGTGCGCACGGATGTGACGCCCGCCCCCACCTCGACGACCTCCCCTGCGCCTTCCATGCCGAGCGTGCACGGAATCCGCACGGGATAGGTACGCGAATCGCGGTACTTCCCCTGTCGCGTATGAACGTCCATGAAGTTGATGCCGGCCGCGACCACACGCACCAGCACTTCGCCCGCGCCCGGCTTCGGCACGTCGATATCCACTCGACGCAGCACGTCGGGGCCGCCGTATTCATGAATCTGAATGGCTCGCATGAGCATGTCTCCTTCGTTCGATCACGTTTGCACGACAGGCGCGTCTTGTCGCGGCGCATCGACGAAACGGTGCGTCGACGTGGGGCGGCACGACATCGGCATCGACGTCGGCGACGACTGCGCGCACGGCATTCAGGCCTGCATCTCGTGTTCCCACCATCCGCGCGTGTTCACGTCCGCAGCGTCGGCGAGCGCTTCCAGCCCGGCGATTTCGTCGGCGGCAAGCGCGATGCGGCTGGCTCGAACCAGGCCATCGACATGATCGGGCTTCGTCACGCCGACGATCGGCGTCGTTCCCTTGGCGATGGCCCAGGCCGTCGCGACATCGGACGCTGCTGCCCCGCGCGTCCGACCGATCGCGGCGAGTGCGTCCGTCAGCGCTTTCAGCCGAGGCAGCATGCGATTGTAGGTCCGCGCCCGGTTGCTGCCTTCCGGCAAAGGATGCGCCGGACCGTACTTGCCGCTCAACGCGCCCTGCTCGAGCACCATATAGGCGAAGAACGGGATGCCGCGATTGCGGCAATAGTCGAGGATGCCGGCGCGTTCGGAATCGCGATAGAGGAGACTGTAGTGGTTCTGGATGGCTTCGACCCGAAACCCGGCTTCGCCGAGAATCCGGTCGGCGTGTTCGATTTCGCTCAGGTCGTGATTCGAGACGCCGACGTGCCTGATCTTCCCGTTCTCGAGCAACGGAATCAGGTGCGGCGTCCATCGCGCCACATCGGCCGGATTGTGAATCCAGTAGAGGTCGATGTAATCCGTACCGAGGCGGGCCAGACTCTGCTCCAGCATGTCCGCCACCGGATAATCGGCGCCGGTTCCCGCGGCCTGCGGGGTGAATTTCGTGGAAAGCCGGTAGTCGCTGCGCGCGAAGCGCTTCAGCACTTCGCCGAGTAAGGTCTCCGAACGGCCCATGCCGTACACCATGGCGGTGTCCCAGAAGCCGAATCCGGCCGCATGGGCCTTGTCGGCGACTTCTTCCAGGCCGGCCCGGGTGAGGCTGCTGCCGAAGTAGCCATCGCCTGCCTCGCCGCTGTCGCCCCAGGCCCACGTGCCCAGCGCGATCGTGGATGTCATCGTATTGTCAGTTGTCATGTCGGATCCCTGTTCGTCTGGCGACCGGGTTTGCCGTGCCCCGGCTGCCAGGAACACTATGCTGTACCGCGCCGCCGAACCGTGAGCCCGATACCCCGAAATAGCTGCACGATCCTCCAGAATCGGGTTCGCATTGCCGCCCTCCCGCGTGGCATGCGATAGTCGGACGCATGGAAATACTGACCGAAATCGCTTCCGTCATTGCCCGGCACATCTCGACGGATGGCTTCCAGGCCACCCCGATCGAGCGCGTGACGCTCGTTCGATCGTCCACGGTGACGATGCCGATGCCGAACGTCTACCGGCCGCAACTCTGCCTCGTCGCGCAGGGGCACAAGGAGGTCACGCTGGGCGAGCGCATCTTCAAATACGCGCCGGGGCGCTACGGGGTCGTGACCTACGACCTGCCGGCAACGGGCCGCGTGGTCGACGCGACGCCCGACAAACCGTACCTGTGCCTGTACCTCGATTTCGATCCGGTCATGCTGGCGGATCTGGCACTGCGCGTGCCACCGCCGCCGGACGCGCCCTTCCCGCCGATCGGCAAGACGGTGTCCGACGCCGGCGCCGGCCTGCTCGACGCGGCGCTGCGCTTGTTGCGCCTGCTCGACGATCCGGCCGGGCTGCCGGTGCTCGGGCCGCTTGCCGAGCAGGAGATCCTCTATCACCTGCTCGCCGGCCCCGACGGCGCCAGGATGCGTCACATTACTGCCAGCCAGGGCCGGCTGGCTCAGGTCGGTCGCGCCATCGCATGGCTCGGCAAGCATTTCCGGGAACGGTTCAGCATCGAGCGGCTTGCCGCGGAAGCCGGCATGAGTCCGTCGAGCCTGCACGAGCATTTTCGCGCCGTGACGGCGATGACGCCGTTGCAGTTTCAGAAGCAACTCAGGCTGCAGCAAGCGCGCAGCCTGATGCTGGTGCACGACATCGACGTCACGACCGCCGCCTTCCGCGTGGGTTACGAGAGCACATCGCAGTTCAGCCGCGAATATCGCCGTCATTTTGGAGAATCGCCGGCACGCGACATCGCTCGCTTGCGCGCTTCGGCGGATTCGGCAGTGGTCACTTGAGTCGGGATGGCTTCGCACGCCGCGCACCGGGCAAGAATGGAAGCGGCGCGCCGCAACCCGGGATGATCGCGCCGGCGAATTCGTGTGCCATACGCACGAATTGACAGCCCCGATCGGTGCACTGAAACTGAGCATCCCTTTCCATCGCGGCGATCACCGGAATGAATTTCGAGATATCGGACTTGCGGGCCTTCGTGGCGACGGCCGACCTCGGCAGCTTTCGCGCGGCGGCCGACACACTGCATCTGTCGGCGTCCGCGCTATCGCGCCGGATCGAAAAACTCGAGGAGGTGCTGGGCGTCAGACTGTTCGAGCGAACGACGCGGAAGATGGACCTGACGATCGTCGGTCGCGGGTTTCTCGAGCGCGCTCACCGCATCCTCAACGAAGTCGACAACTCGATGCTCGAGTTCGACGATCTTGCACGCAAGATGACCGGCGAACTCACGGTCGCGTGCGTGCCGTCGGCGGTGCGCTACTTCCTTCCGGAAACCATTGCGACCTATCATCAGCGTTACCCGGGCATTCGCCTTCGTCTCATCGACGAGCCGTCGTCGATGGTTTTCCTCGCCGTCGCCCGTGGGGAAGCCGATTTCGGCCTGACTTACGTCGGCACCGAAGAGCCCGACATCGAATTCACGCCACTGCTCGACGACCCGTTCGTTCTCGCGTGCCCGCGCAGTCATCCGCTTGCAAAACGCAAATCCGTCGCCTGGGCGGAGCTCGCCAGCCTCGAGTATCTGGCCATCGCACAAGGCAGCGGCAATCGCGCGGTCATAGACGAAGCGCTGGCAGGCGTCGCCGACCGGCCCAAATGGTTCTGCGAGGTACGCCATGTACCCGCGCTCGTGAGCCTGATCGAAGCGGGGCTGGGTGTCGGTGTCGTGCCTCGGCTCGCGATGCCCCGCGGCCCGCACAAGGTACTCGCCAGCGTCGCGCTCGTCGATCCGCCGATCCGGCGAACGCTGGGTGTCATCCAGCGGCGCGGCCGCGGTCTGTCCTCCGCAGGCCGCTTCTTCCTTCAGCTGTTGACGGAGATGCGAGCGCCCGGTATGCCGCCCGCAAACGCTGCCGCATAGGCGAAGCGCCGGCCCCGATTCGAGACGGCCCGGCAAGGTCTTCGCGAGTAGGCCGGGGGTTGGATTCGATTCGTGCGTACGACGCACCAATCGAACGAAAATATGCGTTTGTTGGGTGAACCGCTCCTGCACGATCATGTGCGAAACGCAAGCGTCGTGCCGTGCGCAGCCGCTTGAACCGCACAGCGTCCAAATCGAAGGAGACAACGCATTCCATGACCCAGCCCACTCCCACCCATGGCATCGTCAGCAAGGCCCATCTGACCGAGCTGACCGTCGAAGCACTCTGCGCGCTCGGCCTGACGCGCGCCGACGCGACGGACACCGCCACGATCCTCGTGCTTGCCGATCTGTTCGGTTTGCGCACGCACGGCACGAGCCGCATCGAGTCGTACGGCGCGCGACTGCGCATCGGCGGCATCAATCCCGTGCCTTCGATCACCGCCGAACAGGTGGCGCCGGCGCTTCACCGCCTCGACGGCGACAACGGCATCGGCCCGCTCGTCGGCTATCGCGCGCTCGATCTGGCGATGACCGCTGCACGCGAACATGGCATCGCCTGTGTGTTCGTGCGCGGCAGCAACCACTTCGGCCCCGTCTCTCCGTATTCGTACCTCGCCGCGATGCAGGGCTTCGCCAGCATCATCGGCAGTAACGCGACGACGACGATCGCGCCGTGGGGCGGCACCGACGCTCGCCTGGGCAACAGCCCCGTCGGCTTTGGCGTCCCGAACCCGAACGGCCGTCCGTTCATGCTCGACATGGCGATCAGCGTCGCGGCACGGGCGAAGATTCGCAACGCGCTCAAGCGCGGCGAACCGATTCCCGGCGATTGGGCAACCGATGCACACGGCAAACCGACCACCGATCCGAAAGCCGCGCTCGATGGCTTTCTGCTGCCGATCGGCGGCCACAAGGGCTACGGCCTCGCGCTGGTGGTCGATCTGTTCGCGGGACTGCTTTCCGGCGCGGCCTATCTCACGCACGTCAAGTCGTGGGAAGACGATCCTGAACAACCGCAGAATCTCGGCCACTTCTTCATCCTCGTCGATACGGCCAAGCTCGGCAGCACCGAATGGCTCGCCACGCATATGGCCGACCATGCGGCGATCCTGCACGGCTCCAAACCCGCCGATCCGGACGCGCCCGTGATCGTGCCCGGTGAGATCGAACTCGGCCGCCTGGAGCGCCAGATGGCGGAGGGCATCGATATCGGCGCTGCCCAGCTCGCCATGCTGGAAGCGATCGCGCATCCGCGGCGCTGAACGCGTCGTTCGCGAGCGTGGCCCGCCACGCTCGCGCCGTTCCGAACACACGGCGCGGCGGCGAACCGACCAGGCGGCGGACCGGATGGCGCGTACGAGCGCCCGGCCGTCAAGCACATAACAAGCTCCAGGGAGCGACAGGTGACAAACATTCGATGGCGCATCGTCCTGCTGTTGTTCATCGCAGGCTTCATCAACTATCTCGACCGTGCGGCGCTGTCCGTCGCCGCGCCCGCCGTCATGCGGGAACTGCATATGTCGCCGAGCAGGCTCGGGCTGCTGTTTTCGACGTTCTTCATCGGCTATGCGGTATTCAATTTCATCGGCGGATGGGCAGCGGACCGCTGGGGCGGCAAACGGGTTTTCTCGGGCGCAGTCCTGACGTGGTCGTTGCTATGCGGCGCGACCGGCCTTGCCGGCGGCTTCGGATCGCTGCTGGCCGTGCGCACCCTGTTCGGCATGGCCGAAGGTCCGCTCGCGACGACGATCAACAAGATCGTGAACAACTGGTTTCCGCACAAGGAATCGGCGACCGCGTTCGGCTTCGCGAATTGCGGCCTGCCGCTGGGCGGCGCGGTGGCGGGACCGGTAGTCGGCCTGCTGACGGCCGCTTACGGCTGGCGCGTCGCATTCGCCGGAATCGCGTGTTTCGGCCTGCTCTGGCTGGTGTTCTGGGTGTTCATGGCGACGGACAAGCCGTACCAGCATGCACGCGTCTCCGCTGAAGAACGCCGGCTGATCGAATCCGATCGAAGCGTCGCCGAAAGCCCTTCCGACCTGCGGCCCCTCGGTTTCTACCTCAGGCAGCCCGCCATTCTCGCGGCGATGATTTCGTACTTCGGTTACAGCTACATCCTGTTTTTCTTTCTCACGTGGTTCCCGACCTTTCTGACGATGGACCGTCACCTGAGCCTCAAAAGCATGAGTCTCGCGACGGTGCTGCCCTGGCTGCTGGGGTTCGTCGGCTACGGACTGAGCGGCGTGCTGTCGGACCTGATCTTTCGCCGGACGGGCAATGCCCTGCTTGCGCGCAAGCGGGTATTGATCGCCTGTCTCGGCACGGCAGGCGTGTGCGTCACGCTGGCCGGCGCCGTGACCACGACGCTCGGTGCGCTGCTGTTGATGGCCGTTGCGGTGTTTGCCCTTTATCTGAGCGGCAGCGCCTATTGGGCGCTGATCCAGGACACGATCCCCGGCCCGAAACTCGGCAGTGTCGGCGGATGCGTACATGCGATTGCAAACTGCGCAGGCATCGTCGGCCCGGCTGCAACCGGCTTTCTCGTGCAGGAAAGCCATACGTTCCTCAGCGCGTTCTTTCTCGCGGGCGGTATCGCGCTGGCCAGCGTGCTCGCCGTGGCGATACTGCTGAGGCCTCGCGCGCCGGCGCCACGCGCATCGAGCGATGCGCGGGTCTGTGGCTGAAGGCCCCGCGCCCACCCATGAACGTCAGTTCTTCTTACCATCGACATGAAACCCGATCCATCCGTCATTCGCGCATTCACCCCTGCCGGCAAGCTGCGGGCATCCATCAATCTCGGGAATCCCATTCTCGCGGGCAAGGACACCTCGGGCGCCCCGACCGGCGTGTCGGTCGACCTGGCGCGCGCCTTTGCCGCAACGCTCGGTGTCGCGCTCGAACTGGTGGTCTTCGATACGGCGGGCAAGTCCGTTCAGGCGGTCAGCGACGAGCGGGCAGACGTCGGCTTCTTCGCCATCGATCCACGGCGAGGAGAAACCATCGCGTTTACCGATCCGTACGTTCTGATCGAAGGCTATTACATGGTGCGCGATGCATCGCCGATTCGCACCAACGACGACGTCGACCGGCCGTCGATCCGCGTGGCCGTTGGCGAGGGAAGCGCTTACGACTTGTTCCTGACGCGCGAATTGAAGCATGCGCGGATCGTTCGTGCGCCGACGTCTCCGACCGTTGTCCGCACCTTCCTCGACCAGGGTCTGGAAGTCGCCGCCGGCGTCAAGCAACAGCTCGAGGCAGACGCACGTCGAGCCCCCGGCCTGCGCATGCTCGACGAGCGATTCATGGTGATCCGTCAGGCGATGGGCTTGCCGAAGCGCCGCGGTGCGGCGGCAGCCGAGACGTTGCGCGCCTTCGTCGAGGAAGCGAAGACATCCGGGTTCGTCGCCGAGGCACTCGCGCGGCACGGGATTACCGGCGCGTCGGTTGCACCTGCTGCATAGGCCGATACGGCCCACGCGTCGCGGCCTGGCGTCAGTCCGGCACGCGCGCAGTCGATCGGGTCCGGACCACGCCGACGGCGACGAGCGCGCCGCCCAGTATCGCCATGCCGATCGACGTCAGCGTCACGACGAGTGCAACGCGCCCGTGATCGGAGAAGAGCCCGACGAGCAGCCCGGCAAGCGGCTGTGTCGCGTTGTTCAGCAGGACGATGACGCCCGTCGTCTTGCCGTAGTCCCGAGGGGGGATGATCGCCTGCCGTGCGCTGCGGATATACACGTTGAACATCTTGTCGAAGCCGATGACCATCAGGAAACCGGCAACGTACATCGCAATCGAACCCGACGTGCCCATCACGAGGCCGCCTGCCGCAATCGCAACGAAGGCGACGATGCCGAGCCGCACGCGCGATACCTCGATACGCGCGACGAACAACAGGATCGCGACCGTCGCGATGGCGCCCGCGACCTGCAGCCCGGCATAGAAACCGCCTGACTGCCGAAACGTACCGGTCACCATTGCGGCCGACGTCGCAAGTGTCGTCCCGATCACGAGGTTTTCCGCCGCCGCGAGCAGGACCAGCCGCAAGAGCCCCGGCAGCGTGACGACATGCGTCAGCGCCACGCCGAACGGCGCATACCATGGCCCCGCCGCGCGTTCGGGAGGCGCCACGCGCGCCGTGCTGGTCCGTTGCCATACGAACATCGCCATATCCGCCGCGACAAACAGCAACGCCGCGCAAGCGACGGCCCACTCCCAGGTGCGCCATCCCAGTAGCGCCGCCGCGACGATCGGCCCGAGCACGACACCCGACTGATCGGCGAGCTGCGTATGGGCCAGCACTTTCTCGAAACGCTGCCGCGGAAAAATCTGTGGCAGCAGCACCTCCCGGGCGACGAGACCTTGGCTCGTGAGTGCACCGCATACGGCGGACAGCGCGATCAACCAGCCGATTCCGCTCCAGGCAACATAGCCGACGATGCCGATCAGGCAAGCGACGGCCCGGCTGGTCTGGCTCACTCGCAACACACGAATTGGCGACACGCGGTCGCTCAGTGCGCCGCAGATCGGAAAGGCGATGAATCGCGGAACCGTTTCGACGAAAAACGCGAGGCCGGACCATGTCGCTTTCTGAGTGACCTGAAAGACGACGAGCGGCACCAGAAAGAGCAGCATCTGGTCTGCCAGACGCGACAGAAAGAGAGAACCTAGAAAGGCCGGCTGCTCGACACGCATTGCGCGTATGCCTCTGCAAGATTGATCGGAAGGTGCCCGCTGGGTACGCCTGCTTCGCCGGACGCTCGGTACGTCGATCCGGACGCGCCGCCGATGTTGCGCGGCTCGGAGCGGACCCGCCGACAAGCACGAGATCCTCGCCCTTGCCGCCATTCAACCACGCGCTCCGTCCGGTTGCAAACCGCAACCGGACGGTCGACAGGCCGATCGACCTCAATTGCTGAAGATCGGACCGCGAGCGGCGCCATTGACGTAAATCCGGCCGTATGTGTTCCAGTCGCCGGCCATCACGCCGGAGTCGAGTGCGAGGCTTTCGACGCCGTGGAAGTCGCCCTCGCCCGCGCCGAAACCGATGCCGTCGGTGATGGGCGTCCATGTCGAGTCAGTCGCGTTCCAGCGGTACGCGCCGCCGACGTCGGTGCGTGCGTACAGCAGGCTCGCGTTGGTCGGATGATAGATCAGGCCGGTGACGTAGCCGCCCCCGCCCCACTTGACGCTGGTCCAGCTGGCCGCCGGCAGGTTGCTGCCGCTGCCGTTTCCGCCGGTCTGGTCACGCTTGGCGGCGACATCGGCCCCCAGGCTGGACGTGCCTGTCGTGCTGTCGGATCCGCCACCGCAGCCCCATAACGTACACGCCATCGCCGCGACGGCGATCCGTCGTCGAGAAAACACGGTCATCGGAGATATCCTTGAAGGAAGAGGTTCATCGCAGGGCCCGCCATGGGCCCGCGCAATCAATTCGCCATGAGCGATGCAATCTGCGCAGCGCCGAGCGCACCGCGATAGATGCGGAAATCGTCGATCAGGCCGTTGAACGTGGCGTCGGCACTGTATTGCGATTTGCCCAGCCAGTTCTGCGTGGTACCGCCAAGGCGGAACGGCGCCTGGAACATCGCCGTGTTGGTGCTGACGGGCGTACCGTCCACGTAGATCGTGCCGGTCGACCCCGACAGCGTGACGGCCACATGCACCCATCGCTTGCTCGGCAGCTCGGCGGGGGCGTCGATGACCTGTTCCGGAGGGCCGTCACCGGGGCCGTTGGCCGTCATGGCGAAGCGCATGCCGGCCCAGCCGTTGCGCGACTGCCCGCGCGGCGTGAACATCATGTAGCGGTGGAAGCCCGTGCCGAAGTCGAACAGGCGTGCCCACGTCTGCGAGCCGTTCCAGAACACCCAGCTGGCGATGGTGAAGTCCGACACATCGGTCAGCACATCGTCGGGCAACGCCACATCCGCGCCCGAGCCGTTGAGCGAGACCGCGTTGCCGTTGCGCCCCGTTGCCCACGTTGCGCCGTTGAGCGTGCCATTGCGCCCGTTGCCCGAACGATCGGCGGCCGTGATGCCGCTGCCTTCATCGAAGGCGAGATGCGCAAGCAGCTGCTGCGCCGTGATCACTTTCACTTCGTTGGAGTGCGCCGATTCGCCCGCAATCGTTTGCGCTGTCACGACATAAAAATACGTGCCGGCACCGGCTGGCATGTCGGTATAGGTCAGCAGATCGGTGATCCCGCTCTGGATGGTGCTGTACGGTCCACCGGCAATGGTCGCGCGCTTGACGTCGTAGCTCGTGGCATTGCTGCTGCCCCACCACGACAGCACCACCTTGCCCGCGCTGGCGTAGCCGGTCAGGCCGGTCGGCGTGGCGGCAGCGGGGCCGGGGTCGAGCGTGCAGGTGAGCGTGCCGTAGCCGAGCTGGTCGAAGCCGCCACTGTTGGGGCCGTAGTTGCCGCCACCGCCTTCCGGTGCCACGAGTTCGGCTGCGCGCTTGGTGTAAGGCGCCGCCAGGCCCTTGCGGTTGATGTAGTGGTTGGCCACCAGCGCCCAGCAGGGCCGCCCCAGCGCGCTGCCTTGCCCGCCGGCGGCGAACTGCGTCTGGATGACGCCGGCGCTGTTCTGGTACGTGACGAAAGGTACCGTGTAGAACGCGCCGTCTGCCTGCTTCAGGTTCGCCTTGGCCACGTATTCGGCGCCCGCCAGAAAGCGGTTGTTGTCGTAGCCGTACAGGTCGATGCCCTGATTCCACGCCATTTCGCAAATGGCGCCCGTCAGTGCAATGCCCAGCACACTGTGCCCCTGGTCCCGGCCGGCTTCCTGCCATTGCCCGAGGTTGCCGGGATGCATGTAGTACACGGCCTGGCGGATACAGCCGTTACTGCCACCGGTCTTGAAATGGGTGACGGCCTCGTCGACGAGCCCGGCATCGTCGCACAGCACGCCAATGGCGAGGACGCACGCGACGTTGGCCAGTCCCCAGTTGGCCCAGTAGTGCGTGTCCATCGCGGTGTCGATACGGGTCAGGAAAGCATGGCTGACCGGGTAGAAGACATTGCGCATCATCGCCTGAAACGCGGCGAGGCCGGCCGGGCTCCAACCGCTGTAGCTGCGCATGATTTCGGCTACGTTGGCGAACTCGTAGCCATAGATGCCGGCAGCGAGTGCCACGTCGCTGCCGCCGAGCGTCGTCAGCGTCGAGGCCCATCGGTCCAGATACTCCACTGCCTTGTCGGCGTAGCGCTTGTCGCCCGACACCTTCCAACGCAGCGCGTCGCCATAAGCGGCGGCGATGTCGTTGTAGAGGGCGCCGTAGTTCTGACCATGCGTCGGATCGTTGCCGCGATAGATGCCGACCTGCGGGTTAGGCTCGTTCGTCAGGCGCGTGTGACCGTTGGCAGCGAGCACGTTCCAGCTGTCGATCCACGGGGAAGCGTGCGCGCCGACTTTCGCGCGCATGCGTTCGAAATCCGCGTCGGTATGCAGCAAGCCCGGATGCGTGAAGGTGCGGGTTTGGGCAGTGCCTGCCGACGTCGCACCTGCGTCGATACCGTCCGAAGTCGGGGCCACGGCGGACGCTTGGCCGCCGCTGTTTGCCGATGCACGCTCACCGCCTGTAACCGCGTTCCCTCCGTCGCCGCCGCATCCGGCCAGAAGCGTTGCACCGAGCCCCATCACGAAATGGCGTCGTGCAACATTGTCGATGTCGCCGAGTGCGACGATTTCTCCGGATAGCATCGTCGATGCTCCCTTGTCTCGCATGTCTGGATCCCCTGTTTTTAGCTATCGTCAACGCGACGAAAATGTACTATCCGTTCCGTATCCATCAGGAACGGGGTGCATTCTATCCAGTGTGATAGGGATCCAATCAAGCGGAAAATAACAAATTCACCGATGACACGCACTTGTCACATCGGTGATGCAGGGATCGAGGAATGTGCGAAGCGGTCGGGTACAGCCGCAGAACTGAGCAAAGGTCGTCATCGCTTGCGAAGTACGAATGTCGCTTCATCGGCCGACGCCGACGCGAAACCTGAAAACTTTCACGGAATCCTTTCTATTCGTTGAACGAAATAAAATCGTCACCGACCGTGATGTCGTGAAAAGCGGTGTCAACTCCCCTGCAGTGCCGGCACCGCCTCCCTACCGCCCCAAAACCCGCTCCACCAGCCTCACGAAATAACTCGCCCCCACCGACAGCAACGCATCGTTGAAGTCATAGCTGGCGTTATGCAGCAGGCAAGGCTCGCCGCCATGCCCGTACACGCGATGATCGCCCGTCCCGTTCCGGAGAAACGCATAACAACCCGGCTTCTCGCGCAGCATGAACGAGAAATCCTCCGCCGCCATGGTCGGCTCGACGGTTGCTCACCTGCGCGTCGCCCACCAGCTCACGCATCACCGTCACCGCCGTCTGCTCGGCGTCGTTCACGGTCGCCGGATACTGGCGCTGGAAATCCACGTCGCTCTCGCAATCGAAGGCTGCGGCCGTCGCGGCCACCACGGCGCGCATGCGCGTCTCGATCAGATCGAGCGTCGCATGCCCTCATGGGCACATGACCCGAACCAGACGCCCTCACGCATCCGCATCCGGAATCCGCGCCGACTGAATCACCACCAGCGTATCGCCCGCCTCGATCCTGCACGGCGGATCCTCGTAAAACGAATGGATCTTCCCGCAGCGATCGAGCCCGACCACGATCGCGCCCGGCACGACGTTCGTCATGCAGCCGATTTCATGCGGCAACGCCTCGCGCTCCAGCAGCGTCGCGCGACCGCGCGTCGACAGCATGTCGTTCACGAACGGCACGATGTAGCGGCTATGGACCGCGTCCGCCAGCAACAGCGCGCCGATCTTCGTCGACGACACGATCACGTCCGCGCCGGCCTGCCGCAGTTGCCGCTGGTACAGGTTTTCCTGGATCCGCACGACGATCTTCGTATCGGGCGCGATGCTGCGCACCGACAGCGTCAGCAGGATCGCGGTCGGATCGTCGGTCACCGAGATGATCACGGCCTTCGCCGCGCGCACCTGCGCCTGCTGCAACAGATCCTCGTGCGCCGGATCGCCGAGCAATCCCGTCACTCCGAGCGACGTCGCCGCTTCGAGGGCCTGCTGTTGCGAATCGATCACGATGATCGTGGCCGGATCGACGCCGCTCTCCAGCAACTCGCGCACCGCGATCGACCCCGACAGGCCATACCCGCACACGACGATGTGATCGGACAGTTGCTTCTGCAGGCGTTTCATGCGGAATTCCTCGACGACGCGCTGGATCACGAACTGATACGCCGTGCCCAGGAAAATGAACCAGATGCCGATGCGGATCGGCACGATGAAGAATGCATCGAGCAGGCGCGCCCGCGCCGTGACGGGCACGATATCGCCATAGCCGACCGTCGCGACCGTGACCATCGTGAAGTACACGAGATCGGCCACGGTCATCGGCGTGCTCTTGGTCGAATCGCGCAGGCCGTCGCGATCGAGATACAGCACGAGAAACGCAAGCGTGCACAACAGCACGACCGCGCCGAGGCGGAACAGCAGCGTGCGCCGCGGCGACGTCGCGGGACGCGTGAACAGCGTGCGTGCGCGCGGCGCCTGCCACGGATCGCGGGCGCGACGCAGACGCAAGCGCAACGAGCGGCGCTGATCGGATGGCGTTGCCAACGGGAAATCTCCTGAAGGATGCGGGCTCGATTCTACGACGGGAACGCGTGTGCGCGGCCGGTCACAGCATGCTGCGCGGCCGCACCATCGTCCCGTCGACGAAACGCCGCGCGCGAAACGCCGAGAGGTCGAGCGACGGCGCGCCCGTGTCGATCCATTCGGCGAGCAGCCGGCCGACGATCGGCCCCATCGCGAAACCATGCCCGCAGAACCCGGTCGCGATCGCGAGCCCCGCCGGCGTGCCGGGCGCATCGATCACCGGAATGCCGTCGGGCAGCACGTCGATCAGGCCGGCCCATGCCTCGACGACCTGCGCATCCTTCAGCGCGGGAAAGATCGCCTTGAGCTTCGCGAGCGCGCGCGGCGCATGTGCGCGATTCGGCTGGGGCTGCGGATCGCGCGGCTCGATCGGCCCGGTCGAGCCGTTGATGCGTGCGAGCACGTCGCGCCATGCGGACGCACCCAGATGCAGCCGGAATTTGTCGCGCTGCGACCAGAATTCCGGCCAGAAGAGACTCAAGCCGCGCAGATGGCCGAGCGTCAGGTCGACGTCGACCTGCATGTCGTCGGCGAGATTGATCGCACCGTTCTTGCGCTGCCGGATGCCGAGACCATGGCCCCACACCGTCGCCGCGGACACCGGCGGAACCACGTTGGTGCGCATGCAGGTGCCTCGCACGGCCTGCTGCGGCAGCCGGATGCCGACGCCGTCGAGCAGCCGGAAACTGGTCGCGCCGGCCGCGCAGATCACGCGACGCGTGCGGATCGTGCCGCGCTCGGTCGCCACGCCGACGACCGCGCCGCCGACCGTCTCGATCGCGGTCACACCGCAGCCTTCGAAGAAACGCGCGCCGGCCTCGGTCGCGCGCGCCGCGAATGCGGCGGCCACGCGACGCGGCTCGGCCTGCCCGTCGGTTGCCGTATACAAGCCGCCGAGGGTACGCGCGTGCGTCGACAGCCCCTGCACGCGCTCGTCGATCTGGGCGCGCGTCAGCGTGCGCGTGTCGAGCCCGTGCTCGCGCGCGACGGCGAGCCACGCCTGGAACGAGGCCCAGTCGTCTTCGTTGTCCGCCATGTAGAGGCAGCCGCCCTGCCGCCATTCGAGATCGAAGCCGAGCGCCTGCTCCAGGCCTTCCCATATCCGCATGCCGGCCATCATCAGCGGCACTTCGGCCGATTCGCGCCCCTGCTGTCGCACGAAGCCCCACGCGCGCGTCGATTGCTGCCCGGCGATGCGCGACTTGTCGAGCACGACGGCTTTCAGGCCGCGCAGGCCGAGGTAGTAGGCAGCCGCGCAGCCCATGATGCCGGCGCCGGCGACAACGACGTCGGCTTCGGATGGAAACGCCGTATCGGCGTGGCTCAATGCGTCGTGCAGCGGATAGGTGGTGGTCATTGTTTTCTGTCGGAGGTCGATGCATGCCCGGCGAAGCTTATCGCGGCGACGGCGTCACATGAAGCGATAAATTTCGGAAAACCGTCATTCGGCCATCCCTTCGGGTCCGTCATCGCATTGACGCCGACCGCGGTGGCGCGGCCTGCCGAAGCCATGGAGCCTGAGCCGGAGCCGGAGCCGCATGTTGCGCCGACGATTGCCATCGCTCGAGCGTCGATACCGGCACCGGTGGAATCGTCGGCCGATGCCGGCTCTCCGACACCCGGCGCCGTTGCGGAAATTCCATCCGACAATGCGAGGTCGCCGAGCGCAACGCGAACTGCTGCGCCGAGAGGAGCTCGGCGCCCGACCCGATCGCCTTCTCGCCCATCCGGCTTTTTATCGATAAGGACTACAAATGTAACGACAGGCAATGCCCGATCAATGCCGGAGCTGTTCGCGCTGGATCAGCTTCGGCGGCTGCTGTCCGTCGAGCGGGACGACGGCGAGCCGTTCGCGTATATGCCGACGTAGCGCGAACGCGCAATCGATGTGCGTCGGCTCGGCGGCGTCGACGGCGACATGTCGAGCGCTCGATAAACCACGCGGCCGTTTCAATCGGGACTTAGCGGTCAGCGCGGCTGGAAGCCGCCGCCACGCCGGCGTCCTCAGTGCGAATAGCGCGTTTGAGTGCCTGCGGTGCGGTCGAACGGCTGCAGCCTCGCAAGCTGCTCGATCGACATCGTGACGACTTCGAGAACATGCCGCGCGATTTCGTCGTCGGCCATGCCCGCGTTGATGTACCGCTCGATGCTCATCGTGCGGGGCGGATAGCTGCCGGTTTCGTCATCGACGATGTCGATCCTGGCTGTACGCTGCTCGGGCGACAGCACGATCTGGACAGTTTTGCCGTGAACGACGGTCTGCATGCACAAAGTGGACATTCGCAGTCTCCGATTGCGTTGGCTTCGGACGATCGATACCTCACAACAGGAGTCGTCAATCTACAAATTTCCGGACGCATTCGCAATATTCAGGCACGAATTCCCCGTCGTTCGAGGCGCAGCACCGCCGGTCGACCCGATGCCCGCATTGCACGGGCATGCGCTGCGCTACGCATAGCGGCTCAGCCATTCTTCGGAGAATTGTCTCGCGTACGCGACCGCTTCGGCTTCGGTGTCGAATTCGCCCAGCTTGCGGAACGCAGCCTCACGGCTGAAACCCACTTTCGTGACCTCGACCTGCGCGGCGTATTTGCCGGCCTCCGTCATGCGCGGCTCGCAGTTCATTTCGTATCCGCGCATCAAGAATTTCTTCTGCATCGGTTCAACACGTTTTTTGAAACGGCGGAATCGTAGCACGCAGCTGCGCCGGCCTGAAAAGTGTATCCGCGTCGGTCTCACTAGAGGAAACCGTCGATGGATCGCCTTCCAGGAACTTCGACGATCCGTCACGCGATATCCTGAAAAAATGGGGCGGATACGTCGGTCCGGCGCGTCCGCGCCCTGCGTTGGTGCATCGTGCGGCGATTACCTGCCGCCTCGTGTGGAATCGCATTGCGGCCGACAGGAATGCGGACCGGAAGGTGTCGAACGCGTCATCACAGGCATGCGCCGCGTCAAGCCGGGCGTAACTTCATGACACACCTTTCACACAAACGCACCTTTCACCATACTGAATGACGACCATTTTGCGGTAAAGTTATCTTTTCCGTGCGTGGCCGGTCGGCTCGCCATTGGACGTCATGAAGACTGTCCGCCGAGACTGCCGCAAGGCGTCGTTCTGAACGTCACGATCCGTTCCCGTAGCATGACCACTGAAGCAATCACCACGGATTCCCTCGCGGTTGCCGAGCGCGTGCGCGAGCTGATGACCCGCAACGGCATCGGCAAGCGCCAGCAGACCACCGAGCTGTGCCGCATCCTCGACCTGAGTTTCTCGCAAGGCCACCGCAAACTGCGCGGCAGCAGCCCCTGGACGCTCGCGCAGATCAAGAAAGTCGCCGAAGCGTACGGCGAACCGGCCGCGCAGTTGTTCGGCGCGCAAACGCTCGACCCCGGCATGGTCGGCGCCTATTCCCAGGAAGCCGTCCTGTATGCGGGCGTCGCCGAGATTCCGTGCACCGCCTGGATCGGCGCGCCGCTCGAAGCCGGTGCGCGCCCCGAGTTCGTCGCGTACGAACAGAACGGCCGCTGGCGCGTGCTGCGCCACACCGGCGTGCTGTACCAGAACGCGTACGACGTGCACAAGATAGAGATCTACCCGCGCCGCGCGGAGAGCGACAAGCTCGTCGTCGCGGTGATCGATCCCGATCGCGTCAGCGCGACCGAGCTGTGCCGCTATCTCGAACGGCAGGGTTTCGCGACGGCCGCGTTCGACGGGCTCGCAGCATTCGTCGACGCGCTGCAGGGCCAGGCCTTCGACGCGGTCCTGACCGAATGGCTGTTCGACGACGGGACGGCCGCGACCGCGATCAAGGCCGTGCGCACGTCCGACAATCCGGGCGCGCCGATTTTCGTGCTGACGGGCGACCTGCTCACCGGCCGCGCGAGCGAAGCCGACATCAGCGAAGTGATCCGCGCGTTCGACGTGGTGTGCTACGAAAAACCCGCACGCATGGCGATCCTCAGCGCCGATCTGGCGAAGCGCCTCGCGCGCGGCTGACGTCCGCCGGGCCGGCCGCCCGTCGAATGGCCAACGCATGCGCCGCGGGCATGAACCGGTTCCTCAGTACAATAGCCGCACCCGTTCACGCGCACGCCGGCATCCGCCGCCCGACTCCATGGCCCGCCTCATCCCCGACGACTGGAAAAGCCTCGCCGCGACCGGCGCGGCCGAACGCGAGCGCGAAACGCTCGCCGCGCTCGAACACGCGCTGCCCGACAGCTACACCGTGTATCACGGCGTCCACTGGACGCGCGCCGACCAGGCGTTCTCGGTGTTCGGCGAAGCCGCGTTCGTCGTCGTGAGTCCGGCCGGCCGCGTGCTGCTGATCGAGCAGAAGGCCGGCTTCCTGCGCGAAACGCCGAAAGGGCTCGTGAAGGTCTACCTGCAGAAGGAACGCAATGTCCCGATCCAGCTCGCGCGCACGCAGGAGACGCTGCACCGGCGCCTGACGGCCGCGCTCGGCGCGGGCGTCTACGGCGTCGAGGCGCTGCTGTACTGCCCGGACTATTCGATCCGCGATGCGTCGATCGCCGGCGTCGCGCCCGAGCGTATCGTCGATGCGTCGCGCAAGGCGCAGCTCGCGCAAGTGATCCTGCAGATCCTGCCCGAGGACGACGCGCCCTTTCCGAACGCGCCGAAGCTCCACCATTTCCTCGCGGACGAGCTCGCGCTCACGCCCGACACGAGCGCGCTCGTCGGACAGGCCGGCACGCTCGTCACCCGGCTGTCGGGCGGGCTCGCCGCATGGGCGCGCCAGCTCGCGTTCACGCCGTTCCGGCTGCGCGTCACCGGCACCGCGGGTTCGGGCAAGACACAGCTCGCGGTGCAGGTGATGCGCGATGCGGTCGCGGCCGGCCAGCGTGTGCTCTACGTATGCTTCAACCGGCCGCTCGCCGACTACATCGCGCGCATCGCGCCGCCCGGCGCGAAGATCGCGAACTACCATCAGCTGTGCGACTGGGTCGCGCGCGACGGCGGCTATACGCCCGACTTCCAGGTGCCCGGCGAATTCGAACGGCTCGAGGCGCGCTTCGCGCAAACGCCGATTCCCGAACGCTGGCGCTTCGACGTGCTGGTCGTCGACGAAGGGCAGGATTTCCACGCGCCGTGGGCGGCCGCGCTGGAGCGCCTGCTCGCGCCGGACGGCGCATGGTGGTGGCTGGAAGACCCGCTGCAGAACCTGTACATGCGCGAACCCGTCGCGCTGCCCGGCTGGGTCACGCTGAAGGCGCTCACGAATTACCGCAGCCCGCGCGACCTGCTCGAATTCGTGCGCGACGTCGTCGGCCGGGCCGAGCCGCTCGCGGCCGAACTGCGCTCGGGCAGCCCGTTCGACGGCTCCGATCCGTCGGTGTCGGCATACGGGGAAGATGGCGCGTCGGGCGACGCGTTGGCCCAAGCCTGCATCGACGCGACCAAGCGTGCGATCACGCAGGCATTGTCGCTCGGCTTTCGCAAGCAGGACATCGCGGTGCTGTCGTACCGCGGCCGCGAAGGCTCGGTGCTGGCATCCCTCGACCAGCTCGGCCCGCACCGGATCAAGCGCTTCACCGGCAAGTACGACCTGTTCGGCAACCCCGAGTATCGCGACGGCGACGTGCTGCTCGATTCGATCTACCGCTTCAAGGGCCAATCGGCGCCGTGCGTGATCCTGACCGAAGTCGATTTCGACACGCTCGACGCGCGCGCCGCGCGCAAGCTGTTCGTCGGCGCGACGCGCGCGACGATGAAGCTGCTGATCGTCGCGTCGTCGCGCGCGGCCGCGCAACTCGCGGCCGGTTGACGCGGCGGGCGGTGCGCCTGCCCGCCGCCGCGCCGCCGTCAGTTCGAGTCAAGCCACCCGAAACGCCCCCACCGCGCGACGCAGCCCATCCGCCTGCTCCTCGAGCGACGCGGCAGCCGCGGCCGCCTGCTCGACCAGCGCCGCGTTCTGCTGCGACACCTGATCCATCTGCGACACTGCGCGGTTCACCTGCTCGATCCCGTCGCGCTGCTCGCTCGATGCGGCCGCGATCTCCGTCATGATGCCCGTCACGCGCCCGATTGCCTGCTGGATGTCCTGCATCGTCGCGCCGGCCGTACCGACGAGCCGCGAGCCGGTCGCGACACGCTCGACCGATTCGCTGATCAGCGTGCGGATTTCCTTCGCCGCGGACGCCGAGCGTTGCGCCAGCGTGCGCACCTCGCCCGCGACCACCGCGAAGCCGCGGCCCTGCTCGCCCGCACGCGCGGCTTCGACCGCCGCATTCAGCGCGAGGATGTTGGTCTGGAACGCGATGCCTTCGATCGTGCCGATGATGTCGGCGACCTTCTGCGAGCTCCGGTCGATCTCGTTCATCGTGCCGATCACCTCGCCGACGACCGTCGCGCCGCGCGTCGCGATCTCGCTCGCGCTGTCCGCGCAGGCCTGCGCCTCGAGCGCGTGATCGGCGTTCTGCTTCACGGTCGCCGTCAATTGCTCCATGCTCGCGGCCGTCTCCTGCAGCGCCGACGCCTGTTCCTCGGTGCGCTGCGACAGATCGGTGTTGCCGGCCGCGATCTGGTGCGTCGCCGTCGAAATCGCCTCGGAACCCTGGCTCACCTGGCGCACCGTATCCGCGAGGCTGCGCTGCATGCCGGTCACGCCCTTGACCAGTTCGGCCATCTCGTCGCGCGACGACCAGTGCACTTCCGACGTCAGGTCGCCGTCCGACAGCCGGCGGAAATGCGACAGCAGGCGATTCACCGGCTGCGTGATCGCGAAATGCAGGCCGACCGCGCAACCGAGGCACGCGGCCAGGCCGAATGCGATGCCCGCGATCGCGCCCATGCGCATCCAGCCGTAATAGGTCTGCGCGGTGTCGTACACGTCCTTGCCGCGCGCGGCCTGGTATGCATCGAGCGCGTCGGTCGCCTGCGTGAGCGCGACCGACAGGGGCGGCGCGACCGTCATCAGCAACCGGTCGGCTTCGTCGCGCCGCCCTTCGCGAATCGCCTCGATCATCGGCTTCAGCGCCTGTCCGATCAGCGCCTGGCGCGCGGCATCGAGGCGGCTCGCCAGCGGGCCTTCGTCGTCGCCGTGCGGCATCGCCGCGTAGTTGCGCCACGCCGTGTCCGCCTTCGCGAGATAGCCCTCGGCCTTCTTCACGAGATCGGGCACCTCCGGCGCTTCCGGATGCAGCAGTGCACGGTCGAGCGTCGTACGCACGATCGTCAGGTTCAGGCTCGCCGCGGCCAGCGCGGTCTTCGCCGCCAGTTGCCGCGTATAGGCCTCGTCGAGGGCGCGGTTCGAGCTCTGCATGCCCGCGAGGCCGATCAGCCCCGACACGACGAGCAGCGCGGCGACGAGGCCGAGCGTGGAGAAAATCCGCGTACGGATCGAGAAACGGGAAAACAGGGCGTTCAGGTTCATGACGGCACGTGAGCGATGAAAAGCGCCGCGGCAATCGGTCCGCGGCAAGCTGTATTACGGTTTGCCTGCAAAAAACTTGAGTCCGTCCCTGCTTCGCGGCTGACCGCGATCAATTTTTCGGGCGGCAATTTCCTGTTACGACTGCAACATATCGAGTCCGGGCAGAAATTGACTAGGCAATCATCCATGACTATATTCGACTCAATTCCCTGCCATGGCAGATATTTCGATGACACCCCATACGCTCCTCACTTCCCCGTCCGCGGACGCGGCCCGCCGCAATGCGCCGACCGGGCTGATCGTCGCCGCGCTGCTGCTCGTGATGCTGCTGTCCGCGCTCGACCAGACGATCGTGTCGACCGCGCTGCCGACGATCGTCGGCGAACTCGGCGGGCTCGACCAGTTGTCGTGGGTCGTCACCGCGTACCTGCTGTCGTCGACCGTGGTGCTGCCGCTGTACGGCAAGCTCGGCGACCTGTACGGCCGCAAGATCGTGCTGCAGGTCGCGATCGTGCTGTTCCTCGCCGGCTCCGCGCTGTGCGGCATCGCGCAGGACATGACGCAACTGATCGTGCTGCGCGCGCTGCAGGGGCTCGGCGGCGGCGGCCTGATGGTCGTCACGATGGCCGCGATCGGCGATCTGGTCCCGCCCGATCGCCGGGCGCGCTACCAGGGGATGTTCGGCGGCGTCTACGGCCTCGCGACGATCGTCGGCCCGCTGCTCGGCGGCTTCCTGGTCGAGCATCTTTCATGGCGCTGGATCTTCACGATCAACCTGCCGCTCGGTGCGCTCGCGCTCGCGGTGATCGGCATGGCGTTCCGGCCGCACACCGCGCACGTGAAGCACCGGATCGACTACATGGGCGCCGCGTTCCTCGCGACCGCCCTGACCTGCGTGATCCTGTTCACGAGCGAAGGCGGCTCGCTGCTGCCATGGACGTCGCCCCAGCTGTGGATGACGCTCGCGCTCGGTCTCGTCGCGATCGGCGGCTTCATTTACGAGGAGCGCATCGCGGCCGAGCCGATCATGCCGCTCGACCTGTTCCGCCATCGCACCTTCGTGCTGGTCAGCCTGATCGGCTTCGTGGTCGGCATTGCGTTGTTCGGCTCGGTCACGTTCATCCCGCTCTACCTGCAGGTCGTGAAGGGCTCGACGCCGTCGCAGGCCGGCATGCAACTGCTGCCGATGATGGGCGGGATGCTCGTGACGTCGATCGTCAGCGGGCGGCTGATCTCGCGGTTCGGCTCGTACCGGCTGTTCCCGATCGGGGGGACGCTGATGGGCGGCGTCGCGATGGCGTTGCTGTCGACGCTGGCGCTCGATACGCCGCTGCACACGATGTACGCGTACATGGCGCTGCTCGGGATCGGGCTCGGGATGGTGATGCCCGTGCTGACGCTCGCCGTGCAGAACACGGTCGAATTCCGGCACATGGGTGTGGCGACGTCGGGCGCGACGCTGTTCCGCTCGATCGGCGGCTCGCTCGGCGTCGCCGCATTCGGCGCGCTGTTTTCGCACGGGCTGCAGTCGCGGATGATGCACGCGCTGCCGGCCGGTACCGAGCTGCCGCCCGCGCTCGGCCCGGCCGCCGTGCACCAGTTGCCGGATGCCGTGCGCGACGCGTACCTGCACGCGTTCGCCGGTTCGCTGCACGTCGTCTATCTGTCGGCCGCGGCGGTGATCGCGATCGCGTTCGTGCTCGCGTGGTTCGTCGAGGATGCGCCGCTGCGCAAGCACAACTGAGCGCCCGGCGTCTCGCGACGCGATCGTCGAGCCGCGTCTCGAACCGCCACACCCGCCGTCACGCCAGCAGCACGACCCCGCCCGTCGTCGCACGCGACTCCAGCAACCGGTGCGCGTCGGCCGCCTGTTCGAGCGGCAGCCGCGCGCCGATCTCGACGTGCATGCCGCCCGCCAGCCGGTCGAGCGTCGCACGCGCGGCGTCCCGATACGCGCCGACGTCGCGCGCGATGAAACCGAGCACGCTCGGCCGCGCAAGCGCGATCGAACGGGCCGGGCCCAATTCGTCGAGATCGAACGTCTGCCGCGCGCCGATCGCGGCCACCTGCCCGATGCTCGCGACCATGCCGAACGGACGAATCGCCCCGAGCGTGCGGGTCAGCACGTCGCCGCCGATGCCGTCGATCGCGTAGTCGACGCCCGCGCCGCCGCCGAACGTGCGCGCGGCCGCGACGAAATCCTCCTCGCGATAATCGACCACCACTTCCGCGCCGTGCGCGCGCACGAGCGCGGCTTTCGCGGCCGATCCGACCGTGCCGATCACCCGCGCGCCGAGCGCACGCGCCCACTGCGTCGCGAGCAGCCCGACGCCGCCGGCCGCCGCATGCACGAGCACCGTGTCGCCGGCGCCGACCTGCCGGACACGATGCAGCAGCATGTAGACGGTGATGCCCTTCAGCAGCCCGGCGGCAACGGCTTCGTCGCTCAGCCCGTCGGGAATCGGCAGCACGCGCTCGGCCGGCATCGTGCGCAGGCTCGCATAGCTGCCGGTCGGCAGGCCGGCATACGCGACGCGCTGCCCGGGCGCGAGATCCGTCACGCCCGGCCCGACCGCGTCGATCATGCCGGCCGCCTCGACGCCGAGCGCGTCCGGCAGCGCGGGCAACGCGTGCGCGCCCGTCCGGAAATAGATGTCGACGAAATTCACGCCGATCGCGGTCTGGCGAATCCGCACTTCTCCGGCCCCGGGCGGCCCGACGGGCGCATCGACGCGGCGCAGCACGCCGGCGTCGCCGTAACGGTCGATCCCGATCCGGATGGCATGGGCGGTTTGGGTCATGGCGTTCCTCGCTATCGAATGAAGTGACACGATCATCCCATCGTGCATAATCGAACGGAATTCACGTTCAACGCCCATTTACTGTGCAAAATTCGACCGATCGAGATTCTGTGGCCGCGTCCATGCTGCCGATGAGCTGGGATGACATTCGCTACTTCCTGGCGGTGATGCGCGGCGGCAGCCTGTCGGCCGCCGCCCGGGCGCTGCAGGTCCAGCATTCGACAGTCGCGCGGCGGATCGACGCGCTGGAGTCGGCGCTCGGGATCCGGCTGTTCGACCGGCTGCCGCGCGGCTGGCCGCCGACCGACGAAGGGCTGCACGTCGCCGAGCATGCCGCGCGCCTCGAAGCCGACGCGCATGCGTTCGCGCGCGCGGCGCAGGGCGCGGCCGCGCTCGACGGCGTGGTGCGCGTATCGGCGTCGCCGGTATTCGCCAGCCATTTCCTCGCGCCGCGTCTGGCCCGCGCACAGCGCGCATGGCCGGCGTTGCGGATCGACCTGATGGGCGAGATGCATGCGGCGAACCTGTACACACGCGAAGCCGATCTCGCGGTGCGGCTGTCGCGGCCGAGCGAACCGGGGCTCGCCGCGCGCCGGCTCGGCACGATGCGCTTCGCGCTGTGCGCGGCCCGGGAATGGGCGGACGCGCCGCCCGATAGCTGGCCGTTCGTCGGCTACGACGATGCGCTCGCGCAAACGCCGCAGCAGCAATGGCTCGAACGCTTCGCAGCCGGGCGTCGTTTTGCGTTCATCGCCAACGACCTGGCCGCACAGCATCGCGCCTGCGCAGCCGGGGCCGGCGTCGCGCTGCTGCCGCGGTTTCTCGTCGACGATCCGGCCGCGCACGCCGGCGCGCCGCTCGTCGAGCTGACGGCCGCGCCGCGCTGCGACATCGAGCGCGAGATCTGGCTCGTCGTTCACCCGGACGTGCGCCGGTCGCCCCGCGTGCAGCGCGTCGCCGACGCGATCGCCGATGCGGTTCACGCGGCGGACGGCAGGCTGTAAGCCGCCGAAACCGCAAACGGCTTTGCCACATTCGCCGGCGGCCGGCATAGTAGCGTTTTGATTTCATTCGCCCTAACGCCATGCCTGCCGCTCCCGCCTGCGTCGTTCGCGACGCGACCGACGCCGATCTCGATGCGATCCACGCGATCTATGCACACCACGTTCACCACAGCGTCGCGTCGTTCGAGGAAACGCCGCCGGACCTCGCCGAACTGCGCGCACGCCGCGACGCGGTGCTGCGCCACGGGTTGCCGTATCTCGTCGCCGAATGCGACGGCCGCGTGGCCGGCTACGCCTACGCAACGCCGTACCGCACGCGCAGCGCGTACCGCTTCACGGTCGAGGATTCGATCTACATCGACGATGCGCAGCGTGGGCGCGGCATCGGCCGCGCGTTGCTCGCGGCGCTGATCGAGCACTGCGAACGCGGCCCGTGGCGACAGATGATCGCGGTGATCGCCGACGGCGGCACCGGCGGCTCGACGTCGCTGCATCGCGCGTTCGGCTTCGAGCCGGCCGGCCTGCTGAAAGCGGTCGGTTTCAAGCACGGCCGCTGGATCGACACGGCGCTGCTGCAGCGCCCGCTCGGCGACGGCGCGAACACGCGCCCCGCCTCGCCCGAGCCTGGCGCGGCGCGCTAGAATGGCCGCATGCCAAAACAGACTCATTCCACGCCCGACGAGGCCGCGCCGGATTCCCGCAACGAGTACACGGTCGACGAACTCGCGCGCGTGTCCGATACCACCGTGCGCAACGTCCGCGCCTATCAGGATCGCGGGCTGCTCGCGCCGCCGGAGAAACGCGGGCGCGTCGGCATCTACGACGACACGCACGTCGCGCGCCTGAAGCTGATCAACCATCTGCTCGCGCGCGGCTATACGCTGTCGAACATCCAGGACCTGATCAAGGCGATCGACGAAGGCCACGACCTGCGCTCGATCCTCGGCCTCGAAAACGCGATCGGCGGCCGCTGGTCGCACGAGCTGCCGAAAACCTATTCGCTCGCCGCGCTCGCGCAGATGTTCGGCCCGCAGGCAACCACGCAACTGTCGCGCGTGACCGAGCTCGGGCTGTTGGAACGGCGCGGCCTGTCGTTCGTCGCGAAAAGCCCCGCGCTGCTCGAGGCGGCGGCCGCGATGACGAAGGAAGGGATTCCGCCGCGCGAGCTGCTCGACGTGATCAGCCTCGCGCGCCCGCATTTCGACGCGATCGCGCGGTTGCTCGTCGATCTCGTCGTGAAACGGCTCGACCGCTACGACGCCGGCACGCTGCCGCCGGCCACCGACGTGCCGGCACTGGTCGACGCGATCTGGCGCCTGCGCCCGCTCGCGGCCGTGTTCGTCGAGGCCGAGACGAACCGCGCGCTCGAAACGGCCGCCAGCGCGTATCTCGGCGGGCGGGTCGCGACGATCCTCGACAAGAAGCTCAGCGACGAAGCGGCACGGCAGGCCGGTACGAGCGAGACGCAAGGCGACGGCGACGACGCATAGGGCCGCCGTCTTGCGTCGGCTCGTCGCTGACAACGCGCGCGTATCCGGTTCGCGGAAAGACCGGCGGCCGTTGCAGGCGGGAACCGCCGTTCTCATGGATCGGCGAAAGGCCGGCAGCGCCGTTCGGCCCTCGTTCCCGCCGGACGGCACCGCATCGCTCTGCCTACGGTAACCCGCCGCGCCGCAACACAGTTACAAGTTATCGGTTGACGCTAACCCGCCCGGCGGTTACTGTATGCGTCGAAGTCCAAGAAGTCCGATTGCTGTTCATCAATTGCTCGCTCTCCCCCCAGCGGTATTCGTTGTCCTCTCCCTCCTTGACGCTTCAGGCGCTCTCCAACAGAGCAACTCTCCGTATATTTTTTCTCAAGGAATCTTCATGGATACCGGTATCGTCAAGTGGTTCAACGACAGCAAAGGCTTTGGCTTCATCACGCCGGACAAAGGCGGCGACGACCTGTTCGCTCACTTCTCCGAAATCCGCGCCGACGGCTTCAAGACGCTGGCCGAGAATCAAAAAGTGAGCTTCGAAACGAAGCAAGGCCCGAAGGGTCTGCAAGCGGCCAACATCAAGCCGCTGTAAAGTTTGAAGGGCCCGGCCTCCCGCGATGGGCGCCGGGTCGCAGCGACATCCCCACGGAGCTTCGTCTCCCAAAGTTGGCGCGATCGGCTCGATCTGCATCTGTTCGGTTAGCAGCTCGCCCAGCGCCACACGTCTCGTTGCACTTCATCCCCCCTCCGGCCGCAACGCCTTATTTTCACTTTCCGACTGCGTCAGATTCCGCTCGCAATGGCGTTGAATCGGCGTACCCGTGCGTATGGCGCACGGCACGCGCGCACTCGGCCATCATTAAAATTAAAATGGACAACCAACGAATTCAACAGTACAACGGCTATGCCGTCCAACCCTCGGCGCATCGCCTGCCCGACGGGTGTTTTTCATCCAACCTGCTGCTTGAACGTACCGACAGCACGCACGACGAAGGCCGCTACCAGTTCTATTCGCTCGATTACTTCGCGAGCGAAGCGCAGGCGCTGGCGCATTCGGCACGCTGGGCACGCAACTGGGTCGATACGCGCGGCTGACGGCAGCGCCCCCAGTACCGGTGCTCATCGCGCATGAGCCGTGGGTGCGGTCGATTCGAACCTCCGGATCGTCCCTCCGACGTCGTCGTCATCGCTGCGTCCTCTGCGCGCGGACGTCGACGACGTACTCGCGACATCAGTGCAGACGACCATCAAAAAACCGGCGGGCAATCTGCCCGCCGGCCTGCTGCATCACCCGTCCGTTCACCGACTTCACCGCCCCGCCACCTTCTTCTGCCGCCACAGACACAGCAGATCGCAAGCCACGTGCGCGGCCGCGATCGCCGTGATGTCCGCGTGATCGTACGCAGGCGCCACCTCCACCACATCCGCCCCGACCAGATTCACCGCCCCGAGCCCCCGCACGATCGCCAGCGCCTGCGCCGACGACAATCCGCCCGCGACCGGCGTCCCCGTTCCCGGCGCGAAGGCGGGATCGAGGCAATCGATATCGAACGTCAGATACGCAGGCCGCGCACCGACGATCTCGACGATCCGCTCGACCGCCGCCCGCGCACCATGGTCATGCACCCACGCGGCATCGAGCCGCTCGATCCCGAGAAAGTCCTCGTTCCACGTGCGGATACCGACCTGCACCGACGTCGCGGGATCGATGAGCCCTTCCTTCACCGCCTTGTAGAACATCGTCCCGTGATTGAGGCTGTCCGGATCGTCATCGGCCCACGTATCGCAGTGCGCGTCGAAATGGATCAGCGACAGCGGCTTGCCGTAGCGCTCCGCGTGCGCGACCAGCAGCGGATACGTGATGTAGTGGTCGCCGCCGAGCGTCAGCATCTTCGCGCCCGAGTGCAGGATCGTGCGCGCATGCTCGACGATCGCGGGCTTGATCGACAGCGGGTTGTGCGCATCGAACCAGCAGTCGCCGTAGTCGACGGCCGCGAGGTCGTCGAACGGATCGAAGCCCCACGGATACGGATGGATCTCCGCGAGCTGCACGCTCGCCGCACGGATCGCGGCCGGCCCGAGCCGCGCACCGGAACGATAGGTCGTCGCGAGATCGAGCGGCACGCCGGAGATCGCGACGTCGATACCGTCGAGCGTGCGCGAGTAATTGCGGCGCATGAACGACAGCACGCCCGCATAGGTGTTTTCGATCGAGGAGCCGTACGGCGTCGTGCGACGGATCGCGCCGTCGCCGTGAAGAAGATCGGTCATGGTCGAGTTCGGGTTCGTGGTGGCCGGGCCGCCCCGCTTCGAGCGAGCGCTCGGGCCGGGCACGGCGTGGATACGTCATGCCTGCACCGGCTCGCGCATCCAGTCGCGAGGCGAGGCGGGACATCGACAGCGACAACGGCAATACCGCGGCGATCATAGCAAGCCGATCCGCCGCCGTTGCCCCGGTTCAGCCGGGGCAACGCGCGGAAAAATCCGCTGGCGGCGTCGCGGCCCGTCGCCGTCGTTTCCTAGAAGGATTCGCCGGTTTTCGCGCCCCCGTTCTTCCGGATAATGGCCGGCAGCCGCGCCATCGACCGCGCGCCGTCCGCCGCGGACGACAACGAACCGGAGACCCCCGCCTTGATCGCCACGCTTCCCGCCGCCTACCGCCGGCTCTGGCCGCTCGCCATCGCCGCGGCGCTGCTGTACGGGCTGTCGCTCGCCGCCGCGCCCTATCCGGGCCAGGCCGCCGCGAAAGCCGCGATGGGCATCCTGCTGCTCGCGGCGGGCAGCACCTGCGGCGCACCGCGCGAACGAACGTGGCTGTGCGCGGCGCTCGCGACCGCCGTGCTCGGCGACGTGCTGCTCGCGCTGCCCGACTGGCCGCTGTCGTTCGTCTTCGGCCTCGGCGCGTTCCTGCTCACGCATCTGTGTTATTGCGCGATCTTCTTCCGGTGGCGCGCGCGACCGCACGGCTGGCGCATCGTTGCGCTCGTCGGGCTGTGGATCGCCGCGCCGGCGTTTTACGTGGCGTTCCTCCCCCATCTCGGCGAGCTGCTGGCGCCGGTCGCCGTCTACATGCTCGTGCTGTGCTCGATGGCGAGCTTCGCGCTCGCCGCCCGCACGCACGGCCCGCTGGTCGCAATCGGCAGCCTGGTCTTCGTCGGCTCCGACACGCTGATCGGCGTCGGTCGGTTCCTCGGCGGTTTTCCGGGTATCGACTATTTCATCTGGGGCCTCTATGCGCTCGCGCAGGTCACGATCGTGGCCGGGGTTTTCCATGAGACGGCCAACCGGTCGATCCGTCCCTGATACCGTTTCAAACAGGCCGCCGCGTGCCGGCGGCCCCGCTTCTTCCGTGTCTCGCCCTGTCGACGGCCTTTTCCGCTCATCCCGCATCGCGGAAACCGGACCGTTCCAAACCCCGCTCAGCCTTTTCCCGCCTGGTTTTCGGCCCTTAGAGCGCCGCTTCTAGCCTCTTGCGGTTTCCGGGTTCACGCACTATCGTTACATCAACCAATGTAACATTAAAAAATGAGCCAAATCGGAGACACCCGGATGAATGCTCGCACGTTGCCTTTCGGTCCACCCGGCCATGACGGCCTGGACGAAACCATCGACATCGCCATCATCGGCACCGGCTTTGCCGGCCTCGGGATGGCGATCCGCCTGAAACAAACGGGCGTGACCGACTTCGTCGTCCTCGAGAAAGCCGCGTCGGTCGGCGGCACATGGCGCGACAATCATTACCCCGGGTGTGCATGCGACGTGCAATCGCACGTCTATTCGTTCTCGTTCGCGCCGAACCCGCGCTGGACGCGCATGTTCGCGCCGCAGCCGGAGATCCGCGCGTATCTGGAAGACTGCGTGCAGCGCTTCGGCGTCGGCCCGCACCTGCGGATGAATCACGAACTGCAGCGCGCCGAATACGACGAAGCCGCGCAACGCTGGCGCCTCACGTTCGCGAACGGCAAGCGACTATCCGCGCGCGTGCTGGTGTCGGGAATGGGCGGCCTGTCGCGCGCCGCGCTGCCGGCGATTCCCGGGGTCGAAACCTTCCAGGGCCACGCATTCCATTCGCAGCAGTGGGATCACGATTACGCGCTCGAAGGCAAGCGCGTCGCGGTGATCGGCACCGGCGCGAGCGCGATCCAGTTCGTGCCGCAGATCGCGCCGCGCGTGAAGTCGCTCGCGCTGTTCCAGCGCACGCCGCCGTGGATCATGCCGAAGCCCGACCGCAACCTGACCGGCTTCGAGAAATGGCTGTTCCGCACGCTTCCGTTCACGCAGAAGGTCGTGCGCAGCGGCATCTACTGGATGCTCGAATCGCGCGTGCTCGGCTTCGCGATCCATCCGTCGCTGATGAAGAACGTGCAGAAGCTCGCGCTGCGCCACATCCGCAAACAGATCCCCGACCCGGCGCTGCGCAGGACGGTCACGCCGAACTACACGCTCGGCTGCAAGCGCGTGCTGATCTCGAACGACTACTACCCGGCGCTGTCGCGCAAGAACGTCGACGTGATCACGACCGGCATCGATCGCATCGAAGCCGACGCGGTCGTGACGACCGACGGCAAGCGTCATGAAGTCGACTGCCTGATCTACGGCACCGGCTTCCAGGTGGCCGACCCGTATCCGCGCGGGGCGATCATCGGCCGCGGCGGCCTCGACATCGTCGACGCGTGGCGCGACGGCGCGCATGCGTATCTCGGCACGACGCTGCCGGGCTATCCGAACTTCTTCATGATCGTCGGCCCGAACACGGGCCTCGGCCACAACTCGATGGTGTTCATGATCGAGTCGCAGATCGAGTACATCCTCGGCGCGCTGCAGGCGATGCACCGCGAACGCGCGGATGCGATCGAGGTGCGCCCGCTCGTCGAGGCGCAGTTCAACCGCGACCTGCAGGGCAAGCTGAAAAAGGCGATCTGGTCGACGGGCGGCTGCAAGAGCTGGTACCTCGACCCGCGCACCGGCAAGAACACGACGCTGTGGCCGGGCTTCACGTGGCGCTTCCGGCAGGCGACCGCGCACTTCTCGATCGCCGATTACCACACGTATCGCGCGCCGCAGCACGACACGACCGCGCGGCCCGTCGCCGCGCCGGCCGCTTCCGCTTCCACGTCCGCCGAAGCGGCCTGAGCCAGACAAGGAGCCATCGACATGAAAGATTTTGCCAACAAGGTCGCCGCGATCACGGGCGCCGGCTCGGGCATGGGTCGCGCGCTCGCGATCCAGCTCGCGCAGGCCGGCTGCCACGTGTCGCTCGCCGACAAGAACGGCGTCGGCCTCGCCGAGACCGAACGGATCGTCCGCGCGATCGCACCGAACGTGCGCGTGTCGACACGCGTGCTCGACGTCGGCGATCGCGACGCGATGTTCGCGTGGGCCGACGACACCGCGAAGGAGCACGGCAAGGTCAACCTGATCTTCAACAATGCGGGCGTCGCGCTGTCGAGCACGATCGAAGGCATGGAATACGGCGATCTCGAGTGGATCGTGAACATCAACTTCTGGGGCGTCGTGCACGGCACGAAGGCGTTCCTGCCGCACCTGAAGGCATCGGGCGACGGCCACGTGATCAACACGTCGAGCATCTTCGGGATCTTCGCGCAGCCGGGCATGAGCGGCTACAACGCGACCAAGTTCGCGGTGCGCGGCTTCACCGAATCGCTGCGCCAGGAGCTCGACATGATGAAGTGCGGCGTGTCGGCCACCTGCGTGCATCCGGGCGGCATCCGCACGAACATCGCGCAGTCGAGCCGCGTCGCGAAGAACATGGTCGGCTTCATCGTCGAGAGCGAACAGCAAGGCAAGGACAGCTTCGAGAAGTTCTTCATCACGACCGCCGACGACGCCGCGCGCACGATCCTCGCCGGCGTGCGCAAGAACAAGCGCCGCGTGCTGATCGGCCGCGACGCGAAGGGCGCCGACTGGATGGCACGCATCCTGCCGGCCGCCTACCAGGCGCTCGTCGTGCTCGCGACGCGCCGCGAGGCCGCGAAGGCCCGGCGCCATGCCGCGCGCGGCACGCCGACGCCGGTGCACGCCACCTACAACAATGCAGGCAACCAGGGAGAACAATCATGACGACACCGAACATGATGCCCGTGCGGCGCGACATCCGTTTCGCGCTGCCGCCCGAACGCGCGAAGGACTGGCATGTGCAGGGCGTGCCGGTCACGCACTTCATGAACGCACTGTCGCTGCTGTTCCCGGCCGGCGAACGCTTCTTCATGGATTCAGTGCGCCACTACCGCGACCGGATCGAGGATCCCGAGCTGAAGAAGCAGGTGCTCGGCTTCATCGGCCAGGAAGCGATGCACACGCGCGAGCACATCGAGTACAACGACCTGCTGCAGGCGTCCGGCCTGCCCGCGCACAAGCTCGACAAGCGCCTGTGGACGATCCTCGGCTGGTTCAAGAAGGTGCTGCCGCACTCGATGCAGCTGGCGATCACGATCGCGCTCGAGCACTACACGGCGATCCTCGCGAACCAGTTGCTGTCGGGCCACGAGCACCGGATCGACGGCTCGGTCGAAGGCTACCGGCAGATGTGGATGTGGCACGCGATGGAGGAAACCGAGCACAAGGCGGTGTCCTACGACGTGTGGCGCACCGTGATGAAGCCGGGCCTCGGCAGCTACCTGCTGCGCACCGGCACGATGCTGACGACGACCGTGTTCTTCTGGGCCATCGTGTTCGACTTCCACGTGCGGCTGATGCGCGCCCACCGTCGCGAACACGGCAAGTTCGGCGGTATGTGGCGCCTCGTGAAGTATCTGTACAGCCCGAAAAACGGCGTGTTCCCGAGCATCGCGCGCGAATGGCTCGACTACTTCCGCCCGGGCTTCCACCCGTGGGATCACGATAACCATCAGTACTTGCAGGAGCTCGACGCGCTGCTCGAGAACATCGACGCGACCAACGCGCGCTATGCGGCGCAAGCCGCCCCGCGCCGCGTGCCGCTGCATTCGGTGGCGCAGGCATGACGCCATGGCGCGCGCTCCCGAGATGCTGACCGTCCAGTCGGGCGACGTGAAGCTCGCCGTCTACGCAAGCGGCTCGCGTCGCGCGCCGCCGCTGATCCTCGTGCACGGCTATCCCGACTCGGCGGCCGTGTGGGCGCCGATCCGCGCGCGGCTCGCAAACGCTACCGCGTGATCGCATACGACGTGCGCGGCGCCGGTGCATCGGATGCGCCGCGCCGCCGTGCCGACTACACGCTCGAACGGCTCGCCGGCGACCTGAAGGCGGTGGCCGATGCGACCTGCGGCGGCCGGCCGTTCCACCTGGTCGGCCACGACTGGGGCTCGATCCAGTGCTGGGAAGCCGTGACCGATCCGGCGTTCCGCGGCCGCATCGCGTCGTACACGTCGATCTCGGGCCCGTGCCTCGATCACGTGTTCCGCGCGAAGATGCGCATCAAGCAGAGCCTGAAGTCTTGGTACATCGCGTTCTTCCACCTGCCGCTCGTGCCGTCGCTGGTGTGGCGGCTCGGCGGTGCCGCGCTGTGGCCGCGCTGGCTCCAGCTCACCGAACGCGTGCGCGCCGAGCGCGATCCCGCGCAACTGAAGAACGCGCTGAACGGGATGCAGATGTACCGCGCAAATTTCCTCGCACGAGCCCGCAGGCCGCGCGAACGGTACGCGCAGGCGCCGGTGCAGATCCTGGTTCCAGTGCGCGACCGCTACGTGACGCCCGAGATGTCGGTCGACCTCGATCGCTGGCTCGGCGACCACGTGCGCGAGGAAATCGACGGCACGCACTGGATCGTGCTGCGTCACCCGGACATGATCGCGTCGCGGATCGACCGCTTCGCATCCGCGCAGGAGCGGCCGGCGGCGACGCACGCCGCGGTTCAGCGTGCCGTCGGCGGCGCCGGCAGGCGTCTGAACAGCGTCTCGTAATCGACGACGAGCCCGTCGTCGTCGATGTCCATTTCCGCGGTGAAATTCCGGAAGATCCCTTCGTAGCGGTAGCGGCGGCCCGGTTCGATGCACGCATAAGCCTGCTTGACCGGCTTGACGGTCAGGTCCGGCGTCGAGATGTAGGCGACGTCGATCGGCCGTCGCTCGCCGCGCGCGAGCCCGAGGCGGCCGATCGGCAGCGAATTCGTGAACGGCGTCGCCGCGATGTCGATGTCGATGCAACCCTCCAGTTCCGGCAGTGCGCGGCCTGAACCGTCGCGCCAATGCCCGGCCCCGTCGCCGCGCAATTCGAGCGTGCCGCCGCCCATTACCTTGAGCACTGCGTAAGTCACGCGCCATTGCGCATCGCACTCGACGCGATACGCAAGCCCATACGCACGACCGTACCGCTGGCCGACCACCGCGCTTTCGACGACGAGCGCGCCGCCGCTCCGGTCGAACGTCAGATGTTCGACCCCGTCGCCTTCGAGCGACGCCCACCGGACTTCACGCATCGTTCCGCCTCCCGGTTTCCCATTGCAGGGCATCGTCGCACAAATCCCGACTATCCAGAATTCCCTATTCCGGTGCATGGGATTGTGTCCTATGCTCGCGGCTCATCCTGTTCCGCCGTCATCATGCCTACCGCCCGCCCTGCCTCGCCGCCGATCGACCTGCGCATTCTGCTGCGCGGCATCGGGCAGGTCGTGCTGCAGGCGAACGCGCTGACCGGCACGCTGCTGCTCGCCGCGCTCGCGCTGACCGACCTGCGGCTCGCGTGCGCGGCGCTGGTCGGCACGGCCGCCGCCAGCATGACGGCCGTGCTGACGGGCGCCGAGCGCCGCGACGTCGAACAGGGGCTGCACGGCTTCAACGGCGCGCTGGCCGCGCTGATCGCCGTGCTGTTCGCGCCCCATCAACTCGCCGCCGTCGCGCTGGCGCCGCTGGTGGCGATCGGCGCGGCGCTCGTGCAACGCGCGATGCGGGGATCGCTCGCCCGCTGGCGCCAGTGCCCGTATTCGAGCCCGTGCCTGGCCGTCACCGTGCTGTGGTTCCCGTTTATCGCACTGCAACAGGCGGACGGCGTAACCGCCGGCCCGCTGCTGACGCCGGCTTGCGCCACCGACGCGCTGCTGTCCGGTATCGCCCAGACCACCTTCGCGCAGGGCGCATGGGCCGGCTCGCTGGTCGTCGCCGGCCTCGCCGTCGCATCCCGCCGCGCGGCCGCGTTCGCGCTTGGCGGCGCGGCCGTCTCGACCGTGCTGCTGGTCGCACTCGGCGCAAGCGGCACGTCGTTCGCCGGCGGCCTGCTCGGCTTCAACGGCGCGCTCGCCGCCCTTGCGCTGATGTCGCGCGGGCCGCGTGCGGCGTTCGCGGCCGCCGCACTCGCCGCGCTGATTCAATGGCTCGCGATGCGCGCGGGCATCCCGGTGTTCACGGCCCCGTTCGCGCTCGCGTCGTGGGCAACCGTAGCCGTCGCGCGCCGCCTCACCCTCGGAGAACCCGATGTCGTTCGCACACCGTCCTGATGCCGTGAAGCCCGGCGGCCCGATCTCGGACGCCGAGCGCCGATTGCGCGTCGACCTCGCCGCCGCATACCGGCTCGTCGCACTGAACGGCTGGGACGACCTGATCTACACGCATCTGTCCGCGACCGTGCCCGGAGAGCCCGGCCACTTCCTGATCAACCCGTTCGGCCTCACGTTCGACGAGGTTCGCGCATCGAACCTCGTGAAGATCGATCTGGCCGGCCAGCGGATCGGCGACGGCGAGCACGCCGTCAACGTGACCGGCTTCGCGCTGCATGCGGCCGTGCACGCCGCGCGCGCCGACGCCGTCTGCGTGATGCACCTGCACAATACGGCCGGCATCGCCGTGTCGATCCAGCGCGACGGGCTGCTGCCGGCGTCGCAGCACGCGTTACGCTTTCATGGCGATCTCGCGTACCACGACTACGAAGCGCTCGCGTTCTCGCCGGCCGAAGGCATGCGGCTGACCGCGAGTCTCGGCGCGAAATCCGCGATGCTGCTGCGCAACCACGGCACGCTGACGGTCGGCCGCACCGTCGCCGAAGCCTATGTGCTGATGGATACGCTGATCAAGGCGTGCGACATCCAGGTGCGCGCGCAGGCCGGCGGCGGGCCGCTCGTGCTGCCGGAGCCGGCCGTCGCCGAGCGCACCGCAGAACAACTGCGCGACGGCGGCGCGATCGAAGGCGAACTGGAATGGCCGGCGCTGCTGCGCCGGCTCGACCGGATCGATCCGTCGTATCGCGACTGACGCCGCCTCCACACCCGACCGAATCGTTCGTCGTCAATCGTTCAATCCCAACCGGAGCATCTGTCATGCCGACTTTCAATATCCAGCTCTTCGAAGGCCGCACCGTCGAGCAAAAGCGCGCATTCGTCGAAGCAATCACGCGCGTCACGTGCGAAGCGCTCGGCTGCACGCCGGGCTCGGTCGATATCATCCTGACCGACGTGAAGAAGGAGAACTGGGCGACGGCCGGGAAGCTGTGGAGTGACGAGCGCTGAAACCGCGTCACACCGAAACGGCGCGCTTCCGAAACACGGGAGCGCGCCGTCATCGTCCGATCACGACGCGGTTCCGATCCGACCGCCCCTCAATCGATATCCCGCAGCGTCTTCAAATATCCGATCGCATCAGCTATCTCGAAATATCGCCGTTGACAACGATTCTCGCTACCACCAACTTTCGGGAACATCGCGGCGTCCAGCGAGCATTCCGATCCCACTGCGAAGTGAATCAAAGGCTTTCCGCAGATTTTTGCGAAAATACCTTCGCATAACGAATCATTGCTTCTGCCTTGGCACGCGAAACAGCGTCGTTGTTTTCGCCGGCAACCCGACCATCGGCAACGCACTTGGGCCCCTACCGCAGCCCCGAATGCGGAGAGAAATACGCGAGCAAATACTCGCCAATGACCGTACCGACAGGCAATACATGATCTCGGACCAACACGTCGCACGTGCGCTGAACGATCTGATCCTGCAAATGGGCGCCGATCTGGACCGCTCCTTGCTAACAGTGAAAGCGTCGTGTCCCGACGCCGAGTTCGTGATCTATCGCAAATTCGTTTCGTCGCTGTTGACCACGATGCTGGTCGACTTCATGAGTCCGCTCCATGCACGGCACCCCGACCTGAAGCCTCCCGAACTCTCGTGATCCCGGCCCGCGCCGCCCGTCACGGGCGGTGCGGGCGGCTTTCGCGGCGCGGGCCCTCGCCCATTGTGCGCCCGCACATCGCTTTGTCACGCAATCGGCGCATAATGCCGGACAGACGCAGCAGCCAATGGCCACCCGACGGAGACCGCCATGGAAGCGAAGAACGAGGAAGTCGTCGCACACCTGCTCTCCGACGTCGTCGAATTCGCGCGCGCTCGGCTGCCCGAAGCCACGTTCCGGATCGTCGAACCCTTCCTGCGTCACTACTACGATTTCGTCGACGCCGACGATCTGCAGAACCGCAGCATCGCCGACCTGTACGGCGCCGCGATGGCGCACTGGCAAACCGCCCAGAAATTCGTGCCCGGCAGCGAACGCCTGCGCGTGTACAACCCGATCCTCGAACAGCACGGCTGGCATTCCGACCACACGGTGATCGAGATCGTCAACGACGACATGCCGTTCCTGGTCGACTCGGTGACGATGGCCGTCAACCGTCTCGGGCTCGCGCTGCACTCGGCGCTGCACCCGGTGTTCCGCATCTGGCGCGGTGCCGGCGGCGGCATCGAGCGTGTCGACGCGGGCGGCGCGACGTCCGCCGACGGCCAGTCGCAACTCGCGTCGTTCATCCATTTCGAAGTCGACCGCTGCGGCGACGCCGCGTTGCTCGACACGCTGCGCGAGGACATCGCGCGCGTGCTCGGCGACGTGCGCGCGTCGGTCGAGGACTGGCCGAAGATCGTCGACATCGCCCGCGCGACGATCAAGGAGATGAAGGCGCGCGAATCGACCGCGGAGGACATCGAGGCGCGCGCGTTCCTCGAATGGATGGCCGCCGATCACTTCACGTTCCTCGGTCAGCGCGACTACGCGCTCGTATCGGACGGCACGGGCTTCGGCCTGCGCGGCATCGAGGGCTCGGGCTTCGGCATCCTGCGCGAATCGCTGCGCACGTCCGATGCGCCCGACGTGACGCCGCTGCCGCAGGCCGCCGCCGACATCATCACCGGCGCATGGCCGATCTTCCTGACCAAGGCGAATTCGCGCGCGACCGTGCACCGCCCCGGCTATCTCGACTACGTCGGCGTGAAGCTCGTCGGCGCCGACGGCAAGGTCACCGGCGAGCGCCGCTTCATCGGGCTCTACACGTCGACCGCGTACATGGTGTCGAGCGCCGAGATCCCGATCGTGCGCCGCAAATGCGCGAACATCGTGCGGCGCGCGGGCTTCTTGCCGAAGGGGCATCTCGGCAAGTCGCTGGTGACGGTGCTCGAAACCTATCCGCGCGACGAACTGTTCCAGGCCGACGAAGACCAGCTCTACGACATCGCGCTCGGCATCCTGCGCCTGCAGGAACACCAGCGCACGCGCCTGTTCGTGCGCCGCGACCGCTTCGACCGCTTCGTGTCGTGCCTCGTGTTCGTGCCGCGCGACAAGTACAACACCGACCTGCGCCGCCGCATCGCGAAGCTGCTCGTCGATGCGTACAACGGCGTGAACGTCGAATTCACGCCGCTGCTGTCGGAATCGGCGATCGCACGGATTCATTTCGTCGTGCATGCCGAACCGGGCACGATGCCCGACGTCGACACGCGCGAACTCGAAACGCGGCTCGTGCAGGTCACGCGCCGCTGGCAGGACGACCTCGCCGACGCGCTGCTCGACGCATTCGGCGAAGAGCAAGGCAACCGTCTGCTGCAGCGCTACGCGGAATCGTTCCCGGCCGGCTATCGCGACGACTATCCGGCGCGTACGGCCGTGCGCGACATCGAGCTGATCGAGCGCGTGAAGGATTCGGGCCAGCTCGCGATGAACCTGTACCGGCCGATCGAGGCCGAGCCGCGCGCGTTCCGCTTCAAGGTCTATCGCGCGGGCGACCCGATCGCGCTGTCGCGCAGCCTGCCGATGCTCGAACACCTCGGCGTGCGCGTCGACGAGGAGCGGCCGTACCGGATCCAGACGCAGGACGGCACGCATGCGTGGGTACACGATTTCGGGCTGGAGCTCGCCGACGATACCGAATTCGACATCGAGCGCGTGAAAGGCCTGTTCGAGGATGCATTCGACCGGATCTGGAGCGGCCGGATCGAGAACGACGACTTCAACCGCCTCGTGCTGCGCGCACACCTGAGCGCACGGGAAGTGACGATCCTGCGCGCATATGCGAAATACCTGCGGCAGGTCGGCTCGACCTTCAGCGATGCCTATATCGAACGCGCGCTGACCGGCAATCCGGCGATCGCGCGGCAACTCGTCGAGCTGTTCCTGCTGCGCTTCGACCCGCACATCGGCAACACGCGCGACGTGCAGGCCGAACGGCTGCTGAAGGCGATCGAAGGCGCGCTCGACCAGGTGCCGAACCTCGACGAAGACCGCATCCTGCGCCAGTTCCTCGGCGTGATCAACGCGACCGAGCGCACGAACTACTTCCTCGCCGACGCGAACGGCGAATCGAAGCCGTACCTGTCGTTCAAGTTCGATCCGGCGAAGGTGCCCGGGCTGCCCGAACCGAAGCCGATGTTCGAGATCTGGGTGTATTCGCCGCGTGTCGAGGGCGTGCACCTGCGCGGCGGCCGCGTCGCGCGCGGCGGCCTGCGCTGGTCGGATCGCCGCGAGGATTTCCGCACCGAGGTGCTCGGGCTGATGAAGGCGCAGATGGTGAAGAACGTCGTGATCGTGCCGGTCGGCTCGAAAGGCGGCTTCGTCGTGAAGAACCCGCCGCCGCCGAGCGATCGCGAAGCATGGATGCGCGAAGGCATCGCGTGCTACCAGACGTTCCTGCGCGGGCTGCTCGACCTGACCGACAACCTCGCCGGCAACGCGATCGTGCCGCCGCCCGACGTCGTGCGTCACGACCCCGACGATCCGTACCTGGTCGTCGCCGCCGACAAGGGCACGGCCACCTTCTCCGACTATGCGAACGCGATCTCGCACGAATACGGCTTCTGGCTCGACGACGCGTTCGCATCCGGCGGCTCGGTCGGCTACGACCACAAGAAGATGGCGATCACCGCGCGCGGCGCGTGGGAATCGGTGAAGCGGCACTTCCGCGAGATGGGCGTCGACACGCAGACCACCGACTTCACCGTGGTCGGCATCGGCGACATGTCGGGCGACGTGTTCGGCAACGGGATGCTGCTGTCGCCGCATATCCGGCTCGTCGCCGCGTTCGATCACCGGCACGTGTTCCTCGACCCGAACCCCGACCCGGCGACGAGCTTCGCGGAGCGCCAGCGTATGTTCGCGCTCGAGCGCTCGAGCTGGGCCGACTACGACACGGCCGCGATTTCGCCGGGCGGCGGCGTGTATCCGCGCACCGCGAAGACGATCCCGCTGTCGCCGGCCGTGCAGGCCGTGCTCGGCATCGACGCGCACGCACTGCCGCCGACCGAGCTGATCCGCGCGATCCTCCAGGCGCCGGTCGACCTGCTGTACAACGGCGGCATCGGCACCTACGTGAAGGCGACGCGCGAAACTCATGCGCAGGTCGGCGACCGCGCGAACGACGCGGTGCGCGTGAACGGCGCGGACCTGCGCTGCAAGGTCGTCGGCGAAGGCGGCAATCTCGGCTGCACGCAGTTCGGCCGCATCGAGTTCGCGCAGCGCGGCGGCCGCATCAACACCGATGCGATCGACAACTCGGCCGGCGTCGATTGTTCGGATCACGAAGTCAACATCAAGATCCTGCTCGGGCTCGTCGTCTCCGACGGCGAGATGACCGAGAAGCAGCGCAACGCGCTGCTCGCCGAGATGACCGACGAAGTCGGGCTGCTCGTGCTGCGCGACAACTACTACCAGACGCAGGCGCTGTCGATCGCGGGCCGCCATGCGGTCGAACTGCTCGACGCCGAGGCGCGCCTGATGCGCTGGCTCGAACGCGCGGGCCGCCTGAACCGCGTGATCGAATTCCTGCCGACCGACGACGAAGTCGCCGAGCGGCAGGCCGCGAAGCTCGGCCTCACGTCGCCGGAGCGCGCGGTACTGCTCGCGTACAGCAAGATGTGGCTCTACGACGCGCTGCTCGAATCCGACGTGCCGGAGGATCCGCTGGTGGCCGCGATGCTCGTCGACTACTTCCCGAAGCCGCTGCAACAGCGCTTCAGCGAGCCGATGCGCCGCCATCCGCTGCGCCGTGAAATTCTCGCGACGCACCTGACCAACGCGCTCGTGAACCGCGTCGGCTGCGCATTCGTGCACCGGCTGATGGAGGAGACCGACGCGAAGCCCGGCGACATCGTACGCGCGTGCATCATGGCGCGCGACGTGTTCGACCTCGATGCGGTATGGCGCGACATCGACGCGCTCGACAACCGCGTCGCCGACGACGTGCAGGCGCGCATGTTCGTCGACGTCGCGCGGCTGCTGGAGCGCGCGGCGCTGTGGTTCCTGCGGCATCTGCAGTCGGGTGCGGTGGCCGACGGCGGCGTCGCCGGATTGATCGCGCGCTGCCGCGACGCGGTGCAGCGCATCGCGCCGCAACTGCCGTCGCTGCTGCCGGCCGACGATCTCGATGCGCTGTCCGAGCGGCAACGCGTGCTGGTCGACGCCGGCGTCGACGCCGCGCTCGCCGGGCGCGTCGCGAGCGGCGACATCTCGGCCGCGCTGCTCGACATCGCCGAAGTGGCGGCGACCTGCCATCGCAGCCTCGAACTGGTCGCGGGCGTCTACTTCTCGCTCGGCACGCTGCTCAACTACGGGTGGATCGGCGAACGCGCGGCCACGCTGCCGACGCCGACGCACTGGGACATGCTGGCGCGCGCGGCCGCGCTCGCGGAAGTCGCGCGGCTCAAGCGCACGCTTGCCACCAGCGCGCTGGCGGAATCGCCCGATTCGACCACGCCGGACACGATCGTCGGCGCGTGGCGCGCGCGCCGCGAGACCGCGCTCGCGCGCTACGAGCACCTGCTCGCCGATCTGCGCGCGTCGGGCGGCGCGAGCCTCGCGGTGCTGCTCGTGGTCGTGCGGGAGATGGCCGTGCTCGAACGGGCGTGAAGCTCACACGCGCGGCACGCCGCGGTCACACCGTCGCGACGAGCAGTTCCTCCGCGCGATTCGGCGGGCACAACCCGTCGGTACGATCGGCGAAATAGCGGCGCGTGAGGTCCGCCGCCGACACGTGCTCGGCCCGCGTGAAGCCGGCTTGCGTCGCGAGCGCGCAAATCTGCGCCGGCGTGAAGAAACTGATGAACGGCGTGCCGCTCTCGCGCGCGCCCTTGGCGGCCATTTCGAGGCCCGGGCGCACGTCGGGATCGGCATGCTCGAGCGGCAGCAGGAAGGTCATCGCGAACGTCGAGCCCGGCGCGAGCGACGCCACCTCGCGCAACGCCGCCACGTTCGCTTCGTGCGTCAGGTACATGCTCACGCCGGTGGACACCACGACTGCCGGTTTGTCCGCATCGAAGCCCGCCCGCACGAGCGCGTCGTGCCACGATTGCTTCGCTTCGAAATCGACCGGCACGAAGCGCAGCCAGTCCGGCACGCCGAAGCCGAGTTCGATCAGGCGGCGGCGTTTCCACGCCTGAGGCGCGGGCGGATCGACCTCGAAGACGGTCAGTCGCGATGCCATCTCGGGCCGGCGCTGCACGAAACTGTCGAGGCCCGCGCCCAGGATCACGTACTGGTTCACGCCCCGCGCGGCCTCGTCGACGACGAGATCCTCGATGAAGCGCGCCCGCGCGACGATCGACGCGCGAAACGGCCGCGTGAAGCGCTGATCCATGTCGCCACGCCGCTGCCAGCCGGGCGGCGGCGCGAGCAGACGCAGGCCGACTTCATCGGCGAGCACGTGCGGCGGCTCATCGAGTTCGACGTGAAGCGCGCGCCACAGCGCGACGCGCTCGGCGGTGCTGTCGGGCCCATCCTGATGGCGGTCGGTCATCGTCATCACCTCATGCACCGGACTTGCCCGGCGCCTGCAGGCGCCACACGCGCCCGTCCGGATCGCGCACGGTCATGTCGCGCGTGCCCCAGTGCGTATCCTCGAACGGCGTGACCACGTCGACGATCGGTTGCGGCCGCACGGCCTGCTCGTCGGGCACCTTCAGCACGACCTGCATGTCGGGCTTCTCGCTCGCCGGCACCTCGGCGATGAACAGGAACGGGCCGTCGCCGCACCTGAGCTGGCCCGAGTGATGATCGGTTTCGAATTCCAGCGTGAAGCCCAGCGCCTGGAAAAACTTCGCCGACTTGCCCCAGTTGTGCGTCGTCAGGTACACGGCTTCGATTCGCTCGGATGACATGTCACTCCTCCTTGTCGGATGGGCCGGCCCCCGGTTGCGGAGCGGCCAGATACGCGCGCAATGCGTCGGCCACCAGCGCGGACAGCGACTGCTCCGTCTCGATGGCGCGATGCTTGACCTGCCGGATCAGGCTCAGCGGCAGGTACACGTTGAATTGCTTCACTTCTTCGTCGGTCATGGTTACTAGTATGCTAGCAAACTAGCAAAAGTCAACCGAAGACGATGGCGGGACGGTCACGGCCCGCGTGCGAGCCGCCGGCGATGTCGTGTATCCGTGTTACGTCGCGCGCGCCGCGAGCCGCGCGAACAGCGCGTCGAGATCGAATCCCGCCGTATCGATGCCGATCGTGTCGCGCAGGCACGCCGCCCAGTCGGCCGCATCGTCGAACGTGACCGTGCGCCCGGCTCCCGCCGCGTCGCGCAGCGTCAGCACGGTGTTGAGCAACGCCGCGCGGCCATCCGGCAGCACACGGCACGCGATCAGGTCGTTCACGAAGATCGATTCGGGATACGTCGACGTAAACCAGTTCGCGGCTTCGTAATCGATCCACTCGGCCGGCTTCAGCGAGAAGCGGTAGGTCGTCTGCCAGCCGTCGGGGATCTCGAACTGCATGTCGAATTCGCCATCGACCGGTGCATCGATCACGCGAAACGCGCCGTGCGGCGTCAGTTGCCGCTCGCCCGGCACGAAGCGCAGCGGCGCGGTCAGCGTCGCGCTGCCGAAGCCGATGTCCGCGAGCCACGCCGCGCCGTCGAGATCGATGCGCAGCAGCATGTGCGTCTGCGCGGTGACGATCTCGGGCGGCCGCATCCAGCGCACGCGCGCGATCAGCGGCGTCACGCGAAAGCCGATCGTCGTGAGCGCGGTGTAGAACAGCTTGTTGAGTTCGAAGCAGTAGCCGCCGCGGCGGCGTTCGATCACCTTGTTAACGAGCGCGGGCAGGTCGAGCGCGACCCGCGCGCCGGTCAGCGGATTGAGGTTTTCGAACGGGATTGCCTGCGGATGCAGCAGATGCAGCCGGCGCAGCACGTCCAGCGTCGGTTCGGCCGGGCCGTCGTAGCCGATGCGGGAGAAATAGCGCGAGAGGTCGAACGAGTCAGTCATGAACCGGCACCGATGGGAGGAACACGCCACGATAGCATCGCGCGAAATCCCCATGTTGTGCGGGGCCATGGCGCGTCACCGGCGCGCACGATGCCGGCCACAGCATCGCGCACGCCACCGCGCGGCGTTACGGCAGCAGCTTCAGCGCGGACGACGCGACCGACGGCACCGAAATGCCCTGGCTCGTCGCGAACTGCACGGCCTGGCCGAGCGTCGCGGCAAGCGACTGCAACTGGCCCGGCGCGCTTTGCGCGATATACGTCGCGGCCTGCATGTTCTGCGGATTCAGGCCAGATTGCAGCAACGACGCGGCGCTCGTCGAGCCGAGATTGCCGAGCCCCGACTGCAGTTGCGAATACTGCGTGAGGCCCTGCCCCAGCGACGCGAGGCCGTTGCTGAACGCCTGCTTGTCGATCGGGCCGTGCGTGGCGCCCCCGCTCGCGAATGCCTGGCCGAGCGCCTGCGACACCGATTGTTGCGCGCCGCCCATCTGCGACAGCGTGGCCGGCGACAGCGCATCGCCGCCGGACAACTGGCTCGCGGCCTGCTGCGCTTGCCCGGCCGCCCCCGTCAGCCCCATCGCCGACGCGAGCGACGACTGGCCGTTCAGCACCTGCTGGTTCGCACCGACATAGGCCTGCAGCAACTGCGCGACACCGCCCTGCGCAGGCGCCGCCTGCTGCTGCCCGCCGCCGAACAGCGACGCGCCGATCGACTGCAGGTCGAGCTGCGCGTGCGCGGCGCCGCTCACCAGGATGCCGAACGCGATGCCTGCCGAGGCCAGATGCCGGCCCGTCGCGCGAATGTGCTTCATGTGTTTCCCTCGTGCCCGAATGGTCGAGGCGATATTGTCGAAGCGCGTCGCGCGCCGCCGCAACGACTGAAACACATCGAAACGAAATCGGGCCGCGCCGCCGCTTGCAATCCGGCGGCCGACGGGCCCCGTCGCGCAGATTCCCGTGCGGTTGCCGCGCGATGTCGCGCACGTACCGCGATTCTTTCTCCGGTTGCATCAATGGATGCCGGCTCCGGCCTGCGGCGGCGACGCGACGCAATGCATCCGCCACGCGCTTCGCGTCGAGCGATGGACAACGAAACGGGCAGTCCGTCGCCGCCCGTTTCGTCGCCCGGCTTACCGGCTGCCTGCCGGCCGCGGTATTACGCTGCCATCCACGCCGGCACTCGCCGGGCCACCCAGCCGGCCGCCTGCTCGTAGCCGCGCGCAAGCTGCAGCACGGCGAGATCGGCGCGCGGACGACCGATCAGTTGCATCCCCATCGGCAAGCCGGCGTCGTTGAAACCGACCGGCACGTTGATCACCGGGCAGCCGGCCAGCGTCCACGGCACGACCGTTTCCATCCAGCGGTGATAGGTGTCCATCGCGCGGCCCGCGATCTCCTTCGGCCAGCGCTGGTCGACGTCGAACGGGAACACCTGCGCGGTCGGCGCCGCGATGAAGTCGTAACGGTCGAAGAAGCTCAGCGCCGCCTGATGCCAAGCGGTCCGTTCGACGCTCGCGTCGAACACCGCCGCGCCCTGCATCGCGAGCAGCCCCTCGACCTCGTAGATCGCCTCGGGCTTCAGCAGCGCGCGCCGCGCCGGGTCGCGATAGTGCGCGAGCAGCCCGCCGCCCGACAACAGGTGCCGGTGCGCGAGCCACAGGCGCCAGATCCGGTCGGGCGCGAACGCCGGCAGCGCCGCATCGACGTCGCAGCCGATCTCGCGCAGCGTCGCCAGCCCGCGCTCGCACTGCGCGAGCACGCCGGCCTCGGTCGCGAGATAGCCGTTCCAGTCGCCGACCCACGCGACGCGCTTGCCGCGCAGGTCCGCGTCGAGCGGCTGCGCGAACACCGCCGGATCTTCCGCGAGCGACAACGGATCGTTGCGGTCGTAGCCGGCCTGGATCGCGAGCAGTTGCGCGACGTCGCCGACCGTGCGGCCCATCGGCCCTTCGGTGCCGAGCTGCTGCATGAACACGTCGACGCCCGGCCAGCGCGGCACGCGGCCCTGCGACGGACGGAAGCCGTAGATGTTGCAGAACGCGGCCGGATTACGCAGCGAACCGCCGAAATCGCTGCCGTCCGCCACCGGCAGCATCCGCGACGCGAGCGCCGCCGCCGTGCCGCCGCTGCTGCCGCCCGCGCTCTTCGTCAGGTCGTACGGGTTGCGCGTCGCGCCGTAGACCTCGTTGAACGTGTGCGAACCGAGCCCGAACTCGGGCGTATTGGTCTTGCCGATGAAGATCGCGCCGGCCGCGCGCATCCGCGCGACGCCGACGGAGTCGGCCTGCGGCACGTTCTCGCGGAAGATCGGCGAGCCGTAAGTCGTGCGCAGCCCCTTCGTCATCGCCAGATCCTTCGGCGCCTGCGGCATCCCGTGCAGCCAGCCGCGGTACTCGCCGCGCGCCAGCTCCGCATCCTTTTCCGCGGCTTCCGCCAGCAGCGCATCGCGCTCGCGCAGCGCGACGATCGCGTTGACCGCGCCATTCACGCGCTCGATGTGATCGAGATACGCACGCATCGTCTCGACGCACGAAACCGCCTTGCCGTGGATCGCCGACGCAAGCTCGCCGGCCGACAGGCGCACGATCGGATCGACGGAAATGGAAGCGGGAGCGAGAAACTGCGGGGCGCCGTGCGGCATGCGGGTCTCCTGGGATGCGGTATCGGATGGCGCGCCGCCGGGCGGCGGCCGACGCTCTACTCTACGCGACGCGCCCCGGGCGACCTCCGATATTTTGCGGCGCAATTCATTGCGGATCCGACTGAATCGCGCTCGCGGCGAGAGTCCGCACCGACCGGCCGGGGCCGGCGCTACCGCTCGCTGCCGTTTATGCGCATAAACTTAAATTTCTTATATTTTTAATCGGTGCGTCACGGGGCTGCGTGCGTTAACGACATTTTTATGCGGCGGGCCGATCTCTTTAGATCGTTTCGTCCGGCCGCCCGCTACGCTGGAAGCACTTCGTTTCGGGGTTCATCATCCATGCTCAAGCTGCTGGTTCCGGTCGGCCATTCGCCGCGCTCGCTTCAGGCCGTCCGGCACGCGACTTTTCTGTATCGCGAGCGCTGCGCGTCGGAGGTCGTGTTGGTCAACGTGCAGGCACCGCTCGAATCGACGCGGCTCGAGGCCTATCACCCGCTGTCGCGGTTGCGCGCGATCGAGACACGATTCGCGACCGACGATCTCGCGATGGCCGAGCAGCTCCTGCGCGATGCGGACGTGAAATACAGCGTCGTGATGAAGGTCGGGCCGGTGGCCGATACGATTGCGGCCACGGCAGCCGAAACCGGGTGCGACGAGATCGTCGTGGCCGTGCCGGGACGCGATCCGCTGCATGCGTTGATGTCGGTGTTTCGGCGCAGCGTGATGGCCCGGCTGTTGCGGATTTCGAATGTGCCGGTAACGGCGGTGCAATGACGGGGACGGCGCGTCACGCGTGCGCACCGTGCGCACGCGGTCGCGCGGCGCTCACTCGATGACCTTGCGCCAGAACACGAAATAGGCGGCTGCCGAAGACGCCAGCAGCAGGATGGCCCACATCGGAGCAAGACTGATCAGGACGGACGAGACGTTCAACATTTGGATTCCTCACTATTTCGACAGCGATCTTCAACACCTGCCTGCTTGCCGGACCCGATGCGTCGAACCTGCATCGCGTTCCGTCAAATCATGCATTCATGCTATCGCTTTGAACGGCCGTGCGACCGCCGCCGCCGGCCCGCACCCTGACATTCGTCAAACTCGCGTGCATTGCCCGGCCATCGCACGGCGACGGAAAAACAGGACAGGATCGTCCTGCCTCGCCACCGCTTTCAGCAGACGTTTACCGGGGGGAAGCCCCAAGTGCTTCGTCGAACGTGTCCGCGTTACGCTTGAGCAACGAGGAGACGAACCATGAGACGAGCCGTACATATCGCCGTTTTCGCCCTGCTGGCCTATCTCATCGGCGATCGCGCGATCCTGCACGCGCAGGGCCGCGACGCCAGCCCGCTCGCGTGCGAGCAAGGCGCCGCGCAGGTGAGGGCCGATGCGCTCGGTCGCGGCTTCGGCGAAACCGCCGCCGGCAGCCAGAGCGAGGCCTTCATGTCGAGCTGCCTGGTGACGGGACGGAGCGATCAGGCCGTCGCGATGGCCGCCCGCTGACGCGTATCATCCGGCAGCGAGCCGGCTACGCCCGAAGTCGCGAGCACGGGCGTCGGTTCACGCTGCCTGCCCCACTGTCCCGATACGAACGCTACCGTCCACCCTCCCTGCCCCGTTAGCCCCGACATGACCGATCCGAACACCGCGTTGATCCAGCGCTTCTACACGGCCTTCCAGCAGCGCGACATCGACGCGATGCTCGCGTGCTATGCCGACGACGTCGTATTCAGCGATCCCGCATTCGGCGAACTGCGCGGCGAACTCGCACACGACATGTGGCGGATGCTGGTCGCGCGGGCGCAGGAATTCTCGCTGACGTTCGGCGAAGTTGCCGCGGACGACCAGACCGGGCACGCGAAGTGGAGCGCGCACTACCGGTTCGCCGCGACCGGACGGAGAGTGGTCAACCGGATCGATGCGCGATTCCGGTTTCGCGACGGACGCATCGTCGAGCATCGCGACCATTTCGACCTGTGGCGCTGGGCGCGTCAGGCGCTCGGGACGAAAGGCGCCCTGCTCGGCTGGACGCCTTTCATGCAGCGCGCGATCCGCGCGCAGGCACGGAAAAATCTCGACGCGTATCGCGCGAAACGGAAATGAGCCGCGCGCCGCGGCCGCTCTGCTACGGCGTCATCGTCGCGTTGATCAGGTCGTAGGCCATGTCCGGCACCACGCCGTCCGGGTTCTCGAGGCCGTTCCGGCGATACCAGCTTTCATCGGCCTCCGGATGCGGGCCGGCAAGGCCGACGCGTCCTTTGCCGTAGCGGTACGTGGCGGCCGCGATGTCCTTGTTCGGGTAGATCGCCAGCACGATCCCGCCGGAGCCGATCGGCGCGACCGGGAGCGTCGCGCCGTCCTGATAGTAGATCCAGCGCTTCTTCCCGCGCCAGACGACCGGCGTCACCGTGTCGGCGATGCCGTGAAGCGCCGAGCCCGGCCTGTCGACCTCGGAGACGATATCGCCGGCAACCAGCCCGAAACCCTGCTCGCCGGCCAAATAGGCACCCATGCACAGTCCGAGATATCGGCCGCCGTTCGCTACGTAATGCCGCACGGCCCTGATTGCAGGCCGGCCGATGCTGGCTGCCGCGCCGGCGATATCCTGCCCGCCGCCGGGCTGCACGTAGAGCGCCGCACCGGCCAGCGCGGCGGGCGTGATCTTGAGCTTTTCCGCCGGCCCCACGTAGATTACGCGGAACCGGTAGTCCGATTCCCGCAGGCGCCTGGCGATGGTTTCGGGGCACCCGTCGCACGCGGCAGGCCCGCGATAGACCAGCGCGACCGGCTGGCTCGCGGCGTCGCGCGCCGCATTGCGCGCTTCGTCGGCGGGCGTCGCCGCGTGAGCGGCCGGCGACGCGACAAGCGCCACCATCAGGAAAATCGCGTCTCTGGAGCGCATGTCGTGGATCGCCGGAGTCAAGGAAATCGCTACCGCCCGGGCCGAATCGACAGGCGCGCGACTGCTTGCGCCTCCCGTTCCGAAACCCGATTGCACGTTGCGTAACGCAAGCGTAGCGGCCCGAACGCGCCCGGTGTGTACCGTTTCCTGCGGGCTTGTGCAGATATGTGCGACATCGGGAATCCGAACCGACACCCTGTGCTCGCCCGCCCGGGCGCGCCCGGCAAGGCCGCGTCCCGCCACGCAACCACGCTTGCCGCGTTTCGCGCCGTCAACTCTTATATAAGACATAAGACATTTGACGTTGCACCCCGTTGAGATTAGAATTCCGCTCAAAGCAGTGCCTGGAATCGCCCCGGAGTGCCGGCAAGGCCTTCCCCTCAAACGCAATATCAGCAGGTCTCCCCATGCTTGAAAACTTTCGTGCTCACGTGGCCGCCCGCGCCGCGCTCGGTATTCCTCCCCTGCCGCTGACGGCTCAGCAGACCGCCGAACTGGTTGAATTGCTGACGAACCCGCCCGCCGGCGAAGAGCAGACGCTGCTCGAGCTGATCACCCATCGCGTGCCCGCGGGCGTCGACGAAGCCGCCCGCGTGAAGGCCGGCTTCCTGGCCGCCGTGGCCAAGGGCGAGACCGCCTGCCCGCTGATCTCGCGTGCGCGCGCCACCGAGCTGCTCGGCACGATGCTCGGCGGCTACAACATCCAGCCGCTGATCGAACTGCTGTCCGACGAAGCCGTCGCCGCAGTGGCCGCCGACGCGCTGAAGAAAACCCTGCTGATGTTCGACCAGTTCCATGACGTGAAGGAACTCGCCGACAAGGGCAACGCGCACGCGAAGTCCGTGCTGCAAAGCTGGGCGGATGCCGAATGGTTCACGAGCCGCCCGGAAGTGCCGGAAAGCCTGACCATCACCGTATTCAAGGTCACGGGCGAAACCAACACCGACGACCTGTCGCCGGCGCCGGACGCCACCACCCGCCCGGACATCCCGATGCACGCGCTGGCGATGCTGAAGAACGCGCGCCCGGGCATCACGCCGGAAGAAGACGGCAAGCGCGGGCCGGTCAAGTTCATCGAATCGCTGAAGGAAAAGGGCCACCTGGTCGCCTACGTCGGCGACGTGGTCGGCACCGGCTCCTCGCGCAAGTCGGCCACCAACTCGGTGCTGTGGTTCACCGGCGAAGACATCCCGTTCGTCCCGAACAAGCGCTTCGGCGGCGTATGCCTCGGCGGCAAGATCGCCCCGATCTTCTACAACACGATGGAAGACGCCGGCGCGCTGCCGATCGAGCTCGACGTGTCGCAAATGAACATGGGCGACGTGGTCGAACTGCGCCCGTACGAAGGCAAGGCGCTGAAGGACGGCAAGGTCATCGCCGAATTCCAGGTGAAGTCCGACGTGCTGTTCGACGAAGTGCGCGCCGGCGGCCGCATTCCGCTGATCATCGGCCGCGGCCTGACCGCGAAGGCGCGCGAAGCGCTGGGCCTGCCGCCGTCGACGCTGTTCCGCCTGCCGCACCAGCCGGCCGACAGCGGCAAGGGCTTCTCGCTCGCGCAGAAGATGGTCGGCCGCGCATGCGGCCTGCCCGAAGGCCAGGGCGTGCGCCCGGGCACGTACTGCGAACCGAAGATGACCTCGGTAGGCTCGCAGGACACCACGGGCCCGATGACCCGCGACGAACTGAAGGACCTCGCGTGCCTCGGCTTCTCGGCCGATCTCGTGATGCAGTCGTTCTGCCATACCGCCGCGTATCCGAAGCCGGTCGACGTGAAGACGCACCAGACGCTGCCGAACTTCATCAGCACGCGCGGCGGCATCGCGCTGCGCCCGGGCGACGGCGTGATCCACTCGTGGCTGAACCGCATGCTGCTGCCCGACACCGTCGGCACCGGCGGCGATTCGCACACGCGCTTCCCGATCGGCATCAGCTTCCCGGCTGGCTCGGGCCTCGTCGCGTTCGCGGCCGCCACCGGCACGATGCCGCTGGACATGCCGGAATCGGTGCTGGTCCGCTTCAAGGGCAAGATGCAGCCGGGCGTCACGCTGCGCGACCTCGTCAACGCGATTCCGCTGTACGCGATCAAGCAAGGCATGCTGACGGTCGCCAAGCAAGGCAAGAAGAACATCTTCTCGGGCCGCATCCTCGAAATCGAAGGCCTGCCCGACCTGAAGGTCGAGCAAGCGTTCGAGCTGTCGGATGCGTCCGCCGAGCGTTCGGCCGCCGGCTGCACGGTGCGCCTGAACAAGGAACCGATCATCGAGTACCTGAACAGCAACATCACGCTGCTCAAGTGGATGATCGCGCAGGGCTACCAGGATCCGCGCAGCCTGCAGCGCCGCATTGCAGCGATGGAACAGTGGCTGGCCGACCCGCAACTGCTCGCGCCGGATGCCGACGCCGAATACGCGGCCGTCATCGAGATCGACCTCGCCGACATCCACGAGCCGATCGTCGCGTGCCCGAACGACCCGGACGACGTGAAGACGCTGTCCGACGTCGCAGGCGCGAAGATCGACGAAGTGTTCATCGGCTCGTGCATGACCAACATCGGTCACTTCCGTGCCGCGTCGAAGCTGCTGGAAGGCAAGCGCGACATTCCGGTCAAGCTGTGGGTCGCGCCGCCGACCAAGATGGACCAGAAGCAGCTGACGGAAGAAGGTCACTACGGCGTGTTCGGCACGGCTGGCGCACGCACCGAAATGCCGGGCTGCTCGCTGTGCATGGGTAACCAGGCACAGGTGCGCGAAGGCGCGACGGTGATGTCGACGTCGACCCGCAATTTCCCGAACCGTCTGGGCAAGAACACGAACGTGTATCTCGGCTCGGCGGAACTGGCGGCGATCTGCTCGCGTCTGGGCAAGATCCCGACCAAGGAAGAGTACATGGCCGACATGGGCGTGCTCACCGCGAACGGCGACAAGATCTACCAGTACATGAACTTCGACCAGATCGAGGACTTCAAGGAAGTGGCCGACACCGTGCAGCTGTAAGCACGCAGTCGGGCTGCGGCGGGTGGTCGACGTCGCAGCGCACCGAAAGGCGCCGCGGGCCGACAGGCCGCGGCGCTTTTTTTCATGGAGTGCGTCTTGCGGAATGAGCGGTAACGGGACGCGCTTCGATGACCGGCGATTCTAGCGCCGCGTCGCGACACTCATGCGGCGCCGCCGCCCGGCTCGCGACGAATCGCCAGTTCGTTGAAGCCGGTGCCCGCATCGGGCTCGCGCGAGAAACGATGCGCGGGCAGCAGCGCGAGCAGGATCTCGGCTGTCGTGCGCACCACGCAGCCGGGCGCAACATGGCCGCCCGTCACGCGGCCGTCCGCGTCCGAGACCGACATATGCAGATGCGCGCCGTCCGGCGACACCGAGCCGGCCAGCGTCAGGATTTCGAGGTCGCCGCGCAGCTCGGCCGGCTGGTCGGCGCCGGCGAAGCGCAACTGCGCGACGCTCAGGCTGCCGATGCCCTGGATCACGAAGGCCGCGTGCGATTCCTGCCGATGCAACGCTGCTTCGATGGCGCCGCGCAGATCGTCGCCGGGGGAAAGGCGTAGAGGATGGGCTTGCATGGTCAATACCTGCGTTCGGGCCGTGGATTCGACCAAGGGTACGTTCGGGCGAGAAATCCGGCAAGCCGGCCACTTACGCACCGCGATCGCTCGCCAGCAACCCGTACAGTGCGCTGTCCGACACTTCGTCGCCGACGATCCACCGTTCGCGCAGCAGACCTTCCCGGACGAAACCCAGCCGTTCGAGCAGCCCCGCCGACGCAACGTTGCGCGGATCGATATCGGCCTCGAGCCGGTTCAGCCGCAGCGTGCCGAACGCATGATCGATCATCGCCGACGCCGCTTCGCGCATGTATCCGCCGCGCCAGAATGCGCGCCGCAGGCAAAAGCCGATCTCGGCGCGCCGGCATTGCGCGTTCGCATGGAACAGCGCGCACTCGCCGAGCGCTTCGCCGGTTTCCCGCAGTTCGAGCACGCAGACCAGGCTCTCCCCGCTCGCGGACGTCTGCACGTTGCGCGCGACGCGCGCCTCGGCCTGCTCGATCTCCGTCATCGGCAAGAACGAGAAGTAGCGCATCGCTTCCGCATCGGACCAGATCTCGAAGAAAGTCGGTGCGTCGGCGTCGCGAAGCGGCCGCAGGACGAGGCGGGAGGTATGCAGCGTGACGGGTTCGAACAAGGGCATGGCGACGGTCTGATGAAAATCGTGACCGTGAATTAGAACACGCGAGCCGTGTGGCAGCCGTGGCGCCCGTTCGCGGCGCCCGACATGAAACGACCGGATCGCCGTGAAATGAAGCGGCCCGGGCAACATCCGCCGGGCCTATGCACATCATCCGTGACTACCGGCCGCGCTTACGCTTCGAGCGCCTCCAGCACCTTCCCCTTCGTCTCGATCCCGACGAAGTGCACGGTCAGCGCCGCGATCAGCGGCACCACGCCGATCAGATAGAACGCCGGCGCGAGGTTCCCGCCGATGATCGCATGCGGCACGACCATCGGCGCGACGAACGACGCGATCTTCAGCCACGCGCTGCCGAGCCCGCAGCCCGACGCGCGGATGCTCGTCGGATACTGCTCGGGCGTATAGACGTACGCGGTAATGAACCCCGACGCCATCAGCCCGAGCGACAGCGAACAGAAGACCGCGACCACATACACCGACGACGCGTGATAGATGCCGGCGAGCGCCAGCGACAGCGCGCACAGCACGAACGACCACACGATCACCGGCTTGCGGCCGAGCTTGTCGACCAGCAGCGCGGAGGCCAGCGACCCGAGCACGCCCATCACCGAGCCGATCACCGCGAGGTTCAGCGCGAGCTGCAGCGGCGCGTGATAGAAGTTCTTGTAGATCGTCGGCAGCCACGTCGACAGCCCGTACTGGATGAACCCGCAGGTCGCCCACAACGTCGCCACCGCGAGCGTGCGCTTGCGATACGCGGCGCTGAACAGGTCGCTCATCCTGCGCTTCGGATGCTGGCGCACCATCTCGTCGAACGCGGCCGCTTGCGTGACCGGCGGCAGCTCGCCGCGCACCGATCCTTCGAACATGCCGACCGCGCGCCCGGCCTCCGCGAGCCGCCCGCGCGACGCGAGCCAGCGCGGCGATTCCGGCACGAGGCGCGTGAGCACGAGCGACAGGATCACCGGCAGCCCGCCGACGAAGTACATGATTTCCCAGCCGAAGCGCGGCACGAGCCACGCGCCGAGCGCCATCGACACGAGCAGGCCGATCGGGAACACGATCTCGTACAGCAGCACGAAGCGGCCGCGGCCATGCGCGCGCGTGATTTCGTTGATGTACGTGGCCGCGACCGGCAACTCGCCGCCGAGCCCGAGCCCCTGCAGGATCCGCAGCAGCACGAACACCTCGAACGTAGGCGCGAAGCCGCACGCGATACTCGTGATGCCGATCACGGCCGAACTCCACGCGATGGCCTTCACGCGGCCATGCTTTTCCGCGAGCGCGGGAAAGAGGAATGCGCCGATCAGCTGGCCGATCGCGCCGGACGCGATCAGCATGCCGATCTGCGTCGGCGACAGCCCCCATTTGTGAATCAGCAGCGGCAGCGTCGCCGCGATCGTGATCACGTCGAAGCCGTCGAAGAACGTCGCGGTGCCGATCAGCACGCGTGCGCGGATCTGCATCGCGTTGGCCGGAAGCCGCTCGAGCCGCGCGATGATCGCGCCGGGCGTGGAGGCGGCAGCTTCCATCGTGGCCCTGCCGGCCACGACGTTGTCGAAAGTGCTCATGCGGGGTGTCTCCTGGGTCTCTTTCCGGTTGGGCCGGTCAGGCAAGCGCTTGGGTCGTGTCTGCCAGAGCTTCCGTATCCACTGCCCGGCCCTGGTTCATCCACTTGCGCGCGAGCTTCAGCTCGCGTGCGTTGTTCACGGCGACGACACCTCTCACATGTCCGTCGCCCACGAAAAACAGCGTCGCACGACGCGCGGCGAGATCGCCGCGCACGACGAGCTGCGCATCGGCCGGCAGATCGCCGAGGATCTGCAGGTTCACGTCGTACTGATCGGACCAGAACCACGGAATCTCCGCGTACGGTGCGCGCACGCCGAGCACGGCTTTCGCGGCCGCGATCGCCTGGTTCTGCGCGTTCGCCCACGATTCCAGCCGCACGCGCCGCTTCAGCCAGCCGTTGTGATGGTTCGCGACGTCGCCGCACGCGAAGATCGCGGGGTCGCTGGTCGCGCCGTATTCGTCGACGACGATGCCGTCGTCGACCGCGAGCCCCGCGTCGCTCGCCAGCGACGCATTCAGCGCGAGACCGATGCCGGCCACCGCGAAATCGGCGTCGATCGTCGTGCCGTCGGCGAGCGTCGCGCGTACCTTCGACGCGTCGTCCGGCTGCGGGTCGAGCGACGCGAGCGCCGCGCCCATGCGCACGTCGACGCCGTTCGAACGATGCAGGTCGAGCAGGAAGTCGGACACGATCTGCGGCACCGAACGCCCGCACAGCCGCGGCGCGCCTTCGACCACGACGGCGTCTACGCCGAGCTTGCGCGCGGTCGCCGCGACTTCGAGGCCGATCCAGCCGCCGCCGATCACGAGCACGCGCCGGCTCGCCCGCAGCTTCTCGCCGAGCGCGGCCGCTTCGTCGAGCGTACGCAGGTAATGCAGGTTCGGCGTGTTGACGAGCGCATCGGGCAAGCGGCGCGACGTGCCGCCGGTCGCGATCACGAGACGGTCGTATTCGATCTCGCGGCCGCTTTCGGTCTTCACCACGCGGCGCGTGCGGTCGATCGACGCCGCGCGTTCCGGCTGCCATGCCTCGACGTTCAGCGCGTCGAATTCGTCGGGACGCACGACGCGCACGGTCTCGATGTCGGCGTCGCCGGCCAGCACGGCCTTCGACAGCGGCGGGCGCTCGTACGGCAGGTGCGGCTCGTCGGCGATCATCACGAGACGGCCCGCATACCCTTGCGCGCGCAACGTCTTCAACACCCAGCCGGCGGCCTGGCCGCCGCCGATCACGACCACCGTACCCGGCGCGGGCTGCGCGGGCGTATTCGCTTCGGGCATCATTTGCGCTCCGTCATGAACTTGCCTTCCGGCGCCTTCGCGTTCTTCTGCCGGCGCGTGTTGCCGTCCAGGCCGCCGTCGACGGCCCACTCGGCGAACACGGTCGGCCCCGGTTCGAATTCGCGCGGTTGCCAGTCCGGCGTCAGCACGTCCTCGTCCGCGTAGTACTCGATCAGCGCGCCGGCCGGATTCTGGAAGTACCAGAAGTACGCGGACGACACCGGGTGACGCCCCGGGCCGAGTTGCGTTTCCCAGCCGCAGCGGTCGATGTGCATGCCGCCGCCGAATACTTCGTGGATGTCGCGCACGGTGAATGCGACGTGGTTCAGGCCGCGTTTGCCGTTCGGCAGCGCGAGCAGGAACAGGTCGTGATGGCCGCCGTGCGGCGCGCAGCGCATGAACGCGCCGCGGCCCGGATACCGGTCCGACGTCTCGAAGCCGAGCAACTCGTGATAGAACCTTTCCTGCGCGTCGAGGCAGTTCGTGAAGAACACGACATGTCCGACCTCCACCGGCTCCGCACGCGCATAGATCGGGCTCGGCTGGTCCACGCGCAGTGTCCGGCCCCAAACGTTCGACGGCGAGCCCGCGATGTCGAGTGCGCGTTTGCGCGTGACTTCGACGCGAATCGCCATCCCGTTCGGGTCGATGCAGCCGAGCGCATCGTCCTGCGCGTAATAGCCGGGCTGGCCGGCCAGCTTGGTGCGCAACGCGTCGAGTTCGCCCTGCGTCGCGACGCCCCACGTGACTTCCCGCAGCGTCGGGCCCGCTTCGAACGCGGGCGGCAGCGACGGATCGTCGGCTTTCACGACCAGCACGGTGCAGCCGTTCAGCGTCTCGAAGCGTGCACGCGTGTCGTCGTGCGCGACTTCCTTCAACCCCCAGTCGGCGAAAAAGCGCCGGCAGGTGGCGAGGTCGTCGACACCGTAGGTGATCTGCTCGATTCCCAAAATGCTCATTGCGTCATTCCCCTTCGCTCAGTTCGCCCACGGCAGCGGCGCGTCGTTCAAGCCCCAGTAGAGGCTCTTCTGCTGCATGTATTCGCGGATGCCGAGACGCCCCTTCTCGCGCCCCATCCCGCTCTCCTTCCAGCCCGAGAACGGCGTGGAGATCGAGAACAGCTTGTACGTGTTGATCCAGACGGTGCCCGTCTCCAGCGCGCGCGCGATGCGCCACGCGCGCTTGTAGTCGCGGGTCCAGATGCCCGCAGCCAGCCCGAACACGCTGTCGTTCGCCTGTGCGATCAACGACGCTTCGTCGTCGAACGGCATCGCGACCAGCACCGGCCCGAAGATTTCCTCCTGGCAGATGCGCGCGCTGTTCGGCAAGCCTTCGAGAATCGTCGGCTGATAGAAGAAGCCGTTCTCGCGCCCGTCGCCCGTCGGCCGCTCGCCGCCGCACAGCAGGCGGCCGCCTTCTTCCAGCCCGAGCGCCACGTAGCGTTCGACCGATTCGCGATGCTTCGCGGTGATCAGCGGGCCCATCTGCGTGTCGGGTCGCGTCGGGTCGCCCACGCGCAGCTTGCGTGCACCGGCCACCAGGCGCTTCATGAATTCGTCGTATATCGCGCGCTGCACGAACAGTCGCGAACCGGCGATGCACGCTTCGCCCGACGAGCTGAAGATGCCGTACAGCACGCCGTTGACCGCATGGTCGAGATCGGCGTCGTCGCATACGATCGTCGGCGACTTGCCGCCGAGTTCGAGCGACACGGGCATCAGCTTCTCGGCCGCGATGCGCGCGATACCGCGACCCACTTCGGTGCCGCCGGTAAACGACACCTTCTTCACGAGCGGATGACGCACGAGCACGTCGCCGATCACCGAGCCCTTGCCCGGCAGCACGCTCAGCACGCCCTTCGGCACGCCCGCTTCCTCGCAGATGCGCGCCAGCGCGAGCGAGACGAGCGGCGTAACCTCGGCCGGCTTGAGCACCACCGCGTTGCCGCCGGCCAGCGCCGGCGCGAGCTTCTGCGCGTCGGACGCAATCGGCGAATTCCACGGCGTGATCGCCGCGATCACGCCGATCGGCTCGTACACGCTCATCGTCAGGTAGTCGCCGCGCGACGGCGTCAGCTCCTCGTCGAGCGTTTCGAGGCAGGCCGCGAAATAGCGGAACGTGTTCGCGGCGCTGGCCACCAGCGCGCGCGTCTCGCCGATCGGCTTGCCGTTGTCGCGGCGCTGCAGGTTCGCGAGCGCCTCGTGGCGCTGCATGATGAGATCGGCGATGCGGTACAGCACCTGCGCGCGCTGGTGCGGCTTCAGCCCGGCCCAGTCGGCGCGGCGCCATGCGGCGTCGGCCGCCACGACGGCGTCGGCCGCGTCTTCCGCGTTCGCCGTCGATACTTCCATGTTCGGCGACTGGTCGGCCGGATAGATGCTCGTGTAAGGCGCACCGCGGCCGCGCCGCCACTCGCCGCCGATCAGGATGTCGCCGTCGGGTACGAGGCTCGTATCGAAAGGAGTCATGTCACAAGTCCCACAAATCTGTCTCTGCACATCCGCCCTCGCCGTGGCGCGGGCGGACGCTCGATGGTCCGGTCAGATCACGCAGCGGGCCGCGCGGTTGCGCAGCGCACGAATCGCGCTGTACGCCGTCAGCGCGGACGTCTTAGGGTTGTCGGGCAGCGGCTTGCCGCTCATTTCCAGCGACATCTCGCCGAATGCGCCGCGCGCGGTGATCCGGTGCACGTTGCGCGCGACCGCCGGATCGGCGATCAGGCGCACGTGCGTCGCGTCGAGGCCGAGGCCCGCGAGCGCGACCGTCGCCGCGACGTTCGCGTTCTTCGGGTACAGCCGCGCGGCGTCGCGCGCGGTGCCTTCGAAGATCACCTTTTCCTCGGTCATCGCGCGCAGATCGCACAGTTCCTCGGCCGGCGTGCCGAGCCAGCCGAGCGGCGGCTTACGGCCGACGTACAACACGTCGTCGAGTCCGCCCTGCTTCGCGGATGCCAGCGCGTCGATGCCGCCGATCGCGCCGGACAGCAGCGTCACCGTCGTGCCGCCTTCGTCTGCCGCTTGCGACAGCGCGTCGAGCAGCGCGAGATCGGACAGCGCGCCGATCGACGCGACCGCGCAATCGGTGCCGGCCTTCAGCAGCGGCACGACGTGGTCGACGAGCGCGCTGTGGCCCGCGCATTCGAGCGCGAACTCGGGGCGGCGGGCCAGCGCGTCGACCGACGACACGACCTCCACCGCGCCGCCGAGCGCGTCCTGCACCGCCGCGCGCTGGTGTTCCGGCACGATCACGTGCGCGACGCGCAGCGACGCATCGTGCTCGACCGCTTGGTACACGGCCGCGCCGATCGCGCCGAAGCCGATCATCGCGACGTCGACGGGGGCATGCGCCCGCTGTTGCCCGTTACGCATACTGGCGCTCCGTCGGCGCTTCCTTCTTCACCGGCGGGCCGGCGAATGCCGACGCGAACGAGCCGACCGACAGCATGTCGACCTCGACCATCACCGGCCCTTCCTTCGCGAGCCCTTCGCGCACGATCGCTTCGGCCTGGTCGAGCGACGTGATCCGGTAGTGCGTGAGGCCGAAGCTCGCGCAGAACTGCGCGAAATCGGGCTGGTGCAGTTGCACGAAGCAGCGGCGGCCGCCGTAGTGCGCGTCCTGGATGTTGCGGATCACGCCGTAGCACTGGTCGTTCATCAGCACGATCATCACGTTCGCGTTTTCCTGCACGGCCGTGACGAGCTCGCCGACGTTGACCATCAGGCCGCCGTCGCCGACGAGGCAGACCGTCTTCGCCGCCGCGCCCGCGAGCGCGGCGCCGATGCCCATCTGGATGCCCTGGCCGATGCCGCCGCCGAGCGCATGCACGCCCGAGCGCGGCTCGAAGATCTTCAGCAGGCGGTTGCCCCACGTGCTGTTCGAGATCGTCACGTCGCGCACCCAGTTGTAGTCGCGGCCGACGGCAGCCTGCAGCATGTCGACGAGCTTCTTGTACGGCCCGAGGCCCTTCGCCACGTCGGCCACTGCCGCCTCGCGGGCCGCCGCGAGATCGGCCGCGAATTGCGGGTCGACCGACAGGCGACCTTCGAGGCGATCGGCCAGCTCGGCCAGCACGCGCTTCGAATCGCCATGCACGAACAACGCGTTGCGATAGCCGCGGTTGTCGGCGAGCGCATCGGCATCGATGCGGAACAGCGGCTGCGGCAGCGCGAGCTTGTACTTCAGCGTTTCGTTGCCGCGCAGACGCGAGCCGACCACGACGAGTGCGTCGCAGGTCTTGTAGAACGCTTCGACCGACGCGTGCACGTTGAACGCGCCGAGCGTCGCCGGATGATCCTCGGGCAGCACGCCGCGCCCCTGCACGCTCGTCACGACGCCGAAGCCGAGCTTCACGAGGCGTTCGACTTCCGCACGTGCGTGACGCGCGCCGCCGCCGAGCCACAGCAGCGGGCGGCGCTTGGCCGCGAGGGCGTCGGCGAGCTTCGCGACGCGGGCTTCGTCATGCTCGCGCACCGCGACGTGCGCGGGTGCGAGATCTTCCGGCCATTCGATCTCGGCCGCCTGGATGTCGATCGGAATCTCGACGGACACGGGGCCCGTAGGCGCGGTCTGCGCGATGCGCACGGCTTCGCGGATCGTCGGCAGCACGGTTTCGACCGTGCGCACGCGGAACGCGGCCTTCGAGATCGAGTCGAGCATCGACAACTGGTCCGGCGCTTCGTGGATGTACGCGAGATCCTGGTCGAGGTACGGCGTCTCGATCTGCCCGGTCACGTGCAGCAGCGCGGTGCCGGCCGTCAGCGCCTCGACCATCGCGCCGGCCGCATTGCCCGCCGCCGTGCCCGTGCTCGTGAATGCGACGCCGAGGCCGCCCGACACGCGGGCCAGCCCGTCGGCCATGTTCAACGCCCCCGCTTCGCCGCGCGCACCGACATACCGGATGTTGCCGCGCGAGTGGATCGCGTCGAGGATCGGCATGTTGTGGATCGAGATGACACCGAATGCGGTCTTCACGCCGCACTGCTCGAGAAAGGCGGCAATCAGCTCGCCAACCGTGGTTTTTTCAGACATGGCGTGCAAAGCCTCCAGAAACGTCGATATGGCTGCCCGTCGTGTAGGACGACAGATGCGTTGCGAGATAAAAAAGTGCCCAGGCGGCCTCGTCGGGCTTGCCGAAGCGATTCAGCGGAATGTTCTTCTTGCGGGCGAGCGCGCCCGTCCAGTCCTCCCAGCTTTCGCCGGGCTGCGCCTGCGTGTCGTAGCGGCGGCGCCACTGCCCCGACTCGACGATGCCGATCAGGATCGAGTTCACGCGGATGCGCTGCGGCGCCAGCTCGGCTGCGAGCGACTTCACGAGGCTGAGCACGCCGGCACGCGCCGACGACGTCGCGACCATGTGCGGCTCCGGCTGCAACGCGAGCAGCGAATTCACGCAGGTGATCGTCGGCGCCTGCGCGTCGCGCAGCAGCGGCAGGAACGCGCGCGTCGGGCGGATGATGCTGAAGTACTTCAGTTCGAGTTCTTCGCGCCACGCGTCGTCGGTCGTGTCGGCGAAGGTCGATACGCGGCCCTGGCCGGCATTGTTGACGAGCATGTCGGCGCGGCCGAAACGCGCGGACACCGCTTGCGCGAATCCGGCCACGTCGGTTTCGTCGAGCACGTTGCAGCGCGTGGCCAGCAGTTGCGCATCGGCGTACTTGCCGCGCAGCATCGCCTCGGCGCGTGCGAGGCGGTCGCCGTCGCGGCCGCAAATCGCGACCGACGCGCCCGCCTGCAGGAACCGCTCGGCCGTCGCGAGGCCGATGCCGGACGAACCGCCCGTCACCACCGCCACCTTCCCGGTCAGATCGATCTGAATCATCGGAGTCCTAAAGCCTTGAGAAACGTGTGCTCGTCATCCGAGCGGTAATTGAGCCGACGCGACAATTCCGCCGCCGCGCGCTGCACCTTGTCGATCAGCCCGTCGGCGATCAGCGCCGCGTCGATCTCCGGACGCGGCACCGTCACCGTGATGCACGCGACGATCCGCTGCGTCTCGTTGCGCACCGGCGCCGTGACGACCGAGATCCCGCGCTCGAACGACGAATTGCTGACGCCGTAGCCGCGCAGCGCATCCTCGCGGATCACTTCGTACAATGCATCGACCGTTTCCGGCGTCGCGCTCGTCATCCGGCTCAGCGCGCCTTCCGGATACAGCGCACGCAGCTCCTTCAGCGACAGGTCGCCCATCAGCACGTGGCCATGCGTCGTCGCATGCGCGGGCAGCCGCGTGCCGACGTTCACGCGGATCGAGCTGAACACCGGCGACTGGCTCTGCGCCTTCGCGACGAACACCACGTCGCGGCCGTCGCGGATCACGATGTGCGTCGTGAAGCCGGTCGCATCGCGCAGGCTCTCGATCACCGGCAGGCCGAGATCGGTCAGCTCCAGCGAGCTCAGATATTCGAAGCCGAGCCGCAGCACGGCGACGCCGAGCCTGTAGTTGCGATCCTTGTCCGCGCGTTCGAGAAAGCCGAGCGATTCGAGCGTCTGCAGCAGACGGAACACCGTCGTGCGCGGAATGCCGAGCCGCTTCGACAACTCGGGCGCGCCGAGCACCGGCTCGCGCGGCGAGAATTCGGCGAGAATGCGCAGCCCGCGCTCGAGGCCCGGCACCACGTAGCTGGCTTCGGCCTTCGCGTTTTCGGATGCGTTTCGTTGCAGCGGTTCGCTCATGATGCCTCCCGCCGGGCCGCCCCAAGCTTAGATGGACATGCTCTCTGGGGATGGGGGGGTTGCGCCCCCCCAAGCGAACGAATGTGAGCGTGGGGGCAATTCATACCAGCCCCCGTTGCGTATCGCACTGACGGCAGAACGTATCGATCAGCGCCGAATAGGCGGCCGGCGCCTCCACATAACCCGCATGCCCGGCCTGCGGAATCAGCTGCAGCCCGACGTGCGCGGCCGCGGCGATCCGCTCGCACGCGGCGGACGGCGTGATCGCGTCGTTCGCGCCGACGGCCACGGCCGTGCGGCCGCGGAAGCCGGCGAGATCGGCCGCGAGATCGGCGTTCGCGAGCAGATGCGTGGCCTGCGCATAGCCGGCCGGCACGATGCGCGCCATGTTCCAGCGCACCCATGCCCGTGCCTCCTCGTTCGCGAAACCGGACAGCATGTTGCCGCTGCGCTGCTCGGCGAGCCCGGCCGGGCCGAGTTCCGCAAGCATCGCGAGCCGCGCGTCGCGGCGCGATTCGCGCGTTTCGGCCGGTGCGCTGCCGTAACCGCCCGCGGGCGAGATCAGCAGCAGGCCGGCAATGCGCGCGGGCATCACGCGGGCCAACCCGCCCGCGACGATCGCGCCGAGCGAATGACCGACCAGCACGCAGCGTTCGATGCCGAGTGCCTCGAGCCACGCGTTCAGCGATGCCGCGTAATCGGCGGCGGCCGGCGACGCGCCGTGCACGGGCGTCGACACGCCGTAACCGGGCGCATCCCACGCAAGCACGCGTCGTGACGCGCCGAGCGTGTCGAGCTGGCGGACCCACGACGCGGCGCCCGAGCCGATCCCGTGCAGCAGCACGACGGGCAGCGCGCGGCCCGCATGCTGCGCGCCGGCCTCGCGGTAGCCGATCGTGCCCGCCGCGCCGGCTGCGCAACGCTGTTCGGGAAACTGCCCGAGCAGCGCGGCGAACGCCGCGGTGCGGTCGCGTTCACGTTTGTCGATGACACTCATTGCTTCACCCACTCCGTCTCAACGCTTGATCTTCGCGAGCGGCGAATCGGGCGGATACGTCGGCGTGATCGGCTTCGGCGAACCGAGCATCACGCACATCAGCGCATCTTCCTCGCCGATGTTGATTTCCGTGCGATACACGCCCGGCGGCACCGAGATCAGGTCGCGCTCGCCGAGGATCGCTTCCCACGTCTCGCCGTCACGCTCGCAGATCACCTTCATCTTGCCGCGCAGCACGAAGAAGATTTCCTCGACGTCGACATGGATGTGGCTCGGCCCGATGTTGCCGGCCGGGATGACCATCGTCGAGAACGTGAAGTTGCCGGCCGGCACCGTGTTGACGTCCTTCGCGACGCCCGTGCCGCCCGTGCCGACATAGCGCATCTGCGCACGGCGGTACTTCGGGTCGTAGTCGGCCTGGAACTTCAGTGCGTCCCAGTCGTAGCGTCGCGTCGCGTAGCGCGCGACGCGCCCTTCCATCCAGTCGTTGAAGCTTGCGCCTTCCGGCTGGTCCCACGACTTGCGTTCGAGATCGGCGTCCGCCATCGTCCTCTCCTTCATTCCGAGTGAAAACTTCGATTCAATTCATTACGAAGCCGCCGTTCACCGGCAGCAGTTGCCCCGTCACGAAGCGCGCGCCGTCCGACAGCAGGAACAGCACGGGGCCCGTCACGTCGTCGGGCACCTGCGCACGTGCGAGCGCGCGGCCCTGCAGGTAGAACGCGTGGCGTTCCGCCGGCACGTACGCGGTCGCCTCGACTTCGGTCAGCCCCGGCGCGATCGCGTTGACCGTCACGCCGTGCGCGCCGAACTCGCGTGCCTGCGCGTGCGTCATCGCGATCACCGCGCCCTTGCTGGCGACGTACGCGAGCAGCTTCGGCGCCCCCCACAACGCGGTGTCCGACGCCAGGTTCACGATCGCGCCGCGCCCCGACTGCGCAAGGTGTGGCAACGCCGCATTGCTGACGAGCCACACGCCGCGCACGTTCACGTTCATCACGGCGTCCCACGTCGACACGTCCAGCTCCGTCGAGAGCTTGCCGCCCGAGTTCGTGATCGCCGCGTTGTTGATCAGCGCGTCGATACCGCCGAGCGCCGCCGCGCCCTGCGCGACGAAGGCGTCGATGCTGGCCGGGTCGGCGAGATCGAGCGCGAAGAAATGCGCGGTGTGGCCGGCCTGTGCGAGCTGCGCGGCCAGCGCGCGGCCCTCTTCCGCCAGCACGTCGCCGAACGCGACCTGCGCGCCCGCTTCGACCAGCGCCTTCACGAACGCGGCGCCGAGACCGCGCGCGCCGCCCGTGACGAGCACGCGCCGACCGGGCAGCGCCACGACCGGAGCGAACTCAGCCATTCGCCGGCTCCGAAGCGGCGTGTGCCGCGCGATGCGCGTCGAGCGCGGACAGATGCTCCTGCGCCCGCTGGCGCAGCATCCGGCGCACGCGCGTGATGCCGACGTCGTGCTGATACAGGTATTCGTGATCGCGCGCATGCGGCGCGAGGCTTTCGAGAACGTAGCGATCCTGTTCGAGCACGTCCCAGTGCAAGCCTTCGAGACGGTTGCGGTACATGAAACGCCACACGTCGCGCTGCCAGCCGCTGACCTTGCGGGTACGCCAGAAATAGACCTGGCAGTGGTCGCCGTCGACCGGCGTCGCGAAGCCGATGATCCCGAAGTTGCCGCCGGGGCCGAACTTCTGCTTGTACGGAATCGCGAGGCGCATCCACAGGCAGCCGGTTTCGCCGAGCTCGACCCAGTCGAAGTTCACGTCGCGCTGGCCGATCTTCTCGAACATCAGGCCCGTATCCGTCTTGCGCACGCGCATGTCGGCCTGCTTGTCGCCTTCGGCCATCGAGTGCGACGTCGCGTGCAGGTACGCGCCGTGCATCGGGTCCATTACGTTGTCGATCGCGTACTGGTAATTGCACTTCCAGTTCGACACGCACAGGAAATGGCCGTACTCGTCGGCCACGAGCTCTTCCGGCAGGTTCAGCGGCGCCGGCTCGCCGTGCGCTTCGTCGCCGAACCACAGGAAGATCGCGCCGGCCTTCTCCTCGACCGGATACGACTTCACGCACTTCGTGCCTTCGAGCGGACAGTTCGACACGGCCGGCACGCGGTTGACCGTGCCGCCGCCGTCGACTTCGATGCCGTGATACCAGCATGCGATGTTGCCGCCGAGGTTCCAGCCGAGCGACAGACGCGCGCCGCGGTGCGGGCAGCGATCTTCCAGCGCATGGACTTTTCCTTCGTGATCGCGCCACAGCACGATCTGCTCGGACAGGCGCGTGAGGCCGACGGGTGCGTTCGACACCTGCCAGCTCGGCGCGACGGGATACCAGTAGTTCTTGATGCCGCGGTCGAGGTAGTCGCGGACCGGGTCGCGTTGGGCTTCGTATTGTGCGGGGGACGTCATCGATGTGCTCCGGATGCGGTTGTCGTCGGGTCGGCGGTCACGCAGCGCGCGCGCTCATTCCGCCAGCGAGGCCATTTCGGCGCGGAAGCGCTCCGCGGTCCACGCAGTGCCGTCCGGCGCGCGGAAGCCGATGCGGTTCAGGCCCGCGACGACATCGTCCAGCTCGGTCGCGCCGCTCTCGAACACGCGTTCGAGCGCATCGCCGAGGTCGTTCTCGTACTGGGTCGGTTCGGCCTTGCGGTTCTGCCAGACCTGGTTCTCGACCTGGCCGGGAATCTCGATCTGCCCCTTGCCCGCGACGTTGTTCGGCTGCGGCGCCAGCCACGGCTTCAGGAAGGGATTGAAGTTGACGGTCGCTTCTTTCATGTCATTCCACCTTGATCTGGATTTCCTCGCCGGCAAGACGCACCGCGTACTGCTTCAGCGCACGTCCGCCCGGCCCCTTCAGGCATTCGCCCGTCTTGATGTCGAACACCGCCTCGTGCAGCGGGCATTCGACCGTGCCTTCGTCGACGAACCCCTGCGTCAGCAGCGCGTACGCATGCGGGCATACGTTCTCGAGCGCATACACGTCGTCGCCGACGCGGTAGATCCCGATTTCCACACCGTCGGTCCGCTTGAACTCGATCGGCGTGTCTTCCGACAGCGCGCCGGCGTGACCGGCGCAAATCCATTGCTCAGACATCTCGCACCCTTCCTTCTGATCGACTCTCGATTTGTTCCATATCAGGAACAACAGTTTATGGATGGTGATTATAGGAGCGACCTTTCGCGAGTAAAACAAAAAGCTGCATGTCCTAGGGAAAACACCGACCGGCGGGTCGACGATCGCCACGGCCTATCTCGTCAAATGTGATTTTTTGTTTGGTTGCGGGGATTTAGGTCCGTTTTTCCGGATTCTCGAACCCATGTTGCAGATCAGCGCCCACCCGATCCGGCCCGATAAATTTATTTTTGACCACCCGTCGGACACCTCTATACTTCATTCCACTAGAGGTACATTGTTCCTTATATGGAACATGAAAATGCCCGCTCGGCGATGAACATGCGCGACGGCCGGCCGTCCCTGCGCAGCCCCGTCACAACACGTTTTCATCAGGTTGGAGAGTCAGGAGACAAAATGGTCAAGCATGCGGTAGCAGCGGCAGTCATCGGAATGGGCGCCGCGTCGGGCGCGTGGGCGCAGAGCAGCGTGGTGCTGTACGGCAGCCTGGATGCGGGTGTCGCGTACGTGAACAACGTCGGCGGCCACGCAAAGTGGGCGATGATCCAGGGCAATACGCAGCCCGATCGCTGGGGCCTGAAAGGCAAGGAAGATCTCGGCGGCGGGCTGTCGGCGATCTTCCAGCTGGAGAACGGCTTCTATACGAACAACGGCCAGTTCGCGACCGCGAACACGATCTGGAACCGCGCGGCGTTCGTCGGCCTCAGCGCCGAGCGCTACGGCACGCTGACGCTCGGCCGCCAGACGCCGCTGGCGTTCGACTATCTCGATCCGCTCAGCACCGCGTACCTCGCGATGAGCTGGTACGCGTTCCACCCGGGCAACATCGACGGGCTCGCCGCGACCGGCAACGTGCCGTACAACAACGCGATCAAGTACCGTTCGCCGAGCTTCGCGGGCTTCTCGGCCGCGGCGACGCTCGCGCTCGGCAACACGACGAACTTCTCGACCGGCAAATCGATCGGCGTCGCGCTGAACTATGCGAACGGGCCGTTCAAGGCGTCGGCCGTCTACTCGAACGAGCACGATCGCTCGATCCTGATCGGCCAGACGGGCATCGCGTCGTTCCAGGGGCAGAACACCGCGAACGGCTACCTCGCGAACAAGGTCGAGAACATCGGCGCGGGCGCGTCGTACCAGATCGGCGACTTCCTCGTGCACGGCCTCTACACGCGCGTGAAGATGCAGTCGAACGGGTTTTCCGACACGTTCCAGAGCTACGACGCGGGCGTGAACTACCGCAGCAGCGCGTTCAACACGATCGCGGGCGGCGCGGCGACCACGACGCTGGCCGGCCGCCGCTGGACTCAGGTCGAACTCGGCGACATCTACGCGTTGTCGAAGCGCACGCAGTTGTATGCGAACGTGCTTTACGAACACGGTTCGGGTGGCGCAAAAGCCGCGTTCTTCACGGCCGGCGCGTCGAGCACCGCGAACCAGGTGATCGTGCTGACCGGCATCCACCACTCGTTCTGAGCGACGGCGGACGCGCTTGCCCGATGCCGGAAACGAAAAGAGCAGCCCGCGGGCTGCTCTTTTCTCGTTGGCGACGGGTTGCCGGCGATCGGCGCAGCCGCGCGATGCGGCGCGTTCGGTGGATCAGAACATCGCGACCTTGTGGCGCGCATGCGCGAACGTCGGGTCGCTTTCGAGCGGTCGATAGTTCAGCCGTTGCGACAGATCGACCGCCGCGCCGCACACGGCTTCGACGAGCCGCTCCTTCTCGCCGGCGTCGCCGATCTCCGAGCGCGGCACCGTCGCGGTGATCGCCGCGACGATGGAACCCGAGTGATCGCGCACGGGCGCGGTCACGGCCGAAATGCCGCTCTCGAACGCCGCCTCGCTGACCGCGTAGCCGAGCCGTGCGTAATGACGCACGCGTTCGTACAGTTCGTCCACGGTGCCGGGCGTGCGCTCGGTGAACTGTTCGAGTTTCTTCTCCGGATAGAGCTGCCGCAACGCGTCGCGCGTCAGGTCGCCCATCAGCACGTGGCCGTGCACGGTCGCATGCGCGGGCAGGCGCGTGCCGACGTGCACCTTCACCGAACCGAACATCGACGCATTGCTCTGCGCCTTCGCGACGAACACCACGTCACGCTGGTCGCGGATCAGCAGGTGCGTCGACAGGCCGGTGGAATCGCGCAGCCGTTCGAGCACGGGCGCACCGAGATCGGTCAGTTCGAGCGAATTCAGGTATTCGAAGCCGAGCCGCAGCACGCCGACGCCGAGCCGGAAATAACGATCGCCGTTCACGCGTTCGAGAAAACCGAGCGCTTCGAGCGTCTGCAGCAGGCGGAACGTGGTCGTGCGCGGAATGCCGATACGCTTCGACAGCTCGGGCGCGCCGAGCACCGGCTCGCGCGCGGAGAATTCGGCGAGGATACGCAGCCCACGTTCGAGGCCGGGCACCAGATACGACGACGCGCCGCCGGACGGCTCGTCGTCGCCGGGCGCTGCCGGATCGGGTGCATCGCTCATCGTTGTCTTGACCATGTGGACATGGACGGAAGGAAGTCGGTCACGAAACAGGTCATGGATCGTCGTGGATATTCAGTCATGCTACCTCAGTGCGCGCGTGGCTCACACGGTGCGCGGCGCCGCGAGGCGGCATGCGCGCCCACGCCGCCATGACGCGTCATTCAAGGTCGAGAGGATAGCAGCGTTGGACGGCGCGACGCCATGCGGATATCGCCGAACGGCGGCAAAGCGGCCGCGCGGCGCCGGCGCGCGGCCGCCAACGGGTAATGGCGGAAACGGCGGAAACGGCGTGAAATTCGAAGCCGGACAGCCTACAGGCGCGACAGATAAACGCGAATGGTCGTGCGATCGTACGTAAAGCCGCCGGCCGGATCCGGCTGCAGCACCCGTGCCAGATCGACCGGATGCAGCCATCCGGCGCCCAGCAGGCCGCCGTTGATCCCGCGGATCCGGGTGCCGCCCACGGCGATCGCGGCGTGAAAGACATTGGCGCCGCGGGCGAAGCCGATCGCTGTGCCCGCCGGAATGCTCGCGCGCCCGTCCCATTGATCGCCGGTCTCGAAGTTGAAGCGCGTCCTCCACTGCTGACCGTTCGTGTCGAGCAGCGCACCGGGCGCGATCATCGCGTCGGCGCGCAGCAGATACCGGACATACGCCGCAGCGTCGTAGCAAACGCCGCCGGACACGTACTCGTCGATGTTCGCCATCCCGAACATCAGCGCTTGCGCGTGTTTTTGCCGCTCGGCGATGCCGGATTGGGCGACATGCCCGCCTAACTGGGTCAGTTGCACGGATAGCTCCTCTCAGGAAAGCGGGGCATCATTGTCCCGCCGATGCAATATCGTCATATCTTATTACGATATCCGCCAGCGTCTACCCGGTCCGGAACGTCATGGCATGCGCGCCGCCGACGCCGGTGCGGCGGCCGCCGCGTCGGGATTGGGTGCGAGCCGCAGGCGCACGCGCAGCGGCTGCAGCATGTCGGGCGGCGGCGGCTCGCTCAGCGGGCCGGCCGTCAGCAGTTGTCGCAGCGTCGCGTCCGCATCCGGATCGCCGAGCGACGCGAACTCGACGCGCGTGACGACGCCGTTCGCGCCGATCCACGCACGCACGACGATCGCAGGCGGCGGCGCATCGGCGCGTGCGTTCAGCACCCGCGTCTCGAGATAGCGGTGGAGCCGGTCGGCCGCGTCGCCGTCCGCTTCGAGCCACGTCTGGAACTGCTGCCCGGCGAGCTGTCCGTAGCGGATCCACGCTTGCGGCACGTCGGCCGTCTGCGCGACGGCCGGGGCCGGGGCCACGCCCGCGGCCAGCACCGACGCGACGACGATCGCACCCAGCCATCCCGATGCGCCCTGCTTGCGCATTCGCTTCATCCCGCCTCCCGTTTCGACGACGAATCCGCCCGGCCGATCTCGATCGGCACATACAGCCGCGTGCCGCCACGCTGCACCAGCAGCGCGACGTTGCCGTGCGCGGCATCGATCCCGGCCATCAGCGCGCCGATGCTCGCGACCGGCACGCCATTGACCGACAGCACGGCATCGCCGGGCTGCAACCCCGCGCGCGCCGCCTGGCCGGTCGCCTGTTCGACGACGAGCGCCTGGCCGACGCCGAGCCGCTGGCGCTCCTGTTCCGTCGCGGCCCGCAGCGCGAGCCCGAACCGCGCGGGCCCCTGTTCGCCGCCGGCCGACGCCGTGCCGCTGTCGAACGCGCCGACCGTCGCGATCGCGTGCATCGCCCGGCCCGCACGCCACACGAGCAGATCCGTCTGCCGCCCCGCCCGCATGCCCGCAACCATGCCGAGCAAATCCGCCGATTCCGCGACCGGCTTGCCGTCGACCGCGAGCACGACGTCGCCCGCCTTCAGGCCCGCGCGCGCGGCCGGGCCGTCCGGCTCGACCATCGTGATCAGCGCGCCGTCCGGGCTCGCGAGACCGAACGAACGCGCGAGCGCCTGGCTCACTTCCTGCAGGGCCACGCCGAGCCGGCCGCGCGTGACCTTGCCGGTGCGCAGCAACTGATCTTTCACGTCGAGTGCGATGTCGATCGGAATCGCGAACGCGAGCCCCTGGTAGCCGCCCGTCTTCGAGAAGATCATCGAGTTGATCGCGATCACGCGGCCGCTCAGATCGAACAGCGGGCCGCCCGAATTGCCGGGATTGATCGGCACGTCGGTCTGGATGAACGGAATCGCCTGTTCGCCGGGCAGGGAGCGCGATTTCGCGCTGACGATGCCCTGCGTGACCGTATTCGCGAACCCGTACGGCGACCCGATGGCCATCACCCAGTCGCCGACCTCGGTGCGCGCCGGATCGCCGGTCGCGACGACCGGCAGGTCGTGCGCATCGATGCGGATCACCGCGACGTCGGATACGGGATCGCTGCCGATCACCCGCCCCTTGAACTGGCGCTTGTCGGTCAGCTTCACGTCGATGGCGACCGCGTCGCCGACCACGTGCCGGTTGGTCAGGATCACGCCGTCCGCGCTCACGATGAAGCCGGAGCCGAGGCTCACCTCCTCGCGGTTGCCGATCACGCGCCGCGCGAGAAACGGCGCGAGCGGATGATCGGGCGCGATGCCGGGCGGCAACTGGATCCCCATCTGCGTGACTTCGCGCGTGACGCTGATGTTGACGACCGCCGGCCCGACGCGCCGCACGAGCGCCGCGAAGTTCGGCAGCGCAACCGTGGGCGCGCCGGCCCCCTGCACCGCGCGCTCGGCGCCCGTGGCCGCGCCGCATGCGCAGGCGAGCGTCACTGCGAGCCCGGCCGCGAGCGCCGCCACGCTGCCGATGTGCTTGCCCGATTTCACGTTGCTGCTCCTCGTCGGTTCGCGCCGGTGCGCCACCGGCCCGTGCCTGTTCCCACACCGTTGGCCCACCGCACCGTTCGCGCGCCGCGGCTGCGCAAGCGCTTCACTTCGGCGGCACGGCAACCGGCGCATTCGGCCGTTGCGGCGTAACGGATTTGCCCCAGTTCGACCCGAAGCGGTTCCGCTCGGTCGACAGGTTGAACGTGCCGAGACGGTTCGACGGTTGCTTGGACAACCGCTCCGAATCCGTCTGCGACGCGCCCGCCTGCGGCTCGGCCTTCGGCTTCAGTTGTTCGCTCAGGCAGTCGTACGACAGCGCGCGCTTGCCGTCGACTTCCGCGTCGACGCACACCGGCTTCGCGGCCGAGCCGGGCTCGGCCGCCGTCGAGCGGCCGCCCTGCGCGTGCGCGCCGGCCGCCAGCAGCAGGCAGGCGATCGCCGCGACGCCGTTTCGTCGCCTCTTCATCCGCGCCTCCATCGGTAACGACGCCATCGCGCGCATGCCTTCATGCTCCCGCACCCGACCCCGGCGCGCGGGCCAGAAAGCGCCCGAACGCCGCGCGATCGGCTGCGTCGACGGCCGGTTCGCCCGCATCGACATATCGCGCCCACGCATCGCGCATGCCGTCGACCGGTTGCCATGCGTGCACCTGCGCGCCGGTCGGATACGGCGTGACGAGCGGCTCCCGGTAGTCGACGCGAAACAGCGGCGACGCGTCGTTGCCGGCCGTCCACAAATCGCCGACGTCGCGCACGCTCGCGTCGAACCAGAAGCGCACCCAGCGAACGGCCGGCGCGCGCGCATCGTCGGCCGGCGTACCGGCAGCGGGCATATGGGCACCCGGCGCAGCGGTGCCCGACACATCCGGCACGCGCAGGAAACCGGCCAGTACGAGCAGCACGGCGGCGAGATCGTCTTCGCGCAACGTCCGGTACGACCAGAGATCCGCGACATCCGCGCACGAGATCACCGCGATGAAGCGCCCGATCGTGAGTGCGGGCCACGCGCGCCGCATCAGCGCGTAATGGCGCGGCCACTGCGCAATGAAGCGGTCCCGATGACGGGCCGCGACCTGCACGTCGCGCGAGCCGCGAATCGTCGGCTCCTCCGGTTGATACTGACGTGTGGTGAGCACGCACTGCGCGGAACAGCGCGCGCTCCGGTGCCGCGCATAGCCGCCCGCGCCGGGCAGCGGCTCCAGCGCGCCGAAGCAAAGCGGGCAATGCGTCGGCCACTCGCCGGGCCGGCCCGGCCACGGGTTCGCCTTCGGCATGCGCGGACGATCGGAGGCGGCGGAGCGACGACGCGCCGGCGTACGCGCGTCGGGCGCCTCGACGCGCGGCGTCGAACGGAGCGTGGCCATGAGCGCGCCTACCGAGCCGACGCGAGCGCTTTCTTCAGCGCGTCTTCGTTGATCGGTGCGTTCGCGGCCAGCTTCGCGAGATACGCCTGTGTATTTTGCTGCGTGCGCTGGGCGCGCAGCATCGCGCGCAGTTGCTCCTTCACGTCGGCCAGCGGACGCGGCGCGGCCGCGCGTATCTCGATCAGCTTCACGACGTGAAAACCGGCCGGCGTCTGGATCGGCGCGGATACCTGGCCCGGCTTCAACGCGTCGGCTGCCTGACGGACCGCCGGCACCATCAACTGCTCGGGCACGAAACCGAGATCGCCGCCGTTCGCGGCGCTCGCCTTGTCCTGCGAGTTCGCCTTCGCCAGCGCCGCGAAATCGCCGTTGCGTGCGCGGTTCGCGAGATCGGCGGCCTGCTTGCGCGCCTTGTCGAGCGTCGCGGCATCCGCGTTCGGCGGCACCGCGATATAGATCTGAGCGACATGCAGCGCGCGCGGCGCCGTGAACGCGGCGCGGTTCTTGTCGTAGGCGGACTGGAGTTCCGCGTCCGACGGGTAGTCGGCCGGCGGCGCATTCACCGACGCGAGATAGCTGCGCACGACGATTTCGCGCTGCGCCTGCTCGACGGCTGCCTGCACCTGCGGCTGCCGGTCCCAGCCCTTCGACTTCGCCTCGGCCAGCACGGCCTTCTGTGCGAGCGTCGAACGCACGACCTGGTCCAGCGCCGCGGGATCGGCCGCGAGACGCTCGCGCCCTTCCGCGCTCACGGTCTTCAACAGCCCGGCGATGTCGGCCTGCGTGACCGACGCCTGCGCGGCATTCGCGATCACGTCGTCCTGCGCGCATGCCACGAGCGGCGCGCCCAGCACGAGACCGCCTGCCACCATCGCCAGCATCTTCATCTTCGTCATCATCGTTCGACTGCCCTCTGGATTGCTTCTTTTCAAATACGGACGCCGTATCAGCGTGCGCCCGTCAGCGCCACACGCAGGACGAGCGGTTGCGCCATCCCGCGTGGCGGCGCCGTGCCGATCTCCCTGCCGACAAACGCTGCGTGCAGTGCGACGTCGAGCGCCGCCTGCCCGGCCGCCGCACTGTCGACCCGCGTCACCCGCCCGCGCCGGTCGAGCCACGCTCGCACCGGCAGTACGGGCCCGTCGTCGCCGGCATCGGCCCGCGCGTCGGCCCAGCGTTCGATGTCCGCGCGCAGGCGGCTCGCGGCCGCATCGTCGCCATCGAGCGCCGTCTGCAGCCATTGCGCGACGTGTTGCGCGTACGTGCCCCACGCGGCAGGCGTGTCACCCACGGCCGTCGCCCCGGCTCGCGTGCGGCCCGGCAGCAACGCGCGTAGCGCGGCGCCGAGCCGGTGCGCGACGATCACGATTGCGCGGCCGCTTCGACGGAGGCGGCCGTGGCGGGCGGTTCGCCGGCCGCCGCCCGCGCCGCCGCTTCCTGCTCGGCCATCGCGGGGCGGTTGCGCAGGTGCAGCAGGAATTCCTGGATCAACCGATCCCACAGCTCGACCGTCGAACGCAGATAGCGCTCGGACACGCCGCCCGCGACGACGACGTCCATCTCCAGCGCGAGAAACTGCCCGTGGCTCGCGAGACGCGCGAAGCGCTTGGTGCGGTTCCAGTCCGCGACGAGTTCGGCCGGCAATTCGCCCTGCACTTGCAGCACGCACGACATCGTGTAATCGATGTACGGCAGCGCGGCGAGCGGTGTGTCGGCGCCCTGCGGCGCGAGCGGCGCCGCCGGATTGCCGAAGCGCACCGCGAAGCCGATGCCCTGGCTCGCGCTCATCAGTTGCACCGAGCCGTTCTGCTCGGCGGCCGTCACGCGGTAGCCCGCACGGCGCAGCACGTCGGCCAGGTGGTCCGCGCTGATCGCTTCGATCGGCGCGTCGTGTGCCGCGCGTTCGGCGCCGGCGTTCGGTTGCTTGTCCTGCATGTCGAGGTTCCCCCTGTTCGACGGATCGATAGATTCCAATGCGGTATCGGGCGGCACGCTCACGGCGCGCTCGCCGCCGATGCCGGCGCCGCGGCGGCCGCACGCGCGGCCGGATCGTACTTTCCCGCATACAACGCGTCGCCGTAGCGCTGCGCGAGATCGTCGTACTTCACGCGGGCCGACTGGGCGAACGGCTGCCTCGACGCGAGGAGCGTGCCGATCCCGACATGCTCGTACGCGTCGAGAATCTCGTGCCCGACGCGATACAGCTCCGCATTGTGTGCCTGGCAGGTTTTCAGTTGCGTGTCACGCGCGGCAACGTCCTTCTGCAATTGCGCGTGCTGCGCATCGCGGGCGCGCGACACGGCGAGCAGGTCCTCATAGGACGCCTTGTATTTCGCGAGCGACTTCGCGTCCTGCTCGCGCCCGGCCCGCTCCTGCGCGAGCGCGCGCTTCGCGGCCGCCTCGGCGCCCGAGTCGCCGCGCGCCGCCGCAAGCTGCCCCTGCATCGCCTTCAGTTGCGCGAGCGCATCGTCGCGCTGCTTCTCGGCCGCCGCCTTGTCGCTCTGCAACTGCGCCTGACTGTCCTGCAACTGGCGCAGCTCCTGCACGGTCGAGCGCAGCTGGCTGCGCAGCTTGTCCTCGATGCTCTGCGCGTGCGCGCCGACGGCCGCGAGCAGCAGCGCGGCGGCGACGGCCGCCGCCGGCATCGTGCGAGTGATCGTATTCATGCGCGGCTCCGGTCAGAAGCGAGCATTGAGCTCGATCTGCAGCACGTCGATCGATACCGGCGGCCCGTACACTTCCTTCGAGCTCAGGTAGCGGGCCGACACCCACGTGTCGCGCGCGACCGCATAGGCTGCGCCGATCACGTAGCCGCGTGCGTTGGTGCCGCCGAGATGGAAATCGGGATCGTTGAACGCGTCGAGCACGGCGTCCGGCTGCAGGTACTTGTACGCGATCGAGAAATTCCACTGGCCCTTCTCGCGCGGCTCCGGCTCGCCGACCGTCGCCTTCGCGAGGAAGCCGTTCGGGCCGCTGCGATAGTCGGCGCGCGTCGCGTTCACCGACGTCGCTTCGTAGTTGTTGACCGGCAGCGACGCCGCCGCGAACGCCTTGTTGTCGTTGTACGCGAGGTTGCGCACGTATTCGCCGTCCAGGCGCAGCTTGAAGCGATCGGCCACGACGGTATCCCACTGCGCCTTCAGGTCGAGCAGCCGGTAGTTGTACGCGAGCCCGAAGAGCTGCGGCTGCGGCGTCATTCCCGGCGCGAGGTTCGGGTTCTGCACGATGTTGCGCAGCGCGATCAGCGTGTTGCCGCCCTGCATGAACGCGGGCGCCTCGTTGTCGGTGCTGCAGTTGGTCGCGCCGAGATACAGCGCGCACGGCGACGACAGCGTGCCGCGCATGTTCTGGAAGTCGTAGTACGCGACCGCGCCGCGCAGCCGGTTCTTCGCGTCGATCTTCCAGTCGGCGCCGAACTGCGCGCCGAACATCCACTTCGTGTCGCTGCCGGCCTTGTCGGTGCTGTTCGACGGGAAGTTCTCGCTCGTGTACTGGATCGGGAACACGCCGAGCGTGCCGAACAGCGTGACGTCCGGATTCCACGGCAGCGCATGGCGCAGGTTCGCCGCGAGCCCGTCCATCATCAGGTCGTCGGAGAACACGAGATCCGACTTGAAGAACGGATTGTCGAAGCGGCCGGCCGTCAGGTTCAGCCACGGCGCCGGCTTGTACGCGAAGAACGCCTTGTTCAGCCAGATGTTCTTTTTCGCGAAGCCGCCGCCGGCGGTGGCCGTCGTCGACACCGGCCCGTTGTCGTTGCCGCTCGCGAGCTGGATGCCGGCCGTCATTTCGTCGGACAACGTCGCGGTCACGCCGAGCCGCGCACGGTAGCGCAGCAGGTTGTTGCGGTTCTGCGTGGTGTTCTGCGTCGGCAACTGCGTCGTGTTGGTGTTCGGGTTGATGTCGAACCCGTTGCCCTGGTTGATCGCCGCGAAATTCGTGACGTTGTTCGCGTTGCGGCTGCCGTAGAAGTGATACTCGTCGCGCACGCGCAGGTCGCCGTCGAGCTTGATCCGCGATACCCAGTCGGGGAACGTGTTCGGCTGCGCCCAGTTCTCGGCCTTCGCCTGTGCGATCACTTCCTGCTTCACCTGGTCGCGGATCTGGTCGCGCACGAGTTGCGGCACGTACGGCACCGCGACGTCGCCCGGCTGGGTCGGCGGATTGACCACGCCGCCCGCGACGACCGGTGCGCCCGACCCGCGCGCGGCCCGCGCCTGCACGGCCTCGGTGCGCGCCTCGCTGATCAGCTCGTTCGCGTTCTGCTGCGTGAGCACGCCGCGCTTGACGAGCAGGTTGATCAGGTTGATCACCACGCTTTCCGTCGGCGCGGCCTTCCCCGATGCCGCCTGCGCCTCGAGCGATTGCGCCTGTGCGACGGACGCGCACGTCAGCCCCAGCGTCAGCACCGCCGCGCCGACGCGCGACAGGCGCGCGGGCGGCGCGCCGTTGCAGGGCACCCCGCCCCGTCCGTTCATCTTCCGAATCATCGAAGCACTCCGAACAATTTTCGTTTCTTTTCCGGCAGGATCCGTGCGACGGACCTGCCCCATGATTCTTTCGTGGTCTCTCTCGCGCATCGTCATGCCGGCTTGCGGCCCTGGAGCTTGACGAGCACCGGGTACGACGTCGCCGGCGGCGGCGCTTCGTCGACCTTGCCGAGCGTCTCGACCGCCGCGACGACGGCTGCGTCGATCTTCGCGTCGCCGGTCGACTGCGCGATCGTCACCTTCGTGATCCGCCCCGACGCATCCATCCACAGGTTCAGGCTGCCGGCGAAGCGCGCGCCGCCGGCCTCCTGCACGCCCTTGTCCTGTTCGATCGCACGCTGCAGCACGTACACCATGTACTGCGCGTAGCTCGCGTTGCCGAACTTGCCGCCCCCGCCGCTGCCGACCATTCCCGAGCCGTCGCCCGCGCCGATGTTGAAGCTGTCGGTGCCGGCCTGTGCGGGCGCGTTCATCGTCATCTGCTTCGGCTGGTTGTCCGACGGCTTCGGCGCCTCGGACGGCTTCGGCGCGACGGTCGGCTTGTCGACCGGCGTCTTGACCTCTTCCTTCACCTTCTCGGGCGGCGGCTTCTGTTTCGGCGGCGGCGGGGGCGGCGGCAACGGGATCACCGTCGTCACCTGCGGCGCGCTCGCGCGCTTCACGCCCGCGGTGTCCCCCGCGAAATGCCAGATCAGCGCGGCGAGCCCGGCGAGCACGAGCGCGATCGCAACCGGCTTCACGAAGCGGCCGGGGCCTTTCTGCGGCGGGCCGCCGTTGTAGGTCATTTCCATCGCGCTAGCCGCCCTGCTTCGCCTTGCCGGTCACGAGCCCGACCTGCGACAGGTCGAGCCGGCGCAGCAGGTCGAGCACGTCCATGACCTTCTGGTACTGCACCGCCGCGTCGCCCTTCAGCACGATCGGGAATTCCGGATTGGTCGCCTTTTCGGTGCGCAGCCGGCTTTCGAGCTCGTCCATCGTCACCGGATACGCGTCGAGGAACACCTGCCCCGAATCGGCGACCGTGATCGCCTTCGTCTTCGGCTTCGCGAGGCTCGCGGACGAGCTCGCCTTCGGCAGGTCGACCTTGATGCCCTGCACCGACGCGGTCGTCATGATGATGAAGATGATCAGCAGCACGTACGCGAGGTCGAGCATCGGCGTGATGTTGATGTCGTCGTACGGCTTGTCGTCGTCCTGAACCTGCATGGTGGTCTCCTGCGTGCGTTCAGTCGGCCAGCACCGCGTGATCCGGCGTGCGGTGTGCTTCGGCCAGGCGCGTGACGAATTCGTCGACGAACACCTGCATGTTCGCGGTCACGTTCTTGTTGCGAATCAGCAGGTAGTTGTAGCCGAACAGCGCGGGAATCGCGACGAACAGGCCCGTGACGGTGGCGAGCAGCGCGGCCGCGATACCCGGTGCGATCGCGTTCACGTTCACGTCGCCGGCCGCCGCGATCGCCGCGAACGTGATCATCACGCCGACCACCGTGCCGAGCAGGCCGAGGAACGGGCCGCCCGAGATCGCGATCGTCAACAGCACCATCGATTTCGACAGTCGCTGGTTCTCGCGCACGAGCGTCGCATCCATCGACGCGCGGATCGCCTCGATCGATTCGGACGTGATCACCGTGCGGCCGTTGCCGTCCACGCGGCTGTGAATTTCATGCACGCCGGCCTTGTACAGCCGATACAGCGACGACTGGTACAGGCGCCGCCCTTCCGCGCTGCCTTCGTCGACGTGTGCGAGGCCGACCAGGTGGCGACCTGCCACTTCGCGGAAACGCTGCACGAAATACTGGTTCGCCTTGTCGACGGTGCCGACGTAGCGTGCCTTCGTCCACATCACGATCCACGACACGAGTGCCATCCCGAGCAGGATCGTGATCACGACCCACGCGTCGACGGTCACCGACTGCACGATCACGCCGAAGTAGCCGAAGCCGAAGCCCGACTGCTTCTCGTCGGCGCCGTACGCGACCAGCTTCGATTCCGAGCCCTGCGCGAGCGCGTCGACCGCGAGCGCCGCGGGCGAACGCGCGATCTTCGACAGGCGCAGTTCGTCGAGTGCGCCCGCATACGCGGCGAACCCGGCCGGCGCACCCACCGCGTCCGCGCCGATCGTCGTCACGCCGTTCAGCGCGGGCAGCGTTGCCGCGACCTGCGCGGCCTGCTTGCCGTTCACGTAGACGGTCAGATTCTTGCCGTCGGCCGTCACCGCGACATACGTCCACTGGTTCGCGGCGACCGGCGACGCGGCCGGCGTGCGCACGGGCGCCGGATTGCCGGCCGCGCCCTGGACTTCCGCGAACGGCACGCCGTTGTCGAGGCCGATCAGCAGCGCATTCGCGCCGTCGCGGCGGCCGTACAGCAGCGTGTTCGGCGCGAGCGCCGACGGCTTGACCCACGCGCTGAACGTGAAGCTGCCGCCGGCCGGCACGTTCAGCGACGGGCTCGCCGGCAGCGTCAGCGACCCCGTGCCGTCGAACCGCGCGCCCTTGCCGACGATGCCGTCCTCGATCGTGCGGAACGACGCGTTCTGCGCGTGGTTGCCGTACGCGGTCGCGTCCTTCGGCGGGGCGCCGGCCGCACCGTTGAAGTGATAGACGAGCGTGTAGTCGGCATCGAACGTCTCGGCCGGCTTGCCGCCGTCCGGCGCCTTCTTGTTGCCGTAGTACATCCAGATCGACTCCGCGGCGCCCGCCGGCATCTTCGGCACGTCGACCCAGATCAGCGCGACGCCGAGCACCGGATCGTATTGCTCGACATGGAAATTCAGCGGCGTCTTGTCGTCGGCCGCGACGAAGCGGATGTCGGCGCCGTTGTCGGCCAGCCCGTCGAACTGGAAGTTGCCCGAATGCAGGCGAATCAGCAGCGGCACGCGGCCGGCCGATTCCGCGAGGTTCGCGCCCTTCGGGCTCGCGTCGATCGTGATCGCCTTTCGGTACGACCAGTCGTTCTGCCACCATGCGTTCGCGATGCCGGGCAGCACGCCGAGCATCACCGCCAACAGGAAAAACAAGACTCGCTTCACGATCCACTCCCCGAATGGGCGGGCGCCGCGCTCGTCGCATCGCCCCGCCACGATCAAAAAATCCGTCAGAAACCCAGCCTTACGTAGAAATCGAACCGCGGGCTGTACTGCCGCGTGTAGACGCCGGCCTTCAACGGCCAGCCGGCCTCGAAATCCGCGCTCGCGTATTTCATGAGCTGCAGCCGCGTGCCGACGCCGACGCTCATCAGGTTGAAGCGCGACGTCTGCTCCGGCAGCGGGCTCAGCAGCCACAGGTGCGCCGCGTCGAAGAACGCATGGAAGCGCCATTCGTTCACCCGGCTGCCGACCGCGCCGCCCAGCCACTTCGACAGCGACGGGCTGCGCAACTCCAGCGACGCGATCACGCCGCTGTCGGCCGTGTCTTCCGCCTGCATGTAGCCGCGCACGCTGTTCATCCCGCCGGCGGCAAACTGCTCGCTCGACACGAGCGGCGAGTTCGAGATCTGGGCGCTCACGTGCGCATTGGCCTGCATGTCGTTCGCGAAGCGCTGCGTGTGATTCACGTCGAACTTGCCGTACACGAAATCGGGCGTCGCGTTGTAGCGCTTGTTGTCCCATGCGCCCCAGTCGCTGCCGAGGCCGCGGATGTTCGTCGTCAGCGATGCGGAGAACGACGTCTGCGAACTCTTCAGGCTCAGTTGGCCGTTGTACGACAGCGTCACCGGCACGTAAGTGAGCGGCGCCGTCGAGCCGCCCTGGCCCGGCAGCGACACGTCTTCGTCGTAGTGCTTGCGGTCGATCTCGATGCTGACCGTATGCGCGTAGGTCTCCGTCGCCGGCAGCGAATAGATCGCGGTGAAGCCGTACGTGGTTCCCTTGCCGAGCACGTTGGTGTTGCCGACCGACGCGACGTTGCTGTCCGAATGCACGACCGTCGCCAGAAAGCTCCAGCGCGAATCCTTGATCGGCGCGAGATACGAGAACGCGTAGACGCGCGCATCGTTCGGATGCTGCGGCGCGATCACGTAGGTGCCGGAAATCACGTGGCCGAGCTGCCACAGATTCGAATAGCTGAGGCTCGCGGTCGTGCGCAGCGTCGACGTGCCGGGGCTGTTGTCGTTGTTCAGTTCGAGCGAGCCGTGCAGCGGGCTGTGATCGTCGACCTTCAGGTCGACGTCGACCGTCTGCGGCAGCGTGCCCGGCTTCAGCACCGGAATCACCTGGCGGTCCGCCGAGCGGTTCAGGTCGGTGAGCTGCTGCTGGGCCTGGTTGAAATCGGGTACCTTGCCTTCGGCCAGCGCGGGCACCGCGTCGCGGATGTTCTGCGGCGAGTTGTATTGCGCGCCGTCCACGCGCAGACGCCCGACCTTCGCCTCGGTCACCTGCAGCAGGATCACGCCGTTCTTCACCTGCTGCTGCGGCAACTCGACGACGACCGACTGGTAGCCGCGATCCTGGTACGCCTTCTGCAACGCATCGCGGGCCGCGTTCACGTCGGCGAGCGTGCGGCCCGGCCCTTCGAACGGATACACGGCCTTCTCGATCTCGAGCGTCGGCAACGTCGTGTTGCCGCGCACCACGAAGGCATTCACGTCGAACGACTGCGGCGCGGCGGGCGCGGCAGCGTCCTGCGCATGAACGCCCGGCGCGACGCTCAAGCCTCCGGCCAGCACGGCACCGGCCAGGCATCGGCCATTCAGCCGCCATCGTTCGCGTGACTTGCGGTCTACTCTCGGCGGCATGCGCCATTCCCCTTTGTTGTTCCGGACCGCAGCGAAGCTGTCGCGACCCCGTCGCTCGCCCCGCTATCAGTTGCCTGTTTCACTTTGATGACGATTGATTCGCCATCCTTATCATGAACCGCGCAATGCTCTTTATGCCGTCGAACCGAACTCAGCCGTGATGTGTCGGCACCGCCTGCGCATCCGCATGAAAGCCGAACTGCGTCACGGCGAACTGCAACAGCGTATCGACGCACGTCGCGAGCGATGCGCGGCCGGTATCGAGCGTGAGATCCGCTTTCACCGGCGGTTCGTACGGCGCCGACACACCCGTGAATTCCGGCAGCGCGCCGCACCGCGCCTTCGCATACAACCCCTTCGGATCCCGCGCCTCGCAGCACACCAGCGGCGTGCTCACGTACACTTCGCGGAACGCCGGCCCCACGATCGCTCTCGCCGCATCGCGCATCGCCGCGAGCGGCGAAATGACCGCGACGATCGCCAGCGCGCCGGATTCGCTCGTCAGTGCCGCGACTTCGGCGATGCGCCGTACGTTTTCGAAACGATCCTGCACCGTAAAACCGAGATCCCGATTCAGCCCCGTGCGCAGCCGGTCACCGTCGAGCACCACCGCATGCATGCGTCGGTCGCGCAGTCGCGCCGCTACCGCATCGGCCAGCGTCGTCTTGCCCGCGCCGGACAACCCGGTGAGCCACAACACCCCGCCGGCCCGCTGCGGCGACACGCGCCGCTCTGCGCGGGGCACGTCTACCGATAAGGACGAAACGACGTCGGGAAACCCGCAACGATCGAGCTTCATCGCGCGCGCTCCGCCGCCTTCGCGGGTTCGTCGTCCTCGCGCGGACGCGTCTGCCAGAAGCCGCCCTGCATCGTCACGATCGACGGCGTCTCGGCCCATTGATGCGGGCTCAGGATTTCGGCGCGCCGCACGTTCGGGATCACCTGCACGTCGAAGATCTCGTCGACGCCGTTGAAGAACTGCAGGATGCCGAGCACGTCGCCGGTGTTCGCGTCGAGTGCGGCGACCCCCGCGACCAGCGCATCCGATTCGCTTTCGATCGGCAGCCCCTGCGGACCGCGTTTGTCGCGCAACTTCGACAGCCCGACGAACAGCACGCCCCCGTATTCGGCGAGACCATGCGTGAAGCCCGGCAGCTTCGCGAGCACGCGCCGCGCGCCCGACTGCGGATCGATCTGCAGCACGTGGCCGCGACCGCCTTCGAGCACGTGCAGGCGGGCGCCGATCACGCGCGGCGAATGCGGCATCGACAGCCCCGATGCGACGATCCGGCCGGACGGCACCTCCATCACGATGCCGCTGCCGGCCATCCCGCTGCGCCAGCCGAACGGCTCGTTGCTCATGCCGAGCGCCGTCGCGAACCGCACCTTGCCGTCGGCGAACGCCATGCCGTTCAGGTGGCAGCGATCGTCCGGCGTGGTCTCCGTCACGAACGGCGGCTGCCAGATCGGCGTGAAGTTGAAATAGCCGTCGATCACGCTGATGCAGGAATAGCGTGTGTTGACCGCGAGCAGCACGTGCTTGTCGAACGCCATGTCGTGCAGGTCGAGATCGCCCGTGTAATAGGACATGCGCGGCACGAACATCGCGTCGTAGTGATCCGGTCGGGCCGGATAGTGCGGCGCGAGCGTCGACACGTTGGCGAACACCATCAGCTCGTGCATCGTCGCGATCGCGAGCCGCTTGCCCGACACGGCCATCCCCATCGAGCGCGGCAACAGGCATGCGGACAGCGTGGGCACGCCGTCGTCGACACCGATCACGGCCACGCCGGACGGGCGGCGGCTCACGGCGAGCGAGCACCCGAGCGCCTCGAGCACCTGCAGGAAGCGCCCGGTGTCGCGCAGGTTGATGACCGGCGACAACGCTTCCGCCTGCCGCGCCGATACGTCGTCCGTCGGCGCATCGGTTTCGCCCGCCGGCCGGGTTTCCTCGAACTGTTCCACTGTCATGCACCTGTCGGCTTCACGCCGCCTGATGAGAAAAAATGCTCGCTTGCCTGCCGGCCCGTCGGCCCGGTGCACGCGCATCGGTCGCGAACGGGGCCGCGTACGGCGCACCAAGTCGCAGCTCCCACCTACCTAGACGGAATGAAGCGCGCATTGCCGCAATGTTTTTTGCGTGACGTCGACCGATCCGCCGGCACGGGCAGCGGTCGACGCAAGCGGCCTGCATGCGTGCAGCCGCTCGCCCGCGCGAGACGCGCGAGATGCGGCGCATGACCTTGCGTGGCCCTCATTTCGTATACATGTCGTTGCCCGGCCGGCGCGCGGCGCGTAGGCGGCTTGCCGGCAAACGAGTCGCCGTCCGGCCGGCCCGCGCGCGAAAACGCGACGGCCTGCGTGCGGCCCGACAATCCTCCGGTTTCAACCGGGAAGTTTTTGTGACATTCGACTGAAGATATTCACGAAACACGCGCAAACCACGGGGTGCGATCGTCGGGACCGTTTACGCCGCACCGCACGCCGCGAGCACGTACGAAATCCTGCGGCTTGCAGCCGCCCGCTTCGTCCTAGCTATTGAGAACGGAACATGTCAACGACAGGACACTCCATGTCATTCGCCACGATGCTCGTACGGTGGCTTGCCGGGCGGTTGGCCGGCGCCGCCGGAATGCCGGGCCAGCTGCGTCCGCGCGCCGCTCGTGCCGCGTCGAATCCGCCGCTGCGCTGGCGCTCGCCGTGGCTCGCGTGGCAGCTGCTGTCGTGGTCCGTGCTCACGCTGCTCGCGCCGCCGATCTGGACGATCGGCACGCTGCTGCTGATCAATCCGTCGAGCGATCAGCCGCTGTTCTGGGCGCTCGCGATGGCGATCGTGCCGGTTGCGAACGGGGTCGCGATCGTCGCGACGAACCAGCGGCATCACCGCACGCCGTTCACCCGCCGCCCCGCGGTTGCAGCACACACGTTCGCGATCGCGATGATCGTCGGCTGCACGCTGTTCGTGCTGCTGCTGTGGCGCTCGCACGCGATCGCCGGCCTCGTCGGCCCGCTTGCCGACGACGGCATGCGCCCCGCGACGCTCGCGTGCTGGGTCGCGGGGCTCGCCACGCTGTTCGGCGTCACGTCATCCGCACATGCGAGCATCGCGCATGCGTGGCTGGCGTTCGAGGTGTGAGCGCGTCGCGCCGACACTGCGAGGGCACGCGGATGCATCGATACGGGACGGGAAGGACGGCGCACGCACCGCGCGAACGCGGCATCGCGATCGTGACGGTGCTGCTCGTCGTCGCGCTGGCGGCCACGCTCGCGGCCAGCGTGCTGTGGCGCCAGCAGGTCGCGACGCGCGACGTCGAGAACCAGCGGCTCGCGACACAGACGATGTGGATCGAGCGCGCCGCGGTCGAATGGGCACGCGCGACGCTGCGCGCGCAAAGCGCGACGTCGAACGTCACGTTCGTCGGCCAGCCATGGTCGGCGCCCGTCGCCGACGTGCAGCTCTCGGACCTGCTGCCATCCGACGCGCTGGCGGTCAATGCGGAGCTGTCGCGCGCGTGGATCTCGGGCAGCGTCGAGGACGCGCAGGCGCGCTTCAACCTGATGAACCTCGTGTCGCGCGCCGCGCCCGGCAAGCCGTGGCAGTCCAACGGCGAAGGCGTGCTGGCGTACCGGCGCCTGCTCGGCCAGTTGTCGCTCGATCCGGCGCTCGCGCAACCGACGGCCGACTACATGCTGCGCTCGCTGCGCGACGCGAACGGCCCGGGCGGCTGGCCGCTGCAGCTCGTGTCCGTCGACGATCTCGCACGCATTCCCGGCTACGACGCGCATGCGATCGAAGCGCTCGCGCCGTACGTCACGATCCTGCCCGACCTGACCGTCGTCAACGCGAACACCGCGCCCGAACCCGTGCTCGTCGCCGCGATCCCGACGCTGTCGGCGAGCCAGGCGAAGCGGCTCGTCGACCGGCGCGCGAGCGCCTACTTCGTGAGCACCGGCGACATCGCCGAATACCTGCTGCCCGCGCAGGGCGGCAACCCGACTTTGCCGGACGGCTCGGCCGTCGGCGTGAACAGCGGCTACTTCATCGTGCATTGCCGCGTGCATTCGGCGCGGATCAACGCGCGCGTGGACACGCTGATCGCACGCTACGGCAGCGGCAATTTCGCGTGGACGTCGGTGATCTGGGTGCGGCGGCTGACGAGTTGAAGCCGGATGCGGCAGAGACGGGCGCGGCGAACGGCGAGCCGGGCCGAGCCGAGCCGAGCCGGCAACGTGCCGGCGGCGCCGGCTAATTCAGCGACGACTCGCTCAACGTCACCGGTCGCTGGCCCGGCGACGCCGCCGCATCGAACGACAAGCGCGTGAAGCTCGTCTCGCGCACTTCGCCGAGCAGCCGGTTCCAGTCGTCGATCGACACGAGCAGCGCGATCGGCCGGTTGTACTTGGTGACCATCACCAGCGCCTCGCCGGCGTGCCGCAGCGCCTTCGACGGATTGCTGCTGAAATCGCGCGTCGCCATCGCGATCGTGCGCAGGCTGAAGACGTTCGCGGCCGGATCGTCGCCGTTGTCGTGCAGCAGGCACTCGAGCGTCGCGGCGCGCAGCAATGCCTGCGACTTCGACGACAACCGGCTGTCGCGGCGGCGCCGCCGTTCGCTGCGCGGGTCGACGTGCACGGCGAGCATCCGCACGATCTGGCCGAGCGTCGTCGCGGGCAACCGGTCGTAACGCTGCCACCAGTCCGGCGGCAGCGCGATCATCATGCCCGCATAGGTGGCCGTCACGCCGTCGGCGATCAGCGACGGCAGGCGCGCGACGTCGCGCGCGTCGAGATCGAGCGCGCCGCCGACCACGCGCGTCATCACGCTGAACGCGTTGTAGGCGAACGCGGCGATCCCGCTCGCCAGCAACGCCGCACGCGCGGGCACGGCGCCGAACGGCGTGCCGCCCGTCACGGGCTCGAGCGCGAGCGGCAACGCGTCGCGCCAGCGTCGGCGCGACAGCGCCACGATCTGCGGCGCGTCGAACCGCTCGGCCGACAGGTCGGTCAGCAGCGTGACGCTTTCGCCGGGCGCCTCCGCGCGTTCCCATTCGATCTGGCGAAACGTGTCCGACGCGCCGCCTTCGCCGGCCATCCCGACGGATCGTTCGCGAACGCGCCCGGTGCCGAACACGCCGGCGTCCTGCCAGTCGCCGAGCGGCCGGCAGGCGGCCGAGCGGCCGTATTCGCGCAGCACGAACGCGCCGCCGCGGCGCGGCCAGCCGGACAGGATCGCATCCGTATCGAAGCGCCCGTCGACGATCCACAGCTCGCCGGGCCGGACCGCTTCGAGCAGCGCGCCGACGAATGCACGCTCGTGCGACCGGCCGCGCTCGCAAGGCAGCAGGTCGACGATCATCCCGAGATCCGGGTCGTACACCGGCAGGACGCGCGCACCGCCTGCCGCCGCATCGCGCGCCGGGTCGTCGCACGCGCGCCCGCAGTCGCAACCGTCGGCGCGCGGCGCACAGGCCTCGCCGGCGCCGTCCAGCACGCGCAGCCGCATCCCGTCGACGGCGCACGCCCTGTCGACGCCGCGCACCGACGCGACCGGCAGCAGCAGGTCGACGCTGTCCCTGGCCAGCGCGCGCCCCCAGCCGGACCGCCACCGGCTCATGCAATCGTGCAGCGCCGTCACGGCCGCGCCGAACCCCGGCGCGACGGCGCCGGCGGCATCCGGCATCCGCCGCCACGCGGCAATCGCCGCGATCGCGTCGACGGCAACGGCAAACAGCGCCTCGCGGATCGACTCGCCGTCGGGCTCGTCGCCGGCGCCCGCCGCGGCGTCGACCCAGTCGTCGTGCAGCGCGCATTGCAGGACGAGCCGCGCCATGATCGTCATCGGGCTCTGCTCGACGAAGCGTTCCACGACAGCGCGCATCATCGGGTTACCTCACACTGTCCGGTCGATCGTGCGGGCCGCCGCAACGGCATACGCTCGCGCGCGTCGCAACGCGTTCGCACTTGACGCAGCGCGAGCGACCCCGCAGCATCGTGAGCGACCCGCTCCGCGCGACGCCGCGCCGTCGCGGCGAGCCATTCGCAATCAATGCACGAGGCACCGGCATGTACGTAGATCCCCGCGTGGCGCACGGCCGCGCCCGGTTCGACCTGAGCGGCTCCCCGCGGCTCATCGCCGACGAGCGCCGCTGGGAGATCAGCGACATCGTCACGCGCGGCCTCGACGATTTCAAGGGCGTGCGCAATCGTCGCAACCTGCTCCGATTGCTCGAACGTCAGATCGCGCCGAAACTCGTGCGCCTCGGGCTCGAACCGTACGTCGGCGCGCTCGGTCACGCAGAGGGGCTGTTCGTCCATTTCTCGACGATGAGCGCCGAGCACGGCTTGCGCGAATTCCAGCTTCAACTGACGGTGCCCGACCTCGTGCTGCGCAGTTTCGCGTCGAATGCGATCCGGCCGCACGCGGTCGCGCGCTGCATGCAGCGCAACGGCGTGATGTCGCTTGCGGAAATCGAGCACGAGACGCGCATCGCGTTCGTCGCGGCGCGCGTGATGCGCTCGCTGGCGATCGCGGAAGGCTGGCAGCAGATCGGCGTGCCGACGCCGCACGGGCTGTTCGTCGGCACGCTGACGCCCGCGCGCGACGTCGCGATGAATACCTATTTCCGCCCCGGCGACAACGACCGCCCGTCGCGCTGGAGCGGCTTCTCCGCCCTCTTCTCGACGATGCCGGACTGGCGCCCGAAACAGGTCCGGCACGGCGGCGAACTGCTGCAATGGATGGTCAACCATATCGTGGCCCTGCAAGAATCCGCACCGTTCGTCGAACGCTTTCCGTTTCTGCGCGAGCCGCTGCGCGATGCCGACGATCCGCTCGACGCCGCGTGGACCGGCGCGCGCGCCGACCACCGTGCATGACGGGCGATCCGGGGACCCATTCCGGCCCCCGTTCCCCGGTCTCCACGCCATCGCCCCTCTTCACGGCCCTCGCTCTCTCATATACAAGGTCGCAGCAGCCCCGCCTAACCCGCAGACTTTCTTGCAACGCCGATGCGGCGCGTCAATGCGTGCGCGTCGACCCGCCCGGCTCGCCCGGCTCCGGGCGGCCGACCGTCTCCAGCACGGCCCACATCCAGATCAGCTCGCGCACCGTGCGTGCGTGCTCGTCGCTCTGCGCGCGCCAGCGCCCGAAAGCGTCGCGTTCCCGTTCAGTCGTGTCGCCGGCGCGCAGCCACAGCAGCCAGCGCACCGCGCCCTCGCGGATCGCATCGGCGCGCGTGTCCGCGTCGCCGGAATCCGTATCCCGTTGCGATTCGTCCATGATCACGCCACCGCCCGAAGCTCCCTCGACACACATCCCCCCGCCGCGCATCGCTGCGCGGCCGGGGCGCTTGCCACCCACGCCTCGGGTCCGACGACGCCCCGCCGGCCCTCATGGATAAGGTCGTATCGACGCGCCGTAACCCGCAGCGCGAGCAGCACCGCGGCAGGCGGAGCAACGGCCTGAAGGAAACGGGGGAAAGGAAGGAAGGCGGAACGCGGGGAAAGCAGCTCAGCTCAGCAACACGATGTTGCCGGGCAGGCGCGTGATGTGCGCGCCGTACAGGCGGCCGACCATGTCGATCACGTCGTCGAGCCGCGTGATCGGAAACTGCGCCTGCATGCGGTTCGCGCCGAGCGACGCGCTGCGCAGGATAACCTTGCCGCGCCGGTAGCGGTTGATCTCGTCGACGACGTCCGACAGCGGCACGCCGTTGAACACCAGCATGCCGCGCCGCCACGCGCTGACGGCGCCCGGATCGGTCCGCGACACCGGCTGTACGCCGCGGTCGTCGTAGACGACCTGATCGTCGGCGCTCAGCGTACGTGCGCCGCGTGGATGTTCGAGCGTGACCGTGCCGGACAGGCACGTCACGCAGACCTGCGAGCCCGTACGCCGCACGTTGAAACGCGCGACCAGCGCCCGCATGCGGCCGCCGCCCGCCACCACCGTGACCGGCTGGATCGGCGTCGCGCGGCCGGCCGGCGGCGCGACCGCGTCGATCTCCGCCTCGCCCGCGACGACTTCGACGCCATGCGCGGCATCGCTTGCCGGCAGCACGTCGAGGCGCGTTTGCGTATTCAGTTCGACCGTGACGCGCGACGACAGCGCGACGCTGCGCTGCTCGCCAGTACCCGTGTGGTAATCGGCCGCGATGTCGCCGAGCGACGGCCACAGCTGCATCGGCGGCCGCACGGCGAGCCATGACGCGCCCGCGGCGACCGCAAAGCCGATGAACGCGCGCCGCCCGGTGCGCATCGTGCGTTCGCGCCTGGCGACCTGTGCCCAGGCCGCGGCCGTGCGCTCCTCGTGCGCGAGTTCGGTCGCGGCCGTGCGCAGCGAGCTCCAGGTGCCGCGCAGCAGATCGGCGGCTTGCGGACGATCCTTGCACCAGCGTTCGAACGCGTCGGCGTCGTCCTGGCTCGCGTCTCCCGAGCGCAGACGCAGCAGCCACGCACTCGCTTCGTCGAGTTCGTCGTGGGCAGGTTGGGCCTGGGCTTTCGTCATCGTCCGGATGCTCAAAATTTGCGCGGGCCGCCTCGCGTGCCCGCGTACGAATCGCCGTCTTCCTGCATCCGCTGCAGGCAGTACTTCATCGCCGCGCTCAGCTCGCTTTCGACGAGCCGCAGCGAAATGCCGAAATGCTCGGCGATCTCGCGATTCAGCAGGCCGTCCACGCGGGCGGCCAGCAAAATCGCGCGACGCCGCGGCGGCAGGCCGCGCAGCACGTCCTTCAGCGTCTCGACCTTGCGGCGCGCCGCGACGATGCGCTCGGGATCGGCCAGTTCGTCGGGCACCTCCAGCAGCGTCTCGACGTCGTCGTCGTGCAGATGCCGCCGTTCGCGCCGATGCTGGTCGATCGCGACATTGTTCGCCATCCCGAGTATATAGGCGTCCGCGTTCGTCACCTGCGTGGAGACGTTCGCGTTCTCGAGGCGCAGCCAGGTTTCGTGCAACGCATCGGCGGCGCCGTCCTTCGACCCCGTCACGCGTTCGAGCCGCCTGACCAGGTACGCATAGCGCGTCGCCAGCAGATTCCGGAGCCCGGAGCGGTTGCTGTCGGACATGGCGGCCTAGCCCCGAACGGCCGGCTGCGGTGCCGGGCAATGGAAATGCACGCCGTTGCCGGCCGGACGCAGCAGGATCGTGACCGGCTGCGGCAGATCCGCCGGCGGCGCATCGCCCAGCTTCAGCGCGCGCAGCGCGCGCATCACCGCCGCGTCGCGGGCGGCCGAACCGCTCGATGCCACCATGTTGACCGCCACCACCGCCCCCCTGTTGTCGATGCGCATCTGCGCGACGAGTCGATAGCTGCCCGGCACCGCCGCCGGCTGCGCGCACAGCGCATCGATCAGATGCGCCTGCAGCAGGCCCGCGAACGCGCGCCGATCGACGGAATCGCCGATCCCGTCGATCGGCAACGCCGCATCCGCCGGCGTGTCGGCCGGAGCGGGCGGCGTCTCGGCGGCCGGCTGCGCGACGATGATCGCTTCGTCCGGACGCGAGAATTCCGCACGCAACCCCGTTCCGGCCAGCATCCGCTCGAGCGCGTCGCGCGGCGCGAAATCGCCCTGGACCGGCACACTCGTGCGCCCGTCGAGCAGCGGCGCCGGCGCGAGCACGATCATCTCGGTGAGCCGCGCGAAATCCTGCAGCGTCTTCGCGAGCGGCTGCGCGGGCAGATCGAAATGCACCGCGCTGCCCGGCTGGCGGCCGATGGAACCGGTCTCCTGCGCGTGTACGCCGCGCATCGACAGCACGACCAACACGAGCCACGCGACGAGCGCCAGGACACCGGTCGGCGCCCGTGAACGAGTCATGAATCCCTGGACGGAAGTGGAGTTGCACGCCGCGTGCCGAAGCGTGCATCCCCGTGAGCGGCTCCGTCGCAAGCGAACGACAGATTGTGAGCGGGCACTGTGACAGTCCGGTGAAGCGTATCGCCGCGCGACACGATCGCGCCGCACCGCTTTCGTGCATCGTCGGCGCGCACGTGGACCATGACGCGTGCCGCTCAGGGCCGGCGCACGACGAAGTTGCCGATGCCCGTGCCGACGACGGCCATCCGCACGTCGCCGGACCACAGCGTGATCGTCACCGGCACATCGATGCTTTCGCTGCCGAGCACGATCCGCGACGGCGCTTCGCCGCCGCCCGTGTAATGCACCGATACGCCCGTCACTTCGCTGCCCCAGCGGCGGGCGCGATACAGGTCGTCGGTCATCGGCGCCCAGCCGCCGCTTTCGGTGCGCTGCACGAAGCGATAGCCGCCGCCGACCGGCTGCCATGCGATCGGCATCGCGCGCACCTGCGCTTCGTCGCCGGCCGATTCGAGCAGGTTCGCCAGGCGCTGCGCCTCCTCCGCCAGATCGGTGCGCCGGTTGCGCGACGGCGCGAGCGTCACGACCGCGACCAGCAGCCCGACGATCACGAGCACGACGAGCATCTCCAGCAGCGTGAAGCCCGCCGCCGTGCGACGTGCGGCGCCCGCGCGCCGGCCGCGCCCGTTCAGGATGCCCATCGTTCCGTCATTGCCACGAGCCGATGTCCGCATCGTTGCCCTCGCCGCCCGGTTTGCCGTCCGCACCGTAACTGAACACGTCGATCGCGCCGTGCGCGCCCGGGTTCAGGTATTGATATGCGTTGCCCCATGGATCCTTCGGCAAGCGCTCCAGGTAACCGCCGTCCTTCCAGTTGTTCGGTACCGGATCGGTCGTCGGCTTCTGGATCAACGCAGCGAGCCCCTGCTCCTGCGACGGATAGCGGCCGTTGTCCAGGCGATACAGATTCAGCGACTGCATCATCGTGCCGATGTCCTGCTTGGCCGCGATGCGGCGTGCCTCGTCCGGTCGGCTCATGATCTTCGGCACGATCAGCGCCGCGAGAATCCCGAGAATCGCGACCACCACCATGATCTCGATCAGCGTGAACCCGCGTTGCGTACGGCGACGCTCACGTTCACGCACGTGGCCGGCGTACGACGTTCGGGTTTCGTTGAGGCCCGTCATCATGCATTCACCCTCGCGGCAAAGAATGGAAAACGTCTTCTGTCCATCGCATCGACCCGTCGCCATGAAACCATTCGACCTGCTTCGCATCACGCCGTCCCGCACCGATCTCGTGCCGCTCGCGGCGACGCTCGCCGCCGCCGCGGCACTCGCCGCCGTGTCGCTGTGGGCCGTTCGCGTATTGAGCACCGCCGATGCGCCGGTCGCGGCGCTTGCACCGCCGCCCGCGCCGATCGACGTTGCGGCCGGCGCGCGGCTGTTCGGCGCGAAACCCGACGACGGCCGCGATGCCATCCAGTTGCTCGGCGTGCTCGCGTTCGATGCACGCCGAGCGGCCGCGATCGTCAGCGTCGGCGGCGAAGCATCGCGCGTCGTGTCGCTCGGCGCGGCGATCGGCGAAGCCGCGAAGCTTGCCGAGGTTCGCGCGCGCTCGATCGTCGTCGACCGCAACGGACTGCAACGCGAAATCGCGCTGCCCGCCGCGGAGAAGGCCAACGCGTTCGTGCGCTGAACCGCGCATCACTGCACCATGTTGTTCAGCTCGATGATCGGCATCATCACCGCCAGCACGATCACGAGCACCACGCCACCCATCGCGAGGATCAGCAGCGGTTCGAGCAGGCTCGTCAGGAACATCGTGCGGCGCTCCAGCTCGCGCGATTCGCCTTCGGATGCGCGGTCGAGCATCGTCGTCACGTCGCCCGTCGCCTCGCCCGAGCGGATCAGGTGCACGAGCACCGGCGGAAACGTCTTCGTATGCGCCAGTGCGCGCGACAGCGCCGATCCTTCGCGCACGCGGACGATCGCGTCGTCGACGTTCGCGCGCATCGCGCGGTTCGACAACGTCTCGCCGGCCGCCTGCAACGCGCGCAGGATCGGTACGCCGGCCGCCGTGAGAATGCCGAGCGTGCTCGCGAAGCGCACCGTGTTGTAGCCGCGCACGAGCTTGCCCGCGAGCGGTGCGGTGAGCACCCACGTGTCGAACCTGAGCCGCGGCGCATCGCGCGACAGCACCTTGCGGATCGCATAGACGATCGCGACCGTCGCCGCGAGCGACGCCCACCACCAGTGCCGCACGAAATCCGACAGCGCGAGCATCACGACCGTCAGCGTCGGCAGTTGCTGCTTGGTGCTGGTGAACACGTTCGCGACCTGCGGCACCACGTAGCTCAGCAGGAACGTGACGATGCCGAACGCGATCAGCGTGACGATGCCCGGATACGTGAACGCCAGCAGGATCTTCTGCTTCAGCGCGTTGCTTTGTTCGATGTAGTCGGCCAGACGCGACAGCACGACGCCGAGCTTGCCCGTGTGCTCGCCGGCCGCGACGAGCGCGCGATAGATCTCGGGGAAATCGCGCGGATGCTGGCTCAGTGCGTTCGCGAACGAATGACCGCCGACGATTTCCGCGCGGATCGACGCCATCAGCTCGCGCACGTATTCGCGTTCGGCCTGCTCGCTCAATACCGACAGCGCTTCGTCGAGCGGCAGCCCCGCGACCAGCAGGCTCGCGAGCTGGCGCGTGATGATCGCCTGCTCGCGCTGCGACAGCTTGCGGCCGAGCGACAACCGTTGATGGCGCTCGCCGTGCAGACGCTGCGCGGCCAGTTCGACGACGAGCGGCGTGAGCCCCTGCGTGCGCAGATGGCTGCGGCCGGCGCGCGCGCTGTCGGCTTCGAGCACGCCTTTCAGCGTGCGGCCGGTGGGATCGATCGCTTCGTAGCGGAATGCCGACATGTCAGTGCCCTCGTGTCACGCGTGCGACTTTTTCGGCGACGGCGCGCAATGTGCCGGACGGAGTCGCCGGGGAAGACTACGTAGCGAACCGGCGCAGATTTGTGACGGATGTTGGGCTACCTTTTTTGACGGGGCTTATTACCCGGATTCGTCATTCTTATAACGTAAAAACGATTTCAAGCTTATCCAGTAAATTAATCGAACACACATTAAATACAATGCGACCTTGCTCGACCTTCCATTTACAGATTCGTGCGACAAGCGAAAAAAGTACCTCGAAGTGGAAGATATTCATCGACGTGCGCAATGTTCCGTAACATCTGCCACGAAACCGTCGTGAAGTTGGGATAGCGCGGCCCGGCCCCACGTGTTACGTCAACAGCTTCCATCAAGCCTGACGCGGATTCTCGTGCGCAATCCGTCGAGCGACTCCGGCCAAATCCCAGTATATGGGCGCTCCAACTCATGCCGAATGACACTCCGATCGGCGCTTTATCAATTCGAATAACGCAATGGCTTGATCGATAAAAATGTTACGCACCATTCGTTATGAAAAATTCACACGCGCCATTCGAATTACCTCCTACATTTACCCGGCGGTCCATAAGCATTCCAACCGCAGTAGCAGGGGTTCCCGTTTATCTTCGTTCAAGGAAATTTCTCATGAAATCCAGCAAGCGCAAGATCTGTCAAGTCCTCGCTCTCGTTGTTTCCGGTCTGGGCGCCACGGCCGCGATGGCCGCGGACATCCACGGCGGCGGTTCGTCGCTCGTCGCCCCGACCATCGGCGCGATCGGCAACACCGCGACCGAAATCGGCCTGTTCGGCACGGCCGAAGGCTCGTTCACGTATTACTCGGTGGGTTCGGGCGCCGGCCAGAACGCGTTCCTGAACAACCAGCCGACGTTCTTCGGCGCGGGCGTCACGGGCACGGTCCACTTCGCGAACAGCGATGCGGCGCTGTCGACCGCCCAGCTCACGTCGTACAAGGCCGGCCTCGGCGCGACCAACGGCCCGCTGATCCAGATTCCGTACATCGTCACGCCGATCACGGTGCCGGTCGTCAACGGCCCGGCCGTGACGAGCACGACGACGCCGCAAACGACGCCGGGTCAAGCGCATAGCATCGCGCTGAACGACGACGATCTGTGCGGGATCTTCTCGGGCAAGCTGACCGACTGGAATCAGGTCATCAACCCGCAAACGGGTTCGACGTACCTCTCGTCGACCACGACGCCGACCAGCAGCCCGATCAAGGTCATCTACCGGACGGACGGCAGCGGCACGACCGAACTGCTGACCCGCCATCTGGCCGCTGTCTGCTCGGCCACCAACACGGCCACGGGCGTGACGTTCGTCGACTCGCTGACGTTCACGGCTTCGTTCCCGGGCGGCGTCGTGCCGTCGAACTTCACCGGCGCTTCGGGCAGCAGCGGCGTGCGCAATGCACTGTCGTCCTCCACCGGTGCCGCCGTTGCCTACCTGAGCCCGGACTACACGAACACGTTCCTCGCCCCGTCGAGCACGGTCGTGACGTCGGCCGGCGCGCTGCAACTGCCGGTGGCCAGCCTCGTGAACAAGACGAATGGCGTCTACTACGCACCGACGTATGCGAATGCGTCGACCGCGCTCGGTACGGTCAAGCCGCCGGCACTCAAGGCCGGAGCCTCGGATCCTTCGCAATGGGTGCCGGCCGCCGGCAACCCGGTGTCGGGCTACCCGGTTTCCGGCACCAGCCAGATCATCCTGAGCCAGTGCTACAAGGATGCGACGGTGAAGACAGCCGTGCATGACTTCCTGAACAGCCACTACACGAACGCCAGCTTCGCGGCGATCGTTCATGGCAACGGCTTCGACACGGTTCCGTCGAACTACCAGACGGCCATCTCGAACGACTTCCTGAGCAACGCGAGCACGTGGAACCTCGACATCGGCAACGCGAGCGTCTGCACGGGCACGGTGGTCGGCCGCTAAGCGACCGGCAATCAGCTTAACCTCGTCGGAACGGCTGCGCCCCCGGAGATCCGCGGGCGCAGTTTTTCATTTGTGTCCTCGGTCGGCGCACCGTTGACGTCAGTCCGGCGTGCCATCTCTTCTCCTCGGAAATTATCACATGCGACTTCATCAACACCGCAGGCTCTGCCAATCGATCGCTCTTGCTTTCTCCAGCCTCGGCGGTATTGCCGCGATGGCCTCGCCTAACGTGCAAGGCGGTGGCTCGTCCCTCATTGCTCCGGCAATCGGTACGATCGGCAACACCGCGACCGAAATCGGCCTGTTCGGCACCGCCGAAGGCTCGTTCACGTATTTCTCGGTGGGTTCGGGCGCCGGCCAGAACGCATTCCTGAACAACCAGCCGACATTCTTCGGTTCGACGGTCACGGGCACGGTCCACTTCGCGAACAGCGATGCGGCACTGTCGAGCGCCCAGCTCACGTCGTACAAGGCCGGCCTCGGCGCGACCAACGGCCCGCTGATCCAGATCCCGTACATCGTCACGCCGATCACGATTCCGGTCGTCAACGGCCCGGCCGTGACGAGCACCACGACGCCGCAAACTACGCCGGGGCAAACGCATAGCATCGCGCTGAACGACGACGATCTGTGTGGCATCTTCTCGGGCCGTATTACCGACTGGGCCGGCACCGTCGTCAACGGCGTCCGGACCAACCCACCGATCAATCCGGAAACCGGCTCGCCATACACGACGATCAGCATGCCGATCAAGGTAGTTTATCGTGCAGACGGCAGCGGCACGACCGAACTGCTGACACGCCATCTGGCTGCTGTCTGTACGATCGTCAACACGGCCACCGGCGTCACGTTCACCGACTCGCTGACGTTCACGGCTTCGTTCCCGGGCGGCGTCGTGCCGTCGAACTTCATAGCTGCTTCGGGTGACGGTGGCGTGCGTAGACAGTTGGCGAGCTATGCGTCGGCCGGTATGGCCGCTGTTGCATACCTGGCTCCAAATTACACGAACACGTTCCTCGCCCCGTCGAGCACGGTCATGACGTCCGCCGGCGCGCTGCAACTGCCGGTGGCCAGCCTCGTGAACCGGACAAACAACGTGTACTACGCGCCGACGTATGCGAATGCGACCATTGCGCTCGGTACGGTCAAGCCGCCGGCACTCAAGTCCGCTGCCTCGGATCCTTCGCAATGGTTGCCGGCCGCCGGCAACCCGGCGTCGGGTTACCCGGTTTCCGGCACCAGCCAGATCATCCTTAGCCAGTGCTACGCCGACTCGACGGTCACGACGGCCGTACATGACTTCCTGAATAACCACTACACGAACGCCAGCTTCGCGGCGATCGTTCATGGCAACGGCTTCGACACGGTTCCGTCGAACTACCAGACAGCCATCTCGAACGACTTCCTGAGCAACCCGCGCGGCTTCAACCTCGACATTGGCAACGCGAGCGTCTGCACGGGTACGGTGGTCGGTCGTTAAGTCGTCGACACACTAACTACAGAGATTCGGACCGCTGCGCCCCTGGGATACCAGGGGCGCAGTTTTATTTGACAGCCATCAACCTGTGCATCGGTAGGTTCGTACCTGCGTGGCTAACTTCATTGCAGTCCGAGAGTGCCGGATCGCTCCACGGCATGTAACGAGTCCGGGCAAACGAGCTGTCAATTCAGATCGCTTCTCTCATCGACCCGCAAGAATCCGGGTCGCGGGGGATACTCATCCCGTCTTTAATCGAACGATCCATGCAGCGCCCGCCCACAAAAAAACGCGAGCGCCGATACTACCGGCAGCCCGCGTCGTGCACATTTCGCTCGATCAGATCTTGCCCAATCGATTCCGCTCCTCCGATGTCAACGTAGCCCGTTGCGTGGCCCCAGGTTGACCGAAACCAAGAATCGACACCGCGTTCGACGAATCGTAGCCAACCTGCTGCTTGTGCTTCTTCGCGCCGTCTCCGCCAGCATCGCCGAACCCTTCGACCTGCACCGAAATCGTCCAGCGCCGCACCGCCCCTCCTGACGCGTTGTTCTTCGCGATATCCTGCGCGACCTGAGTGGCAGCCGATGCAGCAGCACTCGCGGCCGTCAACGCACCGGTATTCACCGCCTGCACGAGCGGGATGCCGGTCGCCTTGCCGGTCACCTGAATGTTGTCGGCATTCACCACGCGCAACGCAGCGACGTTCAGGTTGCCCGCGCGAATCCCCGCATCGCCCGCATCGACCGTACCGCGCGGCGCAATCAGGTTGATCGTACCGATCGGCACACCCGGCACGCTTTGCAACGTTGCAATGCCCGCGCCCGTGACCTGTCCGCGCGCGTCGACCGTGCAATAGTGGTTCGCGTCGCACACGTATTGCGGCGCCGGTGTGTCGGCCGACGACTTCGCACCCTTGCCCGCGTTGATATCGCCGTTCGAGCTCCAGATCGTCATGTCGCCACCCTGCTCGGTGAAGATCCGGCTCTGGGCGAGCAGCACGCTGCGGTCCGTGAAGATGTTGATGTCCCCCTTCTCGAGCGTGAGGACACCCATTGTTCCGGGCCCGGCAATCGTCTTGCCGGTACCATTGCTGACGATCTGAGGCGGTGCGGACGTACTCCCGATCAGCGCCTGCCCGCCCGGGCCAAGGATCGATACGTTACCGCCCTGCTGCGTCTGGATGGTCGTGCTGCGAATGTCCAGGTCGCCCGTATCGATCAACTTGTTCGCACCGTTGCTGCCGCCGCCGAGATTGTTGGCCGTGTAGCCCAGCGAAGCGGGAAACATCGTATTGAGCGCCTCGTAGCCGCGCGCGTATTTCTGATAGTACGGACTGGCGGGATTGTTGTAATCCTCGCCGACGCTGGTCAGGACCTTGAACAGCACCTGCTCGGCAAAGAGCTGCTGGACATACTGCGGCAGCGCCTTGAATTTCGACCAGGCCTCGTCCGCGCTCAACGGCTTGATAGCTGGCTGATCGTTGACCAGCCCCGTGTCGACCGAGAGTCCCGCCTCGTATTGCTCCATGAACGTAACGAGCGCGGGAGTCGCGCTGGAAACACCCGGCACGGACTTCGCCGGATCGACGTACGTGGAGACGAACGAGGCGGTGTCGATGCCTGGCCCAACACCGAACAGCACATTGATGCTCGCACTTTCATGGGGCAAATACGGGTTGTTTGCATTCCCGATTGCGTCAATCCCCGTCAGAATCCCCTCACCGGTGTAACTTCCGTCACCCAGCGCCGCATAAGCTTGCGCCTGACTCGTCAACGGGCCGATGTTTCGACCAGCCTGGATATCAAGTGTCCCAGGCCCGCCTAGCGCCAGCACCGGTATAACCGCGTCGACGTTATGTATGAGCGGTGTGTCGTAGATATCCCGTCCTGCGACGATCCGCGTCACATCCGACTTGCGCAGATTTTGCCCGAAAAACGATAGGTTCACGACGTCACGCCCTGCCTGAACCAAAGCGGGTTTGTCTATCGCGACAGGCACCAGATTTCCGTAGAAACCAGCGTTAACATCGGTCGCGTGCAGAACACCATCGACGATATCGCCATTCAGACTGTAGATTCGCGCCGGTACCGTATCGTCGCCATGCAGGGCAACCGGATCATGAGCCGCCGCCGATGGAACCGTCGGCCTCGCGATGGCAACATTCGGCTTCACCGGTGACGGCATCGCTGCCGGATCGACATCGAGCATGCCGAACTCAGGAAACCCGCTAGGCCCCATTCCGTTGATACCCGACAGATTGACCGACTGGTCGGCGACCAGGCTCAGGTCGCCAAACGCCGACGGATAGAGCATCCCGCTCGCCGCCACCGTGATGCCGCCGGAAAGCGCAGTCAGGCTCATCGACGCCGGCAGCACGGACGACAAGTCGCTCTGCCCCGGCACATTTATATGGTCTGCTCCACCGCCGATCAGGCTGATCCCCGAGAGCGTGCCGATCGCAACGTCACCCGTCGTCGACACGATGTTGACGGCGGACGTCGACGAATAGCCCTTCATGTCGGCCTGCTGCTTGTACGCAGACAACAGCGTTTCGCTCTGCACATACGACGGATCGAACACGCGCCCGATGCTGACGCCTTGTCGCGCGCTTATGTCGAGCACGCCGTCCTGTGTCGCCAGCAGCGTATCCATCGTTACGGGAAGCTGGCCGTCGAATGACGAAGGCACCGCAATATCCGACCCGATCTTCCCGCCTGCCGTGATCGTTCCTGTTCCCTTCGCGACGAAATAGCCGCCGCTCAGAATGTCCCCTGCGGCTCGCACCGACAGGTTGCCGCCCCCGACCGTATTGACCGTGGGATTGTCTGTATTGGAACCGGTCAAATACCACGTGGTCGGCAGCGACACCGAGAGGTCGGAGATATTCCCTCCAGCCGACACGGACACGTTGCCACCCGCGCTCAACACGCCTTGATCGAATGCGCCGAAGTTGATCGACGTCTGTACGGTCTGCGATACGGGATTGGTCGCCCCGACCATCCCGGTCGGATTGCCGATTTGCATCCACTGCCACCAGAACGGGCTGATGTTGGCGCCCGAACGTCCGGTCACGGTGCCGTTCACATCGGTCAAATACTCCGCGCCCTTGATATCGCCCTGCGCATGAATCGTGATGTCACCGGCCGAGTCTGGATTGACGGCGGACGTGACCAGAATATCCGGATTGTTGTTCAGGCCATGAACGATCGAAAGGCCCGTGCTGGACGCCGGCGCTCCCACCGCCGGTGCGCCGCCGGTGTAAATCACGCCGGGAACGGTTATGTCAGGACTGTTCGGCTGGATCGAACTGCTGTCGAACAGCGCGATGTCATTGCCAGCCGCGATATCGATCGAACCGGTACCGGTGCGTATCATCGTCGGCGCCGGAATTGCCAGACCGTTGCTGTCGACGAACGTCGTATGCCCGTCGAAGGTCACGCTCTTGCCATTCGATCCGCTTCCTGCGGCCCGCGCCTGAAGCGCCAGCGGATTCGTGCTGTTCAGATCCGCCCCTGCCACCACGCGGAAGGAACTGCTCGAGCCGCCCGTCAGCGAAGCAGACACAAGAGGAATTGGAACAGTCGCAACCGACGTCGGAGACGGCGTATTGTCCGTTATTGCCGGCAAGCTAATCGTCGTTGTCGCAATGACAGATACAGGCTGAACCTTTGGTGCGTCGACACTGGTCACCAGTGGCCATTGCTGGTGCTGAACCACAAACTGTACAGAATCGGACAGATACTTCTGATACCGATTCAGATAGATCAGATAGGACGCGGGATTCGATGCCTGCTCGACCGCAGTCGGCGCAACTGGAGCCGTTGGCTGACCGGGTAGCATCGTGCTGGAGTTCGAGGTCCGAATCCCAAAGATAATCTCGACGTTGGTGTCGTTCGGCGACCAGCCTGGTCCCAGCGCCGACGAAAGGCTCGTCGCGGTCTGGTCCAGGAAATTCGCATACGCCGTATAAAGCGCATAGTATTCGGCAACTTCGTCCGGCGCCCCTCCGACCGGTTGCCCCGGACCGGACGCCAGGCCATAGTTTGCCCAAACCGAGAGTCCGTACCCGTAATGCCCCGCCGACGCGCCATAAATCGCCTGTGCGGCGGCCAGCGTCGACAACGGCGGCACCGGAATCGTCCCCCCGCCGCCCAGCGGGTTCGCGATCTGGAAGAACCCGTCCGACAGGCTCGCCTTCACCTTCACGTTGTTCTCGGCACGCAGCGTCACGACCGGCGCCTGCCCGTCGAACCGGAACGCGAGATTCGTCGGCGATGTACCTGCCCCGAGGTTCCAGTTCGTCAGCACCTGAATATCGCCGCCGTTGATCGCCGGGCTCGGGTTATCGAGCTCGATCCCCGGCACGATGCGCGTATTCGCGATGTTCCTGCCGGCAAATGGATCGACCAGCGTATCGAGCCCGTGCTGTACAAACCCCATCAGCGTGCCCGGCGCCGCGGTCGACGCATCGGCGTTCTGATATCCGTAGAAGGTCTGGTGATCCGTGTTCGCGCCGCCGCTCGCGGGCGCGAAGTACATGTTGTTCAGCCCGCCGAAACCAATGTCTTTATCGCCGCCTTGAAGCTGCACCTGCGTGACGGTCGACGATACGCCCGTCGCCTGATTCGTCAGCGTGCCGCCGCCCGAACCGTCCGGTGCGAACGCGTACGTCGCCGGCGTGCCGGACGTGCCCTGCGCGGTAAACGTGCCGGCCAGCAGATGCCCGCTCTTGTCATACCAACCCGCCGGGTCGATGACGCCGTCGAAGTGCTGCGCGCCCGTCGTCGCGTCCGTCGTGCTCCACACCGCATACGCCTCGAGCGTCGTCGCGCGCGAGCCGACGATGCCCTTGCCGTCGTTGAACGTATCCGGCAGGTTGAGCTTCACGCCGTTGTCGGCCAATAGCGGCGCGCGGAAATTCACCGTGCCGCCGGACAACCCGCCGGCCGTCCCGCCCGACACGTCGATCAGCGCGTTCGCGCCGAGCGTGATCGCGCCCGCGTTCGCACGCAGGATGTTCTCGTAACCATAGGTTGCGTTGTACGCGACCGAGTTGCCGTTTGCATCGACGATCGTCGGATCGAACATTGCGGTCGTGCCGATATTCACCTTGCCGCCGCGCTGGTTCGGATCGGAGCCGCGCGCCAGCAGCGAACCTTCGATGTCCACACCGTTGCGGCCGTACAGGTCGATCTCGCCGCCCGCCTTGCCGGACGCGTCGATCGTCCCGAACACGTTCACGTTGCCGTTCGCCGTATCGGCCGAGCTTCCCGATCCGCCGTCGGCCGTCAGCAGCACCGAGTGCGCGGTCAGCGTGTTGCCCTGCGACAGCGTCAGGTTGCCTGTCTTCGTGTGGACGGTGATCGCCTCGTTCACGCCGCTCGATGCAAGCGTCTTCGACAGCGCATCGAGATCGGCCGCGCCGCCCGTATTGAGCGAGAACGATCCGCCCGCATAGCCGCTCGCCGCGCCGCCCTTGATCGTGCCGTTCAGGTTCACGACCTGTTGCGGCGCCGACAGCGAAAGACTGCCAGCCGCGCCACCGCCGCTGGCCCCGGAAAAATCGAGCGTCGAGCCGGCCTGTACGTCGACGGTACCGGCATCGGCCGTCAACGCAATCGAACCGGCCGGCGCGTAGCGCGTCACGTCGAAGAACTGCTTCGACACACCTGCCGAACTGACGGTCGATCCGCCGCCGACCGTCAGGTTGCCGGTCGTCGCTTCGAGCGTCACATTGCCGGCCGGCGCGCTGATCGTCGCACCGTTGTCGACGACGGTACCGCCGATGAAGGTCCATGCGCCGCCGATCGCATCGCGCTTCAATGCCGTACCCGACGCCCCGTTCAGCGTCAGTGCGCCCGTGGTTTTCACGGTGGCGGCCGAGCTCGTATCGGCAAGGTAGACCGGTGCATTAAGCGTCACCGGCAACGCGCCGAAGTCGAATGTGCCGGTACCCTGCCCGACGATGCCGCCCGTCGCGCTCATCACCGCCGAGCCGAAGCCGCTAACCGCCTTCGTGCCCGTGCCGAAGTCGATCTCTTTCGCGTTGACCGTCAGCGTGCCGTTTCCGGCCGTCGTCGTGCCGGGCGCCGCGCCTATCTCGTTCGTGAACGCGACCTGCTGCGCATTCAGCGTGACGTGGCCGCCATCGCTCGTGAACGTGCCCGCACTCAGATCGACGCTGTTGCCGAACGTCGCGTTCACGTCGCCGACGAAGCCGATCGCGCCGTAGCTGCGCAGCGTCACCTGCTGCGCGTTCGCGAACTGTGCGAGGCCGGCCGGATCGACGACGAAGCCCGGCAGGCTCGCCGCCGACGCGCCGCTCGCGCTGGTGAACGTAATCGCGGAACCGTCCACGGTGATCGCCTTGGCCGACAGCACGGCGGACGGATCGACCTTCAGATCGCCGGACGAATCGAGCAGCAGCGCCTGGCCGCCCGTGAGCGTCGCTCCTGCGCCGACCGACATCAGGCCCGTGCCCGTGCCGCCGGTGCGCGACAGCGGCGCCATCGCGCCGTTCGACACGCGCAGCAGCGCGCCGTCGCCGGCGATTGCGATCGGCTGATCCTTGGCTGCCGGGTAATCGCCCTGCGCGGTAATCGATGCACCGGCATCGACGCGCAGGCCGTTCGTCGCGTTCGGATCGGTGCCGCTGCCGTCGGTCTTCGTGACGAGCAGGATCTCGGGGCCCTTCAGCGCCGCGTTGCCGTCGTTGGACACGACGACGCTGTTCGCGATCGGCGTGATGGTGACGCCGCTCGTCGTCGCCGCGCGCGTGCCACCGATCAGCAGGCTGCCCGCGTTCAGCGAATCGAGCGCGTCGCTGCCGATCTGCAGATAGCCGGGCAGCGCCGCGCTGCCATTACCGGTGATCTGGATCTCCTGCGACGCGAGGTCGACCTGGGCCGGCGCGCCGCCCGCGCCGGCGGCCGCATTCAGCGTCGCGCCGAGCGTCAGCGCCTTCGTCGCCGCCAGCACCAGCTGACCGCCGTCCACCGGCAGCGGCGGCGTCACGTTGCCCTTCGTCGCGGCGAGTTTCGTGAAATAGGCGTTCGCGCCCGTCAGCGTGTATTGCGAGTATTGCTGCCACACGCTGTTCGACTGCACGTTGAACAGCGTCGGCGTCGCGCTTCGGCTACCCGTCAACGCGTCGGCGAAATAGCCGGCCGTCACGACGGTGCCGTCCTGCAGCACCTGGCTCGCGCCCGGCACGAGATTGCCGGCCGTGTTCGACACCGTGACGCGATACGCGCCCGGCAACGTCGCGTACTTGCCCGGCAGCAGCGTGTAGTAGCCGGGCGCCAGCCCCGGCACGCCCGACAGATACACGGCCTTGCCGACCGGATCGGTCAGGCTCGCCTGCCCGACGCCCATCGTCGCCGTCGCGGTCGTTGCCGTGCCGTTTGCGTTGGTGGAAGGCTGTGTCGTCTGCGCGAGGATCGGGTCATACGCCGCGACCGGTGACTGCTTGCCCGGCACGATCGCATAAACGTTGCCGGCTCCGACATTGACCGGCACGGCCGTGCCGCCCTTGCCGCTCGCATAGCTCACGTTGTATTGCGACAGCACGTCGCGCGTGCCGCCGGTGCCCGGCACCCATTCGGCGGCCTGCAGGTCGCCGCCGCCGGACAGGTCGATCGTCGCGCCCTTGTCGAGCGCGACATTGCTGCCGTTCACGCCCACGTATTTCGCGGGTGGCGCGCTCAGGTCGGGCGTCGTGTTGCCGGCAAGCGGATTGAACTGCCACTCGACCCCGTCGATCGTCGTGCCGTACGGAATCACCAAGCCGCCGTTCGAGACCGACGTCACGCTCCCGCTCGCCAATTTCACCGAATCCGTCGCGACCAGCGGCAACCCGCCAAACTGAGCCTGCGTCGCCGCATTCGACGGATCGCCCACGCCAAACACGATCGTGCCGGACGGCGCGCGCACCGTGCCGCCCTGCACGATGTTCGTCGCGTCGACCAGCAGCGCGCCCCCTGCGGACAACGGCGTGTCCGATACGCCGTTCGACGCGAAGGTAACCGTCGTCGGCGCCGGTTGGCCCGTAGCCGAATCGGTCGGGCCGACCGCGTCGATAATGAAGGTGCTGCCGGTCGCCGGATACAAGTCCGCCGCCTTGAACGTCAGGTTGCCCGGCGTATAAAGCATCCCCGCCCCGGAGGCCGCCTGGGACTGGCCCGCGTTCGCCGAGCTCAGGCGTATATCGCCGCTGCTCGTGAAGTTCGCATGGCCGAAATTGTTGAGCTGAACCTGGTTCTTCAGATCGATGAACGACGCGTTCACGTTCAGCGTCGCATCGGACAGGGCCGCGACCGGCTTGAACTGAGGCGACTGTAACTGGATGCGCGGCCCCGACAACGCGAAGTACGGCGCATCGATCTCGACGGTCGTGCCCAACGACGGCTGCGGTTGCGCGAGCAAGCCGTCGACGGCGGCCGAGAGCGTCCCGTCGGCCTTGCGCGCGGGCGTCGACAACAGCGACGACAGTTGCCCCATGCCGATGGCGGCGACGCGCTCCGTGTTCAACGTGACGGATTCCGGCAACGACAGCGTGACGTTGCCGGCAAACAGGATCGGCGTTGCCTGCGCACCGTTGGGCGGCGTACCGCTGCCCAATACCAGATTCGCGATGCCGGATCCGTCGAGCCGATCGGCCGCGAACTGGATGACGCCGCTCGACTGCCCGATCGGCAAGCCGGTGGTCGAGTCGATCGCCGACGAGAAACTCTGCCCGGGCATCAGGCCCGCGGGCACGAATGTCCCGTCTTGCCGCACGATGAGCGCGGTAGCGGTCGAACCGTTACTTCGCGGGTTCGCCTGGCTCGGCAGGATCGTCAGCGTGCCGCCCCGCGCTTGCGCGGCACCCGGACGCCCGGCCAACGTCGCATCCGCGAACAGGCCGTTCGCCGCCGACAGCGTGATCGAGCCGGCGTCGCTCCACGCCGGCTGCGACGCGTATGTGCCATTAGGCTGCAATTGGTCGAATGTCGCCGACGTGCCGGATACGTCGATCTTCGAGCCCGACTGCGCCACCACGTAACCCGTATCGCTCGACATCGTGACGGAGCCGCCCGCCAGCACCTTACCCGTGTTCGGCACGACCGTCGTCGCGCCGATCTTGACCGGCGCCGCAAGCGGATTGGCCAATGCCGTGCCCGACACGTCGAGCGAAGCCTCCGCGCCGAGCCAGACCGACTGGCTCGCGCTCATGAAACCGGTGCTGAACTGCCCAGCCTGCGCATTCGTGCCGCTCCCGTCCGCGCTCAGCGTGATCGACCCGCCCGGCGCGACGATGGAGCCGAGTACCGTGACTTGCGCCGGCGACCCAAGACCGATGCTCGCACCGGCATCCGCGTGAATCGATGCGCCTTCCGACAGCGTGACCGCACCGGTGACGCCCGGATACGTCGGCGTGGCAGCAGGCTGGCCCTGCCGCCACGACGTATCGTTGCCGGCCGTCAAAACGAGATTCGTTGCCTGCCGGTGATAGGTGTCGAGCTGGCCGATCGTGGTCAGGCCGCCCGCCGCCAGATTCGCGCCTGTGGCCGCCTGCTGAAGCGCGACCGTGTCCGGAATGCGATTCAATTGCGTGACGGCAACCGACGCGCCGGGCGCGACCGTCGTGTCGTAGAACGCATTCAGCACATACTTGCCGAAGCCCTGCCGTGCAAAGAAGCTTTCCGGGAGATAGACGTCCCATGGCGACGCGGCGGTTTCGGCGCCGCCGATCCGGAATCCGAGCGCCTGCAGCGCCAGCGTGCCGCCGCCCGAAAACCCTTCGCTCAGGATCGTGCCGCCCAGAGCGAGCGTGCCGGCCGTCGGCTGTACGCTGGGCAAGGCCGACCCGCTGTCCGACCCGCCGAACTGCTTCAGCGGTGTCGCGGAATACGTCTGCAACGTCACGTTTCCGCCGCGCCCGGCAGGCACGCCGTTCTGCATCAGCAGTTGGCCGTTGGACAGCATTTCGCCGCCGCCCGATACGTCCAGTACGCTACCTGGCTGCAGCAGCACCGAACCCGTGGTGTCGCCGATCAGCGCGCCGCCGATGACGTTCGATCCGAGCAACGCGGAGAGCGTGATGCTGCCGCCGTTGATGAACTGGCTGTTGCCGGGCGTCGTACCCGGCGCCGCCTGCACGTCGTTGTTCACCCACTGCCCCGCGGCACTGATCACACCCTGCGGGCCGACGATCACGTTGCCGCCGCTCGTGATCGAAATCACCCCGGACGGCACGGACAGGCGGCCGGCCACGTTGACGTCGGTACCGGTCACCGGGCTGTTGATGGTGATGGAGCCGCCTGGCTGCAAGTTCAGTTGCGTGCCTTGCGGCACCACGACACCCTTGCCGCCCGCCTTGTCCTCGGTCACGTTCAGGTTCGCGAAGCCGCCGTTGTTCAACGTCGCGACCGGCACCACGGTGGTCGTCAGCACGTTGCGTGGATCCGTCGCGGGCAACGCCTGCAGTGCCGTCTGGTCGAGCGGCGTGTCGATCGAGAAACCCGGCGCGATGTCGGCGAGTTGCGGCGCCTTGTCCTGCAGCACGACCAGGCCCGCGGTGCCAGACGCAACCTCCTTGTTGTTCGACGTCAGGTACACCAGTGCGGCGCCGTCGAGTTTCGGATCGGCGCCGAGGTTGAACGTCCCGCCGCTCGGCAGGCTGTTGCCCTGCATCTGCTTCGCGCCGCCGAACGCCTGCGCGCTGATGTCGCCGTCCAGCACCGTGGACTGCAGCCCGTAGATATCGAGCGTGCCCGCGTTGCCGCCGACGATGTAGTCGCCCTGATACGTGCCCGCCGTCTGCAGCGGGTTGTACCAGGACTTCGTCACGCCCCAGCGCGGATGAGTTTCGGTGAACTGGCCCGCGACGCCGACGTAGGTGTCGTACGGGCTCGCCTTGTCGATCGGCACGATTGCACCGTTGGCGTCGACCAGCCGCGTCGTGTTGACGATTCCGCCGTCGACGTGCACGTAGCCGCCGTTCAGGTTCATCGACGAACCGGTCGCGGTCATCACCTCGTTGCCCGACAACGTGATCGAACCGCCGTTGGTCAGTAACTGGTCGACGGTACGCGGAATCAGGTTCACATAGCCCGACAGGTTCAGGATCGGGCTGCCGACCCAGGACACGCCGTCGCTGCGCGTGCCCGTCAGCGTGCTGTCGAACACGAGATTCTTGTACCCGAACAGAAACCCGTTGCGCAGCAGCGGTGAATCGGCGAGTTCGTTCTGGCCGATGCGATCGACCGTCACAAGCGTCTGCACGATCGGCACCTCGACGTTCGCGAGACCCGACACGTCGATCGTCGCGCCGCTGTCGACATAGATCCGGCCCGGCACGGCGGTCTGACCGGCCGGCGCCTGGGCCCCCGATGCCGATGCCGACGGCGTCAGCGCCCCGACCGATACCTTCGAACCGGGCGCCTCGATCAGCGAGCCGCCCTGGAACCACACCGAGCCGGCCGTCATCCCGATGCTGCCCGGCGTGAAGGTCGCGCCGGGCGTCGACGGTGTCGTCTGGCCGTTGCCGTCCGGCATCACGGCCGTCACCGAATCGGGGCCGAAGCTCAGCAGGCCGGCGCGATTCGTCGTGCTGCCGGTGCTTTGCGGGCTCGTCGTCACGATCCCCTGCCCGAGATACCCGGCGCCGGTCGGATTGTTGGACTGGTATTCGTCGACCGTGGAAATCGTGATCGTGCCCGGCGAGTTGACGCTCGTCGTCACGCCCACCACGCCGTTCTGCGCGACGCGGCTGCCGAGCAGGTTCACGTTGCCGCGCGCGGCCTCGACGATGCCGGTATTGGTCAGCGTGCCGGCCGGCGTGATGTCGGTCGTCTGGCCGTTCGGGCCGAGCAGCGCGATCTTTCCGCTGAGCTCCGGCAGCAGCACCTGCGGATTGATCTGCAGGCCGCCGGCAGGCCGCAGGCTCACCCCCACACCGGCCGCGAGCACCACCTGGCCGTCCGTCGCCTTGATATGCCCCGCGTTCGTCACGTTCGGCGCCGCGATCATCACGAAGCCGCCATCGCTCACATTGCCGTTCGCGTGCGTGGTAATCGAGGCGCCCTGCTCGATGGTGACGTCGCCCCACGGCTGATACTGGCTGGCCGACGTGAGGTTGATCTGGTTGCCCAGCCCGAGCACTTCGTTCGGCACCGTGCTGTTGCCGTTCACCCCGGCCGAACTGCCCGACTCCGCATACGCGAGCCCGCCCGTCGTCCCGGCCGGCAAACTCAGGAACTGCTTGTTGCTCGCGACGATCCCCGCAGCATCCTGCGCAAGACTGCTGTCCGTCACAACCGGCACCCTGTTCTGCATGGCCTGGTTGTAATTGTTCATGTTCAACACATCGAGCGACGACGCCACCAGCGAATGCACGTTCACCTGCGACCCGGCCCCGAACAGCACGCCATTCCGGTTGATCACGTACACCGCCCCCTGCGCGGTGATGTTCCCCAGAATCTGGCTCGGCCGCCCGCTCGGATCGTTGACCCGGTTCAACACCGCCCAGTTGTTCGCCCCATTCGTCTGCGTCCCGCCCGACTGATCGAAATTCAGCGTCGTCTGTCGCCCGACGTTCATCGTCTCCCACGTCAGCACCGCGTTCTGCCCGGTCTGCTTCACGTCCACGTTCACGTGGCCGTTCGCGTCGGTACTCTGCGTCGGCGCGTTCGCGTTGAACCACAGCACCGGATTGTTCGTGTCGCCCGACGCGCCCGCCGCCACCTGCAGCCCGCCCGGCGCCAGCCCGTTCGGCACGGTCGACGGCAGCTTCGCCGCCGCGGCCGCCGCATTCTGCTGCGCGGCGATCTGCGCGGCGATCGCGTGCGCCGCATAACCGAGGTTGCGGATCGACGGCTGGCTCGCCTGCAGCGCCTGCTGCGGCGACACGCCGAGATTCGGCACGCCCGGCACGCCGCCGACGCTGCCCGCGCCCCCACCCGCCGCACGCGCGGTGGCCTGCCCGAGGTTCATGATGCCCGCTCCATGCGCATGCGCGGACACACCCGCCGCGAGCATCAGCACGACCGCCCGGTACAGCGGGCTCAGTTCCGATTTCAGGACCGACCGCGAGGCCGTTGCGCGAGGTTGCCGTTCCGTACGTGCGCGTGCTGCCATTCTTTCCACCCCGATGCTAGGAATTTGCATGCGGCGCCGGTCGGGCGCCGCACATGTCGTTGCGCCTGAAACAGGCCGCTGGAATCCGAAGACCATACGAAGCGCGAATGGCAGCGACATGGCGACTGTTACGGACCATTCCGGCCGCCGTGAAAAGGTCCGTAGCTTTTGTCATGGAAGGCCGGTCACGCCGATTGGGCACGCGCGCGAGCCGCCTCGGCGAGCGCGGCAGCCACCCGCTCGGCGACCGCCGGCCAGTCGCCGGGCCGCGCCTGCCGGAACAACCTCGCGGACGGATACCACGGGCAGTCGTCGCGTTCGAGCAGCCAGCGCCAGTCCGGCACGCGCGGCAGCAGCACCCAGACCGGCCGCCCGAGCGCGCCGGCCAGATGCGCGACCGACGTGTCGACGCTGATCACCAGATCCAGCGTGTCGACCAGCGCCGCCGTTTCGGAGAAATCCGTGAGCTCGTTCGCGAACGACAGCACGCCGCTTGAGGCGAACGCATCGGCATCCCGGGCCCGCACCTGTGGCTGCAGGCTCACGAACGTCACGTCGAGCGCACCGCACCCGACAAGCGGCGCGAGCGCGGCGAACGGTATCGAGCGGTTTTCGTCGTTCGCATGGCGCGGATTGCCGGACCACGCTAGCCCGACCCGCAATCGGCCCGACGGCGCAAGTGCATCGAGCCGCTGCACCCACGCAGTGCGCCGTCGCGCATCGGCGCGCAGGTACGGCACATCGGCCGGCACCGTATCGAGCGTCGTGCGGAACGCGTACGGCAGGCTCATCAGCGGACACTGCAGGTCGAACGCCGGCATCGGCTGCCCTTCGGTGACGACCCGGCTCACGCCGCGCAGCGTGCCGAGCAGCTCGCCGAGCGCGGCAGGCGCCTCGACGATCACGGTCGCGCCAAGGTCATGTGCGAGGCTTGCGTAGCGGCAGAACTGCAGCGTGTCGCCGTACCCTTGCTCGGCATGCAGCAGCAGCGTGCGGCCCGCGAGCGGTTCGTCGCCGGTCCACAGTGGCCGGTCGGCATGACGCCGGTGCAGCATCACGTCGGTCGCCTCCCAGCGCGCCTCGTGCTGCCGCCAGCCTGCGTCGAAATCTCCCGTGAGCAGCTGGCAGAACGCCAGCGAGCGACGAGCGGCCCCATGATTTGGATCGCGTCGGCATGCGTGCGCATAGTCGGTCAGCGCCGCGTCGTCGTCGCCGATGTGCTGGCGCGCCAGCGCACGCGTGAACAAGGCCTGCGCCGTGTCCGCAGGCGCGCCGGCCGCCGCCGCATGGCTCGCGAGCGCGTCGTCGTAGCGGCCGAGCTGCTGCAGCGCGAGCGCGCGGTTGTAATGCAGCTCCGCATGCGGGCCCGTCAGCGCCAGCGCGGCATCGTATTCGGCGAGTGCGTCGTCGAACCGGCCGAGCGCACGCAGCGCGGCCGCGCGGTTGCGGCGCGCGTCGATATCGTCGGGATTGCGTGCCAGCGCTTCCGCATATGCTTCGGCGGCTTCCGCATGACGCTCGAGCCCGAGCAGCGCATTGCCGCGCCCGACCCACGCCGCGACGTGGCCGCGATTCAGCGCGAGCAGCCGGTCGCAGCGCTTCAGCAATTCGTCGCGGGCGTGCAGCAGATCCAGCGCGACGCAACTCGCATATAGCAACTGCTCGTCCTTCGGCAGCCGCGCGAGCCCTTCGTCGAGACACGCGAGCGCGTCGGCCGGGCGGCCGAGTTCGGTCATCACGACGCCGCATGCGTAGACGAGTTCGGGCGTCTTGCCGCGCACGACCATCGCGAGCTGATAGCTGTGCAGCGCCTGCTCGCGATGGCCGAGTGCGCGCAGCGCATGCCCGCGCTCGATGTTCGCGGCCGCATCGTTCGGGTCGATCCGCAATGCGCGTTCGATGCTGATCAGCGCATCGGCGGGCCGTTCGAGCCGCCGCAAGGTCTCGCCGCGCTTGCGCCACGCGGTTGCGTGCGCCGGTTCGCGCACGAGCGCCCGATCGTAGGCCGCGAGCGCCGCGTCGTACTGCCCGAGCCCGAGTAGCGCATCGCCGCGTGCCGCATGCGACGGCGCATGGTCCGGATCGGTCGCGAGCGCTCGATCGGCGAGTGCGAGTGCGTCGCGATGACGGCCGACACCGGTCAGCGCCGCCGCGTGGTTCGCCAGATTCCACGGCTGGTTCAATCCGAACTTCATCGAACGCGCGATCAGCGGCTCCGCCCGTGCGGGATCGCCGAGCTGCAGATGCACGAGGCCGAGCAGGTGCAGCGCCTCGACATGATCCGGCGCCATCGTCAGCACGCCTTCGTAGAGCCGCCCGGCCCCCGCGAAGTCGCGCTGTTCGAGACGCGTGCGCGCATTGCGCAGCGCGTCGGCGAGCACCGCATGCAGCGGCATGGCCACGGCGCCCGGTACGGCGCCGGCCATCGGCGCGGCGTCGCGGCGCACACTCATCGCGCGCCTCCGCCGACGAGCGCCGGCAACTCGGCCGCGATCCGCTCGACGACGGGCGCCCACTGCCCGCCCTCGGGCTGGCGGAACAGCCGCGCCGACGGATACCACGGGCTGTCGTCGCGATCGAGCAACCAGCGGAAATCGGGCGTATGCGGAATCATCAGCGCGAGTGGCCGGCCGAGTGCGCCGGCAAGGTGCGCGACGGACGTATCGACGCTGACGATGCCGTCCATCAGCGCGGTCAGCGCCGCCGTATCGGCGAAGTCCTGGAGTGCGTCGCCGACGAAGCGCACCGCGCTCGCGTCGAGCACCGGCCGATCGTCGTCGCGAACCACCTTCTGCAGGCTGATCCACTCGTAACGGTCGTCGAACAGCGGCAGCAGATCCGCGAGCGTCATCGAGCGGTTGCGGTCGTTCAGGTGCAGCGGGTTGCCGGACCACACGACGCCGATGCGCGGCCACGTCGCTGCGCCGAGCCGTTCGCGCCACTGCGCGACACGCACGGGGTCGGCGGCCAGATACGGTATGCCGGCCGGAATCGACGCGAGGTCCGTGCGAAATTCGAGCGGCAGGCTCAGCAGCGGACAATGCAGGTCGAACGGCGGCAGCGGCTCGCCGCGCGCGACGAGCGTGTCGACGCCGTCGAGCGTCGCGAACAGCGTCTTCAGTTCGACCGGCGCTTCGAGCACGACGCGCGCGCCGAGCGCCTTCACGAGCGGGACGTAGCGACAGAACTGCAGCGTGTCGCCGAGCCCCTGTTCCGGGTACAGCAGGATCGTCTTGCCGTCGAGCGGCATCCCGTGCGTCCAGCGCGGCTGCGCGAACGTGCGCCGGCTCGCGTCGAGCTGCGTGTCGCGCCAGCGCCATTCGTACTCGGCCCAGCCGGCTTCGAAATCGCCGATCGACAAACACAGGAACGCACGCATGCAATGCGCGAGCACGTAGTCGGGATCGATGTCGATCGCATCCGCATACGCCTGCCGCGCGTCGTCGTGACGCCGCAGCGCGCGCAGCGCATTGCCCTTGTGGAAGTGCGCGAGCTTGTCGCGCGGCGTCGCGTCGATCACGCGCGCGAAATCGTCGAGCGCGGCCGCGTAGCGGTGCGTCTCGAGCGCTATGCGGCCGCGCGTGAACCAGGCCGGCACATAGTTTTCGGCAAGCGCCAGCGCGCGGTCGCACATGTCGCGCGCGTCGTCGTGACGCTCGACGCGCATCAGCGCACTCGCATAGTTGCACAGCACGCCGGGGCTACCCGGTTCCACGTCGAGCGCGCGCGCATAGCTGTCGACTGCGTCGCGATAGCGTTCCAGATGACTGGCCGCATTGCCGCGGTTCGCCAGTGCCCGTGCATGGTGCGGATCGATCGCGAGCACGCGGTCGCAACGCATGAGCGCCTCGTCGTGCCGGCCGAGCTGCTCGAGTGCGATCGAACTGTTGAAGATCGCATCGACGAAGGTCGGGCTCGCCGCGATCGCCGCGTTGAAATCCGCGAGCGCGCGCTCCGGCTCGTGCAGATCCAGATACGCGACGCCGCGCAGGAACAGCACCTCGGCACTGCCGGGCGTCTGCGCGAGTGCGTGGCCGTAGCTGTCGACCGCATCGCGGAAGCGGCCGAGTTCGCGCAGCGCGAGGCCGCGCCCGCGCATCGCGTCGAACGAACGCCCGGCCAGCGCGATCGAGCGATCGCAGTCGGCGAGCGCGTCGTCGTGGCGGCCGAGCGCGCGCAGCATGTCGCTGCGCTTCACATAGCCGTCGGCAAAACCGGGCGTCAGCGCGAGCAGCTGATCGTAGACCGCACACGCGTCGTCGTACCGCGCGAGTTGCGCGAGCAGGCCCGCACGCTGAAACAGCACGCGCTGATGGACGGGATTGATCGCGAGCGCTTCGTCGAGCCGCGCGAGCGCATCGTGCTCGCGCCCGAGCCCGGTCAGCACCGCCGCGTAATTCGCGAGCACGAGCGGCGCCGGCCGGCGCTCGATCGAGCGCCGCATCAGCGGTTCGGCATCGGCGAGCCGCCCTTGCTGGAAGCGCACCGCGCCGAGCAGGTGCAGCGCCTCCGGATGCTCGGGATCGAGCGTCAGCAATTCGGTATACGCGTGTTCCGCATGCTGCAGCGCGCCGTCGTGGTGTGCCTTGCGCGCACGCAAGAGCAGCCGGTCGAGTTGCGCGGCGTCGGGCGGACGGCGATCCGGCGCGACCGGCGCGCTCGCGAGTGTCGTCCCTTCCCCGTTCGGTGTCATCGTGTGGCCCCCACTTGTCGCTGTTCGTGTCGCGTGTCGTGTCTAACGTGTCATCGGCGCGATCGCGGCACGCACCGCGTCGATCGCGCCCGTCCAGTCGCCCGGCGCAGCCTGCCGGAACAGCCGCGCGGACGGATACCACGGGCTGTCGCCGCGGGTCCGCATCCAGCGCCATTCCGCGGGATCGGGCAGCAGCACCCACACCGCGTGGCCCAGCGCGCCCGCCAGGTGCGCGACCGCGGAATCGACCGCGATCACGAGATCCAGCGCGCCGATCAGCGCGGCCGTGTCCGCGAAGTCGCCGAGTTCGTCGTCGACGCGAAGCACCGGCGCCTGCGCGAGCAGCGCCGCGTCGCGTTCGCGCACGGGTTTTTGCAGGCTGATCCAGTCGACGTCGAGATCGAACAGCGGCGCGAGCCGCGCGAAATCGATCGACCGGTTGTGATCGTTGCGATGCTCCGGATTGCCGGCCCACGCGATCCCGATCCGCGGCCGGCGCCGTTCGCCGAGCAGCGCCTCCCACTGGCGCGTGCGCTGCGGGTCGGCATGCAGATAGGCGCCGGCAGACGGAATCGTGGCTTCATCGGTGCGGAACGCGTGCGGCAGGCTCAACAGCGGCGCCTGGCAGTCGAACGCCGGCAGCGGATCGCCGCGCGCGATCACGTCTACCGCTCCGGGCAGCGAAGCCATCAGCGCGCGCAATTGCGGCTGCACCTCGAATACGACCCGTGCACCGCGTGCGGCCACCAGCGGCACATAGCGGCAGAAATGCAGCGTGTCGCCGAACCCTTGTTCCGCATGAATCAGCACCGTCCGGCCGTCGAGCGGCGTGTCGCCCTGCCACGCCGGCTGCGTGAACGGCCGGTAGTGTCGCGCCAACTGCGCGTCGCGCAGCCGCCATTCGTACTCGGGCCAGCCGCGCGCGAAATCGCCTTCGATCAGATACAGCGACGCGCGCGCGAAATGCGCTTCGGCGTAGTCGGGACGCAGCGCGATCGCGCGGTCGTACGCGGCGAGCGCGTCGTCCGGGCGCGCCGTTTCGAAATACAGGTTGCCGCGGTTGAGCCAGTTCGTCGCATGATCGGGACGCAGCGCGAGCGCACGGTCGAGCGACGCCATCGCTTCGTCGTAGCGATGCAGGTCCTGCAATACGTTGCTGCGGTTGGTCCAGGCTTCGGCGAACCCCGCGTCGCGCGCCAGCGCGGCGTCGTAGCTGGCCAGCGCGTCGTCGTAGCGTTTCAGGTAACGCAACGCGGTGCCGCGGTTGCACAACGTCTCCACCGAGTGCGGAGCGAGCGCCAGCGCGCGCGCATAGGCCGCCAGCGCATCGTCGTAGCGCTTGAGCTGCAGCAGCGCGTTGCCGCGACTCGCATGGGCGCGGACATGATCCGGATCGAACGCCAGCACGCGCTCGCAACGGGCCAGTGCCTCGTCCGCGCGGCCGAGCCGTTCGAGCGCGACCGCGCTGTTGTAGAGCACGTCGATCCGCGCGGGATCGGCCGCGATGGCTTCGTTGAACGCGTCGAGCGCCTCGCCCGGTCGATCGAGATCGATCAACGTACGGCCGCGCTCGGCCATGATCGCGGCCACGCCGGGCCGGATCGCGTTTGCGCGTTCGAAGCACTGCAGCGCATCGGCCGGCCGCTGCAGCTCGCGCAGCACGAGACCGCGGTTGAACCACGATTCGAACGAGCGCGGATCGACCATCAGTGCGCGGTCGTAGGTATCGAGCGCCTCGTCGAAGCGGTGCAGCGCACGCAGCGCGCTGCCGCGATTGCACAACGCATCGAGGACGAGCGGCGACACCGCGAGCGCACGGTCGAACGACGCGAGCGCGTCGCCATAGCGTCGCAATCCGAGCAGCGTGTTGCCGCGGCGCACGAGCGTCTGCACGTCGTCGGGCGTCGTGTGCAGCGCGGCCGCGAAATGCTCGAGCGCCTCGCCCGCACGGCCGCGCTCGCCGGCGATCGCACCGAGATCCGACAGAGCGCGCGTACCGGGGGCGATCGCGATCGACTGGCGCAGCAACGCTTCGGCGGCGTCGGCCGCGCCACGCTGGAACTGCAGCACGCCGTACAGGTGCAATGCCTGAGGGTTGTCCGGCTCCTTCTCCAGCACGGCGAGATAGTCGCGCGCCGCGTCATCGAACCGTCCGGCGCTGTGCGAGTGTTGTGCGCGGCTCAGGATCGCCGCCGATTGCCGTTGACCGCGCGCATCGAGTCCCGACGCGCCCGCGTATGCATCATGCCGGTGCTCGACCGTCACGTTCGCCCCCTTCCCGTTTGCCGATGCCGCCGCCGTCCCGGTTCGATGGAGCCGGTCGCAGCGGTCATGCTCGTCACGAGACTAACGGACGGGTAATAACAGACGTATGACGAAAGTTACGGACCATTTTGTCCGGGGGACGGATCGCGTTGCGCGCCGCAAGCGACCCGCGCCGCCGTCACTGGCCGATCGGGATCGTCCGCACGTATTCGACTGCCGGCGCGCCCATCGTGACCGCGAAACGCACGCCGCGCGGCAGCGGCATGCCGAGCGACGTGATGTTGCTGACGCCGTGCTGGGCGAGAAACTGCGCATAGCTCTGCTCGATGGCCGTCTGGCTCGTCGTCCATCCGCCCGGCGGAATCCACACGGAAAGCTGCATCGTCCGCGCATCGTTGCTGACCACCACGCGCGCGAACGCATCCATGTGCTTCAGTGCATCCTCCACGTCGGCCAGCGACGCGAGCGGCTGCGACGCGCTGCGCACGAGCTCGCGCCCCTTGAGCTGGTAGCGCACGACCTGCATCTGCGCCGGTCCGCCCCCGACGCCGAGATGGCGCACCATCACGAGCTCGTTCGGCCGGATGCGCAGCGGCGGCCCGAACACCTCGTCAGCCGTCACGAGGTTGATCAGGTCGAACTGCAACTGGGAGAAATAACGGCCGAGCAGACGCGTTTGCGCCAGATTCGACGCGATATCGTCGCGCCCGCGAATCGTCGCGTCGAGGCCGCGCCACGACAGCAGCGCGATCACGGCGAGCAGCGCGATCGCGACCAGCATCTCGATCAGCGTGAAGCCGCGGGCACGGGCGCGCCCGGCCCCGCGACGTTCAGCGGCGCGCTTCATTCTGGATCACCGTGACGACTTCGGCGAGCACGTTGCGGCTCGATGCGGACGGATAGACGCTCACCGTCACGCGCCGCACGAGCGGGCTCGGCAGCGCGGCCACCGACTGGCGGCACACGAAACGGTAGCGGCCCTGCGGGCACGCGAACGTGTTCGCGCCGACGGATGGCCAGGCCGATGCGATACGGATCTCGCCGAGCGCGTTGTCGGCGCTCCACAACGCGAGTAGACGCATGCGCGCCGTGTCGGTGTCCGACGCGAGCGCGCCGATCGCGCGCATCACGGCGCCCAGCGCCACGGCCACGATCGCCAGCGCGATCAACACCTCGATCAGCGTGAATCCCCGTTCCGGCGCCCGCGTCGGGCGCGGTCCGCCGCACGCAGGGTGGTGGTAGTCGGTTCTGTCGTCGCACATGACCTGCATCATTCTCGTCGATGGGTCGGCGTCCGGCGTCCAAGCCGCGGCGCAGGCCGCGTCGCCAGCGCGACGGACGCCATGCCCGGACGTTAAGCGCGACGTATGGCACGCACGTGTCGAATGGTACGGACCATTTGGCGCGGCGGGCACGGGCGAACAGGCGCGCCGGCCCGCGCGATGCGCGCATCGCGCGGGGCACGAGACGAAAGACGGAAAACGATCGGGAAAGTACCGGCCGGCCGCGAGCGGCCGACGGTGAAGACGATCCTCGGGCGGGATCGCGCGACGGCGTCAGGCCGTCACGGCGGCGTCATATTCGGCGCGGGCGAGCTGGCCGGCGGCGTATGCCTCGGCTTCGCCGCGAAAGCCTTCCCGGCTGAACGCCACGACTTTCACGCCGACGCCGGTCGCCCGCTTCACCGTCAACGCCCATTGCCATCCGCCGTCTTGCTCGAAGACGTGCAGCGAGGGTGCGAAGGAAGGGTCGAGTACGGTCACGCGTTTTGCTCCTGCCCCGTTGCGCACTGCATCGGCAGCGCACGGAGGCATATCGAAAAGGTCGCGCCGGCACGCCGACGCGTTTCTGTCATTCGACAGTTTATTCACGGATTGTTGCGACGCACCATCAGAGGTTTCACTCACCTATCGGAACCGGGCGGTTGATCGCATCTACCCGAAAGCCTTGCGGGACGGGCCTCAGCGGCACGCCGAGCCGCCCGGCATCGCGTTCGTGCGGCAACGTGCCGCACGCCGGGCCAATTGCTTGCATCGCCCTTTCGTGGCCCGGGAAACGGGGCGCGATCTATCCGCCCATCATCGACACGCGCCGGAAGGTCAGGTTCACGCGTTCGCCCTGCACGGCCGGCGCCTTCGGCACGCGGTGCTGCCATTCGGCCTGCGTGCGTCCGCGCATCACGAGCAGGCTGCCATGCACGAGGCGGTACGCATGCGTGACGCCGGTCGCGCGATGGCGAAGATCGAACACGCGCATCGCGCCGAGGCTCACCGACGCGATCACCGGCGCATCGCCGAGTTCGGGTTCGTTGTCCGCATGCCAGCCGAGGCTGTCCAGCCCGTTGCGATAGCGATTGAGCAGCACGCTGTTGAAGCGCACGCCGCACGTCGCCTCGACCGCATGCTTCAGCCCGAGCACGGCCGGCGTCCATGGCTCGGGTACGTTGCGGATGCCCGAGTACACGTACACGGCATCCGGTTCGCCTTGCCACGCGGTGAGCCGCGGCAACGGAATGCGTCCGCGCGGCGTGCGAATCGTGTCCTGCCGCCACGCGACCTCGTCGATCAGCGCGGCCAGCGCGCGATCGGCGTCGGGCGGTGCGAGCCAGTCCGGGTACCAGTCCACGTCTGGCACGGGCGTATCGGCGAAGAGATCGGGCGTGGACATGTCGGCAGGAACGAGTGAGGAACGAAGCGAACGACGCATGTCTGCATACTAGCCAACGGCGCCGCGCGCCGCCATGCGCTGTCATTCGTAGCCGAAAGGCCGAAAGGAAGCCGCGGTGCATCGCGATGCGCGTTCGTATCGCGCGACGGCCGCCTCCCTGCCATCGGCTAGCCGCGCGTCAGTCGAATCAGCGCGATCTCGGACGGCACGCCGAAGCGGTTCGGCGGCCCCCAGTAGCCGGTGCCGCGGCTCGTATACAGCCACATGTCGCCGAAGCGATTCAGCCCGCCGATCACCGGCTGCTGCAGTCGCACGAACGGCGGCCACGGCAGGAACTGGCCGCCATGCGTGTGCCCCGACAGCTGCACGGTAAAGCCCGCGCGGTTCGCCGCTTCCGCGCTGCGCGGCTGGTGCGCGAGCAGGATCTTCGTGCCGACGTCGCGCGGCGCACCGGCCAGCGCCTGCGCGGGGTCGCTGCGATGGGCGGGATCGAATCCGCCCGCCGTGAAATCGGTGACGCCCGCGAGCACCGCCCGCGCGCCGCCGCGCTCGATCAGCACGTGCTCGTTCAGCAGCACCGTCAGCCCGATACGACGAAACTCGTCGATCCACGCATGCGCACCCGCGTAGTACTCGTGGTTACCCGTCACGAGGAAGGTGCCGTGCCGCGAACGCATCTCGCCGAGCGGCGCCGTGTGTTCGCGCAGGCGCTTGACCGAACCGTCCACCACATCGCCCGTCACGACCACGAGGTCGGCGTCGAGCGCATTGACCGCACGCACGATCCGTTCGATGTAGGGCCGCTTGATCGTCGGCCCGACGTGGATGTCGGACAGTTGCACGATCGTCAGCCCGTCGAGCGCGGCCGGGAGCCCCGCGACCGGAATCGACACGCGCTTGACAGCCGCCGTGCGGCGCGCGCCGACGAACCCGATCGCGGTCACGAGCACCGCGGCCGCCAGCACGCCGAGCGCCGTGTCGGGCGCGGCGCCGCTCCACGCGCCGTCATGCCCGAGATGCCGCCACGCGAGCACACCGAGCAGCACGATTTCGCGCAGCAACGTCAGCACCAGCAGCGACGAGAAGAAGCCCATCGCGAGCGCGCCGGCCCAGCCGACCAGCGTCGCCGCCCATCCTTCGTCGAAGCGGCGCGAGAACATGCCGACCGGAATCAACACGACGAAACTCGCCAGCACGAGCGCCGCGATCGTGCGCGCGAGCGGCGACACGAATGCGTCGGGAATGATCCGCATCCCGACATACAGATGGAACAGCACGCCGATTGCAATGAACCGGACAAAGAAACTTCGCATGGAACGTTCGCCTTCGTTGCACTACCGCTTCCGCGACGCGCGTCGCACGGGCCGTGATGCCCAGTGCCGCGTGTCGCGCCATACGCACGATGGTACACAGATCCCGGCCGCGACGACGGGTCGCGCCCGGCGGTGCAACGCCGTACGGCTTCGCGCGATGATCGGCCATCCACCCGGCGTCGCGGCCATGCATCGACGCCGTTCGTCGCGACGCTCGACCGCGACGCCATCGGCCTGCACGACGCGAGCGCGATCCGCGCCTTCCCGAAACGCGCGGCCGCCGGCATGCAGCGCATGCCGCGTGGGCGCATCCAGGTCAGCAACTTCGAGACGGCCTGCAGGATGATCGTCGAGAACGTCGGCGTACTGCCCGCAGGCACCGCGCGCCGTCATGCGAAGACGATGGCGCTGCGCCTCGTCGCGCTCGAAGGCGACCGGGCGAGCGCCGGTTGCAGATCCGCGTCGCCGATCCCGATGTGCTGCCGCGCTTCGCACGCGATCTCGTCGGCCTGCTCGTCGAGGATGCGCGCGGTCAGCCGAACCAACCGGATTCGCACGGTTCGAGCAGCAATCGGCGATTTGCGTGCCGATTCCGCTGTGCCCACACGGCAAATTCCGCTGCGCGATTTTCGTCTGACGATCCTTTACAGTCCGTTAGCAACCCTACGCGAGCAGCTGCTGGCAGAATCGCGGCGGTCCGGCCACCGCTGCCGACCCGCACTGCCGGACCGTCCGGCATGACCGACGGCGCGGCCATGGCCAGCCTCGCTCCATGCCGTGAACGCGTGCCGGATCGCTGGCGATCCGTATCGCGCTGATTTATGATCGGCTCCGTATCCCGGAATCGTCGTCGCGGCGACGATCCGCATTGCGCCGCGCCCGGCATCCACCCTCAACGTCGAGCTCGTCACATCATGAGAAAAACAACGCCGCGCGCGCCCCTGCGCGTCGCCGCCGTCCTGGCGCCCGCCCTGCCGCTCGCGGGCTGCGCCTCGCGCGGTGCGCCGTCCTACGTGCTGTTCGGCGCGTACTTCCCGCTGTGGCTCGTCAGTGCGATCGTCGGCATCGTCGGCGCGATCGTCGCGCACCGCGTGTTCGTCGCGACCGGCTGGGCCGCGACGGTGCCCTACCAGCTTGCCGTCTGCACCGCGATCGGGCTCGTGGTCGCCGTGATCGTCTGGCTCACCGGCACGGGGCCGTTCGCATGAAGGCCGCCGGCATCGCCCGCCCCTCCGTCAAAGGCCGCGTGATCGCGCTCGCGATCGTCGCGCTCGGCATCGCGGCGCTCGCGTACGCGTACCACCGCACGACGGCCTACCCGTCCACCGACGACGCGTCGATCGACGCGGACGTCGTGCACGTCGCGTCGCCGGTCGGCGGCCGCATCGTGCAGCTCGCGGTGCATGAAAACCAGCGCGTCGCCAAAGGCGACCTGCTGTACGTGATCGATCCCGTGCCGTACCGGCTGAGCGTCGCGCAGGCGCAGGCCGATCTCGAGCTCGCGCGCGCATCGCTCGACACGCGCCGCCGCTCGCTGATCGGCGAGCGCTCGAACGCGTCCGTCGCCGCCGAGCAAGTCAAGCGCGCGACGCAGAACTACGATCTCGCGACCCGCGACGTGAACCGGCTGGCACCGCTCGCCGCGCAGGGCTACGTCAGCGCGCAGCAGTTCGATCAGGCGAAGGTGCGCCAGCGCGACGCGTCCGTGTCGCTCGCGCAGGCGCAGGAGCAGCAACGCGCGTCCGCGCAGACGATCGGCGACGATGCCGACGCGATCGCGACGCTGCATGCGCGCGAAGCCGCGCTGGCCCGCGCGCAGCATGCGCTCGACGATACGGTCGTGCGCGCGCCGCACGACGGGCTCGTGACGGGCCTGAGCGTGCTCCCCGGCGAGACCCTCGCGCCGAACCAGTCGATCTTCACGCTGATCGACGCGAGCGAATGGTTCGCCGTCGGCAATTTCCGCGAGACGTCGCTCAATCGCATCGCGGTCGGCGACTGCGCGACCGTCTATTCGATGATCGACCGCGACCGCCCGATGACGGGCAAGGTCGTCGGCATCGGCGCCGGCATCGCGGACAGCGACCGCATCAACCTGCCGCGCTCGCTGCCGATCGTGCAGCGCTCAGTGAACTGGGTGCACGTCGCGCAGCGCTTCCCCGTGCGCGTGAAGCTCGACGAACCCGACGGCAAGCTCGTGCGTGTCGGCGCGAGCGCGATCGTCGAGGTCCGGCATGGCTCGGCCTGCCGCTGAGGTCCGCTCGCCGGGCCCGCGCGAAGTCCTGCGGCAGCTCGCGCCGTTTCCGGGGCGCGCGGCCATGGCCGTGCGCGTCGCGCTGATCTGTGCGCTCGTGGTGCTCGTGACGAGCGGATACGGCACGCCCGAAGCCGCGATTTCCGCGTATGTCGTGTTCTTCCTGAACCGCGCCGATCGCGTGACGAGCGCCGTGCTCGCGGTCGCGATGCTGTTGCTCGTCACGCTCGTGATCGCGCTCGTGATCGGCGTCGCGATCTTCAGCATCGAGTATTCGGTGCTGCGCGTCGCGTACATGGCCGTGTTGTCGGTCGGCCTGCTCTACCTGACGTCCGCCAGCAAGCTGCGCCCGGTCGGCGCGATCCTCGCGATGATCGTCGGCTTCGGGCTCGATCAGCTCGGCCTCGCGCCGGTCGGCGAAGCGGCAACGCGCGCGCTGCTCTATGCATGGCTGATGGTCGCGATCCCGGTCGGCGCGGCGATCGTCGTCAACCTGCTGATCGCACCGTCGCCGCGCACGCTCGCGCATGCGCAGCTCGCGAAGCGGCTGCGGCTCGCCGCGCGGCGGCTGCGCGACGACGACGACGCGCGCGCCGCGTTCGACGCAAGCCTGCGCGAAGGCGACAAACAGTTGCTCACGTGGCTCAAGCTGTCGAAGCTCGAAGGCTCGTCGTCGGGCGCCGATGTCGTCGCGTTGCGGCAGGCCGTCGCGTCGAGCACCGCGCTGCTCGTCGCGGTCGCGCTTGCCGATCGCGAACCGGAGGCGCGACTGCCCGACGCATTCGCGGCGCCGATCGCGGCGACGCTCGACGAGATGGCCGCGATCCTCGAACAGGGCGGCTATCCGGTCGACGTGACGCTCGCGCTGCCGGCCGCCGATGCACTGCCGCCGCTCGCACGCGTCGTCGCGACGGACCTGCACGCCGCGATCGCGCAATTCGCGCAACCGCCCGCCATCGACGCACCGGCCACAGCGACCGACACCGCCGACGAACCGGCGGAAGCCACCGCACCACCCGCCCCGCGCGGCGGCTTCTTCGTGCCCGACGCGCGTACCAATCCCGACCACATCCGCTATGCGCTGAAGACGACGGCAGCCGCCATGTTCTGCTACCTGCTGTACTCGCAGCTCGACTGGTCCGGCATCCATACCTGCTTCATCACCTGCTACATGGTGTCGCTCGGCTCGACGGCCGAAACGGTCGAGAAGCTCACGCTGCGCATCGCCGGCTGCATCGTCGGCGCGCTGATCGGCACCGCCGCGCTCGTGTTCGTCGTCCCGTCGCTATCGTCGATCGGCGAACTGATGGCGCTCGTCTTCGCCGGCGCGTGGCTGTCGGCGTGGGTCGCGTTCGGATCGCCGCGTATCGCATACGCAGGCTTCCAGGTCGCGTTCGCATTCTTCCTGTGCGTCATCCAGGGCGCGGGCCCCGGCTTCGACCTGACGCTCGCGCGCGATCGCACGATCGGCATCCTGCTCGGCAACGTCGTCGTGTATCTCGTGTTCACACGCATCTGGCCGGTCAGCATCGGCAAACAGATCGACACGGCGCTCGCGGCGCTGCTCGACCAGTGGCGGCGCGTTGCGCAGATCGCGCAGCCGGCCGAACGGCGCGCGCTGGCCGCCGAAGCGTTCGCCCGCCACGGCGCGATCTCGCAGGAGCTCGGCCTGATCCATTACGAACCGTCGTGGGTGCGGCCGGCCGCGACGTGGCTCGCCGCACGGCGGCGCGCGCTCGCGGAACTCGGTGCGATCGAAGGCCCGCTGTTCCTGCTCGCCGAACGCAAACCCGGCGACGCGGCGATCGGCGCGCAACTCGCGCGCGTGACTGCGCTGGGCGACGACGAAACCGCGCCCCGCACGGATGCCCCGCCGCCGCCGGGCGCCGCCCCCATCGACCCCGCGCGCGACGCGCTGCTGAACCTGATCGACACGCGGCTTGCCCATGTCGCCGACGCCGCCCGTCAAGCCACACCGAAGGAGCCTGCCCGTCATGCGTCTACCTGAACCGCCGGCCGCCTCGATCGCCGCCGTCGCGCTCGCGACCGCGGTCGCGCTGGCCGGCTGCGCGACGTCGTCGATCGATCTGGCGCCGGAGGCATCCGACCGCCCGTGGCAGCCGCAAACGTCGGCTGCGGGCGACATCGTGGCCGCGCCGCCGCGCGCTTCCGCGCAAGGTGCACACGACTACACACTGCCTGCATCGCCGGCGCTCGCGTCGGTTCCGGCTCCGGCCGCACTCGATGCCGCGCATGCGTACACGCTGCCCGAGCTGATCGATCTCGCGGAATCCGCGAACCCGCTGACCCGCATCGCATGGAACGACGCGCGCAACGCGGCGCTCGCGGTCGGCCTCGCCAAGTCCGCGTATCTGCCGCGCCTGTCGGCGACGGCAATGGGCGCGTACCAGGCGAACCACGGCTCGACGTCGACGATCCTCGGCGATTCGTCCAGCAACACCACCGTGCACGGCACGATTTCGGCGCTGTCGCTGCAATGGCTGCTGTTCGATTTCGGCGGCCGCGCGGCGCGCGTCGAAGCGGCCGAACAGGCGTCGATCGCGTCGAACGTCGCGTTCACGGCCGTGCACCAGCAGGTCATCCACGACGTGACGGTCTCCTACTACCGCTACGAAGCCGCACGCTCGCGCGCGCTCAGCGCACGGCAGGGCCTCGCGAACGCGGATGCGATTCTCGCGGCGTCCCGCGCGCGGCTCCAGCACGGCGTCGGGACGGTCGTCGAGCTCGCGCAGGCGACGCAGAACCGCGCGCAGGCGAACCTCGCGCTCGTGCAGGCGAACGGCGCCGAAAGCGACGGCTACCTCGCCCTCGTCTCCGCGCTCGGCATCTCGCCGCTGTCGAAGCCGACGATCGCCGCGCTGCCGAAGCGGCCGCTGCCGCCCGCGCTCGGTTCGTCGGTCGACGCGATCGTGGCGGACGCGATCGCGCGCCGTCCCGATCTGCAGGGTGCGTTCGCGGTCGAAAAGGCCAATCGCGCGAAGATCAAGGCCGCGCAAGCCGCATTCATGCCGAAGATCTTCCTGTCCGCGTCGACGTCGTATGCGAGCGGCGGCACGTCCATCTCCGCGCTGCCCGCGATCGGCGACCAGGCGCCGACCGTCAACCTGAACGGCAGCCGCTACGGCGGCGGCGTATTCCTCGGCGTGACGATCCCGCTGTACGACGGTGGTCTGCGCTCGGCCGTGCTGATGCAGGCGCGCAACGACGCGGAAAGCGCATCCGCGCGCCTCACGCGGACCAAGGAGGAAGCGGTGCGCCAGATCGTCGCCGCGCAGAACGCGGTACAGACGAGCCTGGCGTCGCACGACGCCGCGAAGGCGCTCGTCGATGCCGCGCAAACGAGTTACGACGCGGCGCTGACCGCGTACCGGAACGGCGTCGGCTCGGTCACCGACGCGACGATCGCGCAAAGCCAGTTGCTCGCCGCGCGCAACGCGGAGGTCGACAGCTATGCCGGCGCATTATCGGCCGCCGCCGCGCTCGCGCTCGCGACGGGCACGATCGGCTCGGCGCAGTAGCGCCGCCAGGCGGTTGACGCGGGCGCGCCCCGCCCACTAGAATGCCGCCCATTCTTCCTTCAGGAACCATCGTGGACAGTTGCAGCACTCCGTTGCGTGCGCCGCTTGCCGCCTGAACGCCTGTCCGCCGCAGTTCTCCTGCCTTGGCTCGCGTTCCGCGAGCCGCACGCCATCCGTTTCACATTGAACGACGCATTCGCGCGGTACAGTACCGCGCGATGACGGCTATCGCCGCGTCGCCTTCGGCCTTGCGTCGCGGCGACGCCAGCCGGCATGCGCTTCTCGCACGGCAGGACAACCATGACTTTCGATTTCGCACTCCGCCTTTTCACCGCGTTCGCCTGCGGCGTCGCCATCGGCCTCGAGCGCCAGATGCGCCAGCGCACGGCCGGCCTGCGCACCATCACGCTCGTCGCGAGCGGCGCGTGCCTGTTCGTCACGCTCGGCGTGCTGACCGGCAACGGCGTCGCGGGCGTCACGCAGATCGCCGCGTACGTCGTGTCGGGCGTCGGCTTTCTCGGCGGCGGCGTGATCATGCGCGACAAGGGTTCGATCCAGGGTATCAACACGGCCGCGACACTGTGGTGCTCGGCTGCCGTCGGCGTGCTGTCCGGCTCCGGTCACTACGCGCCCGCGCTCGCCGGCACGGGCGTCGTGCTGCTCACCAATACGGTGCTGCGCGGCGTCAGCCAGGCCATCAACGCGACGCCCGTCTCGAATGCCGACCTCGTGCGCGAATACCAGATCACCGTGATTTGCCTCGCCGCCGACGAAGTGCACATCCGCACGCTGCTGTCGAACGCGATGTATGCGAAGCCGCTGTCGTTCCAGAGCCTCACGAGCGAGGACGTGCCCGAGCAGCCGGACCGGCTGAAGGTGACCGCGACGCTGAAGCTGCATCCGAAGGATCAGCAGAAGCTCGAGCAGATCGCGAGCCGGATGAGCATGGAGAAAAGCATTTCCAGCGTGAGCTGGACCGCGAAGGAAGCGGAGCCGATGATGGAATGAGCCGCGCGGCGGCCGCCGCATCCGGCGCCGCCGTCGCGTCAGGGCGCTTCGATGAGCCCGGCCGAGATCGCCTTGACGACCGCCTGGACCTTGTTGGTCGCGCCGAGCTTCTCGAGGATGTTGTTCACGTGGAAGTTGACCGTCCGCTCCGAGATGCTGAGGATCTGGCCGATTTCGCACGCAGTCTTGCCCTCGGCCGTCCAGCACAGTACCTCGCGCTCGCGCGCGGTCAGCGTGACGCCCGCCGCGGGCGACAACTTCGGCACCATGAAGCGGCTCATCAGCGAATGCGACAGGTTCGCGAGCCAGTTCGTCTGCAGCGTCAGCATGTTGATCTCGGCCGGCGTCAGCCGGTCGGCATGACGGGCGATGCTCAGCAGGCCGAACGCGCCGCGCGCCGCCCAGCTCGACTGCGCGACGCCCACCGACAGCCCGAAATCGCGCGCGTCCTGCCACAGCGGGCAGGGCTCGATGTTGTCGACGTCGGGCCAGACGATCATGTTGGTGCTGAGCGCGCCATCGCGAACCGTCGAGTCGATCTCGATATAGTTCTGCGCCTGATAGTGCGCCATCCAGCCGTCCGGATAGGTATTGAAGATGGCGACCGCCGGCTTCGAAACAGGCAGCGGTACGCGAATGCCGTAACAGCAGTATTCGAATCCCAGCCGCTTGGAATAGGCGGCGATCCGCTGGAAGAGCTGCTGCTCGTCTTCCGCGGCGCTGAATTGTTGGTAGGCATCCTGCCAGCGCAGTTCCATTCTTTCTCCGACAACGTCACGCTGTCATACTTGTCAGGTTCCAGCACCCGTTCGAGGCTGATACATTCCGCGCATGACTTCACCCTTGCTGCATCCTGTCCCCGGCCCGTCCCCGGACGGCTACGTACGCCTGTCAGAAGGCGCACTGGCCGCGCTTGTGCTCCACCATGTCGCGAGCGGCCTCGACCCCTCGTTGCTGGCCGAACTGCGCGACAACGCGATCGATGCCCGCCTCGCCGGTTATACCGAATGGCATCGCGCCGCCGGTGCCGGCGTCGCGTACGTGACGGTCGGCTGGGACTGGTACCTCGAACGCGCGACGGGCACGTTCGTGATCGCGGGCGGCGATGTCCGCAGCAACGTGATGGCCACCGACGCCAAAGGCGCCGACATCGGCATGTTCCGCACGGCAGCCGCGCTCGCCGCACGGCTCGCCGCCATCGACTGGCCTGCCGCGGTCGCGTCGGCCCTGCTCGGGCACAACGACGCCTATCATGCCGGTCCCACGCTCCAGTGACAACCGGCCGCACATTCCTCTGACGATTTTGCGAGACTGGCGCTCTTTATAAGCAAAAGCTGCCCGGTTTTCAATCCCGTCGATCAAGAAACCGTTACCACCGCGCAAATGGCGTCTTTACGCCGTCACCCTGTAAGAGTTACCAGTTACAGGCTCCTCGTGCCACGCGCTGTAATGGATGCATACAAAAGCACAGATCCGAGGACATCCATGCAGACCTTCGTTCACGAGGAAGGGCGGTTGCCATACGAACTCGCGGCGGATCTCGGGCGCTATCGGCGCCGCGTGTTCGTCGAACAGCTCGGTTGGGCGCTCCCGTCGGCGAACGAAAGTTTCGAGCGTGACCAGTTCGATCGCGACGATACCGTCTACGTGTTCGCGCGAAACGCCGACGGCGACATGTGCGGATGCGCGCGCCTGCTGCCGACGACGCGCCCGTATCTGCTGAAGTCGCTGTTCGCCGATCTGGTCGCCAAGGACATGCCGCTGCCGCAATCGGCCGCCGTCTGGGAGTTGTCCCGATTCGCGGCGACCGACGCCGAAGGCGGCCCGGGCAATGCCGAATGGGCCGTGCGCCCGATGCTCGCCGCCGTCGTCGAATGCGCGGCGCAGCTCGGCGCGCGACAGCTGATCGGCGTGACGTTCGCGAGCATGGAGCGGTTGTTCCGCCGGATCGGCATACACGCGCACCGTGCAGGCCCGCCGAAGCAGGTGGACGGACGTCTGGTGGTCGCGTGCTGGATCGACATCGATCCGCAAACGTTTGCTGCGCTAGGAATCGAGCCGGGGCAGGCCGCCCGGCAAGCTATCGCCGCCTGAGCCGGAACGCGCATTTCCGTCCGGGCGGCATCGTAACGAAGGAGAACCAACGTGGACCAGTCCCAGGTCTTTCGCGCGATGATGCCCGGATTGACGAGCGCCGGCGGCGCCCGCATCGCGGTCGCCTACCCGTCGTTTCCCAGGCCATTGCCGCTCGTGCGGCTCGATCGCCGCGGGCTCGTGTTTCGTGCCGCCGGCGCCGCGCCACTCGTATGCGGGCTGCCGCGTCCGGCCACCCTGCTGGTCGCGGACGAGCCGCTGTGCTCGCTGCGTCTCGTGATCCGCGACATCGCCGCGACCGGCGACGGTCGGCACGACCTGACGATGCAGCCGTCCGGCGCCGCCGGCGACGAATTGCTGTGGCACGCGTTGCGCGATCGCGAACCGTACCGGCGAATTCGGCATCCGCTCGCGCCGGTCGATCCGCCCATCGCGATCGACCGCGAACCGCATGCGCCGGCCGGCGAAACCGCTGCGCGCCCGTCGCGCAGCGCGGCTTTCCGCCTGCCGTGCCACAGCGACGCACTGTTCTTCGCGGACTGGCTCGAATATCACTTCGACGAATTGCGTGCGCTGTCGCAACAGCACGGGCCGCAACTGCAACTCAATCAGCTCGAACGACAGGTTGACGATGACGAGGTCGGCGTGCGTTTCGTGTACGACATCGACGGGCATGCGACGCGGCTCGCGTTGACCGACTGCGCGCGCGAGGCGTGTGCATGGATCGAGACGGAGATGCGCAACAAATACGCGCTGCCCGTCGCGCAAGAGCGGTTCGGCGGGTTCGCGGCGCACGCACGGGCCGCCGGCATGTGAATGAGGCCATGCCGCGCGGCGGCAAGTTGTGCGGATACAACGAGAGCTTGCAAACGTTCGGGTTTTCCCTTAAATTTACGTCTGTCTCCTCCATGTCTCCAAACATGGATTCAGCCCGCTCAAGCAGCGGGCTTTTTTATTGCCTGCGCGGATTGCGGGGCCACATCGTTTTCCGTTCCGGCTAGCCGGCCGGGCGCAGCCAGTAGTGATGCACCGCAAATATCAGCGCGACCGCCACAACTATTATTAGCAGCAGGTACAACCAGCCCTTCCTGGTCGACGGCAGGTCCGTCAGGGCGCCGACGTCGCCCGTCAGCGCCGCCAATGCGACCACCGCCAGCCCGGCCAGTGCCAACGTCCCCTTTGCCAGCCATCCGAAAGCGGCCTCCAGGCCGACCGCCCATCGCGACTGACGATACGGTCCGGCAACCGGCCGACGAAGATCGGGCTTGTCCATTCGTCACCTCCCTACCGGCATGCGCCTATCTGCGCGTCGTACGGCAGGTGCGGCGGAACACAAGAATTCGAATGCTTTGCAGACGAGTCGCCGCTGCGACGCGGGTGGGCACACGGGATCGAGAAGCGTCATGTTTTTTCTTTCGCGAGATGAGGCTCGACAATTCGATCCGTTTGCTCAGGCCGGATCGATATCGTTCGATACGGCAAGTATCGCCGGAAACACGATCCGCTCGCATCGCCCAATCCGGATCGGCCGACTTATCATTGACCGCGCGCCACTTCCCGCCGAGGCCATCTTGCACACCCATCTGCGCATTGCCCGCCCGGTCGCCAACCTCGCCCGCACCGAGCGCATGTATCGCGACGCCCTCGATCTGTCGGTACTGGCGCGCTTCGAAGATCACGACGGCTTTTCCGGCGTGATGCTCGGACGCGCGGGCCTCGACTATCACTTCGAGTTCACGCACTGCCCCGATCATCCGGTCGCGCCGTCGCCGACGCCCGAGGATCTGATCGTGTTCTACCTGCCCGATCGTCCGGAATGGGAGGCCGCGTGCGAACGCGCGACCGCACACGGCTTCATGCCGGTGACATCGTTCAATCCGTACTGGGAAATATCAGGCCAGACTTTCGAGGATGCCGATGGCTATCGGATCGTGTTGCAGAACAGCACGTGGCGCTGACAGGCATACGCGCGTGAGCCGTTACACGTCGGCGCGGCCATCGAGGCGGACATGCATCCGCATCCGCCGGCCTCCAGCGACGCAGCGTCGGGCATTCGGTTTCGATTCGACGGCATGATCGCCACGCGAGTACGGAACGGATGGACGCCGCACGAATGAGGAGAGAATCGCGACCGTCGCTTATACCGGCGACGATTGGACGAACAGATGACGAGAAACGGGCGGCGACGCACCCGCTCCGATTACTCGTTCTCCTCGAGTAATGCATCGGCCTTACGCAGCGGGCCTGTTTGACGAAAGTTACGCCGGACCAGCAGTCGCAGACCTTGCGCCCCACCTGCCGCATGCGTCGAGCGGCCTGGCCGCTGGCGGCGATTCAAGCGCGTGCGAGGGAGACGGGCTCTCTCTCCTCGCACGGGCACGCGTGCGCACGTGATTGCCCGTGGGTCGCAACGTGCAGACCCTGCCCGGCATCCGCGACGCCCGGACTACTTCCGGATCAAGACAATCTTCGGATTACCGAACAGTTGCCGCCCTTCGTTTCCATGCTCCGTGCCAAGGCCGGATTGCTTATGTCCTCCGAACGGAATGTCCATACCTTGGGTGTGAATTTCATTCACCCATCGTTGGGGCGCAGCAATCTGACGGGTAAACGAAACCGCAGCACGGCGCACCCCGGCTCAAACGCGAAAACCGTCGTCCACAAACATCAATCGGATACCCCGCTCAGTGCCGAGAATGCCGGCTGGTTTCTGACGCTGGGGCGCTCCTTCATCCTCGCGTACCACGCATGAAGTGCCACGTATTCGGCAGGCACCGCCAGCTTCACGATCGACGCAAAGATCAAACCGCCGATCACCGTGATGTCGGCCATCGAGAAGGCTTCCCCGGCGACAAACGGCTGTCTTTTCAAAACGTCGTCGAAGTAGCGCATGCCCCTCAGGGCTTTGTCGCGTTGACGGAATCCCCACTCGGCATTCTGATAGGTTTCGACGTCCGGCCCCAGCCCCGGCGTGCCGTGGTGGAAATACACGCTGATGGCGTCGAGCAGCTCCAGCTCGGCGCGCTTGCTCATCATGTGGATCAAGCCCTGTTCGAGCGGTGTCCTGCCGGTGAGCGTGGGCGCACCATCGAGCGCGTCCAGGTATTGGGTAATGGCCGTGCACTCGGCAATGAGCGTCCCGTCGTCGAGTTCGAGCACCGGCAGCGTGCCCGAGTAGTTCTTCTGCGCAATGAATTCGGGCCTTTTGTGCTCCCCTTTATAAAGGTCGACCATCGCAAACTCGACACGCGATTGAAGGTTCTTCTCGGCCAGGGCGATGCGCACGCGTGTCGGATAGGGTCCCGTCGGAAAATCGTAGATCTTCATCAAGGGAAGTTTGGGTACATCGAAGTCGAGTATCTCGGAACTCATCGTTAAGCCTCTACAGTGCGGTTGCGTCGGAATAGATGGTGTCGGAGCATGCGGTGTTACGTCCCTACCTGCCACATGGTAGGTTTACTGTAGAAGGTATAATCGTCCCCGTCAACGCTCATTTTTTGAATTGCGAGGCCGTAGCAGTGAAGAACGAGACAGGCTCAAACTCCAAGGAGAACATCCTGGCGGCCGCCACAAGGGTCGCGCAGGCGCATGGCTACGGCGGGCTGAATTTTCGCGATCTCGCGGACGTCGTCGGCATCAAGGCTGCCAGCGTCTACCACCACTTCCCGAGCAAGGCCGAGCTCGGCGCGGCGGTCGCGAGGCGCTACTGGGAGGATTCGGCCGCGACGCTGGAAGCACTGCTGGCCGAATCCTCGGATCCACTCCAGTGTCTCCGCCAGTATCCCGACACGTTCCGCAAGGCGCTCGAGAATGGTAACCGCATGTGCCTCTGCAGTTTCATGGCCGCCGAAAGCGACGACCTGCCCGCGGCGGTGATGAAAGAGGTTCAGACGTTTGCCGATGTCAATGTCGCGTGGCTGAATAAAGTTCTGTCCGCGGCGGCAGTGGGTAGCGCCGAAGCGTGCGAACAACGGGCTCGCGCCATCTTCGCCGCCGTTGCCGGCGCTCAGCTCATTGCCAGAAGCCGTTCGGATATCGCGCTATACGACACTTTGATAGAGACTTACCGGGTGGCAGGTCTCCTGCCGGCATAGGAGCGCGCGTGCGCGACGTAATCGCCCGCAAAACCGACGAATGCACGACCGGGCCCTTCGTCGCATGGGACCCGGCCTTCCATTGGTATCGGAACGTTGACAACGACGTTGTCCATTGTCCAACCGCGTTAATCGTGCCGCGCGAAATGAACAGGCAAGCGCTGCGCCGCAATGGACGACGTCGGTGCTCCAGCAATCGGCGAGTATTTCAGGGCCTCGGCCGACAGCAGGAGATGTAGTCGGGGAAAGGCAGCAATGCGGACACCGGTTCGGGGCAATCGGCAGGAGAGCATCAAGCGAGACGAGGCTGATCGTCAACGAGCCCCAGGAGGGAGGCCCAAATCACAAAACCTTTTTATTGGTTCAGCGCGATCGTGAGACGAGAGGATCACGGCATGTTCGCACCACGAAAGACGACTTCCGGTCGTCTTCAGGCGTAGCCCGGGAAAGCCGCCAAAGGCCAAGTGCTGACCCGAGGTCAGCTTGCTTGCAGTGCGCGCGCAAATCTCATCGGAAAGTGGCGTAGCTTTATGAAAAAGCTACGCCAGAATGCCAAGCTTCCCGATGTTCGGAAGTATCGATACGATTTGCGACAAACCCGACTTTCGATCAAAACCCATCACCAGACAGCCTCTCCGGGACAAATCGCTTGCCAGACAACCGTCCCGAAGACTCCCGAATTTCCATCACTCGTTTTCCTCGAAGTAGTGTCCGAACTTCGCCTGCTTCGTGCGGATATAACGCTCGTTTTCCTCGCGCACGGGCACCGCGAGCGCCACGCGCTCGCAGACGGGAATACCGTGCTTCACGAGCGTATCGAACTTCTTCGGATTGTTGCTCATCAACCGCACCGACGTCACGCCGAGGATGCGCAGGATCGCAGCGGCCGAGTCGTATTCGCGGGCGTCGTCGGGCAGGCCGAGATCGAGGTTCGCCTCGACGGTATCGCGCCCCTGCTCCTGCAGCGCGTAGGCGCGGATCTTGTTGCTCAGGCCGATGCCGCGGCCTTCATGGCCGCGCAGATACAGCAGCACGCCGCGGTCTTCGGCCGCGATGTAACGCAACGCGAGATCGAGTTGCTCGCCGCAATCGCAGCGGTACGAACCGAACACGTCACCGGTCAGGCATTCGGAATGCAGCCGCGTCAGCACAGACTGCTCGCCGGTCACGTCGCCCATCACGAGCGCGAGATGTTCGGCATCGCTGCCCGATACGCGAAATGCGTACGACGTAAACGTACCGTAGCGCGTAGGCAGCGACGCCGTGGCGACGAGCGTCACGCACTCGTCGGCCTGGCCATTGCCCGGCGCGGGCGATTGGGGACGCGAAGACATCATGAATTCAATTGAAACGGTCAGGAATGTAGGAATTGTGTGGATGGTGCGTGACGGGAGTTTACCGCTAATCTGGAAACGTCACGCGACTGCCGCCGCCCGCCCGGCTATACTGGGCTCATCGGGTGACGCGCATCACGCCCCGCCTGCCCTGCATCGACCTGCACACGGAGAAAGCGAATGAGCACGACTGTCGCGCAGATTCTCAAGGCCAAGCCGGATTCGGGCCGTACCATCTACACCGTCACGAAGAGCGATCTCGTCTACGACGCCATCAAGCTGATGGCGGAAAAGGGCATCGGCGCGCTGCTCGTCGTGGACGGCGACGACATCGCGGGCATCGTCACCGAGCGCGACTACGCGCGCAAGGTCGTCCTGCAGGACCGCTCGTCGAAAGCCACCCGCGTCGAGGAAATCATGACGGCGAAGGTGCGCTACGTCGAACCGTCGCAATCCACCGACGAGTGCATGGCGCTGATGACCCAGCACCGGATGCGCCACCTGCCCGTGCTCGACGGCGGCAAGCTGGTCGGCCTCATCTCGATCGGCGACCTCGTGAAGAGCGTGATTGCCGATCAGCAGTTCACGATCAGCCAGCTCGAACACTATATCCACGGCACGCCCACCGTCACGTCCGCCTGATCCGCCCCAGCAAAAAAGGCCCAAACGCGTCAGCGTCTGGGCGGAAAGCCGCCGACATGCGGCGACGGAGGTTCTGCTTCTGCGGGCGAACGACGCGCGCGACTGGCGCGCGTCTCGTCAATTCGGCGGTGCGCCCGGGCAGACCCGCGGGATGCTCGATCAGTTACCGAAGTAGACCGAATTCACGGGATTCGGCGCTTCACGCGTCACGCGGCGGCCGGCTTGCGCGGCCCCCGTTGCCACGGCACCGTAACCGCTCGTGTCGGCGTGCGCGAGCATCGGCTGATTCGGCTGAACCCGCTGCTCGGCCGCCTGGATGTCGCTCGGATATTGCGAATCGCTCGCCTGCGGCTTGTAGCCGTTCTGCTCGAGTTGTACGAGTTCGGCCTTGACCTGAGCGCGGGTCAACCCCTGCTCGGACTGCGCGAACGATGCAATCGGAGCGGCAAGGACGGATGCGGCGATGGCTGCGTAGATGATCGACTTCATGATTTACCTCCGGAATATGTTCTCTTTTGGCGTCGCCTCGGCAGGACTGTCTGAAGCGATTGAATTCAGTGTAGTGCGCGCGCTTCCAAGGGGAAACCCTTAGTTTGAACATACAGCGTTGCATTTCTGGAAAAAATCGCCCACTGTTTCCGAACAGGGTCGTTGCAACTTGCTTCATCTACACAACAATCGCTGACGAAAGGCCGACAGCCGGATCACATGTCCGGAAGGTTGTGTTGTAGAATCGTAAGGTTTCCTTCGCCAGTCGATATTCCATCCACCATGTACGCGCTCACGCCCCTTTTGGTTTCGCCGTCCGGCTTGGCCGGCGTGCGCGTGCGCGTGCGCGCCGGCCAGCCGGCGCATTCCCTCGTTCGACGCACGGCCCAGGCACCGCTCGCCCCTGCCCGGCGCCTGATCTGACCGCTCGGTCTCCACCCGGAGCCAGGTTAGACAGGCTCCGGGCGATCCTCATAGGCACGCCACGCCTGCCCTCTGCCGATCATTTGGAGAACCACCATGAAACAACGCCTTTACCAGTTGACCGAACTCGACGTCGCTCGCCTCGAAAAGCATGCCGAGCACAATCCGCGCTTTCAGGCGATGCTCGACACGCTGCTGGAGCGCGCCGATATCGTCCAGCCCGACGCCATCAAGGCGAACGTCGTCACGATGAACTCGCAAATCACGCTGCTCGACGAAGCAACCCAGGAACAGGCCACCTGGACGATCGTTTATCCGGACGCCGCCAACCTCGAACTCGGCCGCCTGAACGTCTTCTCGCCCGTCGGCATGGCGCTGCTGGGCACGCAACGCGGCCAGATGGTCAAGGTGATGCAGCCGAGCGGCGCCGAAAAGCTGATGAAAGTTGCCGCGATCGTGTTCCAGCCGGAAGCCAACGGCGAATACACGCGTTGAGCCATCGGCAACCAGCGCCGCGCCACACGGGCGCAGCACGAAAAAAGCGAGGCACAGGCCTCGCTTTTTTGTATCCGGACGATCGGGGTTGCCGCCATTGCGTTCCGCAGATCGGGATAGGGGCGGTCAGAGAGTCTGACCGATCCCCTCCCACACCACCCGGCATGCGGGTCCGCACCGGGCGGT